>JBNKGB010000085.1:0-20197 GCA_050289605.1 Roseibium sp. | reverse complement strand
ACGTGCGCAAGAACATCTCCTATCCTCTCGTAAGCCAGGGCATGTCCAAGGCCCAGGTGGCCGAGCGGGTCGACGAGGTCTCCCGTATCCTCGGCATCCGGGACATACTCGACCGGCCGGTGAGCGGGCTCTCAGGCGGTGACCGCCAGCGTGTCGCGCTGGGTCGGGCCATCGTCCGCGATCCCAAAGCCTTCATGATGGACGAGCCTCTCGGCGCGCTCGATGCGGAATTCCGCGAGCACATGGCCGAGGAACTGCGCGCGCTTCATGATCGCATGGGGGCGACCACGGTCTATGTGACGCATGACCAGCTCGAAGCCATGCAGATGGGCGACAAGATCGTCGTCATGAACCACGGCGTCATCGAGCAGTTCGGCACGCCGCAGGATATCTACGACAAGCCGGCGACCATGTTCGTCGCCGACTTCATCGGCTCGCCCTCGATGAATTTCTTAAGGTTCCACGGCAAGGTCCATGCCGGGTCTTCCAGCGTGAAGATGCATCACGAGGATCTGGCGGTGCCGGTCGTCCAGGAACCTTTCGAGGGCGATCTCGTCTACGGTATCCGGCCGGAACACATCTCCTTGAGCGACAGCGGGACCTACCGCGGCGAGGTGATCGCCGCCGAATATCTCGGCACGACGCAAATCGTCACGCTGAAAACCGCGAGCGGCGAACTGAAGGCCCGGATCCCGTCGGATCAGAAGGTCCGAACGGGTGAATTCGTCGGACTGGAGTTCAACGGCGCCACCGTCACCCTGTTCGACAATCAGTCCGGGCGCGCTTTACGTTCGGACCTGAACGAGGGAGTGCTGGCTCATGGCTGAGGTCAAGCTAACCGGTCTCACCAAGACCTTCGGCGATACGATCGCCGTCGATCAGGTGAGCATGAACATTCCGAACGGTGCCTTCGTCACCCTGCTCGGCCCGACAGGCGCGGGCAAGACAACCATTCTGCGGCTGATCGCCGGTCTTGAAAAGCCCGATCAGGGGGACGTCCTCATCGGTGGCCGGTCGGTGATCGGCGACACGCCCGCCCAGCGCAATGTGGCGATGGTGTTCCAGCAATATTCGCTCTATCCGCACATGAGCGTTAAGGACAATCTGGCCTTTCCCCTGCGCTCGCCGCTCCTGCGGACCCCGGCGGACGAGATCGAACGCAAGGTGGAGGAGGTCGCGGAGATCCTCAGGATTTCCCACAAGCTGGGCAACAAGGCGACGAACCTTTCCGGGGGCGAGATGCAGCGCGTTTCCATCGGACGGGCGCTGGTGCGCGACCCGTCGATCTACCTGATGGACGAACCGCTCTCCTCGCTCGATGCGAAACTCCGCTCGGACCTCAGGATCGAACTGAAGCGCATCCAGGAGAACCTCGGCGCGACGCTGCTCTACGTCACCCATGACCAGATCGAGGCAATGACCATGGCGACCCATGTCGGCGTTCTGGACCATGGCCGTCTGGTGCAGTTCGGCACCCCTCGCGAGATCTATGAAAACCCGGTCAATCTCTACGTGGCCGGCCGGCTGGGCCAACCGCGGATCAACGTGCTGCCGGCGGATATGTTCGCCGGGGCACCAGTGGGCGCAAAATCGATCGGCCTCAGGCCCGAGCATATATCGCAAGGGGAGGGGCAGGCCTCGACGGTGAAGCGGGTCGAACATCTGGGCGACCAGATTCGGCTGCATCTGAACCTCGAGGGCCACAGCATCATCACCCTTTCTGACAACGACAGGGATTACGAGCCTGGCGATACCCTTGCCATAGCGCCGCGTAATCCGCTTTTCTTTGACGCCAGCGGCGCGCGTATCGCCTGAGGAGACGGGACATGAAGCAATTCATCAACACCAGGGAAACCCTCGTCACCGAGGCGATCGACGGTGCCTTGCGAACCGCGGGCGGGCGCCTGGCGCGGCTCGACGGCTACCCGCATATCAAGGTGGTCGTCAGGACCGACTGGGACAGGTCCAAGGTGGCGCTGGTTTCAGGCGGCGGCTCCGGTCACGAGCCGAGTCATGCCGGCTTCGTCGGCCAGGGCATGCTGACGGCGGCCGTTTGCGGCGAGGTCTTTGCCTCGCCCTCCGTCGATGCGGTGCTGGCCGGTATTCTGGCGGTGACCGGCAAGGCCGGCTGCCTGCTGATCGTCAAGAACTATACCGGTGATCGGCTGAATTTCGGCCTCGCGGCGGAACGGGCGCGGGCCTTCGGCCTGAAGGTCAACATGGTGATCGTCGATGACGACGTTGCCCTGCCGGATCTTCCGCAGGCGCGCGGTGTGGCAGGCACGCTCTTCGTGCATAAGATCGCCGGGGCTCTGGCGGATCAGGGCGCGGACCTCGATACGATCACGGAAGCTGCGAAACGGGTTATCAAGGGCGCGATCTCCATCGGGATGTCGCTCGATACCTGCACCATACCGGGCTCGCCGAAAGAGGATCGGATCGAGCCGGGCAAGGCGGAGCTCGGCCTCGGCATACATGGCGAAGCCGGGATCGAGCAGGTCGACTATTCCAACGCCAGGGCGGCGATGGCCATGGTGGTTGACAGGCTTGCGCCGAACCTGTCGCCCGGTCCGCATGTGGCGCTTCTCAACAATCTCGGCAGCACCACGCCGCTGGAAATGGGCGTCCTGCTGGAAGAACTGACCGTATCGCGCATCGGCAGCCAGATCCGCTGGATGATCGGTCCCGCCGCGATGATGACCTCCCTCGACATGCATGGCTTCTCCGTGTCGCTGCTGCCTGTCGGCAAGATGGAGGAGGCGCTGCTGCAGGCGCCGGTCGCCCCCCATGCGTGGCCCGGCTGCCTGTCCCTCGGACCGGTCGCCGTTCTGCCGCTTCCCGACGGACTGACGCCGATCCAGCCGCTTCCGTCGAAGAACCCGGAAACGGCGGCGTTCATCGAGCGCTGCTGCAACATCCTGATCGATGCCGAAGACGAGTTGAACGCTCTCGATCTGAAATCCGGAGACGGTGACACCGGCAGCACTCTGGCAACGGCCGCGCGCGCCCTCATCAAGGCGCTCGACCGGCTGCCGCTGGCGGACCTGACCCAGCTCTACCGGGCCATCGGGCTGGAACTCAGCCAGACCATGGGCGGCTCCTCCGGGGTGCTGCTGGCGATCTTCTTTGCCGCCGCCGGGGATGCCTCGTCCAGTGGCCGGGACGCGATCGGCGCGCTGAAAGCGGGTCTTGACCGGATCATGCAGGTGGGCGGTGCCAAACCGGGCGACCGGACCATGATCGACGCCCTGCTTCCGGCTTTGAATGCCCTGGAACACGGCATCGAGGCCGCCGCCGCCGAAGCCCGGCAGGGGGCGAATGCAACCGCTCGCATCACCAGGGCCCGCGCGGGCAGGGCTTCCTATGTTTCGGAAGCGAGCCTGTCGGGCCACAACGATCCGGGGGCGGAAGCCGTCGCCATCCTGCTCGAGAGCCTTTGCTCGGCTCCGGCCCTGGCCTCCCAGTCCGCCTAGATCAGCGGAAGTTCAATCGGAATCGATTGAGCATCCTAAAGCTGAACGCTTCCAAGAAGCACTTGGCCGGACCGTCCCCGGCAGGCCGCAACATGCAGCAGCGGCCTGCCGGTCCTCGTGGAAACCGGAGACCTTTTGAGACCTCAGAGATCCGGCAGCTTTCTCTCCAGGCTGTCGAGGCCGAGTTCCGTACCGCGGATCCGTTCCTCGATCTCCTGATGCCCGTCGAGCATGGCAACCTGTTCGGTGTAGGTCATCAGCGTGTTCGCCCCCTTGGGCTCAAAGACGATGGTCACAAGCGAGGCGGACAGGCGGATGTCGCCGACATGCATGCCGTAGCCGAAGATGATCCGGTGGTCCGGAACGACGTCGAAATAATGGGCGAGGTAGAGGTGGTCCTGGCCGCCCGGAATGCGGACCCGGCTGATCTCCGATCCGCACGGACGGCAGTCGAGCGAATATTCGACCATCTCCATCCGGTCGTCACAGGAAAACCATTGCCGCTTGGCGTCTTCCCGGCTGAAGGCGCGGAAACTGCGGCGGGGATCTGCCTTCAGGGTCCGCTGGATCACGAAACTGGTATGGTCAACACGCCTCATCCGGCTCCTCCGTTTCGTCCAGGGCTGTGCTTGCAAGAAAAATATCAAGGCGGTCGAACTGCCGGTTGAGAGCCCGCTTGCGGTCCGCGACCCATTGTTCGATATCCCGGAACGCCGATTGGGACAGGTGGAAGGTCCTGACGCGACCGGCCTTTTCGGATCGGACTATCTTCGCTTCCTCCAGAACCGCGAGATGCTTGACCGCCGAAGGCATGGCAAGATCAAGCGGGGCCGCGATCTCCTTGACCGACATGGCGCCTTCCGACAGGCGCTCGATCATGTCTCTGCGGCGCGCGTCCGACAGCGCAAAGAAAAGAGCATCGAGACGTGCCGTCTCCGGACCGGCGCTCAGTTCAGGCATCACTTACCTCCAGAAATCGCGCAGGCATTCTGTCGCGATAGGGAAACATTTCAAAATAGGGCCGGGCCTCGCTCAGCACACGGCGGAAGGATGGGCGTTCCAGCAGGCGCTCGAAATAGGCCGCCAGATTGCCGTGGCTTTTTGAAAACGGCTCCAGAATACCCGCGAAGAAGAGAGACGGCGCGGCGGCGGCGTCGGCCAGCGTGAAACTATCGCCGGTTATCCAGATCTTGCCAGCCGCTTGCCCGTCGATCATGCCGTAGGCCGTGGCCAGCCGACGTCTTGCGTCGTCGACGCCCGCCGGGTCACGGGCGTCTTCGGGGCGCAACTTGTCCAGCACGATTTTCTGCATCGGTTCGTGGACGTAAAGATCGAAGAACCTGTCCCAGAGCCGCACGTCAAGGCAGAGGTCCGGGTCCTCGGGCAGCATCGGCGAAACGCCAGGATAGTGACGGTCGAGATACTCGATGATGATGGAGGTTTCCGGAACGATCCTGTCCCGGCTCCGGTCCCGCAGGACAGGCATCTTGCCGACCGGCCAGAGATCGTAAAAGCGTGCCCGTTCGTCCGTGTCCATGAGATCGACAAGATGGGCCTCAAACGGTGTCCCTGCTTCATAAAGCGGGATGAGCACCTTGTGACAGAAGGAAGCGAGCGGGTGGAAATGGAGCTCAAGCATGTGACGGTACTTCGGTCTAAAACAGTTTCCGTTGATGGAACCTATCTTCCCGAGTAAGCCAAGTCAATAAAAAGTTTCCGTCTGAGGAAAGTGTTTTGAAGGGCAAAGCCGGAGGGCGTTTCCGCGGACGTCAGCAGGCAAGCCAGGATGTCACCAGATCCAGCTTGTCCTCGTTGGAAAGGCCCTGTTCCTCCAAATTCGACCAGGTCTGAAAGTGCAGAACATGGCGGATCGTCGGCGCCAGTTGGTCTTTGTCCGGAGAATCCCCGAAGGCTCCGGTGAGATCGTCGGAGACGCCCGCCATGAAGGCGGCGACGTCCGCCATTGGCTGCTGAAGGGCAGGAACTTCTGCGACATCCCGGAAGGACACCGTCCACATCTTCCGGGTGCGGGAATAATAGTCGTAGAACGCTGCGACCGCCTTGCGGAATTTTTCAACCGGTTCCGCTACCTGCGCCCAAACGGCGGGGTTGGGGGGCGGATTGAGAGAAAGCCAGTGGGATGTACAGGCCTGGAAGACGGCCGTTTCATCCGGAAAATGGCGGTAGACGGTCAGTCGTTGCACGCCGGCCCGCTCGGCAATGGCACTGATCGAGGTGTTCTTCGGTCCGATTTCCTCATGCAGATGCATTGTCGCTTCGATGATTTTCTGGCGCGTTTCCGCCTGCGATTTCGCGCGTTCGGACATCTTGTAGGGACGTTTTTTCTCCATTGGGTGAACATAAGTGTTCACTTAACTGTTGACAAGCGAAATCGGCCTCCCTAACTACAGTTTCATTGAGCAGATATGATCACTGAAAACGCGAAGGACTTGGCCATGCCTGAATTCGAACTCCCCTCCATGCTGAATGCGCAGCGCGTAAGCGATCTATGGAGTGTGCTTCCCTCCTGGTTGCCGGTGCCCGGCATGGGGGGCTTGCCCGTCAACAGCTTCCTGTTCAAGGGGAGAGAACCGGTGCTCGTCGATACCGGTCTCGGCATGCTTGGCGATCAATTCCAATTGGCGCTGACAAACGAGATCGATCCTGAGGATTTGCGTTGGATCTGGGTAAGTCACATGGATCCGGACCATGTCGGCAACCTTGCCCGGGTTCTCGAAATTGCCCCCAATGCGAAGGTGGTCACCAACTTCCTGGGCATGGGCAAGATGAACCTTGCCGGGCTGGATGTTTCGCGCGTGCATCTTCTGAATCCGGGAGACTGTCTTGAGCTCTCGGACCGCACATTCGTACCGGTGCGACCGCCTTATTACGATGCGCCGGAGACAATCGGCTTCTTCGATCCAAAAGACCGGGTTTTCTTCGCCGCCGATGCTTTCGGCGCATTGTTGCCGGATCCGGTAGCCGAAATTTGCGAGGTTTCCGGGGAAACGTTGCGGGACGGGCTGGTCGGCTGGTCTTCGATTGATGCGCCCTGGCTGACCGCTATCGATCAGCAAACGCTGCGACGCACATTGAAAAGTGTCGAAAGGCTGGATCCGGAAGTCGTTCTTTCCGGACACCTTCCTCTGGCGCGTGGGGGAGTCGAGACGCTCACTCGACATGTTGCCAACGCTTATTGCCGCGGCGCTACCTCGGATCTCGATCCCTACGCGACAAAGCGGATCGAAGCTGCCTTCGCCTGAGGGGCAGGGCGTATTTTCGAAGGGAACGAACGTGACCATCCAGGAACAATTGCCTGACGGCGGGATAGACCGGTCCCCGTTGGTCTCAGGAGCAGTCGAAACCGTCGCGGCAGTTGCCTTTCGGCTTTTGAAGGCACCGGCCAGCAGTTTCCGGCGGAGTTCGGAGCGCCGGCGTGACCAGTTCGCTCTGGTGCGGATGTCCGACTACCTCCTGCGGGATATCGGGCTCACGCGGAGCGGGCTTGAATTCGGCATGCTCCAAATAACGGACTGACGCTCTCCAGCCTGCAACCACTTGGACCCGAAGAATTTGCCGTCGCAAGACGGCTTCAGAGCTCGGCAAGACCCTTGCCGGGAATACCCGGGGCGTGCCCGCTGCCGAAGGTCCGGGACGTCGCCCGCACCCCAGAAAAGGACAGGATCAACAAATGCATATGCACACACAGACCGATATCAACCGCCGCACCGTGGAGCGGTTTCTGACGGGAACCCATTCCAGAAATATCGAGGACGTTGCCGTCATCGATGCCACTGTGGCCGAGAACGTTACCTGCCACGGATTTCCGGGTTTCATGATCGACGATCATGAGAGCTACAAGACCTTCTTCCGTGTCTTCCGGCAGTCCTTTTCGGACATGGACTGGACGGTTCATGCCTTGGTGGCGGACGACACTCACGTCGCCGCGCGCTGGGAAATAACCGCGACCTTCAGCGGCGACTTTGCCGGCGTGAAGGCGGATGGAAGGCGGATCACGTTCGACGGCATGGTGCTCTACCGCATGGAAAGCGGGCTGATCGCCGAAACCTGGCTGCATATCAGCGAAATGCAGCTACTCACAGCCATTGGAGCCATTCCTCAGGCCGCAGCAGCCTGAAACGCTGTGGGGCGGGCCGCCCCTGGCCCGTCCGCTTCTGCTGGATAAAGGAAATCAGATGTTTTCAACGCGAATAACGCGGGAGTTCGGTCTCAAGGCTCCCATCGTCAACGCCGGAATGGCCATGGTGGCCCGACCGGAACTGGCAGCTGCTGTCTGCAATGCCGGCGGCCTCGGCACAATCGGCAGTGACATCAATCCACCGGAGGTATTGCGGGACATGATCCGTGAGACAAGGGCACTGACAGCAAGGCCCTTTGGTGTCGATCTCATCGGAGATTTTGTCGTCGACGGCCACATCGATGTGCTGATCGAGGAGGGCGTTGCGCTTGCAATCTTCTTCTGGAGCCTGCCGTCACAGCAACAGGTCAAGCGGCTGAAAGAGGCACGCGTCAACGTCTGGATCCAGGTCGGGGGCGTCGCCGAAGCAGCAAAAGCTGTTGCGCTTGGAGTTGACGGATTGATCGTTCAGGGGGCAGAGGCGGGTGGTCATAACCGGTCCGAGGCCTCCACCATGACGCTGTTTCCGCGTCTCCGCCGGCTTTACCCGGATCTGTCCATGCTTGCAGCGGGCGGTGTCGTCGACGGAAAGACGATGGCGGCGGCACTGGCATTGGGAGCCGATGCTGTCTGGTGCGGCAGCCGCTTTCTTACGGCAGAAGAATCCGCGGCGCATGAAGCCTACAAGGCAAAGGCGGTTGCGGCAGATGTCGGCGGGACGGCCATCACGAAAATTTACGGTCCGGAATGGCCGGACCAGGCCATGCGCGTCATCATCAATGAGGGTTTTCGCGACGCGCTCGGACGTGAAGCAGACGCGGTCACCGAGGCGGAGGGAGTTACCATCGGTACCACCGTGCTCAACGGCGAAACGATCCCGCTGCCGCGTTATAGCGCCATCCTGCCGACCCGCGATTTCGACGGTGACATAGAACAGGCCTGTCTGACCGCAGGGCAGAGCGCGGGAAATATCGATGCAGTTATGCCCGCATCAGGGATCATCAGGCAAATGATGTCGGAAGCGATAGAGGTCTTGCGAGAGATCATGCCGCAGGCGAAGCACGCCCGTTGATGACATTGGTTTTGACGCCGGAAACGGGAATTTCAATTCGCCTGTCTTGACGTGAGGCCCGCCGGACGTCCGGCGGGCCTCACGAGCTCAGGCGCCCGCGAACACGTCCTTGTATTGATCGCGCAGGATGTTCTTCTGCACCTTGCCCATGGTGTTTCGGGGCAGGCTGTCCACAATCACCAGCTTGCGCGGGTGCTTGAAGCGCGCCAGCGAGGCGCCGGCCGCCTGCTGGATGGCGTCGAGGTCCGGGACCTGGTTCTGTTCGGGGACGAGGACACCGAGAACCGTCTCGCCGAAATCCGCATGGGGCACGCCGATGACGGCGCTTTCCAGGACACCCGGCTGGGCGTCCAGAACCAGTTCGATTTCCTTCGGATAGATGTTGTAGCCGCCGGAGATGATCAGGTCCTTGTTCCGCCCGACAATGTGGACGTAACCGTCCTCGTCGATCGTGCCGAGGTCGCCGGTGATGAAGAAACCGTCCGCGCGCAGTTCCGCAGCGGTCTTGTCCGGCATCTGCCAATAACCCTTGAAGACGTTGGGGCCGCGTACCTCGATCTGACCGACGGCGCCGTCCGGCAGCGTTTCACCGGTGTCCGGATCGGTGATCTTCAGCTCCACCCCCGGCAACGGGAAGCCGACGGTGCCCGCGCGCCGCTCCCCGTCGTAGGGATTGGACGTGTTCATGTTGGTCTCCGTCATACCGTAGCGCTCCAGGATCCGGTGGCCGGTGCGCTCCTCGAATTCCTGGTGGGTATCGGCCAGAAGCGGTGCGCTTCCCGAGATGAAAAGGCGCATGTGGCTGGCAAGATCCCGGGTGAACCGCTCGTCCTGAAGCAACCTTGTGTAGAAGGTCGGAACGCCCATCATCGTGGTGGCCTTCGGCATGCAGGCAAGGATCGTTTCAAGATCGAATTTCGGCAGGAAGATCATCGACGATCCGGCTTCCAGCGTGACGTTGGTGGCAACGAAAAGCCCGTGCGTGTGAAAGATCGGCAGGGCATGCAGGAGGACGTCGGAAGAGGTGAAACGCCAGTGTTCGGCAAGAGTCCGGGCATTCGACATGAGATTGCCCTGGGTCAGCATGGCGCCCTTGGATCGTCCGGTGGTGCCGGAGGTGTAGAGGAAGGCGGCAAGGTCGTCCTCGGCGCGGTCCACGGTCTGATAGGTGGAGGGCATCTTCTTGGCGCGGTCGCTCAAGCTGCCCGACCCGTCCGCGTTCAGCGTCTCCAGCCGCGCACCCACTTGCGCGGCGACCGGAGCCAGCAGGGCTTCGCTCGCGCCGTCGCAGACCACGGTCTTCGCACCGCTGTTCTCGATGAAATAACTGAGTTCGTCGACCGTATAGGCCGTGTTGAGCGGAAGGAAGACGACGCCTGCCTGCACGCAGGCGGCATAGAGCGCCAGCGCCATGGGGGATTTGTGCACCTGAGCGGCCAATCGGTCTCCTGGTCGCAGTCCGCCTTCGGTCAGCACATGCGCGATCCGGGCTGCCATTTCCAGAAACGCGGCATGGGTCAAAATGGAGCCGTCCGGCAGATGAAGGAACGGCGTGTCCTTGCCAGCGTGTTTTCCGAAGAACCGGTCAAAGAGCGGATTGGGCATTTACTGATTTCCTAGGCAAGTGCGTCCTCTGCGGAGCTGCTCAGCGAGCGGATTTCCGGAGAGGCGGTAATTTCATGGGTGGAGGCGAAGCGCTCGTGGTTCTGAGTGACTTTGTCCAGATCGTAGAGATAGTTGACCATGACGCCGGCGGACTGCTGCTGGCCTTTTTCCGAAAGGTCGGCACGGGCGTGGACCTGATGCACCAGGGCGCCGTTGCCGAGGTGGAAGCGGGCAACCGGGTCGAGCGGCAGGCCGTCCCCGCGTTTGGCGGTGAGCAGATAGTTCGCCGCAAGTCCGCGCATCAGGGCATCGTCCTGCGGATTGTAGTCGCGGCCATCGGCTTCAAGTTTGCGGACGAGGCCGGGGATCGGCGACAGGGTGACGAAGGTCTTCAGGGAGGGCAGCTCCATGGAAAGATCCGCCGCCACCTGCTTGATGAGAGAGTTGCCGAAGGAGATCCCGGCAAGGCCCGTCTGGCAGTTGGAGATCGAATAGAAGACCGCCGTATCGGCGCTTTCCGCTTCGATCACGTTCCGGTCTTCGGCCAGCAGCATCTGGATCGAGCCCGGAATGCCTTTCGTCAGGGCCACTTCCACAAAGATCAGCGGTTCGTCCGGCATGGCCGGATGCATGAAGGCGAAGCAGCGGCGGTCGGCCGGTTCCAGGCGGCGCCGAAGATCGTCCCAGCTGTCGATGGCGTGGACAGCCTCGTAGCTGATGATCTTTTCCAGGAGCTGGGCCGGGCTCTCCCAGTTGATCGGCCTGAGCACCAGGAAACCGCGATTGAACCAGCTTGCGAAGAGGTGACGGAAGTCGACGTCAAGGGCCTGCAACGCGTCGTCCTGTCTGCCGAGCCTCAGAAGGTCCCGGCGCATGGCGACAAGGGACCGTGTCGCGTCGGGGACTTGGTTGAGCCGGCGGATCAATTCCTGGCGCGGCGGCTCGGCCGCTGCCATGAAGGCTTCGTAGCTCGCCTTCGACTGCCCTTCCTCGAAGGCGTTCAGCGCCCCCCGGACCGAGGTCACGGAAATGCTGAGGTCGTCGGACAGATGGTGGAAGAAGGCGCGCTTGCCGTCGTCGTCCAGTGCCGCGTAACGGGCGAGGATCTGCCCGGCGAGCGCCGCACCCGAAACCTCTCCGGTCGCGCCGATCAGATCGGCAACAAGGGCCTCGATCGGCCGGTTGTCCATCCTGGCCGATGATCTGAAGCGATGTCTCCTTTCGAACACCGTGGAGAGCATATCGGCCAGAAAGGTCATAGGCTTTCCCCCATGATGGCCGTCGGCAGCCAGGTGGCGAGATCCGGGAAGAGGCACAGCAGGGCGATCGCGAGGACCATGCAGGCGACGTAGGGCAGGGAGCCGGTCAGGATGGTCTTCAGCGAGATATCCGGCGCGATGCCGTTGATCACGTAGAGATTGAGGCCGACCGGCGGCGAGATCAGGCCGATTTCCATGTTGATGGTCAGCACGACTGCGAACCAGATCGGATCGAAGCCGGCGGCGGTGATGATCGGCAACAGGATAGGGGCTGCCATCAGGATGACGGCGACCGGTGGCAGGAAGAAGCCTGCGATCAGGAGGAACAGGTTTATCGCCAGCATCAGCACCCAGCGATTGACCTCCAGCGTGCCGATCCATTCCGCGATGGCCTGGGTGATGAAGAGCGAGGACAGCATGTAGGAAAAGACGCCGGCGGCCGCGATGATGAAGAGGATCATCACGCTTTCCCTTGTGCTGTCGCGCAGGACCACCCACAGATCTCGCGGGTTCCAGAGCTTGTAGATGATGACCGCGATGACCAGGCAGAACAGCGCACCGACCGCGGCCGTCTCCGACGGCGTTGCAATGCCGCCGTACATGGCCACCAGGACACCGGCTATGATCAGCAGGAACGGCAGGACGCGGGGCAGGATCTCGAATTTTTGCGCCCAGGAATAGCTTCCCGCGTTCAGCACCCGGACGTTGCCGCTGCGCCAGGTCGAATAAAGCGACCAGGCCATGAACAGGCCGACGAGCATGAGGCCCGGAACGACGCCGGCCAGGAACAGGCGGCCGATCGAGGTTTCCGTGGCAATTCCGTAGACGATCATGGTGACGGACGGGGGAATGAGAATGCCGAGCGTTCCTCCAGCCGCGATCGATCCGGCGGCGACGCCGTCCGGGTAGCCGCGCTTGCGCATCTCGGGAATGCCCATCTTGCCAATGGCGGCGCAGGTTGCCGGCGAGGAACCGGACATGGCGGCAAAGAGCGCACAGGCGCCCAGGTTGGATACGACCAGCCCGCCGGGTACCCGGGTCAGCCAGCGTTCGAGCGCTTCGTAGAGATCGGCCCCCGCACGCGTCGAGGCGATCGAGGCGCCCATGATGATGAACATGGGGATCGACAGAAGGGCAAAATTGTCGAGTTTTCCGAAGAGGATCTCCGGCATCAGTTCCAGCGACCGGAAGCCGTCGAAGGAAAGCAGGAAACCCGCCGATACGATCAGGAGGCCGAGGGCGACGGAGACGCCGGAAAAAAGGACCAGGATGGTGGCAATCGCCACGAACAGGCCAAGAAGAAGCGGATCCATTATACGTCCTCCAGACCGAAAGGCTTGTCGATGCCGGTCACGACCGCGATCAGATCGGCGACCAGTTGCAGAAGCAGGAGGCCGAGTCCGACGGGGATCGAGAGATAGGGTATCCAGAGCCTGACGCCCCAGACGGTGTCGGAGGTCCAGCCCCGGGACCAGGCAATATGCCAGAACTCGAAACCGTAGTAGAGCATCATGGCGATGATCAGGATCGAGGCGGCCAGCGTGAGGCAGGCCAGCACGAAGCGCGGCCGCGGCTTCAGCCACAACGGAAAAAGATCGACGTTCACATGCCCGCGCAGCCGCTGCACGTAGGGCAGCCCGACCAGCGTCGCGGAGATCATCAGATAGATGACGGCCTCGGTCTGCCAGACGGTGGAGGCGTTGAGCACCACCCGGACCACGATCATCTGGCAGGTGATCGCAACTGCGAGAACGATCATCAACGCCGAACACCAGCCGGCCAGGGTCGAGATACTGGCAACGAGGCGCAGGAAAGGGTTGTTGCCGGCACGAGCGGACAATGCCGTACTGTGGCCCGTCATGGGTCACTCCTTGAAAATTGAACCTGTTATGCAACCGCGGGGCCGCACCGGGCAGCCCCGCAGCGTTGAAACATCACTCGACGGCGAGAGCCAGGTCGAGGAGCTGCTGTCCGTTCGGGGTGTCTTCCACGAATGCCTTGTAGGAGGTGTCCTTGGCGAGCGTGCGCCAGGCCTCGAAGTTCTCCGCAGTCATGGTGGCGATCTCGACGCCGTTTTCGCGGAACACATCGGCCGAAACCGAATCCTCTTTCTTGGCTTCCTCAAGATAGAAGGCCTGGGCCTTCGCAGAGGCCGCCAGGAGCGCCTTCTGCTGGTCTTCCGTCAGGCTGTCGAACTTGGCCTTGTTCATCAGCAGAGGCTGGTACATGAACCACAGGGCGTATTCGCCGGCCGGCGTGTAGCAGGAAACCTGTTCGTAGATGCGGTAGCTGACGAAGGACGAGGACGAGGTGTTGACCGCGTCCAGAACGCCGGACTGCATGGCATTGTAGACCTCGGACGAGGCCATGGATGCAATCGAGGCACCCGCGCCTGCGAGCATCTGTTCAAAGGCCTTGCCGGCGGCGCGCGTCTGCAGGCCCGGCATGTCTTCCGGCTTGGTGATGCACTTGTTCTTGGCGGCGAACCCGCCTGCCAGATAGCCGTGGACGAGAACCATCACGTCGTCACTGGCCATGATGTCCTCGACGGCTTTCATGAACGGGCTTTCGTTCATCCGCGCGGCGTGGTCGTGGTTCTTGATCAACCCTGGCATGAGGGTGAGGTTGTAGGCGGGCTGCTGGCCGCCGGCATAGCTGAGCGGCAGCACCGTCATGTCCAGCAGGCCGCGCGTAAGCGGCTTGTACTGTTCGCGGGCCTTCAGGAGCGACTGGGACGGGAAGATCTTGATGTCGAGATCGACGTTTGCCGCCGCGACCTCGTCGGCGACCATCTGCGCGACCTTGTGGCGGACGTCGCCGGTGGACCATTGGTGGGACAGGCGGAGTTCGGTGGCGCTGGCGGTCAGCGCGCTGGCGAAAAAGGCGATCGCCGCGACCGACGCTGAGAGCTTGAAGTTCATTTTATTCCTCCCTGGAAGTTCCGGCTCGTGACCGGAAGCGGAAATTACGCTCAGCTCATGTTTTTTTGTCAAGTCATTTTGTATACAAGAACAGAATTATTGCGCGCAAAACTGTCTTGTGCTAGGCAGGAATCATGGAACGCAAACGCTCTGACTGCATCGCGGACGACATTGAAGGTCTGATATTCGACGGCACATTCTCCGATGGCGACAGGCTGGACGAAGTGCAGCTGGCGAGCCGTTTCGCCGTGTCCAGGACGCCAATTCGCGAAGCGTTGCAACGACTTGCGCAAACCGGCCTGGTCGAGCAGATCCCCCGGCGCGGCGTCTTTGTGCGTCAGCCCGGCCCGGTGGAGCTGCTGGAGATGTTCGAGGTGATGGCCGAACTCGAGGCTGTCTGTGCAAGACTGACGGCTTCCCGTATCTCGGAAAAGGCGCTGGAGGACCTGCACGCGGCCAACAGGCGCTGCAAGCAGGTCGTCGAAGCCGGAGAAACGGATGAGTACTATCGGGAAAACGAGCAGTTCCACGCCATCCTGTACCGCCAGTCCGGCAATCGCTTCCTGGAGCAGGAATGCCTGCGCCTGCAACGGCGGCTGCAGCCGTTCCGGCGTATCCAATTGCGCGTGCGCGGGCGCATGAAACAGTCGATGGCCGAGCACGAGGCAATCGTCGCCGCCATCGAAGAAGGTGACGGCGACAAGGCAGCGGAGGCCATCCGCAAGCACGTGTCCGTGCAGGGCGAGAAATTCCACCACTTGATGGCTGGCCTCAAGCCCGCCGCCGAATGAACCTCAGGCCTGTGCCGGGTTTGCCGAAGGTTCGGTGATGCGGGCCGCGCCTGTGAGCGCCGCCGGGGCTTCGGATGCAATATCGCCACGCCAAAGGAACAGGGCCGCCACCAGTCCCCAGATCAGCAGCAGGATGTCAATAACCGGCAGGATGGCCGCGTCCTCCGGCTTCACCGAGGCGGAAAGGCCGTAAAGGGCTGAAACGCCAACGGCCGTGCCGAGACCGACGAAGAAGTGTCCGGCGACCAGGACGAGGAGCGGGGCGAGCGTGCCCAGCGCACCCAGGGCTCCCGCCCGCCTGACGTTGCCGCCGCGATGCAGGAAGGCAATCGACAAGAGCAGAACGGCCAGCAGCAGGGCGAAGGTGTAAAGCAGCAGGAATCCGGCCTGACCGGGGTTCGTCCTGTCTACAAGGGCGATCATTCTGGCGATCGCGGCAAAGGCAAAGAAGACCAGCCCTGCCCGATTGAGAGGCTTTTTCGCGCCCATCTCGTCGGCAAGGCACCAGACGCCGAAAGAGGTGATGCCCAGGGCAAGGAGTTTCATCGGTGTGAGGTCCGTCGCAGGAAGCCTCAGGAGAACTCCGGCCAGAGGTCCTGCCGTCAATGTAATTGCGCCGATGCGTGCGTCGAGTGTTGCCATTTCAGTCCCCTTTGTGTGAACTCAAGGGGACGCTACAACAGGCATGGGCGTCGGGGGCTGGACATATCGGGCCAACTGTCCGTGATTGAACAACAGTCCGGATATGTCCGGGGCGGAGGGACAAGGTGTCATTGAACCGGCAGGCACAGAAGACCAGGGCATCCATCCACGAGGCCTTTGTCGGACTGGTCTTTTCCAAACGCTACGGCGAAATCCGCATGACGGAAATCGCAGAAGCGGCCGATGTCGGCCGTTCGACTCTCTATCAGCATTATCCGGACAAGGATTCGATCCTGATCGCGAGCATGGACTGGGTGCTCAGGGGGTTGTGCCGGACATGCGAAGGCTCTGCCGCCGTCGAGGCGGTCGCCGCGGTGCTTGAGCATATCTGGGACCACAGGGCGCAGGCGCGCCGGATCCTTTTCGGGGTCACGGGTGAAAAGCTGGAAGCCGCGTTCGCCGGCGTCGTCCTCGATGGATTCGGCCCGGAGCGACAGAGGGGCGTTATGGCGGTTCTCACCGCCAACCAGATCGCCGCCGCCGTCTTTTCAGGCCTTCGAACCTGGCTGCGCGGAGAGGCGTCCTGCTCCCCTGATGCCCTGGCCCAGGAACTTGGCCGTGTTTCGGCGGTTTTGGCCGGCGACAGCTTGCACCGCGGTCGTGCACAGGATCAGAGCGCACTCAAGGTAATCAGGGCCACCACGACGTAGCGGCCGGTCTTGGCGAGTGCGACCAGGGCAAGGAAACTCCAGAATGGCTCTTTCAGGACCCCCGCGGCCAGCGTCAGCGGGTCGCCAATGACGGGCGCCCAGCTGAGCAGCAGGCTCCAGCGGCCATAGCGGTGATACCAGCCGGTTGCCTTTTCCAGCTTCCCCGCCTTTATCGGAAACCATTTCCTGTCCGCGTACCGGACCGCGCCGCGCCCCAGGCCCCAGTTGACGGCGGAGCCGAGCGTGTTGCCGAGACTGGCGGTCAGAACCAGCAGCAGAACCGGCTCGTTGCCAAGGTAAATCAGCCCCGACAGGCCGAGTTCGGACTGGGCCGGCAGCAAGGTGGCCGCCAGAAAGCTGATGCCGAAAAGACCCAGAAGAGCGCTCATGAATTTCCGTCGGGATTTGCGGGAAAGGCAAGTTTGGTGCGTTCTTCCGGCTTGAACCACAGTTTGACCGGCATATCCAGCCCCACGTTCCGGATGTCCAGTGGCCAGCCCTCCAGTGGAATGGCGGTACCGTGTGGTTCGGATCGGCCCTTGACAAGACCCGTCCAACAAAAAGAAAAATATCCAACATTTTTTGAGGGGCTCAGGAAACGGAATGATCTTTGGCGGACGGAAAGAGGAAGACGAAACGGTCGTGGCCATGCTTGCCTCCGCCATTCGCCGGGACATTTCCTTCGGCGTGTTGCATCCGGACCAGAAACTCAAGATCGACGCGCTGCGCCAGTCCTACGGCGGCTCGAACCATTCCATGCGCGAGACCTTGCGTGTGCTCGCCGCCGAAGGATTGGTGGAAGCGACCAGCCAGCGCGGCTTCCGGGTCATGTCCGCGACGCAGGCCGATCTTCAGGACATCCTCTTAATGCGGCTGGAAACCGAGAAGCTTGGCCTCACCCGAGCCTTGGCAAGAGGCGACGTAGCCTGGGAAGCCAGGGTGATCGCCGCGCTGCACGGGCTCAAGCGGGCGGAGGCAGTGGTTCAGGCCAGTCCCGACGACGTCACGGCGCTCGAATGGGACGAAGCCTGCCGGACGGTCACGCAAGCCCTACTGTCGGCCTGCGGCTCGCCCCGGCTGATCGAGGTGGCTGGCAAGTTCTACAACCAGTCGCGCCGGTTCCGGCTCGCCCTGTTGCGCGAGGGGCGGATCGACTTTGCCGCCCGCGCACGGCGGCAGGAGAAGCTGCAGGCCGCCCTACTGGCGCGCGATGAAGGCACCATGCTTGACCTGCTGGAAGAAGATATCCGCGCCGACCTCGGCGCCTGAACAAAAGAAAATCCAAAGGGAGGATTGAACCATGAAACTGAACAGACGCCAGACACTCGGCCTGATGGGCGGCGCAGCCGCCTCCGCGCTCGCCGCCCCGGCCATTGCCCAGAACAAGAAGATCGTGGTCGGAGCGCTGCGATTTACCTCCCACTCCGGCACTTTCGTCGCGGTCGAGCGCGGCTATTTTGCCGATGCCGGGCTCGATGTGGAGCTGAAGTTCTTCCAGGCCGCCCAGCCGATGGCGGTCGCGATTGCCTCCGGCGACGTCGACTACGCAGTGACCGCGATTTCCGGCGGCCTGATTTCCCTCGCCGACAAGGGCGCGATCAAGGTGATCGGCGGCGGGCTCAGCGAGGAAAAAGGCATCGACGGCCAGAAGATTCTCGCGTCCGACGCCGCCTTCCAGGCAGGCCTTACCAGCCCGGCACAGCTCGGCGGCAAGACCTTCGGCATGACCACCGCCGGCTCCTCTTTCCATTACATGGGTTCCAAGGTCGCCGCCGCAGAAGGCGTGGAAATGACCTTCAAACCGCTACAGAAAGTGGGAGCGGTCATCGGCGCGCTCAAGTCCGGCCAGATCGACGCCTGGTCGATCGTGCCTCACATCGCAAAACCGCTGGCCGGTTCCGGCGCGGTGCATATCATCGGCGACATCGCCGACTATCTGCCGGGCTACCAGGTGACGACAGTCTTCACCTCGGCGAAGAACGCTGCGGACGAGCGCCAGCAGACCAAGGATTTCCTGACCGGCTACGGCAAGGGCGTCAGTGACTACAACGCGGCGATGATCGAAAAGACCGGCGGCGAGGACGGTGTGAACGCCATGGTCGAGCTGATCCATAAATACGTCTACGAGGACAAGCCGCTCGACAAGGCCGCGCCTTCGATCATCAACGGCACCATGCGGCTCAACGAAGGCGCCAAGCTGAACATCGCCTCCGTGCGCGACCAGCTGCAGTGGTTCCAGGCCGAAAACCTCGTCAGCAAGGACGTGACGCTCGATACGCTGGTCGACAGCAGCTACGTGGAAACCTACGAAGGCTGATCTTTCTCAAGATCGAGCCGGACCGAAACGGTGGCGTCTGCGTGGGCGCCGCCGCATTCTGCCTGAAACGCAAGAGCTTCCGATGGACATCAGACTGGATTCGATCAGCCATTCCTATGGCGATACCGAAGTCATGCGGGACCTCTCGCTCGACATTCCCGCAGGAAAGATCGTCTGCCTGGTCGGGCCCTCGGGCTGCGGAAAATCGACACTTCTAAGGTTCATCGGCGGCCTGGAGCGGCCCGGAAAGGGAAGGGTGCTTCAGCTCGGCAGCGCACCGGGAGGATGCCTCAACCCGCTGACCTTCGTCTTCCAGGACTTCGCCCTGCTGCCCTGGCGTACGGTCAGGGGCAACATCTCGCTGGTGCTGGAGGATCACGGCATCCGTGGCGCCAGGGCACGGGAGATCATCGACGGTGTGCTGGCGCGGACCAAACTCTCCGATTTCGCCGAAGCCCTGCCCAAGCAGCTCTCCGGTGGCATGAAACAACGCGTGGCGATCGCCCGCGCGCTCGCAGTGAACCCGGCGGTGATGCTGATGGACGAACCGCTGTCGGCTCTGGACGCCCAGACACGCGAGTTGCTGATGGACGACCTGGTGACTCTGTGGACCCGCCAGCCGTTTACCGCCGTCTATGTGACCCACAATCTCGCCGAGGCGGTCCGGCTCGGACATACCATCGTGGTGCTCTCGCGGCGGCCGGGACGGATCCGGGAGATCGTGACCATCGACACGCCGATCGAGGACCGCAGGGCGGGCGATCCGGTCTGCCAGAAGAAGCACGACCTCCTGTGGGAGCTGATGCGCGAGGAGGCCCGCGCCGCCGATGAGGAGCTGATCGATGGTTGACACCACTGCCGCAAATACCAAGGCCGCCGAAGGTCCCATCGAAGTGCGCTTCCGGGGCGGCGGCTTTGCGCCGAAGGCTCGCCGCTGGGTCGGCGTTGCCGTGTTCGCGGTGCTGATCGCGTTCGTCCAGTGGGGCACGGAAACAGGGTGGATTTCGCCGCTGACCCTGCCGAAGCCGACCGATGTGCTGGCGACCTTCGGCGAGCTTTGGCAGAGCGGCATGCTCTTCAAGCACCTGCTGCCCTCGCTCACGCGGCTTGCGGTCGGCGCCGTGGTGGGGGTCGGCGCGGGCATGGCCGTCGGCATCCTCATCGGCTTCGCCGGCGGCACCTGGCTCGGCCGCGGACTCACCCGGCTCTACGCCGATTTCTTCCACTTCCCGTTCCTGATCTTCCGCATCGACCCGGCGGTCTACGCGC
>JBNKGB010000084.1:0-20226 GCA_050289605.1 Roseibium sp. | reverse complement strand
GCAGGCGCGAGCACAGCGAACAATAGGTCCGGTGCTCGGGGATCTTGTCGGTGACGATCGCATAGGTGTCCTCGCGCACGATGATGTGCTCGATGCCATTGTCCTCAAAAAACTTTGGCAGGATGTCCGCCGGAAAGCCCGGCTGAGCCTGGTCCAGGTTGCAGGCGATGAGATCAACGGGCAGCAGGCCTCGCCATTTCAGTTCGATCAGGACAGCCAGCAGCGTATAGCTGTCCTTGCCGCCTGATAGGCACACCAGCCATTTCGGACGGTTTTCGTGCGAAGCCCCCGCAGGCAGCATGCCAAAATCGCCGATGGCTTCGCGCGCCTGCCGCAGCAGCCGCTTGCGCAGCTTCTTGAACTCGACGCTCGAAGGCGCGTTCCTCAGGAGAGCCGGGACGTCGGCATCCGCGCTGTCGGTCGCAATATCGTTCATGTGCCGGCCCCTGAGGCTTTCGGAAAGATATAGGTTTCGCGCTGACATAGCGGATCACCCGGTCCGCGCCAAGTGGAAAGCTGGCGTTTTCAGAAGATGCCGGCCCCGGCATCAGCGAGCCGCGCCACTTCGCCAAAGCCGGTGCGGGAGGTCGGGTTTTCCCCTAAGATGCAAGTGCTGTCATGCAAAGGGAGGCTGCAATGACAACCGGGAAAGCGCCGACCGAACAGGAAACATTCGCTGATCGCTATGACGCGGTCATGGTGCCGGTGATTTTCCAGCCTTGGGCCCGGGAGCTCATCCGCCGGGTGGCGCCGAAAGACGGAGACCGCATTCTCGATCTTGCCTGCGGCACGGGCGCGGTGACGCGGGAAGTGGCGGCAACCGGTATCTCCCCTCGCCGTCTCGCGGGCGTAGACATGAGCGCCGGCATGCTGGCGACCGCCGCCAGGAAAGCCAGGGACGCCGGGATCGAAGCCGAGTGGTTCGAGGCCGATGCCGGCAATCTGCCCTTCGATGACGATGCGTTCGACCTCGCCTTTTGCCAGCAGGCCCTGCAGTTCTTTCCGGACAAGGTCGGTGCGCTGACCGAGTTGCGGCGGGTCCTTGCGGACGGTGCCCGTGTCGCCTTCTGCATTTCCCGGCAGTTGTCCGAAAATCCCCTGCTCCGCTCTCAGGCCACGGCCCTTGAAAAACATGCCGGTCCGGACGCCGGAGCAGCGGTCAGGGCCATCTGCGCGCTCTCCGACCCCGATGAAATCAGGAGCTACTTCGAGGAGGCCGGGTTCCGGAACATCGAGCTGGAGACCGTCAGTCTCGACCTCCACCACCCGGACGGCCGCGCCTATGCCGCCGGCGCCATGGGCGGCATGCATACCGGAGACAAGCTTTCAAGGCTCACCGTGGAACAGCGGGAGGCCTGCTACAGAGATTTCCTGTCAGGGCTCGGTGACGGCTTCGATGGCAAGGCGGTCCGTTTCCCGCATGTCTCCAACGTCGTCACGGCACGCGCCTGATACCCAAGTCAGTCAAAGGTCCCTGTGACTCCGCCTCTTCCGGATCGGACGGACGGATTCCGGCCGCAAACCGGAAAGCTCGCCGCCGCGTCTTAAAGAATCTCGCCGCCGTCGATCACCAGCGCCAGACCGGTTACGAAGCTGGACCTATCCGAGGCCAGGAACAGGATGCCGTCGGCGATTTCCTCGACGCTTGCCCAGCGCCCCATGGGGATCGTGTCGGCGACGTAGTTTTCCAGTTGCCTGCGCCCGCCCATCTGCTTCTCGAAGCCGGCATTGAAGGGTGTATCGACGAACCCCGGGCAGAGAGCGTTGAAGCGGATGTTCTCGCGCGCATAGTCGGCCGCCATTTGCCGGACCATGGCGACGGCCGCATGCTTTGTCGTCGCATAGCTGATCATGCCCCGGTCGTACTGGCAGCCGGAGTTGGACGCCGTGATGATCACCGAGCCGCCGCCCTGCCGGCGCATATGCGGAAGGACGGCGCGCGACACGACGAAATGGGAGCGGACGTTAAGCGCCCAGGCGGCATCCATCTGGTCGGCCGTCACCTCCTCCAGCTTACCGGCGATCTGCAGGCCGGCATGACTGTGAACGATGTCGATCCGGCCGTGGTCTTCGGCAATCCGCTCGATTTCGGCGCGAATGGCCGCATCGTCGCGCACGTCCAGGGCCCGGGCCTGCGCCGAGCCGCCGTCCTTCGCGATCATGGTGGCGGTCTCGTCGGCCAGCTCTTGCCTGAGGTCGGTGACAACCACATGCGCGCCCTCGCGGGCCATGGCAATTGCTCCGGCGCGGCCGATGCCGGACCCTGCACCCGTCACGAACGCGACGCGATCCTTGAGCATGATATTCTCCCTGTTGAGCCTTACAGCAGCCAGCAGTTGGCGTTATGTACGTTTTGCGTTTCCACGGCGCAGGATGAGCTGCGCGACGATCAGGACACCGAGTGAAACGGCCATCACCATGGTGCCGATAGCGTTGATTTCGGGCGTCACCCCGCGCCTGATCGAGGAAAAGACGTAGATGGGCAACGTCGTCTCGGACCCGGCGACGAAGAAGGCGACGATGAAATCGTCGAAGCTGAAGGTGAAGCTGAGCAGGAACCCGGCGAGGATCGCGGGCGCGATCAGCGGCAGGGTGATCTGCCGGAAGGTGCTCAGTGGACTGGCGCCAAGATCGCCGGACGCTTCGATCAGGGCCCGGTCCAGCGCTTCCATTCGCCCGCGTACCAGCAGCACCACGAGCGACATGGTGAAGAGCCCGTGCGCGGCGATCAGCGAACCGAAGCCCATGGAGAGCCTGTAGCCGCTGACGCTCTCAAGCCAGGGGTTGACGATGTCGAACACCGAGACGAGCGCGATCAGGGTGGCAATACCGATCACGATGCCGGGGATCATCACGGCGATGTGGATCATCAGGTCGAATGCCTTCCTGAGCCGCCCCTTCATGCCGGTCAGAGCGAGCGCTGCCATGGTTCCGACGACGGAAGCCAGCACCGCCGAGACGAAGGCAACCTTCACCGACGTCCACAGCGCCTCCAGAACGAAGGGATTGTGCAGGGCACGGTCGTACCACTTGAGAGAGATCCCCTGCAGCTGGGAGGCCGACCGTCCGGCGGAAAGCGAAAACAGGGCGATGATGCCGATCGGCAGATAGAGGAAGCTATAGACAAGGAGTGCGTAAATTCTCATGGCATCCTCACATCAGGCCGATATCGTCGCGGCTCGCGGAGAACCGGCGCGCAAGACGGCCGTAGAGCGCGACAACCACGAGCATGATGACCACGAGCGCAACGGCAACGGCGGATCCGAAGGCCCAGTTGCGCGATTGAAGAAACAGGTCCACCAGGGCGTTGCCTACAAAGAAAACCTTGCCACCGCCGAGAATGGCCGGGATCAGGAATTCACCCATCAGCAGGATGAACACCAGCATGGTGCCGGTCAGCACACCGGGCATGGAAAGCGGCAGCGTGATCTGAAGGAAGCTGCGCCACGGCGGCGTGCCGAGGTCTGCGGACGCTTCCAGCAGCCGTTTGTCGAGCTTTTCAAGCGCGACGTAGATCGGGAAGACCATCAGCGGCAGATAACCGTAGACGATGCCCACCAGCACGGCGAAGGGTGTGTTGATCAGCCGGACGCCCTCGATGCCGATCCAGTCGAGCAACGCGGGAACGCCCCTGCCCCCAAGCAGGAAGATCCAGGCGTAGCTGCGGATCAGGATCGACGTCCAGAAGGGAACGATCACGAGCACGAGCAGCATGGTCTTCCAGCGCGGACTGACCCGGACCGCCAGAAAATAGGCCAGCGGATAGGCGATCAGCAGCGAAGCCACGGTGCCGAGCGGCGCCAGGGTCAGCGTGTTGCGGAAGGCGGCAAACCGGGCCGGCAGGTTGGCGTATTGCTCGAAGGTGAAGCCGGGGGCATAGCCCCCAACCGCGTTGCGTTCTCCGAAGGAAAAGATGAGAACGACGGCCAGTGGCAGCAACAGAAGCCCCGCGTACCACAGCCCGGCGGGCGTCAGCAGGGCCCACCTTGTCTGGTTCTGTGTCATGGCCATCGCTCTTCTCCGATCAGGCCGACTTGAACCGGGCCATCAGCTCGGCCCGGTTGGGATCGGTCAGGGTCGCCGCGGCGCCGAATTCCAGGACGCTCAGGCTTTCGGCCGCCGGATAGAGGATCGGATCGTTCAGGAGATCGGCCGGCAGAAGCGCGTTGGTGCGCGAATCCGCCACCGGATAGCCGTGCGCCAGCGCTTCACCTGCGTTGACCTGCGGGTCGAGCAGGAAGTTGATCAGCGCATAGGCGGCTTCCCTGTGCGGCGCGTCTTTCGGAATGGCGTAGTAGTCCGACCAGATCTCGCCGCCTTCCTTGCCGAGTGCGAAACCGATCTCGGGGATGTCCGTGTGAAGCTGCTTGCCGTCTCCGGTCCAGCACATGGTCAGCCAGGCATCGCCGTTGCGCATGGACGGCTGATAGTCGGAGGAGATGGCGAAGAGATGCGGCTTGACGTCGATCAGCAGCTCTTCTGCCTTGGCCAGTTCTTCCGGTTTCACCGAGTTGAAAGAGAAGCCGAAATAGACCAGCGCGTTGCCGATGGTCGTCAGCTGGTAGTCATGCACCATGGCGCGTCCGCTCCACTGGTCGCGGGCTCCGTCGAAGAAGGACTTCCAGCTGTCGACCACGCCGCCGGTATGGGCGGAGTTGAAGGCAATGCCCGTTGTGCCCCAGTTCTTGGGAACCGCGTAGACGACGCCGTTGACGGTGCCGGCGTCGGAGAAACGGTGCTCGAAGGCTGCCGGGTCGTAGTTCGGGATCTTTGTGAGATCGAGCGGCTCGATCAGATCCGCCTCGACATAGGTCGAGATCGTGTAGTTCGTCGGAACGAAGACGTCCCAACCGGAGCCGCCCGCCTGGAGTTTGGCCAGCATTTCCTCGTTGGAACCGAAGACGTTGACCTGGGTGTAGGCTCCGGTCTTCTCGGTGAACATGTCGAAGTTCGCCGGATCGTGATAGTTCGGCCAGGTCGCCAGCACCACGCGGTCGCCGATCTCCTGTGCCAGAGCGCGTCCGCCCAGAAGCCCGGGCATGGCGCCGGACATCACGGTCATCGCGGTGCCGAGACCGGTCACGCCGAGGAAATGGCGCCGGGACACGGAGCCCATCTGAAAGCGGCGCAGTTCTTCCATGAATTTCTTCCTGGAAATAGGATTCCCATTGTCGGTCATGTCAGTGTTCCCATGTTCGATTGGAAGTCAGTTGTCAGGGCCCAGCACGAGACCGGCCCCGGAGGCCCAGATCACGTTCAGGCGGGACCCCACCTCGTGGCCACGCGCGGCTCTTTCGGCCTGTCGTGGGACGAGGACCTGCAAGGGGCCCAATTCTTCGGAACGCAGCAGATATTCGTTATGGTCGCCCAGGAAGGTGCGGTGGGTGACTTCGGCGGGAAGACCTACCTGTCCCTCCCCCAGCGCTTCGGATACTTCCGCGAGGCCGAGAACCTCCGGCCGGACGGCAACGTCGACGGTCTTGCGGGTATCGCCTTCGAGATCGCGCACGAGCACGCTGGCGCCTCCGGCGAGCGCGACTTTTGCAAGGCCTTCGGACCGGGAGACGACCTGGCCCGTGAGGATATTGGCGCGGCCGACGAAGTCGGCGACATAGCGGCTCGCCGGACGGTCGTAGAGTTCCTGCGGCGACCCGACCTGGGCAATACGGCCGCCTCCCATGATGCAGATGCGGTCGGACATGGACATCGCCTCTTCCTGGTCGTGGGTCACCAGAACGAACGTGATGCCGAGGCTGCGCTGCAGGTCGAGCAGTTCGCGTTGCATGTCGCCCCTGAGCTTGGCGTCGAGCGCGGCCATGGGTTCGTCCAGCAGCAGGATCTTCGGCTCGTTGATGATGGCGCGCGCCAGCGCGATGCGCTGCTGCTGACCGCCGGACAATTCCCAGACCCGACGACTGCCGAATTCACCGAGGCGCACGGTATCCAGCGCCTTTTCGACCTTCTCCGCGATCTCGGCCCTGGCCATGCGCGGCCGGCGCTGGCGCAGCCCGTATCCGATGTTTTCGGCGACGTTCATGTGCGGAAACAGCGCATAGTGCTGGAAGACCATGTTGACCGGGCGGCGATAGGCGGGCACGGCGCCCATTTCCTGGCCGTCGATCAGCACCCGCCCCTCGGTCGGCACTTCGAAGCCCGCCAGCATGCGCAACGCGGTCGTCTTGCCGCAGCCGGAAGGCCCCAGGAAGGACAGAAACTCGCCGCGGCGGATCTGAAAGCTGATTCTGTCGGCCGCCAGGACCGATCCGAAGCGTTTTGTCGTTCCGACGAATTCGGCGACGACCTCATCCGGACGCAATACCGGCATTTGTCCGACCATGTTCAACGTGCGGTCCCCTCAGACTGCATATGCCATGCAATGTTGTTACTTTTGTCAGCCGCTCTGTTTCGGCCTATTGCATCTTTGAAAAAAATCTAATGAAATATCGATATCGTTGTATATACCACAAAACGCATAGGTACTGCTGGGGAGGCTCTTTTGGGGTGGGTTGAAGAAAGCGCGAAGGTTGTCGATGCCCTTGGAGAACCGGAGTTTCCAGGGATCCTCACCGAGGCGATGCGGTCGGTGGTTCCCTACGAATTCACCGTGATCTTTGCCTATTTCAAGGACTACAGGCCGCTTGATCTCTATGACGATTTCCCGAAGGCAAAGCGGCGGGTCATGGTCGACGCCTATCAGGAAGGCCCCTATTTCCTCGATCCCTTTTACCTGAATTCGATGGCCCCGCTCGATCAGCGCCTCGTCCGCCTGCGCGACCTGGCGCCTGACCGCTTCTACCAGAGCGAATATTTCCGCAACTACTACAAGCAGACCGGCCTTGCCGAGGAGATCGGTTTCATGGTGGACGTCGGCGACAACGTCAGTGTCGTCATCTCCGCCATGCGCGAGCACAAGGTGTTTTCCGCCCGCGAGTTCCGCGACCTGAAGGCCCTGTTTCCCTTTGTGGCCGCCTGTTCGCGCCGCCACTGGAAAGGCCTGATATCCCGTTTCGCCGATGGCCCGACTCCGGAAGCCCCACGCCTGACGAGCCTGATCGAGAAGGCCTTCCAGAGCGTCGGCGGAAATCTGCTGACCCCGCGGGAGACCGAAGTCGTGGAATATGCCCTCAAGGGCCATTCGGCCGAGGCGACGGGCAAACTGCTGGGCATCGCGCCCGGAACCGTGCGCATTCACAAGCGCAACATCTACGGCAAACTGCAGATCAGTTCGCAAGGAGAACTTTTCTCGCTCTTCATCTCGACGCTTGCGGAGATGAGTTGAGCAATCCGGCAACCAAGACCGGAACTCCGAAACGGTATCTGTCCCGGCCAAGCAGATCGCCCGGCGACTGAGACATTCAGCGCCGGGCCAAAGTGATCTTGCCGTTTGGCGAAAGGGCGCTACGGACGGGCTGCCGTCCACAGGCCGTCAACGCCTTCCCCCTTTGTGTCGCCCTTCGCCTCGTCCAGTATCGAGAAATAGAGCGGCATCCCGTCTTTCGCCCATTGTTTCGTGCCGTCCTTGCGTTCAATGGTCGAGAATGGTTGCCTTGGCGCATCCCAGTATTCGGCCACATGCGGCGGCCATTTGTCGGCACATTCGTCATAGCAGTTGGACATGCCCTCACTGTCTTCGGCGTAAACATAAAGGGTCCGGTAGGAGTTGCTGCCGGCGATCACATCGCCGCTGTCGGTGGTGACTTTGATGGGAGAGGCCGCAAGGGCGAAGGTCGTTGTCGCGGCGATCACACTTATCGAAATAAGAATTCGTTTCATTTTCAGGATCCTCCCAGGCTCAGCGAAACCGCCCGGATCGGGGCCGAGGCGGCCGACAAACCGTGAACCGCGCTGTGCCGACGCGTCCTGAAAACCGATCTAAAATTGCTGAAATTGTTTGAAAACTGGCGTAATTTCAAACAAGGAGGGGATGGCGATGCAAGATCATGCCCCGGAACATTTCACGTTTCGCGATTTCACCCTCGATCTGCGGACGCGCAGTCTCTCGCGCCAAGGACGGGAAATCTCGTTGAGGCCGAAGAGCTTCGACGTTCTGGCCCATCTGGTCGCCAATCCCGGCCGACTGGTTTCCAAGGAAGAAATTCTCGACACGGCCTGGCAGAACGTCATCGCCTCGGACGAGTCCCTATCTCGCTGCATCAGCGACGCCAGATCCGCGATTGGGGACGAGAGCAAGGAAGTCATCCGAACGGTACCTGGCCGCGGCTATCATTTTACCGCAGATGTTTCGACGCATACGCATGTGCCGGATGTCGGGGCCGCAAGGTCCGGAACGGGCCCATCAGGGCCGCGTCGGTCCTTGCTGACAGCCTTGGGACTTTTCGTTCTGGCCATCGCCGCGGTGATCGGTCTCACGACTTGGAAAAACGCCCCGGGAGAACTTGTCGCCAACCAATCGATACACCCGTCGATCGTGGTCTTGCCCTTCAAGAACAACTCGGCGGATACAGCCATCGACCGGTTCGCCGCGGGGCTAACCTCCGATCTGAATTCGGCGCTTGCCCGCATTCCGGCTCTGTTGGTCATTTCGGAAAGCGCGGCGCGCAGATACGCCGGCAAGCAAGTCGATCCGCAACAGGCTGCGAAAGAGACGAGCGTGCAGTATGTCCTCAGCGGCGTGATCCAGTCGGAGGGCCGGCAACTGCGTATCACCGCCCAACTGGTTGAGGGTGACACCGGAATGGCGGTCTGGTCGAGACGCTATGACCGAGGCGCTGCCGATTTTCTGAGGCTTCAGGACGATATCGTCCGGCAGGTGATCATCAATCTGCAGATAGAACTGACCGAAGGCGAAGCAATCCGGATCGTGAGCCGGGGCACGGATAACCTGGAAGCCTGGCTCTTGAATACCGAGGCATTGGCCGAAGGGTTCACCTTCAAGCGCGAGAACACAATGAAGGCGCGCGAACTCTATCGCGAAGCCGCTCAACTCGATCCCGACTGGGCGGCGCCGATCAGCGGACTTGCCTGGACTTACAGGGAAGCGATCCGACGCGGCTGGTCGACGGACGTCATGGCGGATCGGGCGAAGTGGCTCGACAATGCCGAACAGTGCCGGAAAATCGATCCGGACTTCTTTGGCTGCTACATCCAATTGGGCAACTACCACATCGAGAACGGTCAGATTGATGACGGCATCCGGCTGCGCGAAAAGGCGCTCGAACTCGCACCGAACGATCTGTCCGCCCTGTCGGGCCTGGCCTGGCAACTGGTGCTGATCGGTCAGGTCGAACGCGGGCTGGAATTGCTGAACCGGGCAAAATTGGTCAGCCCTTTCCACCCACCCTGGCTGATCGCCACCGAAGCCTACGCCTACCAGCTCACCGGGCGATACGACGAGGCAATCGCGTCCTATCAGTATGCGCTCGAACATGGAGACTTTCCCGATTGGCATGGCAGGATCGCCGCGGTCTATGCCGAGATCGGAGACATGGAAAACGCCAGGACCCAGGCGCGGATCTTCATAGAGAAACAGCCCAACCGGAGGATCTCCGACCTAACACAGATACTGAAAATTCAAGCCCCTGAGGTGACGGCCCATTATGCGGAGATGCTGAGAAAAGCTGGCATACCGGACTAGGCCTTGAGGACGAACCGCCTCGTCAGCAAGCGACATCACCACGTTCAATCGGCTCCAGTTGAGCGAAAGACGCTCTAAAACGTCGGCGGCGTGCAGGCGCTGATAACTTCGCATGGCTTCGGCCCTACGCAGCGGAAGCGGTGCGGTCGGTGGCTTTCGAAGTAATAGGCATCCCCCGGCCCCAGGATCTTGCGCTCGTCGCCAACGGTCACTTCCAGCCGGCCGGACAGCACGATGCCACCTTCCTCGCCGTCATGGACCAGTGGCACCTTTCCCGTGTCGGCTCCCGGCTGATAGCATTCTTTCAGAATCTGCAGGCTGCGGCCGAACATATCGTCCCCCACCTGGCGGAAGGAAATGCCGCCCTTGCCGATCTCCACCAGTTCGTCGGCCTGGTAAAACGCCTTTTTCGGCCGGTCCGGTTCGAAGGCGAAAAACTCAGCCATTCCGATCGGAATGCCGTCGAGGATACGCTTCAGGGCACCGACAGACGGATTGGTGGCATTCGATTCGATCAAGGAGATCGTCGAGTTGGTTACCCCGGAGCGTTTCGCCAGTTCCCGCTGCGAAAGATTGTGAGCCATGCGGAGATGGCGCAGGCGCCCGCCAATGTCGATGCTCATGCGTCAAGCCTGTTTCGTCTGTTCGATATATCGAAAAACATTGCATCAAACAGAATAGATTTCAATTGGATAACCATCATCAGAAAAGGACTTGTTCAGATTACAAAATCGTGTGGAATTCCTCGCGAAACGGAGGAAGACCCCCAATGAACATTCATAACAAACCCAACGCTCCGGTCCTCGAAAGCTACTGGATGCCGTTTACCGCCAACCGCCAGTTCAAGGCCGCCCCGCGTCTTCTGGCCTCCGCAAAGGGCATGCATTACACCACCGACGACGGCCGCCAGGTGCTCGACGGCACGGCCGGCCTGTGGTGCGTCAACGCCGGCCACGGCTGGGATCAGATCACCCGGGCGGTCGAGCAGCAGCTCTCCACCCTCGACTACGCCCCCTCCTTCCAGATGGGCCACCCGATCGCCTTCGACTTCGCCGAGCGGTTGGCGGCAATCGCCCCCGGCGGTCCGGACGCCAGGCTGGACCGTGTCTTCTTCACCAATTCCGGTTCGGAATCCGTCGACACGGCGCTGAAGATCGCCATCGCCTACCAGCGCGCCATCGGCCAGGGCACCCGCACCCGTCTGATCGGCCGCGAGCGCGGCTATCACGGCGTCGGCTTCGGCGGCATTTCCGTCGGCGGTCTTGTCAACAACCGCCGGGTATTCCCGCTGCTGCCGTCAGATCACCTGCGTCACACCCATGACCTGGAGAAGAACGCCTTCGTCAAGGGCCAGCCGGAGCATGGCGCGGACCTTGCTGACGATCTGGAACGCCTGGTCGCCCTCCATGGCGCCGAAACGATTGCCGCCTGCATCGTCGAGCCGGTTGCCGGATCCACGGGCGTGCTGATCCCGCCGAAGGGCTATCTGCAGCGCCTGCGCGACATCTGCACCAAACACGGCATCCTGCTGATCTTCGACGAAGTCATCACCGGTTTCGGCCGCCTTGGCGCGCCTTTCGCCACCGACTATTTCGGCGTCACGCCGGACCTCGTCACCACCGCAAAGGGCCTGACCAACGGCGTCATTCCGATGGGTGCGGTGTTTGCGAGCCGCAACGTCCACGATGCGCTGATGAACGGACCGGAAGGCGCCATCGAGCTCTTCCACGGCTACACCTACTCCGGCCATCCGGCCGCCTGCGCCGCCGGTCTTGCAACGCTCGACATCTACGAGAGCGAAGGCCTGCTCACCCGGGCAAGCGAACTGGAAGCCAAGTGGCACGAAGCCATCCACAGCCTGAAGGGCCTGCCGAACGTCATCGACATCCGCACCATCGGCCTGGTTGCCGGCATCGAGCTGACCTCGCGCGCGGATGCAGCGGGCGCAAGGGCCTATGACGTCTTCGTCGACTGCTTCAACAAGGGCCTCCTCATCCGTGTGACCGGCGACATTATCGCCCTGTCGCCGCCACTGATCATCCAGGAAGGCCAGATCGACGAAATCGTCTCGACGCTCAGTGAAGCCCTGAAACGGGCCGCCTGACCCTAAAGCCGGAGGCCCGCCTCAGCCGCAATAGCAGCCGCGGCGGCAGCGGGTCTCTGCTTGAAGGAAGCGGTCCTGGCGTGCTGACGGACGTCTTCACACCAACAAAAAAGGCCCGCCGTGAGGCGGGCCTTTCCGTTGAACCGTATTTGGCGCTGATTAGCGCGAATAGAATTCGACGACCAGGTTCGGTTCCATCTGCACCGGGTACGGCACATCGGAGAAACCCGGAACGCGGCTGTAGGTTGCCGTCATCTTGGAGTGATCGACGTCGATGTAATCCGGAACGTCACGCTCTGCGGACTGGACGGCTTCCAGAACGAGTGCGAGCTGCTTGGACTTTTCACGGACTTCGACGACATCGCCCGGGCGAACCTGATAGCTCGGGATGTTGACGCGCTTGCCGTTCACCTTGACGTGGCCGTGGTTGACGAACTGGCGGGCAGCGAAAACGGTCGGCACGAATTTCGCGCGGTAGATGATCGCATCCAGACGGCGCTCCAGCAGGCCGATCAGGTTTTCGGAAGTATCGCCCTTCATGCGCGATGCTTCTGCATAGACCTTGCGGAACTGCTTTTCGGAAATGTTGCCGTAGTAGCCTTTCAGCTTCTGCTTTGCGCGGAGCTGAACACCGAAGTCGGACAATTTGCCCTTGCGGCGCTGGCCGTGCTGACCCGGGCCGTATTCACGCTTGTTGGCCGGGCTCTTCGGACGACCCCAGATGTTTTCGCCCATCCGGCGGTCGATTTTGTACTTAACGCTATGGCGCTTCGACATCGCGGTTTCCTTTGAATTCGCGTTGTTATCTATAAAGGAAACGCGCCCTCCTTTATCGTTACGGATCGCTTGAAGCGAACCGGTCGGATCGACAGGGACCCGGCTAGACGGCGCCGGCCGGATGCCCACGGGTGCGTAGATCCGGAAGGCGTAAGCCCGCCGGACCGCGCGGAAATACAGGTCTGCCGCCGGAATGTCAATGTTTAAGCCGTGACAAACCTCATGAACAGGGCCGTTTTTCCGCCCCGGTGCCGCACCCGTAGCGCCCCTGGAGACGAGCGGAGCCTGGAGTCTGCATTTACCGAACCGGATTTTTAACTCTACCTCGTGAAAAATCACAAATTAATGCATAAATTTAGAGAATTTTAATTGCAGGATTTCACAATGCAATCGCCGCCACGACATTAACGAACAACGCAAATTGCCGGCATGTGCAACGTCCCATCAAAACAGGAACTCCTTTAGCCGCCGCCCCAGAGCAGGATCAACCATGTCAGCGAATCGCAATTCAGCCCTTCAAACCGGTCTGGACGGACCCGGTTTGTTTTGCCGTTCGCTCGAATCCTATCTCGGATCACTCGAATTCGCACTGCAACCGGTCGCCGACATCGGTACCGGCGTGGTCTATGGCTACGAAGCGCAGCTTTGCACCGGCGGCGCGGATGCTCCGGTTCCCGCCAGACTCATCGACCAGGCATTTTCCGAAGGCATTCTGCCCCGGCTGGAAGCGGCTCTCTTGCGCAAGGCCCTCAAGCGCTTCAAGGACCTGAAGGTTGCACAGGACACCAAGCTCTATTTCAAACTCGACGGCCGGGATCTCGGGCAGGAAAACGACCCGCGTATGCATCTGGCCGCGATCATCGAAGCAACGGGCTTTTCCACGAACCAGATCTGCCTGCAGTTTTCCGAGCGGCAAAGGCTGTCCTTTACCGACCTCACCCATCACGCGGTCAACAGCCTGCGCCAGCACGGCTTCCTGATCGCACTGGATGATTTCGGCCGCGGTTCCTCGGAGCTGCGCCTGTTACACGATCTCTCGCCGGAATACGTCAAGATCGACCGTTTTTTTCTCAACGGCATCGATTGCGACCCGCGGCGCAAGCTCTTCGTCACCACGGTGGCCAACCTGGCGCATGTCCTGGGGGCGCGGGTCATTGCGGAAGGGGTCGAGACGGAGCGCGAATTCAAGGCCTGCCGGGATGCCGGCTGCGATCTCATCCAGGGTTTTTTCGTTGCAAAGCCCTTCCAGGAAGCCTCCAGCGCGCGGCTTTTCTACGACCATGTCCGCGCACCCGGCATCGGCCGCAAGCGCCGGGAGGAACAGGACCGTATCCGCAACGAGCTCATCCTTCTGCCGACGATCCGCTTCGACGCCTCCATGAACGAGCTGCTGGACATGGTGGTGCACAATCAGGACGGCAACGTCGTTCCTGTCCTGGATGCCAACAATGAGCCGCGCGGCCTGATCCACGAACGTGACCTGAAGGCCTATCTCTACGCAGGCGGTTCGGACGACGAGGATGCCAAGGCGGCGCTCGATTTTCCGTTGCGCTCCTTCGTTCGGGCCTGCCCGATCGCGGACATCGATTCCAACGCGGACATGCTTCTGGTGACCTTTGCCTCCTCCATCAACTCGGACGGCATCATCATCACCGAGAACTTCCGCTATGCCGGTTTCCTGTCGGCCACGTCGCTGCTGAAGATCATACACGAAAAGCGGCTTCAGGAAGCCCAGGACCAGAACCCCCTGACCCGCCTGCCGGGCAACGGCGCCATCACCAAATTCATTTCCGAGGCAGCCAGGAAGGGCAACAAGGACCGGCACCTGTGCTATCTGGATTTCGATAATTTCAAGCCCTTCAACGACACCTACGGCTATCGCCAGGGCGACCGGGCGATCATTCTTTTCGGCGAACTGATGCAGCGCCATGTTTCCGGCAGCGGCACCTTTCACGGCCACCTCGGCGGCGATGATTTCTTCGCCGGCTTCCAGAACGTGGACCAGACGGATGTCGCCGCCCGGATGCTCGCCCTCAAGCGCGCGTTCCGGCTGGACGTGGAAAGCTTCTACGATCCCGAACACCGGGCACAGGGTTATATCGAGGCGCAGGACCGCTTCGGCACGACGCGCCAGTTCCCCCTGCTCCAGTGCTCGATTTCCATTCTGAGCCTGCCCAAGGGCATGACCGTTCATCCGGACACACTCAACGACGAGATCAGGGACCTGAAACGGGCTGCCAAGCGCTCCGACGATGGCCTCGCCGTCAAGTGCCTGGCCGCCTGAACGCCCTAGGTCCTGTCCAGAACCAGACCGAAGCCCGCCAGCAACCTTTCCAGGGCCGGATCCCTGGGGCTTGACGTGAAGATGGCCCTGTCCGGACCTGCGGACGGCGCCGCCGCGGCGTCCTTTCCCAGAACCCTGACGAGCTGTCGGACGATGGCTTCGGCCGGGTCCAGCCAGTCGACGGGCCAGGGCGCGATCTTGCGGAACCGGTTGGCCAGAAACGGATAGTGAGTGCAGGCCAGCACCACGATGTCGGTACGCCGTCCATCCTGTTCCAGAAAACAGTCGGAGATCTCCGACAGCAGGTCCTCGTCGGACACGTTGTTGCCGCGCAAATGCCGTTCAGCGAGTTCGGCAAGCGCGTGCGAGCCGACGAGCCGCACATGGCAGCGGCTGGCGAAACTGTCTATCAGGCTTCGGGTATAGGCGCGGCGGACCGTGCCAGGCGTTGCCAGCACGGAAATCAGGCCGGAAGACGTGCGCTCCGCCGCCGGCTTGATCGCCGGCACGGTGCCGACGAAAGGCACATCCGGATGAGCCTCGCGGAGCGCTTCGCCCGCCAGAGTGAAAGCGGTGTTGCAGGCCACCACGACCGCCTTGGGCCGATGGCTGGCGATCAGCTCGTCGAAAAGCGACAGAAGCCGCGCCTTCAGCTCCTCTTCGGGCCAGCGGCCGATGGGAAACGCGGCGTCGTCGGCCACATAAAGCAGCGGCTCATAGGGAAGCAGATAACGCGCTTCACGCAGGACCGTCAGCCCTCCAAGACCTGAATCGAAAAAAAGAACCGGTTTATCAGCGTCCATCGCGCGCTTCGGGCCTCCAATGCTCCCAAAGTTTGACCGGGAGGATTACTCAACACCGGACATCGGCACAGCCGGTTTCCGCACCTCCCGGGGGAGATTATATGGCGGCGGATGTGTCCGCCGTGAAGATCGGATGTGCCTAATCTTCTCCGTTTCCGCCCCTTTTCTTGCGGGGCCGGGTTTCGCGTTTTTCCAGGCAGGCCACGACGCCCCGGAGGGTCCGGACTTCCTGCTCGGTCAGTTCCGCTTTCTGGAAGATGTTGCGCAGCGCACGCACCATATGCGGCCGCCGCTCAGGCGGACGGAAGAACGTCGCCTCGTCGAGTGCGCCTTCGAGATGTTCGAAGAAGCGCAGCATGTCGTCCTTGTTCGCCGGCGGGTGCGTTTCCTCGGACAACAAAAAGGGCAGCGCGCCGGAAGTGGCCGTCTTGCGCCACTCGTAGGCGCACACCAGGACCGCCTGCGCGATGTTGAGAGACGCAAAATCCGGATCGACCGGCAGGGTGACGATTTCATCGGCCAGAGCGATTTCCTCGTTGTTGAGCCCCCAGCGCTCCCGGCCGAAGAGATAGCCGGTCGCATGGCCTCTTTCGCCGAGGTCCACCGATTTCCTGGCGGCTTCGTCGGGGCCGCGGACGGGTTTCGGCACCTCGCGCGAACGGGCGGTGGTGGCAAAGACGAATTGCAGATCCGCGATCGCCGCCTCGACGCTGTCGAACACCTGCACCTTGTCGATGACATGGTCCGCCCGGCTTGCCGCCGCGCGCGCCTTCTCGTTCGGCCAGCCGTCGCGCGGATTGACGATCCTGAGGTCCACCAGGCCGAAGTTGGCCATCGCCCGGGCCGCGGTGCCGATGTTCTCGCCAAGCTGCGGTTCGCACAGGATCACCGCCGGCGGCCTTGCCGTCACGGCGCGGGCCTCTTCTCTGATATTTGCGTTCTTGCTCATGGTGCGGGGATGTAGCGGAAGGAACGGCCGATGAAAAGACCGAAAGGCCTGCCGCTCATCGCCCGCCCTCCATTGCCGTCACCCTGTAGAGGGTCCGCTCTCCCTCGAAGTCGCGGATGGCGGCGCGCGCCGCCGTTGCCGGGTCGAGATCGAGCAACCTTGCCACCTGCTCGGAGACGACCGTCTGTCCATTCATGGCCTTGGCCGCTTCCAGGAAACGGGCCGTCAGGTTGACTGTCGGGCCAATAGCGGTGAAATCGAGCCGGTTAAGGGAGCCGATATTGCCGTATTGAACCTTGCCGACATGAACGGCGGCCCGGAACGGCGGACGTTCTTCGCCGAATGCGGGCCCAGGGCCTCCTCCCCAGGCCTGTCGCAGCGCCTCGAGCGCCAGCCTGCAGGCGGAAGCTTCCGCCTCGCTCTCTCCCGCTGTGATCGGGAAAATCGCCAGAATGCCGTCGCCCATGAATTTCAGCACCTCCCCACCCCGTTCCAGGATCGGCGGAACCACGCAATCGTAGAACGTGTTCAGACGGTCGAGCACCTCCGCGGCAGGCCTTTCGTTCGACAGTTTCGTGAAACCGACGAGATCGGCGAAGACCACGCAGGCGGAGATCTCCTCGATGTCGCCGCGCCGGACATGCCCGGCCAGGATCTTGTGGCCGATGTCATGGCCGACATAGGCGGAAAGGAGATTGCTTGCATTGAGACGGAGAATATAGCTCTCAAAGACACGCGTGAACGGAGCCCGGATCTTTTCGAGAGCTTCAAGGTCCTCATCGTCGAAACCGCCCTCCCGGTTGGTGGACCAGGTCATGCCATGGACTTCACCGTTGGAAAACATCAGGGGCACGACCAGATAGTCCGTAACACCTTCCGCCTTAAGTCCTTGCAGGAGCTGAAAATCGGCCGGACAGTCCGGGTCGCACAGCTTCCGGCGGATCGGCTGACGTGTCTTCAACAAAACGCTCATCGGGTTGTCCCGAAAATCAGCGTCGTCAAAGAGCCCAAGTCTTGCGTCCGCCTGTTCGATGGAACCGTCTTCCAGCCAGCAGAAGCGGCTGCCCGCCAGGTTGGGATGAAGCTGCAGGAACAGCAGCACGAAACGGCTGACCGAGATCCCCGCCTGCCGCAACCGGTCACAGGTTTCGGCAATCGTCGAGCGGATGTCGGGGCTGGAGCGCGCTCCGTCGATCAGCCAGTCGGCAAGCTGTCCGATCCTGCCAGTGTCAACCGCCATGAAAAGTTACCGCCCCGCGCAAAGTGAAATCAAAATCACTTTAGTCCGGCGTCACTCCATTGGAACCCTGTCATTTCACGAACCGGAACGATCACCTGGGTTCGTTCGAACCCCTTCAGCTCGAAACGTGTCCCATTTTCCTTCGGAACGCCGGCCAGATCCGCGACTTTCTCCGACACCACCGTCTGCCCGTTCATCAGGACGGCGGTTGACAGCAGTCGGGCGGCCAGATTGACGGTTGGTCCGATGGCGGTGAAATCCAGCCGGTCGGAAGCGCCGATATTGCCGTATTGCAACGGCCCGACATGCACCGCCGCCCGGAACGGCGGGACGGTACCGGAAAAGACCGGCGTGTCTTTGCCGCCGGAAGCCTCGGCGAGCGCGTCCAGCGCGTTGAGGCAGGCCTCCCGCTCGTCCGTTTCCCCGGAGATCGGGAAGATCGCCAGAAGGCCGTCGCCCATGAACTTCAGCACCTCACCGCCGCGGGCAACGATCGGGGGTACGAGACAATCATAAAAGAGATTCAGCCGCGCCAGCACGTCGGCGGCGCTTGCCTTGTTGGAGAAGCTGGTGAAGGCAACGAGATCCGCAAAGACCACGCAAGCGGAAATCTCCTCGATATCGCCCCGGTGCACTCGGCCCGACAGGATCCTGTGGCCGCTGCCACGACCGACATAGGCCGACAGGAGGTTCGCAGCGTTGAGACGCAGCATGTAGGTCTCCGTCAGGCGGGCGAGCGGCAGGCGGATCTTCTCCAGCGCCGCCATCATGTCGGCGTCGAACCCGCCCTCCGCTTTTGTCGTCCAGCTCGCCAGATGGGTCTCGCCGTTGGTGAAGAACAGCGGCTGGACCACATAGTCGGTGATCCCCTCCTCGCGGAATTGCCGGAGGATCAGGAAGTCGTCCGGACAGTCCGGCTCGCACAACCTCCGCCGCAGCATCTCGCCGGTCTTCAGGACGGTCGGCAGCGGATTGTCGTGATATTCCGACCCGTCGAAGGCCCTCAGGTCGGCGTCGACCTGGTCCACACCCTCCCCCTTCAGCCAGCGGAAACGCCGCCCCTGAAGGTTCGGGTGGAGCGTATAGATGAAGAGGGCGAACCGCTCGACCGGCACTCCGGCCTCCAGCAGTCCCTCGCAGATACCGGCCACGATCTCGCGGGCATCGGCACTCGGACGGGCGCCGTCCAGCATCCACCAGAACAGATCGTCCAATTTTTTTGTGTCGATCACCGGCCGTTCCCTTTTACCCTTCCGATGAAATCGCGCTTTTCCCACGCCGGTCAATATCCGGATTGCCGGACGCCCGGCACCCCTTGGCCCGGCAACACAAGAAGGTCTGCAATTGGTGCCGATAGATCCCTCCCGAACGCTCCGCTTCAGGTTCTCGGCCCTGAAGCTGCTTTTTCGAATATTCCTTTCGGGAATTTTCGTCGTTCTGGGACTGGCCATGGCTTACGCGGAAGCACCGGAGGCGGGTTTTTGGAGCAAACCCGTCGTGGCGGGCGCGTTGTCCGTCCTCTTCTTCGGAACCGCCATGACCGGCTGGCTAGTCCAACTGGTTCGAAAGAAGGACGCCATGCTCGAAATAGGTCCGGACGGTATCTTCGACAGGAGGATCGCCAGAAAGCCGGTTTCCTGGCGGTCCATCCGAAACATATCGACGCGAACCATTCATCGAAATCTGTTCATCGTCCTGGATGTTGCGGAAAACAAGGAAGACATTCTGAAATCAAACAGGTTCAGCCGCTGGTTCTCGAAACTCGACAAGGTCGTCGGTATCGGCGGAATAACCGTGTCCGCAAGCGGTCTTGACGTTCCGGCCAAGGACCTCGTGAAAATCATCGAGGTCTACGCAAAGGCCCATGATTCCCCGGCGGCAAAACGCCTGGACTGATCGGATCGCCCTTCCTGCCGATGGACTTTTCCATTCCGTTTGCTAGAACTCTCCCGGACTTCGGCTCCTTCGCCTTCCGAAGGGGTTTCAATTGATTGCGTACAATTGTATACGCATTTCGGAATTCATCCGGGAGCTGCCCGAGCGCTCCCGCCGCCCTCAGTTTGAACGCTAGGATATGTGACAGCCATGGCCGACATTATCTACACCAAGGTCGACGAAGCACCGGAACTGGCAAGTGCCTCGTTCCTGCCGATCATCCGCTCCTTCACCAAGGCAGCAGGCCTCGCCATCGGCACCCGGGACATCTCCCTCGCCGGCCGCATCCTGGCAAACTTCCCGGAATATCTGACCGAGGACCAGAAACAGTCGGACGACCTGGCCGAACTCGGCCAGCTGGTGAAGCAGCCGGATGCCAATGTCATCAAGCTGCCGAACATTTCTGCGTCCGTCCCGCAGCTTGTCGCCGCCATCGCAGAATTGCAGGCGCAGGGCTACGATCTCCCGGCTTATCCCGAAGAGCCAAAAACCGATGAGGAAAAGGAAATCCGCGCCCGCTACGACACCATCAAGGGGTC
>JBNKGB010000083.1:0-20276 GCA_050289605.1 Roseibium sp. | reverse complement strand
TCCTGGTCCCGCAAAGTTCCACTCAGTATTTAACAATTTGGTTTACAGGCGATTAACCACTAACCTTGCGAATTGTGCGGATTGGCCGTTTTCCCGAAGGCTCGGAACTTCTGACGAGGCTTGCCCGTTAACCATGTTGCCTGATCCGGGAGATACAGTTTCGCCGGGCCGGACGGTTCCCGATCGCGGGATCGCGGCTAACCCTGTCCGGAAAAAGCCTTTTCCAGAAACCGGCCACCCAGCACCATGCCGCGTTCGTCGATGGAATGGCCCAGCCGGTCAAGCTGATGAAGCGCGGTGTCGACACCTGCGTTTGCAAGCGCCCTGCAGGCAGTTTCCGAATGGTGGCATGGCACGACGTCGTCTTCCGTCCCGTGAACGATCAGCACGGGACAGTCCGTGCCAATTCCGTCCAGCCGGTCGCTGCCCGGCAGTCGTCCGGAATAGCAGACAAGCGCGGCGGGCGGGCGTTTGCGGCGCAGCCCGCACTGAAACGCCATCATCGCGCCCTGGCTGAAGCCGACCAGGGCGAGCGAACGGTCGTCAAGGGAGAGGCTTTCCAGCTCCCGGTCGAGAAAGCGGTCCAGAGCAGGCTGTGCGGCCTCCGCTCCGATACGGATTTCCGCCGGCGTGCGCTCGTCAAGCGCGAACCACTGCCGCCCGCCGAGCGCTTCGAACGGCAGGAACTCCGGTGCGTCCGGCGCGATGAAGGCGGCGTCCGGCAAGCGGCCCTGCCAGGCGCGGCCAATGTCGATCAGATCCGAACCGTCGGCGCCATAGCCGTGCAGGATCACGACAAGCTGCCTGGCGTGGTTGCCGGAAGCCGGTGCGAGCCGCGGTCCGTCGAGGTCCAGTCGTTTTCGAGACGTCATCACCTTACTCAGCCGGATTTTCGTGATTGGCGGCAGCCGCCGCGGGAAGGGGCTGGCGAAGGCGTATGAATGGCAGCGCGATCATGAGGGCGGCCAGGATCAGGACACCCGCAAGGGCAAAGGGAGCGCCGGGAAAGGATATCGGGACGCCGGGCCCGGAGAAGGCGGCAAAGACCTGGGTCATGACGAAGGGACTGACCACCATGGACAGGCCGGCGGCACTGGAAATCAGGCCCTGCAGTTCACCCTGCGCATTGTCCGGCACGCGGTTGGACATCAGCCCGGTAAAGGCGGGAGTGGCCATGGCGCCGAAGGCAGCGAAGCCGATCATGACATAGGCCATCCATCCGGCGGTGGCGACGGCCAGACCGGCAAAGGCAATGAGATTGGCGCACAGCCCGATCAGCAGCGTCCTGCCGGAGCCGAGCTTCGGTTCCAGAACCCGGATCAGGTAGCCCTGGACGAAGGCAAAGCCGACGCCCACGGTCGCAAGCGAAAGGCCGATATCGCCGGGGCTCCAACTGAATGCTTCCTCGGCGTAGTAGCTCCAGACGGAGGGATAGACGTAATGGGCAATGTCGAACAGGAAGATTGCCAGCAGCAAGGTTCTCACTTCGGGATAGGTCGCCACCTGTTTCAGTGCACCGAGCGGGTTGGCCCGTTTCCAGTCGAAGCCGCGCCTGTTTTCCGCCGCCAGTGTTTCCGGCAGCATGAAATGGCCGAACAGGAAATTGAAGAAGGAAAGGGCCGCTGCGGCATAAAAGGGCGCACGTGGTCCGAATTCACCCAGAAAACCGCCGATCATCGGCCCGAGCACGAAACCGACACCGAAGCCGGCGCCGACAAGGCCGAAGTTCTTGGCCCGGTCCTCCTTGGAGGAGAGGTCGGCAATATAGGCCGAGGCTGCGGAAAAGGTTGCTCCGGCGACACCGGAAAGGGTTCGGCCGACAAACAGGACCGAAAGGTGCCAGGAGAGCGCCATGATCAGGTAATCCACCGCCATGGCAAACATGGAGATGAGCAGTACGGGCCGCCGGCCGAAGCGGTCGGAAAGGTTGCCGAGGGTCGGGCCGAAGGCGAATTGCATGACGGCGTAAACGACGCTGAGGGCACCGCCCCAGCGGGCTGCCTCGCTGACAGGCAACGCGGTCAGGTCGGTCAGGAGCGATGGCATGACCGGCATCATCAGGCCGATGCCCATGGAATTGAGGACCAACGTGACCAGGATAAACCCGAGCGCGCCGCGTTTGGAGGTGCCAGACCGCAAGTCTGTTTTCCGTCTTAATGGATCAGGTTCCGGTCGAGCACCGGCTGTCCCTGTTTTTAAAGCGTTTTGCAGCCGATTTGAAGCGTCCGTCCCCTAAAGTCGATCCACTTCAGGCTTGCGCAGTTGAAAGATCAGGCCGTGGACGTCCTTGCCGAGTTCGCGCCGCAGGACCACGGTTTTCTCCTCCAGATACTCAAGGCCCGCGGCCTCGGCGCTGTTGCGCAAATAGGCGGGCGTATGGGCGTAGCGGCCGGTCGGGTCGACCCGGTAGTCGGGACCGTCGGGTTCGTCGAGATGTTCGACACTGGCAATCAGGATACCACCGGGCGCCAGGGCGGAGCAGAGCGCCTCCATGAAGGGCCGCAGGTTGCCGAGGTAGCACAGCGTGTCGGCGCAGATGGCGAGATCGAAAGCGGTCGGCAGATCCGATTTCAGAAACCCGACCAGTTCGCCTTCCACGAGAAAATCATAGGCATTCAGGGCCGCCGCCTTGCGCAGCATGCCGGGCGAGAGGTCGATGCCGGTCAGCCGCTCGCAGTGGCTGCGGATCAGCGGTCCGCACAGGCCGGTCCCGCAGCCGAGATCGACGACGTCCCGGAAAGGGTCGGTCCTCTGGGCCGCCAGCAGCGCGACCTCCCGCGTGACCAGTTCCGGCGCACGATAGTCAAGGTTTTTCAGCACATCGTCGAAACTGTCAGAAAAGCCGTCGAAATGTTCCCGGACGTAGTCTTCCGGTGCCTGGTCCATGTCGTCGCCGCGCACCGCGGCAAGTTGGTAACGGGCAATCTTGTTGCCGGGATCCGCGGCCACGATCGCTTCCAGGTGTTCGACGGCCCGTTCCTGCCGGCCGAGCGCACATAGCACCCTTGCGTGCCAGACAGGGTCCGACCAGACTTCGGCACCGAACTCCAGGCAGCGCTCCAGCGCGTCGGCGGCTTCCTGCCGGTGTCCGGCGAGCATCAGCGACAGGCCGAAATTGTGCCAGGCGTTCGGATTGTCCGGATCGAGGCGGACGACCTCCCTCAGGATCGGCAGCAGGTCGTCGTTGTTCTCAGCGCCTTCCAGCATGATGGTGATGTTTTTCCAGGCATCCTCATGGCGGGGCTCGATCTCGACCGCCCGCACATAGGCTTCCAGGGCTTCATCCGATTTTTCCGACAGTTTCAGGATGTTGCCGAGGTTGTTGTAGGCGGCGGCGTTTCTCGGGTTCTGTTCCAGAGACTTGCGGATCAGGATGACGGCGTTTTCGGGTTTGCCGGCGTCGAAATGCAGGAGGCCGAGAAAATGCAGGCCGTCCGGATGTTCCGGATTTTCCGTGAGCACGTCCTTGTAGGCGGCCAGCGCCGCTTCCAGGTTGCCGCTTCTGTGCGCCGCTATGCCTTCCTGCAGTCTCGCCTCTGTCTGCATCGCTGATCTCACAAAAAAGGGCGGTCGAACCGCCCTCGTTACCGGAAAGAGCTGTAAGGCGAGCTTACAGGACTTTCAGATCTTCAGCCACCATCTGGCCACGGCGCCACTCGAGATCGAAGACCACGAGCTGGCCTTCCTTCAGAGTGTCGATGCCGGACCGGCGCAGGGCCGAGATATGGACGAGGATGTCCTCGCCGTCTTCGGGTTCGATAGAGCCGACACCGCGGCCCTGGTCAAACCATTTCACGTTTCCATGTTGCATGGATCTTTCTTTCTTCCAATTTTCTCATCCGGACGTATACGCGGCGTTCTTAGCCGCTTTTTTCAACGTCTTGATGACAGTGTGTTTGATAAGCAAAAGTACTTTCCGGATCCCGTCCGGGAAAAACATTCAGCTGCGCAGTCTTGATCGACCGCTGCCTAGATGAATGCAGCTCCATCTGAAATGGGATCGGTCCACCCGAAAATCAAGCCCGGGCTTTTCTTGAGCTTGATTTCGTTTGGTAACTAAAGAGTTAATTTATCCCGGGCGCTTAGCGATGGAGCGTTCCCCGGATAACGTATTTCAAGATATCCACCACCTGTTCGGAGGTTTCGGCAACGGCGAGGGCCGCCGCGTCGACTTCCTTGAGCGGATGGGTCAGGGACGGGTCGTGAACCACGATCAGAGATTTGCCGAGTGCCGAGGCATAGCCCGCGTCGAAGGCTGCATTCCACTGCTTGTACTTGTCGCCGAAGCGCACGACGACGATGTCGGCCTTTTCGATCAGGGTGCGCGTGCGGATGGCGTTCATCTTCGCGCCCTTGTGGTCGTACCAGAACTTTTTGTCCTCACCGCCCAGGATGACGGCGCCGCAATCGTCGCTGGCGTCGTGGTCGGTCACGGGAGCGGAAAACGTCACCGGCAGGCCGGCAGCCTTCGTGCCTTCCACGATACGCTCGCGCCAGTCGGTGTGGATTTCGCCTGACAGATAGACGTTCCAGTTGCTCATCGATGCCTCCCGGGGAATTGCTTGAAGGTGGCGGCGCCTTGAGTCCGCGCTGTTGCCTCCAAAGCTGGGATCCTGACGGGGAGGCGTCAACCCTTCGCCTGCGAGAAGGTGTTTCTACCGCAACCAGACGCAGGCAGCTCAGTCTTCCGTCAACAGGTCCTTCAGGGCCACCCGGTAGTCGGGATAGCGGAAGACGTAGCCCAGTTCGTCCTTGAGCCGCTGGTTGGAAACCCGCTTGTTCTCGCCATAGAAGGAGCGGGCCATCGGGGTAAGGTCCGCGGTTTCGAAGGGGATTTCGGGCGGCGGGGCAACGCCGAGCAGCTCGGCCGCGTGAGCGACCACGTCCTGCGGCGGCGCGGGTTCGTCGTCGGTCACGTTGAAGATGCGGGTCGAAGGATGCACCATGGCGGCCTTCAGGGCGCCGGCAATGTCCGCAACGTGAATGCGGTTGAACACCTGGCCGGGCTTGACCAGACGCCGGGCCGTGCCCTTCCTGAAATTCTCGAAGGCGTTGCGGCCCGGGCCATAGATGCCGGCAAGCCTGAAGATCTGGACGGGCAGGCCGTTTTCAGCGGAAAAATCCAGCCAGGCTTCTTCGGCCGCCACGCGCTGCACGGATCGTCTGGAGACCGGCTTGCAGGGCGTCTCCTCGGTGACCCAGGCGCCGTCATGATCGCCGTAGACACCCACTGTCGACAGGTAGCCGATCCATGCGGGCCGGGCCGCGGCGATGTCTTCACCGTGATTGAGGAGGACCGGATCGCCCGCCTCGTCAGGAGCGATGGAAACCAGCACGTGGGTTGCGGATCTGAGAGCGTCGGCAATGCCGTCGCCCTTGGCCGTCCCGTCGAAAATGAACGGTTCGACGCCCATTTCCTTCAGCGCCTCGGCCTTCTCCGCCGAACGTGTCGTGCCGCCGATCCAGTCGAACGTCTCCCGGACCTCCCGGATGAACGCCGTAGAGGAATATCCTGCTCCGAATACAAACAGTCTCATTTGGGTCCTAAAGCTCCAGGTGCTTGCGGCGGATTTCATAAAGCGCGATGCCGGTGGCGACCGCCAGATTGAGGCTGTCGGCCTGTCCAACCTGGGGGATCCGGATCAGGGTGGGACAAGCTTCCGCCATGTCGTCTTCCAGCCCCTTCTGTTCGTTGCCCATCACAAGAAGAGCGGGCTCCCGGTAGTCCGGCGTGCGGTAGTCGACGGATCCTTTCAGGTGCGTGGCAGCGACAGTTCCCGGCCATCTGGCCGCAAGCGACTTGAATTCTTCCTTGCTCATCTTGGCGAGCGGCACGTGAAACAGCGAGCCCATGGTGGCGCGCACCGCTTCGACGGCGAAGGGATCGGTGCAGTCGCCGACCAGCATCACCCCGGCGCCGCCGACCGCATCGACCGTGCGGATGATCGTTCCAAGGTTACCCGGGTCGCGAACCCGGTCGAGGGCCACCCAGAGGGTCGCACCCGCCGGATCGATATCCTTCGCCGAAAGGAGATTCTGTTCATAGACGCCGACAACCATCTGCGGGTTGTCCTTGCGCGTCATTGCGGCCATGACGGCGCTGGAGACTTCAAGGATCAGCGCGCCCCTTGCCTTTGCGGTCGCGGCCGCCGTCTGGGCAACGGGATTGTCGCGGGCTTCCGGGCCGAGGGCCAGGTAGCGCACCCCCCAGCCGGCCTCCAGGGCGTCGGTCGCCAGTTTCAGCCCTTCGGCGACAAACAGGCCGGACTGGCTGCGGTGCTTGCGCAGGGCGACCAAGCCCTTGATTTCCTTGACGATCGGATTGGAGTGGCTGGTGATCTGCTTGACCGCGCCGATACGCTGGGGTTTGCCGGAATGGGACATGTCTCGCTCGGGAGCCGGAGGATTGGTTCAAGGTGGTTGGATTAGGCGTTGGCCCTTGTCGGGTCAAGGTTTTTGACCGTCAGTCTTCGGCGGCAGCAGGCGCTCGGCAACCAAGCGGATCGATTGTTCAATGTTCACCGGAAACTCCTCGGCCTCCAGTTTGCTGTCCATGGACAGAAACGACAGGCCCAGAACGTAGGGCCAGAGCAGAAAGACCGTCCGGATAACCTTTTCGTTGACGCCTTCTTCCCCGAGATAAAGGGCGACTTCCCGCAGATGGACACCGTAGGAGGCCTTGCCGATCTTCTCCGGTTCCCGGATCCGTCCAGAGCCCGTCATCGTGGCGTACATGAGCCTGAAAATATGCGGTTCCTTGCGGGCGAAATCGACAAAGGCCTTCATGACCGCGGCAATGGAATCCAGCGTGCCGCGCGGGTGGTTCGAGGCCTGTCGTTCCATCGTTTCGCCGAGGCGGTGCAGTCCGCGCTCCACCACCGCCTCGAGCAGATCCTGCTTGGAGGCGAAATGCCGGTAAGGGGCAGCCGTGCTGACGCCGGCCAGCCGGCAGGCGTCGGACATGGAGAAACCGTCCTGGCCGTGTTTTTCGATCAGGCTCGTGGCGGCCGTGACAAGCTGGCCGCGCAGGTCGCCATGGTGATAGGCGGTCTTCTTCCGGATCTGTTCCCTGGCCATGCGTTTCCCGGACCTTCGAGGTTAGCTGAACTGCGACGGAAAAGTTAGTATGCCTAACATGCGCGGGCAACTGTCACAACGACGAAGGCTCGTTCCGAAAGCAGGTTTACCGGCTGCTCCAGCGGGAAAAGAGCGAAGTGGAAAGCGCCCGTTTGTCGTCTTCCTCGCGGATGACCAGTTCACCCGATTCCAGCAACCCGCCCTGGTGGTCGAGCGTTTCGGCCATCAGCTCGTGAATGGAGACGAAGCTGGAGCGTATCGCGTAGGCCGTCAGGATCATGAACAGCGCGTCGTCCGAGAGCAGTTGCTGCAGGTCTGCGAGCATGCCGGGAAGGCTGGTGTAAAGGTCCCAGACCTCGCCCTTGGGGCCGCGGCCGTATTTCGGCGGGTCGAGAATGATGCCGTCATACTTGTTGCCGCGCCGAACTTCCCGGGCGACGAATTTGGACGCGTCCTCGCAGATCCAGCGGATCGGCAGGTCGTCGAGACCGGAAAGGGCCTGGTTCTCCCGGGCGTAGCCGATGGCCTTCCTGGAGGCGTCGACATGGGTGACCTGTGCCCCCTCGGTTGCCGGCAGCAGCGAGGCAAGACCCGTGTATCCAAAGAGGTTCAAAACCTTCAACGGCTTGTCGGGCGTGCGCTGGCGCTCCGCGCGGATCTTGGCGTTGACCCAGTCCCAATGGGCGGCCTGTTCCGGGAAGACACCGACATGGCGGAAGGACATGAAACGGCCGTTGTAGCGCACCGGGCCGTAGGACATCGGCCAGGTTTCCGGAACGTTGCCGGAAAATTTCCAGCGGCCCGGGCCTTCCTCTTCCGTGTCGCCGGAAAAGACCGCATCGGCCCGCTGCCAGGTGCTCTCCTTCAACCGGCGCGCGCCCATGGCCTGCGGCTCCGGCCGGATGATGGTGAAGCGGCCATAGCGTTCCAGTTTTTCGCCGGCCCCCATGTCCAGAAGCCGGTAGTCCTTCCAGCCCCGGGTTTCCAGGATCACCGGCCACGCCTCGACGGGAGGCTTGCCGGAAGGTGCAAAGGAAGGGGCGCTGGTTTCGTCCGCCACGATGGTTTCCCGTTGTTTGAAAAGTCCTGGATGCTCTAGTCATCTATTGCGGCAAGGTCAACGTTTTGAGCGATTTCCGCAAAAGGCAAGCGCTGACCGGCCGAGAAAAACGAAGAAGGCGGGAACGCGCCGCGTTCCCGCCTTCTTCAAATCCGGGGCCGCGTTGTCAGGCCGCGGCGACTTCCGACAGGAACTGCTCGACTTCCCGTTTCAACTCGTCGGTTTTGGCCGAGAGTTCGCCGGAAGCAGACAGCACCATGTCGGCGGACGAGGCGGTCTGGTCGACGGCCTGGGACAACTGGGTCATGGAGGAGGAGACCGCACCGGTTCCTTCCGCGGCCCGCTGTACGTTCTGCGAGATTTCGGCAGTCGCCGCGCCCTGCTGTTCGACGGCAGAAGCAATGGCGGTCGTGTAGGTGTTGACCTCGTTCATCGTCTCGGCGATCTCCCCGATCGCAACGACGGATTCCTTCGTTGCGTTCTGGATCTCGGTGATCTGTGAACTGATCTCTTCCGTTGCCTTGGAAGTCTGGTTCGCCAGTTCCTTCACTTCCGCGGCGACCACCGCAAAACCCTTGCCGGCTTCGCCCGCGCGGGCGGTCTCGATGGTCGCGTTGAGGGCGAGCAGGTTGGTCTGCTCGGCAATCGCCTGGATGAGCGTGACGACTTCGCCGATCTTTGTGGCGGCTTCCGCCAGCCCCTCGACCTTCTGGTTGGTCATGCGGGTGCCGGTGGTGGCCCGGTCGACGATTTCCGTGGTCTGGGCCACCTGCCGCGAGATCTCGCCGATGGAGGCGGCCAGCTCCTCCGCCGCGCTGGCGACGGTCTGGACGTTGTTGGTGGTCTCGTCGGAGGACGCCTGCGTCTCGGTGGCGTAGCCGGCGCTGTCGCGGGCGATTTCCGTCAGGGCCTGGGCGGTGGAGTCGAGGCTTTCGGCGGTGGTTTCGACCGAACCTAGGGCTTCTTCCGCCTTGGACCGGAACGACGCGATCAGGGTGTCGATGCGCTGCTGGCGTTCCAGCCGTGCCGCTTCCTCCTGGGCGTTTTGCGCCTGCAGGTGGGCCCGCTCGACCGCGTTGTCCCGGAACACCTGGACGGTGCGGCTCATGTCGCCGATCTCGTCGCCGCGGTCGATGCCGGGAATGTCGACTTCATTGTCGCCATTGGCGAGCCTTGCCATCACGTCCGTGATGACACGGATCGGACGCGTGATTGCCTTGATGAGAACGAAGGCCAGGCCGACACCGCCGAGGATCGCGAGCAGGATCGTGATGCCGATCTGCATTTTTGCGGCGGCCGAAGCGGCATTTGCCGCCTTGGACTGTTCGCCGGAGATCTCGGCGATATCGGCGCTTACCTTGCGGGTCAGCGTGTCGAGCCGCTGGCGTTTTTCCAGAAGGTCGGCTTTCGTCGTCAGCATTTCCCCGAAGGATTTGTCGAGCGTCGCGATCGAGGCCGGAATGGCCTTGATGGCCTCGGATGCGGTCGGCAGGATGTTGGCGAACTTGACAAGATCCTTCTCGACCTTGCCGAGGTCCGCAATCTGGGCTTCGACCAGGGTCTTGTCGGTGGCACCGAAACTGCCGAAGAGGTAGAGCGTCTCCGCGCGGGCCGCCAGGGCCAGCTCGTTGAGGCGCGTTGCGTTGTCGGAAATGGTGCGGACGGTGGCAAGGCGGGTGGAGGCGGTCAAGGCATCCGTTTTCGCCTTGGCAACCACGGCGTCGACCTGCCCCAGGATCTCCTGGGTGAAGCCGTTCATGCCGTCGATTGCAGTGCCGACGGCCAGCCGCGCTTCATAGGCCTCGGAGAAGCCGAGATCCTTGGTCAGGTTTTCCAGGGACTGGTTCAATTTGACGGCCTGGGCCGCCAGCTTGGACAGAGCCGCGCCGTCGATGCCCTCGATGTCCTTGTAGCGCATCTGTTTTGTGGTGGAGACCAGGTTTCTCGCAACGCCGAGCGCGGTCTGCAGTTCCTCACCCTCTATGTTGCCGCTGCCTTTCAGATACGCAAGACGGATCTGGATGACTTCGTCCTTGAGTTCGAAGACGCTGCGCTGCAGCTGGTTGGCATCGTCGAGCCGGCTGTTGGCGGAGAAGGCCTCGGCGCTATTGCGTTTTTCTTCCGTCAGCACAGCATTGCTGATGCTTCCGGCAACTGCTTCAAGGTCGGATGTGCTCTTCTGCAACGTGGCGAGGCGTTCCGCCTGCTGGTTGATCTGGTCGACAACCTGATCGAACGTCGCCGCAAACTGGGTGACCGCATCCTGGGCACCGGCCACCTGCGGCTCGGCTACCGGGTCGCCGGAAACCTCGCTCGCGAGATCCTGCAGGGACGTGTCGAGGCCGGAGATCTCCTGGCGTACCGCGTCACCCAGTTCCCCGGTCGGGTTGTTCAGGTAATCCTCCCGTCTCACGGACATTGACTGAACCTGACCGGCAACATTGGATGCCTGGTCGGCCACAACGAAGCGGGTCGAGAGTTTATGGATGGCCAGGAAGCCGACGCCGCCGACAACGGCTGTCAGCAAAAGCACGGCGAGAAAGCCGCCGGCGACCTTATAGCCGAACTTCAGGTCGGCCATTACTTTCGTAAATTGTTTCATTCGATCCCCGCACAGACGAAAGAACAGAATTGTTGTTCCGCAATTATCGGGACGGGCAATGAAAATTGTGTAAACTACCTATGGTTTCAAAGTTTTCTGAAGACTATTGTTATTTTTACCCGGCCACTCTGTGTGCAGTGCACAAATTTATTTCCGGATCAATGTAATTCAAGGTTGCGCCTTCCTGGCTATACGTGTTGTCCGCCGTTGATGTGGATCTCTGCGCCGCTGACATAAGACGACCTGTTGGAGCAAAGATAGTAGATCGTGTCGGCGACTTCTGCCGGCAGGCCGAGGCGCCGCAGCGGGATGCCGCCGATCAGCTTTTCGGTGCCGGGAGACAGGATGGAGGTGTCGATCTCGCCCGGCGCAATGGCGTTGACCCGGATCCCGTGAGGTCCGAAATCAGCGGCCATTTCCCGCGTGAGCGAGGCGAGCGCGGCCTTCGAGGTGGCATAGGCGGTTCCGGCGAAGGGGTGTACCCTCATGCCCGCGATCGAGGTCACGTTGACCACCGAGCCAGCCGAGGCCTTCAGTTCCTGGAACAGACCGCGTGCGAGGAGGATCGGCGCGAAGAAATTGACCTGGAAAACCGTCCGCCATTCATGCATGGCCGTGGTCAGCGAACTCAGGCGTTCGCCTTCCGGGCCCTTCGGGCTGATGCCGGCGTTGTTGACGAGGGCGCTCAGGCGCGAGCCGTTGGGCTCCAGGCGCTTGCGGATCTCCTGAATGGCAAATCCGAGGTTCTCGGGGTCGGACAGGTCGACCTGGATATGGTCTTCCGGCCCCATTGGCCAGGGGCACTTGTCGGAAAAGGCATGGCGCGAGCAGGTGATCACCCGCCAGCCTTCGGCGGAAAAGCGTTTCACGGTTGCGTGGCCGATACCCCGGCTTGCACCCGTGAGCACGAGGGTCGGGCGGTCGTCGATAGGGTCGTTGCCACTCATTTCAGGTTCCTGCAGGCTGATTGGGGATCGGAAAAAGTTGACTCATCCGGTAAGGTTTCGTTATTGCGCAAAAGTTCCAGTTTGCCAATATGTCCCAAAGCGGAGTCTCGTTCCGGATCCGGAAATGATCATATGCTCTTGTAACGTACTGTCTGACAAGCAGCTTCGCGAAGCGGCGGAAGAAATGCGCGCGGACCCCAACGGCAAGGTGCCGACGCCCGGCGCCGTTTTCCGGCATCTGGGGTGCCGCCCGAGATGCGGCGGCTGTTTTCCGGCCGTCATTGACATCATTCACGAAAAAGTCTCTCAAGAGGCGGAGAACAGGGACCGTCCGGTGCCGGCAAGGCAGGCCACGGGCCGGTAAGAGCGGAGAGGGCTCCATGAAAGGCGAAACGAAGGTCATCGAGTATCTGAACAAGGCTCTGCGCCACGAACTGACCGCTGTCCACCAGTACTGGCTGCACGGGCGGCTGCTGGCCGACTGGGGATTCGGCAAGCTGGCTGACAAGGAGCTGGCCGAATCCGAAGAGGAGCGCCGCCACGCTGACGACCTCATCGACCGGATCATCTTCCTGGAAGGCCTGCCGAACCTTCAGACCCTCGACCCGATGCGCGTCGGCCAGTCGGCGAAGGAATGCCTTGAAGGTGACCTTGCCGCCGAATATGTCGCCCGCGCGCTTTATCACGAAGCGCGCGAAGTTTGCCGGGAGCACGGCGACTATGTTTCGATGAAGCTGTTCGAAAAGCTTCTCTCCGACGAGGAAAGCCATATCAATTTCCTGGAAACGCAACTTGGCCTGATCGAGCGCATCGGCATCGACCGGTATTCGCTGCTACAGGCGAAGTCCGCGGACATGGCCGAATAAAGGCCGCGGCGGAATGAAGGTTCAGGAAGAGCCGCTGCTCGGAGCGTCCCGGTCCAACCGGTGAACCATGCCGTCGGCGGCGATCGCATCTTCCTCGTCGTGGGTAACCAGCAGGACCGGCAGACCCTTTTTTCCCGCCTGCCGGAAGACCAGTTCCCGTACTTCGGCACGCCGTGTCCGGTCGAGGCTGGAGAAGGGCTCGTCCAGAAGCAGGGCCTCGGGCTCGGCGAGCAGGGTGCGCATCAGTGCGACCCGAGTCTGCTGGCCACCCGACAGCGTTTCCGGGTCGCGGGCACCAAAGCCGGCGAGGCCGACATCCGCCAGCGCCTGTTCCGCCATGTCCCGACGCAGTCGGCGGCCTCTGACACGTGCCGGAATGGCGAACATCAGGTTCTGAAGAACGGACATGTGCGGGAAGAGCAGCGGCGACTGGAACATCAGCCCGATGTGCCTTTCCTGCGCGGGCAGGCGGGTGAGGTCCCTGCCGTTCAGGAAGACCCTGCCGGTTGCCTCAAAGGCCGGGGCCAGGAAGCCGGCGACGAAATCGAGCAGGCTGGACTTGCCGCTGCCGCTTTCGCCCATGATGGTCAGCACCGAACCGGGGGCGATGTCGCAGCCGATACAAAGAAGTTCCACCCCGTTCAGTCGGAGGGCGACGTCCTCGAGCACAAGACCCGGCTTGTTTGCGGGGGAACCGTTCATGACCGGCTTCATCTTTCCAGCCGCATGGCAGCGCGGTTTCTGAAGGCGAGTGCCGGCAGCAGCGCGGCCAGGGAGAAAATCGCCAGTGGTATGAGCAGCTGCAGCAGCGCATAGAGCGCGGCGGCCTGCCGGTTGCCGCCGCTTGCAAGGGCAACGCTTTCGGTCGTGACCGTCACGATCCGCCCGGCTCCGATCATCAGGGTCGGCAGGTATTGGCCGACGGAAACAGCGGCGGCGACCGCGAAGGTGACCAGCACCGGACGCAGGAGCAAGGGTAGCCGGATCATCCAGAAGACACGCAGTCTCGATGCGCCGGCGGAAAAGGCGGCCTTGGCGTAGCGTGGGTCGAGCCGTCGCCAGGGATCGCTCAGAGCCAGGAAGGCATAGGGAAAGACGAACACCAGATGGGCGGACAGGACGGCTGTCAGGGTGCCGCTCAGGCCGGCAAGCAGAAACAGCACGTGAAGGCCGAACAGGAAGCTGACCTGAGGGATGACAAGCGGCAGGAATACAAGGGACTTGAAACGGCCGCGCCCAGGCCGGTTGCGATGGTTGCGCGCCTCCAGGAGCCAGAGCGTCAGTGCGGTTGCGATCAGAGCTGATCCGATGGCGATCAGCAGCGTTGTCAGAAGGCTGGACCCGCTCAAGGAAAAAACACCGGCCAGCAAGGACAGATCCGTTTTCTGCGGCAGGGCGGCCGGAAACCACCAGGACCTGGCCAGCGACCAGATGGCCAGGAGGACGAGCGAGAGGATCATCGAGACGACGATCAGGATCATCGGTGCAAGCACCGCCAGTCTTCCGGCGGCTTCGTGCCGGCGGCGACGTCCGCTGGTGAACCTGTGCCCAAGCACTGTCAGCGCGGCCGCCTCGATGCCAGAATAAGCGAGCAGCGCCAACGCGCTGACGGCCAGTTGCAGCAGGGCGCCGGCGGAGGCCATCAGCCGCCTGTCGAGATCCGGGTCGTACATCCATTCCACCAGGCGGGGAGCGAGGGGCGGCGGTGTTGCCGGTCCCAGGATGACCGCGACGTCGACGACGGAAGTGGCATAAGCGATCACCGCCAGCATCGGAAGGCGGATCAGCGGATAGATCTGCGGCAGCACGATCTTGGCGAAAGCAGCCATGCGTCCATAACCGAGGCCCGCACCGGCTTTCAGGCCGTCACGGATGTGCGGCCGGTCGAGCGCGGCGAGCGTCATCAGGAAAAGAAACGGAACCTCCTTGACGACGAGGCCTGCCGTCATGGCGAGCCCGTAGGGGTCGTTCAGGATCAGGACGTCGGGTGGGCGGGTCCAGCCGGTCGCCCAGGGGCTGACCATCCGCGCGATCCAGCCCGACGGCGCGATCAGGAAGGCAAGCCCGAAGGCGGCGGCGGCATGCGGCACCGACAGGAGCGGCGACAGGAACCGCGAAAGGCGGCGGAACGTGACGGTTCCGGCCCAGCCGGCGGCAAAGCCCAGGACGATGCCGAGCGACAGGAGCGAGGCGAGAAGTCCGGTGCCCAGGCTGAGAAGTGCGGACCGTCCCAGCCCCGGCACCCCGGCAAGCTGCCGGAACGGGGTCAGCGACAGGGTGTCGTGCCCGAGCGCAGGCAGGTAACCGAAGGCGGGCAGGGCGGTGCCGGCGAGCCCCGCCACAACGGGGCCGGTCAGCAGCAGCGCGACCAGGATGGTCGGAATATCCGGCAGTCCGGACCATTTCGGCGCAGCCGGCCTCATTCGGCGCCGTAACGCGCCGTCCAGGCTTCCTCAATGGCGCTGACCCAGCTCGGATGCGGCTCGGGCAGAACCGGGCCGAGGTCTTCCGGGCCAAGGGTGGCAGGCCCCAGGTCGAGCACGTCGAACAGGGCCTTGTCTGTTCCGGGCAGTCCGGCGACATCGAGCACCGTCGGGTCGCCCCAGACTTCAGGGGCCTGCTTGCGGGCCTGCGCCAGCGGCGACAGGAGGAAGTTCGCGAAGACCTTGGCGCCCGCCTTGCTGGAGGAATTGTAGGGAATGGCGACAAAATGGGTGTTGCCGATGGTGCCGCCGTTCAGGACAAAGGTCCGCACGGTGTCGGGCAGCTCACCGTTGGCAATGGCGGCGGAAGCGTCGACCGGATTGAACGTGAAGGCGATGTCCAGTTCGCTATCGCCGAGCAACCGGCGCATGTGCGCGGCGTCTTTCGGGAAGGCCCGCCCCGCGCGCCAGAGCAGGGGATTAAGCTCATCGAGATAGGCAAAGAGCGGCGCCGCCGTGTTATCGAACGCCGCCCTGTCGACCGGTTTCGACAGCAGGTCCCTGTCCGCGATCGTGCCGGTCAGCACCTGCTTGAGGAAGGTCGTTCCATAGAAATTCGGGGGTTGGGGGTAGCTGAAGCGTCCCGGATTTGCCTTGGCGAAGGCCAGGAGCTCGCCAAGGGTCGCCGGGGGCGTGCCGAGCCTGGCGCCGTCATACATGAAGACCAGCTTGGCCATGCCCCAGGGGCTTTCCTGTCCGTCGGTCGGCACGGTGAAGTCGACCTTGACGGTCGGCTTGTTCGTCTCGTCCACATATTTCCAGTTTGGCAGGGTGTCAGCCCAGCCGGGCGCGGCCAGAAGGCCGTTTTCCTTCATGGAGGCGAAGTTCTCGCCATTGATCCAGATCAGGTCGACCGCGCCGCCGGTGTCCTTGCCGACCGACTTTTCCGTCAGGACCTGGGACACCACGGCCGCCGTGTCGCTGACCTTCACGTGAATGACGCGCACGCCGAAGTCGCGCTCAACTTCGCGAGCGGCCCAATCGATATAGGAATTGATGCGCGGCTCTCCGCCCCAGGCATGGAAATAAACTGTCTGCCCCTTTGCTTCCTGGGGCACGGCCTCCCAGGCCGTTTCCCGGGTCGCGGACGTGTCCTGGGCAGGTGCCGTGAACGGAGCCAGAAAGGTCCCCAAAAGGCCGACGCCGGCGGCGAGCAGTCTTCTCATGTTTTCTCCCCCTGATAGGGCCGAGCCCTCATTCCACTGTCCCTCGCGCAGGTGGCGAACACGGTCAAGACAAGGCTTTGTGAGCAGACGGCCCGGCTTCCCGTCCGATTTCCTAGACCGGCAGGATGTGCGTGTCCTTGATCTCCTCCATGACCGCGTAGGTGTGGGTCTCGCGGACGCCGGGCAGGGCAAGGACCACGTCCGACAGGAAAGCGCGATAGGCCTCCATGTCCTTGACCCGGCTCTTCATCAGGTAATCGAAGCCGCCCGCCACCATGTGGCACTCCATGATGTCGGTAGAGCGTTCGACGGCGAGTTTGAAGGCGTCGAATATCTCCGGCGAGGTCCGGTCCAGGCGGATTTCGACGAAGACCAGCAGGCCGCGGCCCACCAGCTTCGGATTGAGGCTGGCGGAGAAGTGCTCGATGTAGCCCTCGCGCACGAGCCGCTTCATGCGCTCGGCCGTTGCGGTTGCCGACAGGTTCACCCGTTCCGCAAGATCGGTGTTGGTGATGCGGCCGTCTACCTGAAGGACCTTCAGAATTCTCCTGTCGGTTGCGTCCAGCATGGTGCTTTTCCCTGAAAATTGCATTTTGGTAGAGAAATAGACGGAAAATGATTAAAAAAACAGGGAAAAAATGACATTAAATTTGGATATTTTAGGGAAATCTAATGATCCGGCCCCAAAGGGCCCTTATCGGGAGGTTCTCATGACCGCATCCGTTGCAGCCATGAAGACGATCAATGCTGTCGAACTCCAGCCGTTCCGTGTTGCTTATGCCCCGGCCGACAAGCCCCTTGTCGAGGCACTTCTGAAGGAAGCCACCGGCGACCCGGTGGTCGAGAAGCTGATCGATCAGCGCGCGCGCGGTTATATCGAGGACATGCGTTCCGTCCAGGTCGGCCTTGGCGGCGTCGAAGATTTCATGCGCGAATTCGGCCTGACGACTCGCGAAGGCCTGGCGATGATGGTTCTGGCCGAGGCGCTGCTGCGCGTGCCGGACGCACAGACGGCCGACAAGCTGATCGAGGACAAGCTGGCGGCTGCCCGCTTCGACGATCCGTCGGGACCGAAATCCGATACGTGGCTGGTGTCGGCGTCCTCCTGGGCGCTGGGCGTCACCTCCCGCCTGCTGCACCCCGGCGACACGCCGCAGAGCATCCTGTCGAGCCTCGTCAAGCGCCTAGGCATGCCGACCGTGCGGGTGGCGACCCGCAAGGCCATGCGTCTGCTCGGGCACCAGTTCGTGCTCGGGGAAACCATACAGAAAGCTCTGGACCGCGCCAAAGGCCAGGAAGCCAAGGGGTACCGCTATTCCTATGACATGCTGGGCGAAGGCGCACGCACGGCAGCCGACGCCGAGCGCTACTTCAAGTCCTACGCCAGTGCCATCGAGGCGATCGGCAAGGCGGCCGGCGACAAGAAGCTGCCGAACCGTCCGGGCATCTCGGTCAAGCTCTCCGCGCTGCATCCGCGCTATCAGGCGGTCAACGGCGACCGGGTGCGGGACGAACTGCTGCCCAAGCTGCGCGAACTGGCGCAGATGGCGCGGGACCGCAATCTCAACTTCACCATCGACGCGGAAGAAGCCGACCGGCTGGAAATATCCCTCGATGTCATCGCCGCGCTCCTCACCGATCCGGTGACCGAGGGCTGGGAAGGCTTCGGCCTCGCCGTCCAGGCCTACCAGAAGCGTGGCATCCATGTGATCGACTGGCTGGTCAATGCGGCCCGCAAGACCAATCGCCGGATGATGGTCCGCCTTGTGAAGGGCGCCTATTGGGACACGGAAATCAAGCACGCCCAGGAAGGCGGCGCCGAGGGCTATCCGGTGTTCTCGCGCAAGGCAGCGACGGATCTGTCCTACCTGTGCTGCGCCAAGCGCATGCTGGCGGCCCGCGACGTGCTCTATCCGCAGTTCGCGACCCACAACGCGCTGACCGTCGCCCAGATCATCGAGCTCGCCGGCGGCAAGGCCGAGGGCTACGAATTCCAGCGCCTGCACGGCATGGGCGAGAGCCTCTACAAGTCGGTTTGCGAGCGTGACGGTTTCCCGTGCCGGATCTACGCACCGGTCGGCGGGCACAAGGATCTTCTGGCCTATCTGGTCCGCCGTCTTCTTGAAAACGGCGCCAACTCATCCTTCGTGACAATCGTCGGCGATGCGTCGGTAAAGGTGGAGGACATGCTGAAGCGGCCCGTAGAAATTCTCGACAACGGCCATCATGCGGTCAACCGCTCGATTCCGCTTCCCAAGGACCTTTACGGCGGCAGCCGCCGCAATTCCGACGGCGTCGAGTTCGGCTGCGCGGCCGAGCGCAACAAGCTCGTCGACGGCATGGCCAGGTTCAAGGCGCCCTTCACCGAGGCCGGTCCGCTCGGCAAGGGTCTTTCCGCGTCCGGCGACGCACATCCCGTCTTCGCGCCTATGGATGGCAGCACCAAGGTCGGGACCGTCCGGTTCGCGGATCGCGACACCGCGCAAAAAGCTATCGAAGTCGCCCGCAAGGGCTTCGAGGCCTGGTCGCGCAAGCCGGTCGAGGAGCGCGCGGCCGCGCTTGAAAAACTCGGCGATCTTCTGGAAGTCAATCGCGACCGCCTGATGACGATCCTGGCCATGGAAGCCGGCAAGTGCCTGACCGACGGCATCGCGGAAATCCGCGAGGCGGTCGATTTCTGCCGCTATTACGCTGCCGAGGCCAAGACGCTCTTCGGTGAAGGGCGGCTGATGCCCGGACCGACGGGCGAGGAAAACCGCTACCGCTATCGTGGCCGCGGTGTATTCGTCTGCATTTCGCCCTGGAACTTCCCGCTGGCGATCTATCTCGGCCAGATCAGCGCGGCGCTTGTCGCCGGCAACGCGGTCGTCGCCAAGCCCGCCGAGCAGACGCCGCTGGTTGCCTATGAGGCCGCCAGGCTGATGTATGAAGCCGGTGTTCCGCAGGATGCGTTCCTGCTGGTTCCGGGCGAAGGCGACATCGGCGCGGCCCTGACCTCCCATCCGGCCGTCGCGGGCGTTGCCTTCACCGGCTCCACCGAAACCGCCTGGGCCATCAACGGCACGCTGGCTGCCAAACGCGGCCCGATCGTGCCGCTGGTCGCCGAAACCGGCGGCATCAACGCCATGCTGGTGGACGCCACCGCGCTTCCCGAGCAGGTCTGTGACGATGTCATGATGTCGGCCTTCCGCTCCGCTGGCCAGCGCTGTTCGGCCCTGCGCCTGCTCTACGTGCAGGAAGACGTCGCCGACAGCCTGCTGAGGATGCTGGAAGGCGCGGCAAAGGAACTGAAGCTTGGCGATCCGCGCCTGCCGTCGACCGACATCGGTCCGGTGATCGACGAGGAAGCCCGCGACAACATCCTCTCCCATGTCGACGACATGCGGGAAAAGCAGACACTGCGCTATGCCGGGGAAATACCGGCCGGCAAACTTGCCAACGGCTCCTGGGTTGCGCCGCACATCATCGAGCTGGACAAGGCGGAAGCCCTGACCCGCGAGGTCTTCGGACCGGTGCTGCATGTGGTGCGCTACAAGGCGGCCGATATCGGCAAGGTTCTCGACCAGATCGCGGCCACCGGCTACGGCCTGACGCTCGGCGTCCACAGCCGCATCGATGCTACGGTGAAGAAGGTGGTCGACCGGCTCTCCGTCGGCAACATCTATGTCAACCGCAACACGATCGGTGCGGTCGTCGGCACCCAGCCCTTCGGCGGCTCCGGCCTCTCCGGCACCGGCCCCAAGGCCGGCGGCCCGGCCTACCTCACCCGCTTCGCGCTGGAGCAGGTGCTGTCGATCAACACGGCGGCCGCCGGCGGCAACGCCAGCCTGGTTGCCGCGTCGGACGACTGACGGTCCGGAGTTTGGTGGGCCACTCGCCAAGAGTTTTGCTTGAGCGTGTGGCCCACCTTTCGAGACGCGAGCGAGCTTGCTCCTCAGGATGAGGGAGTATATGTTGAAACCAAAAACTAAGCCGCTCTCGTTCTATCGCGCCGGTCGCGCATTTTTTGCGCGTCTTCGTCGAAAAGCTCCGCAAGCTTGTCGATGATGGCGCCGCCAAGCTGATCCACATCGAC
>JBNKGB010000082.1:0-20510 GCA_050289605.1 Roseibium sp. | reverse complement strand
GATGTCGAGGTGCTGCACTGGTGGACGTCGGGCGGGGAGGCTGCTGCCCTCAACGTCCTGAAGCAGGACCTTGAAAGCCAGGGCATCGGCTGGCAGGACATGCCGGTTGCCGGTGGCGGCGGCTCCCAGGCCATGACCGTGCTGCGCGCCCGCGTCACTTCCGGCAACCCGCCCACCGCCGTGCAGATGCTCGGCTTCGACATCACCGACTGGGCGAAGGAAGGCGCGCTTGCCGACCTCAACATCCTGGCCGGCATGGAAGGCTGGGACGATGTCGTGCCCGAAGCCCTGCAGAAGTTCTCCAAGTACGACGGCAAGTGGGTGGCCGCTCCGGTGAACGTCCACTCCACCAACTGGGTCTGGGCCAACAAGGCCATCCTGGATGAGCTCGGCATCGCACCGCCCCAGACCTGGGACGAGTTTGTTGCCGCCCTTGAGAAGGTGAAAGCCTCCGGCAAGACCGCGATTGCCCATGGCGGACAGGCCTGGCAGGACGCCACCATTTTTGATGCCGTGGCCCTGTCGACCGGCGGTCCGGAGTTCTACCAGAAGGCCTTCATCGACCTGGACGAGGAGACCCTCGGCTCCGACACCATGAAGGAAACCTTCGACCGCATGGCGGTGATCCGCTCCTATGTGGACGACAACTTCTCCGGCCGCGACTGGAACCTGGCAACCGCCATGGTGATCAACGGCGACGCCGCCTTCCAGATGATGGGCGACTGGGCCAAGGGCGAATTCCTGAATGCTGGCAAGACGCCGGACACCGACTTCCTGTGCTTCCGCTTCCCCGGCACGCAGGACCAGGTGACGTTCAACGCCGACCAGTTCGCGATGTTCGCGCAGGGCCCGGAAGTGGGCAAGGAACAGGCGGCGCTTGCGACCGCGATCCTGTCGCCGAAGTTCCAGTCGGCCTTCAACGTGGTCAAGGGCTCGGTTCCGGCCCGCACGGACGTTTCCGACGAGGCGTTTGATGCCTGCGGCAAGAAGGGCATGGCGGACCTGAAGAAGGCGGCCGCCAGCGGCAACCTCTACGGCTCCATGGCCCATGGCCACGCCAATCCGGCTGCCGTCAAGAACGCCATCTATGACGTCGTGACCGCGCATTTCAACGGCGAATACGATTCAGCGACCGCGGTCGAAGAATTGGTCAACGCGGTTCAAATCGCGCAATAATTCCTCCAGCATAAAGACTGAGACCGGGAGGGGATTCACCCCCTCCCGGCGAGAACATCTGACTTGCGGTCCCGTGACGGCACGGGAAATCCGGCAATTCGGGAGAGGTTGAAAAAGATGACACAGTCCGTGTCCACGGGGAGGCGTTCCGGCGACTGGCTGCGCGACGTGCTTCCGAAACTGGTCTTGAGTCCGAGCTTGGCGATCGTCCTGATCTTCGTCTACGGCTTCATCTTTTTCACCTTTTACCTGTCCTTCACGGACAGCCGCATCCTGCCGACCTTCGGGCTGGTCGGGTTCGAGAACTATGACAAGCTCTTCAGCCTCAGGGCCTGGGGCATTGCGGTCAACAACCTCTTCGTCTTCGGCGGGCTCTATATTGTGATCTGCTGCGCGCTCGGCCTGATGCTGGCGATCCTGCTCGATCAGAAGATCCGCACCGAGGGCTTCATCCGCACGATCTACCTCTACCCGATGGCGCTCAGCTTCATCGTCACCGGCACGGCCTGGAAATGGTTCCTGGACCCGGGCATCGGCCTGGAAGCCGTGGTGCACAGCTGGGGCTGGGAGAGCTTCACCTTCAACTGGATCAAGGACCGGAACATGGCGATCTACACCATCGTGATCGCCGCCGTCTGGCAGACATCCGGCTTCGTCATGGCGATGTTCCTGGCGGGCCTGCGCGGCATCGACAACGAGGTGCTGAAGGCGGCCCAGATCGACGGGGCGTCCAACTGGGCGCTTTACCGGCGCATCGTCATTCCGCAACTTCGTCCCGCCTTCATGTCCGCCTTCGTGGTGCTCGCCCACATGGCGATCAAGTCCTACGATCTCATCATCGCCCTGACCGGGGGCGGACCGGGTACGGCGACCGAACTGCCGGCGACCTTCATGTACTCCTACACCTTCACCCGCAACCAGATGGGCATCGGCGCAGCCTCCGCCACCATCATGCTGATGACGATCGCCGCGATCATCGTGCCCTACCTGTGGTCCGAACTGAAGGAGAAGAAATAATGGCCGGCGCTTCGAGCGATACGGCGGTCCGGACCGGATCGGTTTCCCGCTTCGTCATCTATACGATCCTGATCGTCTTCTGCATCTACTACCTGCTGCCGCTCTACGTGATGGTGGTGAACTCGCTGAAACCGCTGGACGAGATCCGCGGCGGCGGCATGCTGTCCCTGCCCGAGACCTGGACGCTTGCGCCCTGGGCGAGCGCCTGGTCGACGGCCCAGATCGGCGTGGAACCGACAGGTCTCAAACCCTATTTTCTCAACTCCATCCTGATGGTGGTGCCTGCCGTCGCGATCTCGACCCTGCTCGGAGCTCTCAACGGCTATGTGCTGACCAAGTGGCGCTTCCGGGGCGACACCATCGTCTTCGGTCTGATGCTGTTCGGCTGCTTCATCCCGTTCCAGATGGTGCTGATCCCGATGGCCCGCATGCTGGGGCTGATGGGTCTTGCCGGAACCGTACCGGGACTGGTCTTCGTGCACCTCGTCTACGGCATCGGCTTCTCGACGCTCTATTTCCGCAACTACTACGCCCAGTTCCCGACCGAGCTGGTGCGGGCGGCGATGATCGACGGCGCCGGGTTCTTCCGGATCTTCCAGCGCATCCTGCTGCCGTCTTCAGGTCCGATCGCCGTCGTCTGCATCATCTGGCAGTTCACCAACATCTGGAACGACTTCCTGTTCGGCGCATCCTTTGCCGACTTCGACAGCCAGCCGATGACGGTGGCGCTCAACAATCTCGTCTCCTCCTCCACCGGGGTGAAGGAATACAACGTCCACTTTGCCGGCGCGATCATGGCCGCGCTGCCGACACTCCTGGTCTATATCGTCGCCGGACGCTTCTTCGTCCGCGGTCTGATGGCGGGTTCAGTAAAAGGATAATTCCATGGGCTTTCTCGACATCAAGCAAGCGACCAAGTCCTACGGCGCGGTTCAGGTTCTTAAAGAAACCAACATTTCCATCGAGGAAGGCGAGTTCCTGGTCCTCGTCGGCCCGTCCGGCTGCGGCAAGTCAACGCTGCTCAACATGATCGCGGGACTGGAAGACGTCACCAGCGGCGAGATCGCCATTCGCGGCAAGCGCATGAATGAGGTGCGCCCCGCCGAGCGAAACATCGCCATGGTGTTCCAGTCCTATGCGCTTTATCCCAACATGAACGTCGCCGAGAACATGGCCTTCGGCCTGGAAATGCACGGCGTGCCGAAGCCGAAGCGCGAAGAGGCCGTCCGGGACGTCGCCGAGCTTCTGCAGATCACCCAGCTCCTGAAGCGCAAGCCCGGCCAGCTCTCGGGCGGTCAGCGCCAGCGTGTCGCCATGGGCCGGGCGCTGGTGCGCGAGCCGGACGTGTTCCTGTTCGACGAACCCTTGTCGAATCTCGATGCAAAGCTGCGCGTCGACATGCGCACCGAAATCAAGAAGCTGCACCAGAAACTCGGCACCACCATCGTCTACGTCACCCACGACCAGATCGAGGCCCTGACCCTGTCGACCCGGATCGCCGTGATGTTCGGCGGTTACGTGCAGCAGCTCGGCACACCCAAGGAAATCTACGACGATCCCGCCAACATGTTCGTGGCCGGCTTCATGGGGTCGCCTTCGATGAACCTGTTCCCGGCGAAACTCTCAGCGCCAGATGGGAAACCCCAGGCCGAATTTGCCCTGAAGGACTGCCAGACAGGCGTCCTGCCGCTTGCCGATCCAGCAATGGCCAGACATGCCGGGCGGAACATCATCCTGGGCATTCGGCCCGAGGCGATCACCGATCCGGACGGCGCGGACCGCAACAGCAAGGCGATCCACCAGTTGGACGCGAGGGTGGAGGTGACCGAACCGGCCGGCTCCGACACCTTCGTCGTTGCGGAATTCGGCGGCAGGGAAATCACCGGCCGCTTCCGTGCCGACGTCAGCGTCCAGGCAGGAACAAGTCATGCCTTTGCGGTCAACATGGAAAAGGCGGTACTGTTCGACCCCTCGACTGAAGAGCGTATCAGGTAACCGGTTCGATCATGCGGCTTGGAATTGACTGGGGCGGCACCAAGATGGAAATCATCGCCCTTTCCGAAACGGGCGAAGAGCTTTTCCGCAAAAGGGTTGCGACGCCGAGAGACGATTACGAAGGCTGCCTCACCGCCGTTGCCGGGCTTGTCGAGGCCGCGGAAGCTGCCACGGCAGCAACGGGAACGCTTGGCGTCGGCATTCCGGGTTCATTGTCCCCGGCGACCGGTCTCGTCAAGAACTCCAATGCCACCTGGCTGAACGGCAGGCCGCTCGACCGGGACCTGCAGGCAAAACTCGGCAGGCCGGTCCGCATCCAGAACGACGCCAATTGCTTTGCCGTTTCCGAGGCAACGGACGGCGCGGGCGCCGGCATGGACGTGGTGCATGCCATCATCATCGGAACCGGCTGCGGCTCGGGCATCGCACTCGGCGGCAGGGCCCATTCCGGTGCCAACGGCATTGCCGGGGAATGGGGGGCGATCACCGTTCCCTGGCTGACACCGGATGAATACCCGGGCCCCGATTGCTGGATCGGCCACAAGGGGGCCATCGAATACTGGTGTTCGGGCACCGGGTTCCAGGCCGATTACGAGAACAGGACCGGCGCGCCCCTGAACGGCCGGGAGATCATCACCCTGAAACGCGCGGGCGACCCCGCCGCTACCGAAATCTACCGCGCCTATGTCAGCCGGCTGGGCCGCGCTCTCGCCATGTCCGCCAACCTGCTCGACCCGGATGTCTTTATCCTGGGCGGCGGCATGTCCAACATGGATGAGCTTTACGAAGACCTGCCTGCCGCCATGGCCCCCTTCATCTTCTCCGACCAATACGACACACCGATCAAAAAGGCCTTTCACGGCGACAGTTCCGGAGTGCGCGGCGCCGCCTGGCTTTGGGGAACGGGTGAGCGTTGAGTTTGCGCACCATTCATCCCCGTTCCCCGGCGCGATCCTGGGCTGACGGAACCGCCCTAAGCATTTCGGACGGATAACGGTCTCCCGCGGCGCCTGCCGGCAGGGCCTCCAGCATCGCCCGATCTTCCAGGGACAGAACAAGACCGCAGGCAGCTCTATTCTCGGCAACCCTCTCGGCATGTTTGGTGCCCGGAATCGGCGCGATGGTACTGCCGCGCGACAAAGCCCAGGCAAGCGCCACCTGTGCCGGAGTGGCACCTTTCCTCCGTGCAACCTCGGCCAGAACCTCGACAAAGACGCGGTTGCGCCCCATGTTTTCCGCGTGGAAGCGCGGGTGCCGTCGCCGGAAATCTCTTTCTTCCAGCTCGTCCGGCGACGAAACTCCGCCCGTCAGGAAGCCCCGACCCAGGGGACATGTGGCAAGCAGCACGATGTCATAATAAGCGAGCACGGGCAGGACCTCCGCTTCCACATGCCGCTCCCACAGGGAATATTCGCTTTCCAGCACCGCAAGCGGGTGAACGGCCTGTGCGCGGGAGATCATCTGCGGCGGCGCTTCCGACAGCCCGATGGCACGCACCTTGCCCGCCTTCACCAAGGCCGAAAGCGCTCCGACACTTTCCTCGACAGGAACTCCGGGATCGATCCGGTTCAGGATAAGCAGGTCGATGGCCTCCACACCGAGGCGCTTGAGCGAAGCATCGCAAGCCTCTGCCAGATAAGCCGGAGTACCGTCAATGATGGTCGGTCTGCCCGTGCTGTCCCGCCGCATACCGATCTTGGTCGCGATGACAGCCTCCTTGCGCCGCGTTGCGAGCACGCTGCCGATCAGCCGCTCATTTTCGCCGCCCCCATAGAAATCCGCCGTGTTCAGAAGGCTCACACCGAGATCCAGGGCAGTGTTCAGCGTGCGCAGGGCCTCGCCTTGGTCCGCAGCACCATAGGCGCCGGAAATGGACATGCAGCCGAGACCGATTTTGGGGATCGCCAGTCCCGTATTCCCAAGTTTGATTTTTTCCTGGTGATTTTCCATTTGATCCGTCTGTCATTTGATATGGTCGTCCCGGACCATGGCGGATCGAGGGCTCCGGGAATTGGAAAAATCGGCCAGCAGTCAGACAACAGAAATTTCAAGAACCCCAACGGGCCTGCTCGGGCGGTTCGTTCGCGAAATCACGCTGGTCGAAAATGGCGAGACCGCCAAGCCACTCGTCCTTCTGCCGAATGCCGAGCCGGTTGTTCTGATGCACTTCTCGCAGGACCTCGCTACCGGCAGCGGTTACGCCGTCGGCGCGCCTTTGAACCTGCGCCGGAAGACAGGTCGACCGGACACCGTCTCCATCGCAATCCGCATCCGGACAGGCATGGCCGGTGCGTTCTTTCCAGGTGATGTACGGCATTTGACGAACCGGCACGAACCCCTTGACCGGTTTTGGGGACGGGAAGCTTCGGACCTGCTCGAAATTGCCGCCTCCGCCAAGACTCACGCCGCCAGGCTCGAGCGCATCGAGGCAATGCTAGGCAAAATGCTTCCGGACCGGTTCGAAGTTCCGGACGGCCTGGTGCAAAAGGCCCTCCACATGCTGGCCACCACTTCACCGGATGTAGAAGCCATCGCTTCCGAACTCGGTTTGAGCGCCCGAACCTTGCACCGGCGGTTCGCACAACAGGTCGGCCTCAGCCCGAAGGCCTTTGCCTGCCTCGCCCGGTTCCGGCGCACCGCCGCGGCATTGAAAGCCGTCAGCGGCCTGAACCTCACCGCTCTCGCCGTGGAGATGGGGTATTACGACCAGGCCCATATGATTGCCGAGTTCCACCGCTTTGCCGGTGAGACGCCGGGTACCCTGCTGCGGAAATATCGGGAAAGCCGTCAGACAGCGCTCAAGCGCAATTAGCAGGCCAACGTCCGGTCAAGCTGCCAGCAACGGTCTTGCCGCCAGCATGACACCACCCAGGGTCAAGACGATTCCGGTGACGACCGTCACCCAGCGGTGCCCGGCGGCGAGCTTTTCCACCCCCACGTAGATCGCGATACCCGCAATCCAGAGAAGATTCATGATGCCGCCAACGAAAAGAAGGGCCATCAGGATCCAGCAACAGCCAAGGCAGTATATCCCGTGTTCCGCCCCCATGCGAAAGGCACCGGCCCCTCCCGGCTTCCAATGGTGAAGCAGGAAGATCAAAGGGTGTTGGCAGTGTTTCAGGCAGGCTTTCTTTAGCGGCGTCAACTGGTACAGCCCTGCAAGGATCAGAACGCCGCCGGCAATCGGCGCATTGGCGATTTCCATCATGCCGGTGACCGTACCGAGCGCCTCTAGCCCCCATTGCAGCGCCATCGCCAGAAGGCTGAAAGCCCCCCAAACAGCAAGGTAGCCGGCCAGGAAGCAGGCGACCGCCACAAAGGGCGCATCGAGCGACGTCCGTTTCCGGACGACAGCGGTATAAAGCAGGATCATCGGCGTGGCGCTCGGCACCATCATGGCAATCATCATCACCCACCACATGAGGAAGATGAGCCCGGCATAGTATGGCGACCAGACCGCCGGTTCCATCATCATTCCGGGCAGGTTGAGCGCCATCTGCGTCATCGAGAGCGCCGACATGGACATGCCGACGCCCGCAACCGTGTAGACCGCTGCAAGCGCAACAACCGTTGCAAGCCCGGTCATCACGATCAGGCGGTCACGCCTGAGTGTTTTCTCCAAGATCGTCGCATCGGTCATGGAAGACCTCCCGGCGCAGGGCCGCCGCTGTGCCTATGCGGCCCAGGAGAAACGCGAGAAATGCCCGTTCTTGGTGCCGCTGGTATCGTCCCAGTCGATACCGAAGGCGTGGAACTTGCTCCGGGTCGCGTGGGCAAGTGCCACTCTGCTGCTCACGGGATGGGCGACGTTTTCCAACACGATCGGTCCGCCGGCTTCCGAGGCGGAAATCGCGGCTTCCAGCGCCTGGTCCACAAGTTCGCCTGCCTTGGCGGTGAACGTCGTCCCATCGCCTTCAAAATGGATGGGCCGCTTCTCCACACCGGCCATTTCACCGACAAGCGGACCCAATGCCGCCATGGGACCGCCCGCAGCGCCAGTCGCGATATCCGTGATCGCAGCGGTCTGGGCATCGTCCGCACGCTCGTCAACGATCAGGCCGACCTTGAGGTTTCCCTCGCCCATTGGCCCGGGGGACATGATGACCGCGACGAAGCACAGCCCGTCGAGCGGGACGCCGTCCTTCTGCCCCTTGTCGATCCGCATCACAATCGCAACCTTGCAGTCGCCTTCGGTGGGGCGCGCAGTCAGGTTACTGGTTATGCACGGGCACAGGAAATCGCAGTTGCAGGTTTCCATGTACTCACCTTCGATATTCCAGCGCGTCATTGTCGTTCCTCCCGAAATTGAAGTCCCGGATCGGACGAGCTTGGACCGCAGATCCCGACGGCCGACCTTCCGCCATGCAGATCAGTCCACGTTCCCGCGGCCACAGGTGAAGGTATAAAAGTTGAACGAATCTAATAAGTTAGAGCATCTGGTTCGCAAAATCCGATCGCAGGATGCCCTCAGCTTCAAGTTTTGCTCGTCTCGATCCGATTAGGGTATCACAACTCCGCGCAAGCCGCATGGCACGATAGGAGCGGGCCGATCAGCCAGACCCGACCCTAAGGCTGCAGATCCAAGCCATAGGCCACCACCGCATTCCGGTACCAGATACACTTTCGGTCCGCGTCGCTCAGCCCGGAAAGCAGTTCTTCCGTTGCCCCGACCCAGTCGGCAAATGTCGCCGCAAATGTGCAAACCGGCCAGTCACTGCCCCAGATCAGCCGCGTGGGGCCAAACACGGTCAGCAGGTGATCCACATAGGGCTTGAGGTCGTCGACCGTCCAATCGTCCGCCGCCTCCGTGACGAGACCGGAAATCTTGCACCAGGTGGAGGTCCGCAGCGCCAGTGCTTCCATATCCGCCGCCCAGTCCTGAAACGCTCCGGACCGGATGTCCGGTTTCGAACCGTGGTCGATCACCACGCGCAACCCGGAATGCCCCTCCAGCAGGGTCAGCAGGTTTTTCAGGTGGCGCGGCTTCGTCAGCGCATCGAAGGTCAAACCGTGTGCCGTCATCGCTTCGAAGGCAGGTGTCAGTTCCGGCTTCAGCATCCAGCCGTCCTCGGCAATGTCCTGTATCATCGGTCTAAAACCGACAAGTTTGGGATGGCCCGCAAGCCGGGCGATTTCGCCTGCCGCATCCGGGGCTTCGAAATCCACCCAGCCGACGACGCCCTTGACGAAAGAATTGCAATCCGCAAGCGACAACAGGTACTCGGTTTCGGACACCGTCGGCGCAGCCTGGACCAGAACGGTCCCGACTATGCCGTGGGCATCCAGAAATGGCTTGTAGTCGGGGGGAAGAAAATCCCGGTAAAGGGTTTCCAGTTCCGGTGTCAGCCAACCATAGTCGCCGCGGGCGACCTGCCAGAAATGCTGGTGCGCATCGATGCGCTGCACGCCCTCGCTCATGTTTTGATCACCCCTTTCTTCAGCAGGATGTTGCCGTAAAGCCGCGTCTCCCCGGTCTGGAGAATGACGAAGGCACCGCGCGCTCGTTCATAAAAGGCATGCCGTTCGAGGCCGGATATCCTTGCCGGATTGTCGGCGACCTCGTCGACGATCCTCTGAAATTCGGCCACCACCGGCGGGATCTCGGACGGATTGCCGACGACTTCCATGGTGAGGGCCGGATCGGGCACGTATATGTCCAGCGGCATGACCTGCAGCACCGCCTCCAGCGCCGCCGTTGCCGTGATGCCGTCAAGACGCACGACGCGCTGGCCGTTGCTGTGTGCGGGAAAATTCGCATCCGCGATGACGATGTCGTCGCCGTGTCCCATGGCCCGCAGGGCATGGAGGAGATCCGGCGAGAGAAGGGGATTCAGACCGCGGAGCATGTGGTTTCCTCGGGCATGGGCGCATCTTCGCGGACCAGACCGCTTGCGCGCAGGTCGGACCAGAAGCCGGCCGGAATGGGTGTCTTCAGGACAGTGAGGTTCGATTCCACCTCCCGGGCGTTGACGGCGCCTGGAATAACCGTTTTCACACAAGGATGGCCGAGCACGAACTGCAGCGCGGCGGCGATCAGCGGAACGGAATGCGCGGCGCAGATTTCCTCGATCCTGCGTACCCGCTCCAGGATCTCCGGCGGGGCGTCGGCGTAATTGTATTTCGCACCCGGCACCGCGCCGGTCGCCAGGATGCCGGAATTGTAGGGGCCGCCAAGGATGATGCCGACATCGCGGACCGCGCACAGCGGCAGGAAACTTTCCAGCGCCTCCTGCTCCAGCAGCGTGTAGCGTCCCGCCAGCAGAAAACAGTCGAAGTCGGCAAGCCCGAGCAGCTTTTCGCAGACCTGCCATTCATTGACGCCTGCCCCGATGGCGGAAATTTCACCGGCCGCCTTCAATTCGCTCAAGGCACGATAGCCGCCCAGGTCGAACAGTTCGCGCACCCGGGCGTCGCTCGCCTCCTGAGATCCCTGCGAGAAGGCACAGACGTCATGAACGAAGAGAATATCGGCGTTTTCGACCCGAAGCCGCTCGCGGCTGGCCTCATAGCTGCGCATGACACCGTCGTAGCTGTAGTCGAAGACGATCCGCTTCTGTGGCACGTCGACGAAAGCCTCCGGCGTGACTTCACCGGGCTCGCAATCGAGCAGCAGCCGGCCGATCTTGGTCGACAGGACGATCGTGTCGCGGCCGAAGCGCTCGATGGCATCGGCGAAGCGGTTTTCCGACCGCCCAAGGCCGTATTGCGGCGCCGTGTCGAAATAGCGGATGCCGTGATCATAGGCTGCCTGCAGGGCCGCCTGCGCATCTTCCTCCGAAACCTTGCGGTAAAGGTTTCCGAGCGGGGCACCGCCGAAACCCATTTCCGTCAGCTCGACCGGGTTTGCCGTCCGGCCGTTGAGAACTCGCGTTCGAAGTTCGGTCATTCAGTTTTCCTTGGGTGTTTCCTTTGACAGACCCGGCCGCATTTCCAGCGGCCTGGCCGGGTCGATGGGTCTGATGTTGTTTCAGTCGAACAGATCGGGCCGGCTCTCGGCCAGAGGTTCGAGCCGCGTCACAAGTTCGCTCAGGTGGACCTGCATGGCCCTGCGGGCCTTTTCCGGGTCGCGTTCCCGGATGGCGTCGACGATCTCGGCGTGTTCCTTGTAGGATTCCAGCGCGCGCCCTCTCAAAGGCAGCAGAAGGTGCCGGGCCCGGTTTACCTGGACCCAGCCGGTGGCGGCCAGCGTGTTCAGCTTCGGAAAACCGGTAAAGGCAAAGATGAGCTCGTGCATGCGCTCGTCCTCCCGGTAGAAACCGGTTTCATCATGGTCTTCCAGGCAAAGGGCCTGAAGGCGCAGGTTGCGGGTGAGCTCCGCAAGCTGTTCCTCGGTCCGGTCGAGCGCGACCTTCGCCACCGCGGCCAGTTCGATCGCCTCGCGCAGGAAGGCTCCCTCCCTGATCTCCGACATGGAAAACTTGGTCACGCGCGAGCCGGATTGGGGAACGACCTCCACCAGCCCCTCGCCCGCCAGCCGCGTGATCGCCTCCGTCACCGGGGAGCGGGACACGCCGAGGCGTTCGCAGATGATCTGCTTTTTCAACAAGATACCCGGCGGCAGATCCATGGCAAGAATGGCGATCCTCAAGGCCTCGTAGACCCTTTGCGCCAGAGAACCGGACATCTTGCCGATGTCCGGCAGGACCGTTTCCCGGAGAGCCTGATCGTCCATTAGAGATGTGTCTGCTTCGTATTGCATGCTAACATGTTAGTTGACACAGTTACGATGTCAAGCTATCGATGTCGCCATCAACGACCTGTGGACGGGCCGAACCGGGAGAAATTTCGTGCCGAACGCTCAAGCCAATTCGATCCTTCTCAATGCGGAAGACAATGTCGTCATCGCGCTTCAGGACATCGACGCCGGGGCGAAGGCCGATTCCGTGGACACTCCCCTGCCGAGGCAGATCATGCGCGGCCACAAGATCGCCCGCCGGCCGATCGCCGAAGGCGAAAACGTCATTCGCTACGGCCAGATCATCGGCCAGGCGAAATGCGCCATCGAAGCCGGCGAACATGTCCATGTCCACAATCTCGGGATGGGCGATCACAGCCACGACTACCGCCATGCGACGGCCAATACCCCTCTCGACCCGATCACCGAGGAACGCACCTTCCTCGGCTACCGCCGTCCCTCGGGCAAGGCCGGAACCCGCAACTACATCGGCATCCTGACGTCGGTGAACTGCTCGGGATCCGTTGCCAGGTTCATCGCGGAAGCGGCGGAAAAATCCGGACTTCTGGACGCCTACCCGAATGTCGACGGCATCGTCCCGATCGTTCATGGAACGGGCTGTGGCATGTCCGGCAAGGACGAGGGCTACGACACCTTGTTCCGCACCCTGTCGGGCTATGCCCAGCATCCGAATTTCGCCGCGATCCTGCTGATCGGCCTCGGCTGCGAGGTGATGCAGGTCGCCGACCTGATCGGCGACCGCAAGATGCGCACGAGTGGCGGCACGGGCGGCGACCTGCGCTACATGACCATCCAGCAGACCGGCGGCACGCGCAGGACCATCGAGGCGGGCCTGAAGGAGCTGAAGGAACTCGCCGAACTCGCCAACAGGGCCGAACGCACCCCTGTCCCCGTCTCAGAAATCACCGTCGGCATGCAATGCGGCGGGTCGGACGGCTATTCCGGCATTACCGCCAATCCGGCGCTCGGCATCGCTTCCGATCTTCTCGTCCGCCACGGCGGCACCACCATTCTTTCCGAAACCTCCGAAATCTACGGCGCCGAACATCTTCTGACACGCCGCGCGGTATCCGTCGAAGTCGGCGAGAAGCTGATCGAGCGCGTGCGCTGGTGGGAGGATTACACGGCCCGCAACGGCGGCGAGATGGACAACAATCCCTCGCCCGGCAACAAGCGCGGCGGCCTGACCACCATTTTGGAAAAGTCGCTCGGCGCTGCGGCCAAGGGCGGCTCGGCGCCGCTGGTCGACGTCTACAAGTTCGGCGAGATGGTCGACAAGAAGGGCTTCGTCTTCATGGACAGTCCCGGCTTCGACCCCTGCTCCGTCACCGGCCAGATCGCCTCGGGCTCCAACATCATCGTCTTCACCACCGGTCGCGGATCCGTTTCCGGCTACATGCCGACGCCTTGCATCAAGCTGGCGACCAACAGCGAAATGTATGCCCGCATGTCCGAGGACATGGACATCAACTGCGGTGACATCGTCACCGAAAATGTCAGCCTCGAGGACAAGGGCCGCGAGATCTTCGAAATGATCATCCGCGTTGCCTCAGGCGAAAAATCCAGAAGCGAGCAGCTCGGGTTCGGCGGGGTCGAATTTGTGCCCTGGCAGATCGGCGCCGTGATGTAACGGGATGAATGAATTCAAACGTGATTGACGTATTTTCGGGAGGATTTCAGTGAGGTTGAAAGACAAGACCATACTCGTGACGGCAGCCGGCCAGGGCATCGGCCGCGCCAGCGCGATCGCCTGCGCCGCGGAAGGCGCGAGGGTCTTTGCAGTCGATATCAACGAGACGACGCTCGCCTCGCTTGCCGAAGAGCATTCCAAGATAAAGACGCGGAAGGTCGACGTTCGCGACCGCGCGGCCATCGACGCTCTTGCCGCGGACCTGCCCCCGCTCGACGGGCTCTTCAACTGCGCCGGCTTCGTTCACCACGGCACTGTGCTGGATATCAGCGAAGACGACTGGGCCTTCAGCTTCGATCTCAACGTCACCTCCATGTACCGCATGATACAGGCGTTCCTGCCCGGCATGCGCGAGCGCGCCGGTGTGACCGGAACCGCTGCCATCCTCAACATGTCGTCGATGGCCTCGTCCATAAAGGGCTTTCCGGTCCGAACGCTTTACGGAGCGACCAAGGCGGCCGTGATCGGCCTGACCAAGGGCGTCGCGGCGGATTTCGTGGCTGAAGGCATCCGATGCAACGCGCTCTGCCCCGGCACCGTCGATACGCCGTCCTTGCGCGGCCGCATTGCCGCCGCGCCGGATCCCGTGGAAGCGGAAAAGAACTTTATCGCCCGCCAGCCCATGGGCCGGCTCGCCACCGTCGACGACATGACGCCCATGGTCGTCTATCTGCTGTCCGACGAAAGCCGGTTCGTCTCCGGTCAGGCACTTCTGGTCGACGGAGGCGTCACCATCTGAAGGTGACCCACCGTCGCGGGTTTGGGAGGACCGCGCGATGACACATCTGGTCAAAATGACAGGGATCGAAAAGCGCTTCCCTGGCGTTCACGCCCTCAAGAACGTCAGCTTCGACCTGGAGCGCGGCGAGGTTCATGCGCTCATGGGCGAGAACGGCGCTGGCAAATCGACATTGATGAAGATCCTTTCCGGCATCTACCCGAAGGATGACGGCGAACTGGCCGTCAACGGCAAGGTCGTCGAAATCGACGGACCGCGGGCAGCACAGGATCTCGGCATCGGCATCATTCACCAGGAACTCAGCCTGATGAACGACCTGACCGTTGCCCAGAACATCTTCATCGGCAGGGAGCCGCGCCTGAGTTTCGGCAGGCTGGACGAGGCCGCGCTCAACCGGCAGGCGGTCGAGATCTTCCGGTCCATGAACCTGGACCTCAATCCGAAGACGATCGTCGGCGAGCTCACCATCGCCAAGCAGCAGATGGTCGAAATCGCCAAGGCACTCTCCTACCGCTCGCGTATCCTCATCATGGACGAGCCGACAGCGGCACTGAACGATGCCGAGATCGCCGAGCTCTTCACCATCATCCGGCGTCTCAAGGCGGACGGTGTCGGCATCATCTACATCAGTCACAAGATGGACGAGTTGAAACAGATCGCCGACCGGGTGACCGTGATGCGCGATGGCGCCTATGTCGGCACGCTCGGAGCGGCCGAAACACCCATTTCGAAGATCATCTCCATGATGGTCGGCCGCGAAGTGACCAACGAGCCGGTCGCCATTCCGGATCTTTCCGGGGCCGATACGGTTCTGGAGGTCAGGGGCCTTTCCCGCGGGCGGGAAATCCGAGACGTCAGCTTTACCGTCAGGAAGGGCGAAATCCTCGGCTTCGCCGGACTGATGGGCGCCGGACGGACGGAAGTCGCCCGCGCCATCTTCGGCGCCGACCCGCGCGACAGCGGCGAGATCCGGGTCCACGGCAAGCCGTGTGCGATTTCCAAGCCTTCCGACGCGGTCAGGGCCGGCATCGGCTATCTCTCCGAGGACCGGAAGCATTTCGGTCTTGCGACCGGCATGGACGTGCGCACCAATATCGCGCTGGCCAGCCTCGACCGTTTCTCCAGCCGCTTCGGCGTGCTGCGCGAGGACGACATGCGCCGGACCGCACAGGACTATATCGGCAAGCTGGAAATCCGTACCCCGTCCGACCGCCAGGAGGTCCGTCTTCTGTCCGGCGGCAACCAGCAGAAGGTCGTCATCGCCAAGTGGCTGTACCGCGATTGCGACATCCTGATCTTCGACGAACCGACCCGCGGTATCGACGTCGGGGCTAAATCGGAAATCTACAAGCTCTTGAAAAGTCTCGCGGACGAGGGCCGGGCGATCATCGTGATTTCCTCCGAACTGCCGGAAATCATGCGGCTCAGCCACCGCATCGCCGTCATGTGCGAGGGCCGGCTGACCGGCATCCTGCCGGGCGGCGAGGAAACCACGCAGGAAGACATCATGCATCTGGCGACGCTGCGCGCGCCCTCCATGCAGCCGGAAGGATATCAGCAATGACCGCCGTCACCCCGACGCCCACCCCGTCCCTTGTCGCCCGCATGATTGACACGGGCGCGCACCAGAAGCTCCTGGCCTTCGCCAGCCTGATCCTGCTGCTTGTCGGCTTTTCCATCGCCTCGCCCAATTTCATGCAGACCTCGAACATGATCGCGATTCTGCAGGCGACCTCGGTCAACGGGGTGCTTGCTGTGGCCGCGACGCTGGTCATCATCACCGGCGGCATCGATCTTTCGGTCGGCACGCTGATGACCTTCTGCGCCGTGATCGCAGGCGTGGTGCTGACCAATCTCGGCATGCCCCTGCCGCTCGGCGTTCTGGCGGCGATCTTGACCGGCGCCTTCTGCGGCCTGTGTTCGGGAACCTTTATCGCCAAGATGAAGATCCCGCCCTTCATCGCGACCCTCGGCATGATGCTGATCCTGAAGGGCCTGTCGCTGGTGATCTCCGGCACGCGGCCGATCTATTTCAACGACACGCCGGGCTTCGATCTGATCTCGCGCGGATCGCTGATCGGCGACGTGATCCCGGCCCTGCCGATCCCCAACGGCGTCCTGATACTCTTCCTGGTGGCGATTTCCGCCGCCTATGTTCTCGGCCGCACCGTCCTCGGGCGCTACACCTTCGCGCTCGGATCGAACGAGGAAGCCGTGCGCCTATCCGGCGTCAACACGGATTTCTGGAAAATGGCGGTCTATTCGCTCGCCGGATCCATCTGCGGCATTGCCGGCATTCTGATCGCCTCGCGCCTCAACTCCGCCCAGCCGGCCCTCGGCCTCGGCTACGAACTGGAAGCCATCGCCGCCGTGGTGATCGGCGGAACGTCGCTGTCGGGCGGACGCGGCACCGTTCTCGGCACGCTCATCGGGGCCCTCATCATGGCGGTCCTGACCAACGGCCTGCGCGTCCTGTCCGTCGCCCAGGAATGGCAGACCGTGGTGACCGGCGCGATCATCATCCTGGCCGTCTACGCGGACATGGTCCGCAAGCGAAAGGCCTGACCTTCGTCAACCAGAAGAGGGTGTCCACACCCCTTATCCGGACTTCCCGTCCGGCAAACCCAAGGAGAGGAATATGCTTAACAGACGTCATCTCATCGGAGCCGCAAGTGCGCTGTCGCTCCTGCTTTCCGGCAACTTCGCTTTCGCCGAAGGCACCTACATTCCGCTGATCTCGAAAGGCTTCCAGCACCAGTTCTGGCAGGCCGTGAAGGCCGGCGCCGACCAGGCCGCGTCCGAATTCGGCGTCGAGATCACCTTCGAAGGTCCGGACAACGAAACCATGGTCGACCGCCAGATCGACATGCTGGCCGCCGCCCTTGCCAAGAACCCGACCGCCATCGGCTTTGCGGCCCTTGACAGCCAGGCAGCCATCCCGCTGCTGAAGCAGGCCCAGGAAAAGGGTATTCCGGTGATCGCCTTCGACAGTGGCGTCGACAGCGACATCCCGGTCTCCACCGCCTCCACCGACAACGTCGCCGCGGCAGCTCTGGCCGCTGACAAGATGGCCGACCTCATCGGAGGCTCCGGCAAGGTGGCGGTCATTGCCCATGACCAGACCAGCCGCACAGGCATCGACCGCGTCGACGGCTTCGTCAACGAGATCAAAGCCAAGTATCCCGACATTGAGGTCGTGACCGTCCAGTATGGCGGCGGCGACCATCTGAAGTCGACGGAACTGACCAAGGCCATCCTGACCGCCAACCCGGACCTGAAAGGCATCTTCGGCGCCAATGAAGGCTCCGCCCTCGGCGTCGTCAATGGCGTCACCGAAATGGGCAAGTCCGACATCGTCATCATCGGTTATGACAGCGGCAAGGCCCAGAAGGACGCGATCCGCAGCGGCGTGATGGCCGGCGCGATCACCCAGAACCCGGTCGGCATCGGCTATGAAACCGTGAAGGCGGCCATCGAGGCCTCCCAGGGCAAGGACGTTCCGGCCCAAATCGACACCGGTTTCTACTACTACGACAAAACAAATATCGACGATCCGAAAATCGCCGCTGTATTGTACGACTGATCATACCTAAAGACCGAAGACCCCGGCCGGTTTGCCGGCCGGGGTCCAACCCGCAAGGAAGACTTTTCATGAAATTGCTGAGATTTGGCGCGCCGGGACAGGAAAAGCCGGGCGTTCTCGATGCAGACAACCGTGTTCGCGACCTTTCAGCCGTCGTGCCGGACATTGCCGGCGACGCGCTTCTGCCGGAAAGCATCCAGCGCCTGAAGGATCTCGACATCGCCAGCCTTCCGGTCGTGGACGGCACGCCGCAGCAGGACCTGCGCGTCGGACCCTGCGTCGGCAACATCGGCAAGTTCATCTGCATCGGCCTCAACTATGCGGACCACGCGGCGGAGTCCGGCCTGGACGTTCCCCCCGAGCCCGTGGTCTTCAACAAGTGGACGTCTGCCATCATCGGCCCGGATGACGAGGTAAGGATCCCGCGCGGTTCTGAGAAGACCGACTGGGAAGTCGAGCTCGGCGTGGTGATCGGCAAGGGCGGCGCCTACATCGAGGAAGCCGACGCGCTCTCCCATGTTGCGGGTTTCTGCGTCATCAACGACGTCTCCGAACGCGAATTCCAGATCGAACGCTCCGGCACCTGGGACAAGGGCAAGGGCTGCGACACCTTCGGCCCGATCGGCCCCTGGCTCGTCACGCCGGACGAGGTCGGCGATTTCGACAATCTGGCCATGTGGCTGGAAGTCGACGGCAAGCGCTACCAGAACGGCTCCACCAGCACGATGGTCTATCGGGTGCCGTTCCTGATCTCCTATCTCAGCCGCTTCATGAGCCTGCAGCCGGGCGACGTCATCTCCACCGGCACCCCTCCGGGCGTCGGCATGGGCCAGAAACCGCCGGTCTACCTCAAGGGCGGCGAAGTCATGACCCTCGGTATCGAAAAGCTCGGCAGCCAGACCCAGAAGGTGGGACGGGCCTAGGAGCAGAAACAAACACTGCTCAAGCAAAGATGGCGGGCTTGTCGATCAGCCCGTCATTCAACCCCGCAGACCGGCAACCACAGTCGCGCTTCAAGACCTATTCAAAGCTTCCAACCCCATCTCCCTCATCCTGAGAAGGACCGCCAGGTCCGTCTCGAAGGATGAGGATGAGTTTGTGTCAGCCCTTAGGGAATGAAGTTTCAAAAAGCGCGACACTCAGATCAATCCCCGTGCTGTAAAAACTTACCCCTTCCCCCGATAGCCTTGCTCCAGCTCGATCAGCTTCTGCTTGCGCCAGAGGCCGCCGCCGTAGCCGGTGAGCGAACCGTCGGCGCCGATCACCCGGTGACAGGGCACGATGAGGGCAAGCTGGTTGGCCCCATTGGCGCGGGCAACGGCACGGACCGCCTGCGGCCGGCCGATGGCTTCGGCGACTTCAGAATAACTGCGGGTCTCGCCTGCCGGAATTCTTAGAAGCTCGCGCCAGACATCGCGGGTAAAGGCGGAGCCATGCAGGGCCAGCTTCGTCTCGAATGCGGCCCCTTTGCCGGCAAAGAACCGGTCGAGTTCGGCCTGGATCTGCTCCGTGACTTCCGTACGCCCGAAGCCGATCTCTCCCTTGGCATAGGACTGCAGTTTCCGGAATTCCGAGGGAAAGGCTTTCCTGTCGAGGAACTCCAACAGATGCAGCTGGGTCCTGTCGGCGACCGCGATCATCGGACCGAGAGGCGACGCGACCCAGTCCGCAAAGAGTAAGGGCTTGGCCGAAAACGCGCCCGGAGCCTGCCCGAGGATCTTCGCAAAGGCCTCCCGGAACGCACTCGGGGATTCGAACCCGGCAGTAATCTGCGCATCGATCACCTTGCCGCCATCGGCCAGGGTCGAAAAGCCTTCCTGAAGGCGGCGTTGCCGGGCCATCTCGAGAAAGGTCATGCCGAAATGGCGTTTGAAGGCCCGCCGGACGGTTGAGGGGTCAAACCCCAAGCGCACGAGATCCGGCTCGCCCCAGCGGTATCCGGGCCGCTTTTCCAGCGCCTCGATCAGGGGCTTCACCACCGGGTCCGCACTTGCCTCCGGCGTCGTCGGCCGGCAGCGCTTGCAGGGCCTGAAGCCGGCGTCGAAACACTCGGCAACCGTCTCAAAGAAGGTGCAGTTTTCCGGCTTCGGATTGCGCGCCGGACAGGTCAGCCGGCAGAAGATGCCGGTTGTGGCCACACAGACGAAGGCCCGCCCATCATAGGAGGGGTCCCGCGCCACAAGCGCTTCATAGAGCGTGTCGAAATTGGATCGGATCATCAGCATGGCTCGAGACTAGATCGTCTCACGTTTCCCTGCAGCCGGAAATCGGGCGTTTATTAAAAGAAGGATTGGCGGGGGAAATGGACGGATACCTCACGCCACCAAGCTTCGAACCCCAGCGGTCACCCCGGCCAAGCGAAGCGCAGAGCCGGGCTCACTCGCTTTTCCGCTTGCGAAGGCTTCGGCTGGAGGCGAGGAGGCGCTGCTGGAAAATTCCACGTCTCTGCGAACGAGTAGGCCCCGGATCTCCCGATGGTCGTTCGGGGTGACCGAAGACGGTTTCAGCCAACCCTGCGCACCATCAATCCAGAGAGGAGCAGACGCGAGCTCCGCTCCTACCGGTAAACCTGCTCTTCGCCCGGGAAGCTGCGGTCCTTGACCTCGTCGGAATA
>JBNKGB010000081.1:0-21084 GCA_050289605.1 Roseibium sp. | reverse complement strand
GATGGTCTTCATAGACCCCGAACCTGGAGCCTGTGATGACATAGCCGTCGCAGGCCTTCGGGCTGTCGGGAAGCTCACCATCGAGCGCGGCATAGCTTTCGAACTCGAAGTCGTCGTCGGCGAGCAGGCGCGCGAACATCGACGGGTAATCGCCGTATTGCGGGGCAAGCTGCTCGGGCGGACGCCCGGTCTCGAGAATTCCGATCTTCATGTTTCCGTCCTTCGTGTCATCCGTACGCTAGCGCCGGACGACCATCACTTAGTCACTTGTTCGGGTCTGGTCCAGTGGGTCCCGGGCGGAATCAATTCCGGCTGCCCTGCCCGGCCCTCACACGCCCAGCCGATCCCGCAGCCCGTACCACCAGGACCCTATGACCGAATAGGGCACGCGGAAGGCGCGCCCGCCCGGGAACGGCAGGTAGGGCAGCTTTTCGAAGACATCGAAACGGGACATGTCGCCGTCGACGGCTTCCGACAGGATGCGGCCGAAAAGATGCGAGCCGGTCACGCCGTGACCGCTGTAGCCATGGGCGAAATAGACGTTCGAGCCCAAGCGGCCGAGCTGCGGCACGCGCGAGAAGGACAGTGCGAAATTGCCGCTCCAGGCATGGTCGATCCTGACGCCCTTGAGCTGCGGGAAGACCTTTTCCATGTTCGGCAGGAGCTTGGCCTTGATGTCCTTCGGATCGGCACCGCCATAGACAGTGCCGCCACCGAAGAGCAGGCGTTTGTCGGCGCTGAGGCGGAAATAGTCCAGGATATAGCGGGCATCCTCGACGCAGACATCGGTCGGCAGCAAGGCATGCGCCTGCTCCTCTCCAAGCGGCTCGGTGGCCATGACCTGGGTGGAAACCGGCATGACCCGCTTTTCCAGTTCCGGCACGACGTAGCCGAGATAGGCATTGCCGCACAGGAGCACGGTCTTCGCGCGCACCTCGCCGCCTTCTGTCCGGACAACGGGCTGCGGGCCGCTCTGGTCCACGGAAACGACGCGGGTCTGCTCATGGATGACGCCGCCATTGCGCTCGACCGCTTCGGCCTCGCCAAGGGCAAGGTTCAGCGGGTGCACATGGCCGCCGGAATGATCCATCATGCCGCCCGCATAGACGTCGCTGTCGATGTGCTGGCGCAGGTCATTACGGTCGAGCATTTCGTGATCGTCCATGCCATGCCTGCGCCACAGGGCCTGCTTGGCCTCGAAGGCCTTCATGTGGCGGGCGTTGTAGGCGGTGAAGAGGTTCTTGTCCTTCAGGTCGCATTGGATAGCGTATTTCGCGACACGCTCCCGGATGATCTTCGCGCCTTCCTGCAACATCCGGCCGACGTGACCGGCAGCTTTCGCGCCATAGCGGCTTTCGATGACGTCCAGGCCGGCATTCAGTCCGTTGACGATCTGGCCGCCGTTGCGCCCGGACGCACCCCAGCCCACCCTGGCGCCTTCCAGAACGACGACCTTGTAGCCTTTCTCGGCAAGATGCAGGGCTGCCGACAGGCCGGAATAGCCGGCCCCGACCACGCAGACCTCGGCCTCCATGACACCTTTGAGCGCGGGGCGCTCGGGTGCGGGATTGGCGGAGGCTGCGTAATAGCTGCCCGGATAACCGGTGCCGCGGACTTCATGTGCTGCATGTGCGTTCATAGAACAGCCTCCAGAAGCTGAAGAAGGTTGAAACCGGTCGGCTGGACCTCACGGCGCCCTGCCTTGCCGGATAAATGTTGATTGGCAGTGGTTTTACCATGTCAATGTGATCACATTCAATATTTGTGATCTCTTTTTTTCACCGAAGTCAAGCCCCACAATCTGCCATCGACAGACACTTCCGCAGGCTGTGTGATTTCCTCCTCACCGGCACAAACCGCATAGCGGCACGGTAATATGCTGACACAGCGATTGTTTCAGTTGCATTCCACCATCGAACCGATGCCAACGCGGGAAAAAGCCGTGATGGCGAGCGGTTGACAAACTGCCTGGCACTTTGCAGATTGTGATCACATTTTTCGGAGGATCTCCCATGAACGCTTTCACCGCTGCCGATTGGCACGCCCGCGCCGATGCGCTTCAGTTCCGCTCCCGCGCCTTCATCGACGGACAATTTGTCGATGCGCTTTCCGGCGAAACCTTCACGACGACCAGCCCCGTGGACGGCCGGGCGCTGGCGGAGGTCGCCGCCTGCGACAGCCAGGATGTCGATCGCGCGGTCGCCTCTGCCCGTCGCGCCTTCGAGGACGGCCGCTGGGCCGGCCGGCCGCCTGCGGAGCGCAAGCGCGTGCTTCTGGCCTATGCCGACCTGATCCGTGCCAATGGCGCGGAGCTCGCCCTCACCGAAACGCTCGACATGGGCAAGCCGATCTCCGACGCACTGTCGGTCGACGTGCGCGCCACCGCCAACTGCTTCACCTGGTATGCGGAGGCGATCGACAAGATCTATGACGAGATTGCCCCGACCGGCGAGGCGGACATCGCCATGATCACCCGCGAACCGCTCGGCGTTGTCGCCGCCGTTGTGCCGTGGAACTTCCCGATGATCATGGCCGCCTGGAAGCTGGCACCCGCGCTTGCATCGGGCAACTCGGTGGTCCTGAAACCGGCCGAACAATCCTCCCTCACCGCGCTGCGGCTTGCCGAACTTGCCGTCGAGGCCGGCATCCCCGAAGGCGTCTTCAACGTCGTCACCGGGTTCGGCCCGACCGCCGGCAAGGCGCTCGGCCTGCACATGGATGTCGACGGGGTTTTCTTCACCGGCTCCACCGAAGTCGGCAAACTCTTCATGCAATATGCCGGGCAGTCCAACCTGAAGAAGGTCGGCCTGGAATGCGGCGGCAAAAGCCCGAACGTGATCCTCGGCTCCTATTCCGACATCGACGGCGCGGCCGATACGGCAGCCGGTGCCATCTTCTTCAACCAGGGCGAAATGTGTACTGCCGGTTCGCGGCTGATCGTGGAGCGTTCCGTGCATGAACGGGTTGTCGAACGCATCGCCGCCGTTGCCGCTGCCCGGCAGCCGGGCGACCCGCTCGATCCGTCGACACAAATGGGAGCTCTTGTCGACGAGGGTCACACCAAACGGGTGCTGGGCTTCGTGGAAACCGCCCGCGAGGACGGCGCGACCATCGCCGCTGGCGGCGAACGGGCGCGCGTTGAAAGCGGCGGCTGTTACGTCCAGCCCACGGTCTTCGACAACGTCCGCAACGACATGCGCGTGGCCCGGGAGGAAATCTTCGGTCCGATGCTGTCGGTGATTCCGGTCGACGACGCGGAGGAAGCCGCCAGGGTCGCCAACGACACCTGCTATGGCCTCGCCTCCGCCGTGTGGACGGACGACCTCAACACCGCGCACAAGTTCGCCAGGAAGCTCCGCGCCGGCATGGTCTATGTCAACTGCTACGACGCGGACGACATCACCGTCCCCTTCGGCGGCTACAAGCAGTCCGGTATCGGCCGCGACAAGTCGCTCCACGCCTTCGACAAATACACCGAACTGAAGACCACCTGGATCAAGCTGCGCTGACCGGGGCGAAGGAAAGTTGGGCGAGACCGGGAGGCGACAGCCATGTGGTGACGTCACCCCGGTTCCACTTGCGGTCCTTCAGCTCAAGGCCCGGAAGGCCTTGAGGACGGGCTGAGGACACCGGTGTCCTGCTGGAGGTTGAAAGTCTCCTGCTCGCCCCGCTTCAGTCCGACATCACGGTCCGCAGTGTCGTGATCGGCGTTTCGCCGAAACGTTGCCTGTAGACCTGGGAGAAGCGGCCGAAGTGGGAAAAGCCCCAGCGCGTCGCGATTGATGTTACCGACGCCCTGCTATCGCTGGACAGCAGTTCCTGATGGATGCGCGAAAGACGGGCGTCGCGAACATACCTGAGCGGCGTCGTATCGCGGAACTTCCGGAAGGCGTTCTGCAGTGTTCTCGGCGTGCTGTTGGCCGCGAGCGCGATGTCCTCGATGGTCAGAGGCTCGTCCAGGTGCGCCTCGATATAGGCTTCGGCAAGCCGCAGGTGTTTTGGCGCGGCGGAGACCGATCCCAGCCTCAAGAGATTGGAATAGTTGTTCGGTAGCGCTTCGATCAGCCCCGTCATGATGGTGTTTTCCAGCTGCCGGCTCATCAGTCCCGGCTCGCCGTAGTTCAGGCGTCCGGCGTCGACTTCCGAGACAACGTGCAAAATCAAGTTTTTCAGCTGAAGTCCGACGCCTCGCTCCAGATCCAGCGCTCCTTTGAAGGTCAAGGGATCGCGCACCTGGCCGCCGACGAGGCTGCAGAGATGGCTCTGAAGCGCCGCCCGCTCGATCTGGACCAGCACCTGACAGGTGCCCTCCTCCCAGATCATGGTGGTTTCCCGGTGCGGGTTCAGCACTGCCGCTGCCTTCGCATTGGAGTAGTAGACATCAATCCCGTTGCGGATCATGGCACCTCCGACAAGCGGGATCTGAACGAGGTAGAACGTTTCCAGCGCACTGGGTGAAATGAGGGTTTTTGCGCCGTATTCGATGTAATTGAGCGACATCCGCTCGCCGCGAACATGATGATGGCAGGCGTCGGTCCTGCCCTTGCCGATCACGTCCAGCCGGTGCGGGCAGAAGATCCTGGCAACCTGCTCGCGCGCCTCGTCAAGCTCGAAGGTCCGGAACAGGGCATGGTGCGCAAGCGGCTTGCGCAGCGTCGTCGTCCCAATCTGTGGCGAGCCCTGAACCATGCGTGAATATAACACTCCTTATATGACGGAGAAGCGATATTTTCGTTTTTCGGATAGCTCGCACCTTTTCCGGATAGCGCGAATTCAAATGCGAGCCTCAAATTACATGCAAACGCACATATCTGGGAGGACATCATGCGCGGTCTGGAAGGAAAGGTGGCAATCGTGCCGGGAGGCGCCACGAAGATCGGCGCAGCGATCGTATCTGCGTTCCGCGCCGCCGGCACCCGGGTGATGGTGGCCGATATCGACGCCGAGGCCGGGGCGGCGCTGGCGAGCGACAGCGTCTCCTTCAAGGCGACGGACCTGCGTGACGACGACGCAATCGCGGCGCTCGTCGAGGCCACCAAGAAGGAATTCGGCCGGATCGACTTTCTGGTCAATGTCGCCTGTTCCTATCTCGACAACGGTGCGGCGTCGACACGGGCCGAATGGCTCGAAAGCCTGGACGTGAACATCGTCGGGTCGGTCATGCTCATGCAGGCCGCACGCGAGGAACTTGCGAAGAACCGCGGCGCGATCGTCAATTTCGGCTCGATCTCGTCCCGGGTGGCGCAGACCGGCCGCTGGCTCTATCCGGTTTCCAAGGCCGCCATCCTGCAACTGACACGCAACCAGGCGATGGACCTGGCGCCCGACGGCATCCGCGTGAACGCGGTGTCTCCGGGATGGACCTGGTCGAACATCATGGACCAACTGACCGGCGGCAACCGGGAAAAGACCGACAGCGTGGCAGCTCCGTTCCACCTTCTCGGCCGGGTCGCAAACCCGGAGGAAGTGGCGAGCGCCGTCCTGTTCCTGTGTTCGGACGAGGCCGGTTTCATTACCGGTACCGATATCAGGGTCGACGGCGGCTATACGGCCATGGGGCCTGAACGCGCGGAACCTGCGATCCCGTTGCTGATGGATTGACCTGCTCTATTCGCTTTTCTTGGGAGGAAAACAATGCGGAAAATAACGATCGTCGGAGGCGGACAGTCCGGCCTGCAGCTTGGAATCGGGCTTCTGAAGGACGGTTATCAGGTGCGCATCGTCCAGAACCGGACCGGCGAGGAAATCGCCAGCGGCCGGGTGATGTCCAGCCAGTGCATGTTCCACACCGCTGTCCAGAACGAACGCGACATCGGCATCGACTTCTGGTCCGACACCTGCCCGCCAGTCGAGGGCATCAGCTTCTCCGTCCCCGATCCGGAAGGCTCCGGAAACAAGGTGATCGACTGGGCAGGACGCCTGGAGAACAATGCCTATTCCGTGGACCAGCGCGTGAAAATGCCGGTGTGGATGGACGAATTCACCAGACTTGGCGGCCAGCTGGTGATCGCCGATGCCGGAATTGCGGAACTCGAGACCTATACCCGTCAGGACGACCTGGTTCTGGTCGCCTCCGGCAAGGGCGAAATCGGTCAGCTGTTCGAGCGCGATGCCGAGAAATCACCCTATGACAAACCGATGCGCGCGCTTGCCCTGACCTATGTGAAGGGCATGACGCCGCGGCCGGAGCATTCCGCGGTGAATTTCAATCTGATCCCCGGCGTCGGCGAATATTTCGTCTTTCCGGCGCTGACCACCTCCGGGCCCTGCGAAATCATGGTGTTCGAGGGCGTCCCCGGCGGCCCGATGGATTGCTGGGGTGAGGTGAAAAGCCCCGACCAGCATTTGGCCAGGTCGAAGGAGATCCTGAACACCTTCCTGCCCTGGGAGGCCGAACGATGCACCAACCTGGAACTGACGGACGACAATGGCATCCTTGCTGGCCGTTTTCCGCCGACCATTCGCCGTCCCGTTGGGACACTGCCTTCGGGCCGGAAGGTGCTCGGGATCGGGGATGCCGTCTGCCTCAACGACCCGATCACCGGCCAGGGCTCGAACAACGCCTCCAAGGCGGCTGCGGTCTATCACAGGCGGATCCGCGAAAACGGTGACAAGCCTTTCGATCATGCCTGGATGCAGGGCACGTTCGATGCCTTCTGGGACTACGCCCAGTGGGTGGTGACCTGGACGAACATGCTGCTGGTGCCCCCGCCCCCCTTCGTCCTTGAGATCATGGGCACCGCAGGTGCCGTGCCGGCACTGGCGCAGCGCATGGCAAATGCCTTCGACGATCCGCGCGACTTCTTCCCGTGGTTCGCCGATCCCAACGCGGCGGCGGCCTATTTGAGCGAACTGAAAGCGGCTTGAGCGATGATTGCCATTTCACCGGATGAATTCCGCGCGGCGATGCAACGCTTCCCGGGTGTCGTGACGATCGTTACGACATCCGGCGCCCGGGAGCGGCTGGGGGTGACCGCGACGGCGGTGTCGTCCGTCTCCGCCGATCCGCCCAGCCTTCTGGTCTGCCTCAACCGCAACACCGGTACCTGCCGGGTCGTGGATGACACCGGACGGTTCAACGTCAATCTCCTGACCGAACCTTCCGGAGACCTTGCCATGCGCTTCGCCGGCGCAGGAGGCGTGACGGGCGAAGCAAAATTCGCAGAAGGAGACTGGAGCAAAGACGAACGCGGGCTGCCTTTCCTGAAGGATGCGCTGGTCGGCTTTTCCTGTGACGTCTCGGAACGGATCGAGGCGAGCAGCCACCTGATCTTCATCGGCGAGATCCAGTCCATCCGCCTCGGCGAAGGCTCGCCTCTGCTCTACGAGCGAAGCACCTTCCGCACCCTTGGCCCCGTGACGGCGTGAGACCTGACGGACCGCGCGCGCCTTCCCCACATCCGCAACACCGAACACAGCCCCGCCGCGCCACTGGTGCGGCGGCAGTTTGTTATTTTCAGGAAAACGAAAGGAAAATGGCGGAGAGGAAGGGATTCGAACCCTCGAGACGGTTCCCCGTCTACTCCCTTAGCAGGGGAGCGCCTTCGACCACTCGGCCACCTCTCCGGTAAAGCCCGTGTACGGATAAAAGCCCGGGAGTTCAAGGCGTTTTTTTGTTCCTTGCCGGATTTTCCACTATCGCGCGCCTTGCAGCTCAGTGCAGGAAATCGGTACCGCGCCCTGCAAGGCAACAGGCGTTCGCGCGGCAGGTTCCCGGGCTTTCCTCGCGGTTCCGAACACCCCTGCCCTTGTCGTCCGGCTTGCCCGGCCCGGATCGCTGGTCCCGCTGGAACAGTCGGGGCGTATTGCGGCAAAGACGCCCGTCCCCTTGCCCTTGGCTCGTCGGCGTCCATATCTCGAATAACAGCGGAACCTGGAGAACTTGAGATGGACTTTCGCCTCATTCAGCTCAACCGCATGAACGATCAGGGCTTTGTCTGGATCAATCCGGCCTACATCGCCGCGATCGAACCCTATGAGCATCACTCGGATGTGTTCCTGAGCGCGACCTACGAAGACTGCGCGGTGATCATGTACAGGATCGTGGAATCGCCCGAAGAAATTCTGGAGAAGATCAAGGGCGCGGCCCGCGTCTGATCCGGGGTGTTCTGGACGAGACCGCCGTTTCCCTTCCTGCCGGCGAAAGCGGACCGGAGGCACGGGGTGACGCTTCTCCACCATCCCCCTCCCCGCGATCGGATCAGAAGGTGTACTTGCCCTCAACCAGGAGACCGTAGCGCTTGTAGGTATCGTCGTGCTTGACGATCGTATCCTCGAAATTCGACTTCAGCCACCAGTACCGCCCGCCCATGCCGACCTGCCAGGACGGCGTCAGGTTGACGTTCAGCATGGCGTCCGCCTCGACCCCGTAGGTATAGGTGCTGGTGACTTCCTGCACCTGATGATAGGCCCAGGGCACGGCCGCAACATCCGCGGACCAACCGAAGCGACTGGTGAAGTCGCCTTCCGCCGACAGCCCCGCGCGAACGGCGTGCCAGGTATTGTCGATCCGGAAGAGCTGGCTGGAATAGCGGGCGGAGATGTGATCCGACAGATACTGGTAGCCAAGGAAACCGCCGATCCGCGCGTTGCCCATCTTCAGCTGCGCCAGCTGCCAACCGCCGTCGAGGGTCACGTATTTCAGTGCGGTCGATTTCAGACCGTCGGCCTCCAGGCCGTAGTAGGACTGGTCTCCGCCCGTGTTTTGTCCAAGCCCTACGTAGCCGCGGGAAAATGCGCCGGTGGAGGTGTCTTCCAACTGGTAGGTCAGTTCGGCCGAGTTCGCACTGCGCCCGTCGGTCGGGACCTGGGAGGTACCGTCGACCTTCAGGTCATAGGAGGACTGGCTGTACCAGTAACGGAGCCCTATGCTGCCGCGCAACACGGAAGAGTTGAACCGCGCCGGTGCTTCCGGACCGACCGGGCCGGCCGGCCCGAGATCCGCTGAAATCGCAGGTAGTGGTGACAATACGGAAAGAAGCAATATTGCGGCACGCTTGCCCATCGTTCGAACCTTCTGAAATCCAAAGGAATTTTCGTTCATTTGCGGCAAGTTTATTTCTACTTATGGTTAAGGGTGCGTAAATTTCGACACACTTCTCCCGTGCAACTCTCCACGGTTGCAGTAAAAGACGAGAATAACCGCTCTTTGCACAAGGCGTTGCCCAACAGGCAGACGATTGTTTCCAAACCTGCGATCCGGTTCCGGATCAGAGGACCTTGCACAAAAACACTTCAGTGCGTTGATGGGCGAGCTCGGCCGCGTCTTCCACATAAGTCTGGCGGGCGTCGTTCGCAAAGGCATGGCCGGCCGCGTACATGTGAATTTTGAGATCCGGCAAGGCGGCAGAAACTTCGGACAGGAGATCCGGCGGCGTGTGGTCGTCCCTGGTGCCGAAATGGGCAAGAACCGGTGCCTTCAAGGGACAGTCGAGATATTGCCGGAGCCGCGTTCCGTAAAAGGCGACTCCACCAGCGACGTCCAGTTTCTGGGCAGCGCGCAGAGCGAGGCCGCCACCCCAGCAGAACCCCATGGCGACTACTCCGCCGCCGTGCACTTTAAGTGCCTCGACGGTAGCAGCAATGTCGGCCATCGTTTCATCGAGCCGGGCGGCATTGGCAAGATCAAGGCCTCGGGGCGCCTGATCGAAAGGGATCACCGATCCGCGCGCACTTCTGTCGAAAAGCGCCGGGATGGCAACTTCATAGCCGAGGCGTGCATATCGTGCGGCAATGCCCTTCAGCTGATCCGTCAGGCCGAAGATTTCCTGCAGCAGGACAATGCCGCCCTTGCGCGGTCCTTGCGCCGGTTCGATCCAGCAGTCGAATTGGTGTCCATCGGCGGCGGTCAGGATCGTCAGCATTGCGCAAGCTCCGTTGTGGTTCCCGCCCAAGGGGGCATGTCCTGATTTGGGCGTCAAGGCCGGCACTTCCATCCGCAAACACCACAAATCCGACACAGACTTCGGCTTGTGATTGTGTTCGGGAAATTCGGCAACGGGGACGGAATGACTGGGGTCGCGGAGGTTCAAGGCTTCAATCGGCTGATTGCCGACCGCTTTGCCTGGGTCTGCGCGGTCTGGATCCATCTTGCCCTTTTCGCCCTGTTGTCCAACCTGGCTGCCCAGCACCTCTCACGTCCGGCCAGTCCGGACCCGATCTCGGTCGAGATCCTCTATCAACCGCCCTTCCCCGCCTTTCAGGAGCCGTCCAACACGTCTCCGGCCGCCTTGTCCAGCGATCCACAGATTGCTTCCCTGCCACCGGCCAGCGATACCGTTCCGGGGGCACCAAGCACGCCTTTGCCAAACAGCGAAACCGAAACAGCTTCGGAGGACGACGGACCCGGCTGGGTGAAGGCAACCAGCCTCTATGGGGCAAATGTCCTGAACGACCCGAGATCACGCGAGGCAAGGGAAATGCTTTCAACGCTCGCCGGCCGCGACCAGGCGGATCAGTTGTGTGCCCTGGAAGCGATGGAACAGGTGCGCAACGCCTTTCCAGGTTTCCGCCCGACGCGGCTGGCACCGCACGCGTTCCGCAATTCCTACCGGGAAGGAGACATGATCCATGCCCCGGCGGCAGCGCTCAGGAGCAATCGGATCTGGTACGAGATTTCTTATAGATGCGCGCTCGATCCCGGCGGCAGGGCCGTCACAGGCATCGAATATGCGCTCGGAAAGGAAATCAAACGGGCGCTCTGGGACGAGCACGGCCTTGCCCCGATCCATTGACGGCCACAGGGCGAAAATCGAACAGTTCGATACGGTCCGGACGCGGCAGGTGAGTGGCTCCGCCGCGTCAGTTGAAATAATCCGAATTAGGTGCCGTAAGGCCGGCAGCCTTATCCCGCCTCAATGCATCGACAGCCATTCGCGGGCGGAGCGCTGTGCTTCGGCGATTTCGGACGCGCTCATTTCACCCGAGATCTCCTTGCGGTAGCGGGCAGCTTCCGTGTTGCCCTTGAGCGCGGCGATGTTGAACCACTTGTGCGCGGTCACGAGATCGGCACTGCCATGGCGACCGCTGGCACTGTCGAGCCCCATCTGGAACAGGATATCAGCGGTTACCGGCTTTTCGCCCATGATGGCCATATCGGCCGAATGCACTTCAAAACGAGCCATGATGCTCCCCTTTCGTCCTCTGTCAGACTAATCCGGAGCACCCTCTTTCACCTTTTCGCTCAAGGCTGCTCCGATCCCAAGAAACGCCGTATTTTCTTCAAAACATTCCCCTGCGTTTCTTGGGGTCTACTTGATCAGCAGCAGTTAAAAGGCTCGTTAAAAGACAGGTTTAACGCAATGCGAACAAAAATTTAATCGAATCTGAAATTTACGGCACGGTAAGTATAGGGTGTCGATTTCCCCTTTGTTTTCAATGACATTCTCCGAAAAATTGACAGGTCCCGTCAAGATTCCATTCACCATGGATTCGTTTCGCCGGCCGGTTCCACCGTTTTTTTTCGCGCAAGCCGAAACCGGAGCATACATCGCCCGTCAGCTCGGCGATTTGAAAAAACATCACGGGTGACGCAGGGACACGGGTTTTCAGCAATGCAAAAGATCTTTACCTTCCGTTTCCGTAAACGGAATGCATTCCGCTTTGGGAGGAAAAAATGCTGAAATCCTGTCTGACCAGTGCTTTCATGGCCGCCGGTCTCCTCGCCGCGACCGCGACGCTTGCCACGGCCGCCGACGCCAGGGGCGCCAAGGGCGATTGGGTTCGCCCGAACGGCGCCTCGAAGATCCGTATCAGTTCCTGCGGGAATTCGCTCTGCGGCAATCTCATCTGGCTGCGCGAGCCGCGCAACGACACCCAGAACCCGGATGCCGCCAAACGAAGCCGCCCCCTGCTCGGCGTCCAGATCGTCCAGTCCATGCAGCCGACCGGCAAGGACGACCAGTGGAAGGGCAAGGTCTACAATGCCGAGGACGGCAAGACCTACACCGGCTACATCGAACTGACTTCCGCGAACAAGCTGAAGCTGGAAGGCTGCGTGATGGGCGGGCTCATCTGCAAGGGCGAGACCTGGAGCCGGGTGGAATAGGCTTCGACGCTCCAGCCCCTTTGCCGGATCGATCGATCCGGCCTTTCCTCCGCCGCGAGCGCCGGCAAGAACGTGTGGCGCATTCATCCCCGGTTTCGCGGCGGGGGAAAATCGCACCGGCTGGCCCGTTGTCATTTCTGCCCGAAGAGGATGCTCTGGGCCTTCTTGTCCTCCGCGATGACGAGCCTGTGCTGATCGTCCGCACCAAGGGCTAAGCCCCTTTGAACCGCCTCGCGTGCCTGCAACTGCGCGAGCCAGGCCTTGACGTTCGGAAATTCCTCAAGATCAATTCCCTGCCGCTGCCAGCGGAGGGCCCAGCCGAGAATGGCCATGTCGGCAATGGTGTATTCACCAGCGGCGACATAGTCCCTGCCCTCCAGACGCCGGTTCAGAACCCCGTAGAGCCGGTGGGTCTCGTTGAAATAGCGATCGATGCCGTAAGGTATCTTTTCAGGAGCGTAGTGGCGGAAGTGATGGTTCTGACCGAGCATCGGGCCGAAGCCGCCCACCTGCCACATCAGCCACTCCTGCGTTTCCACGCGCCCGCGCTCGTGACCGGGATAGAACTTTCCGAATTTCCGGCCGAGATATTGCAGGATCGCGCCCGATTCAAAAACGCTGATCGGTTCACCGTCCGGCCCTTCCGGGTCGATGATCGCCGGCATGCGGTTGTTCGGCGAGAAGCTGAGGAAAAACGGGTCGAACTGATCGCCCCGGCCGATGTTGACGTAGTTCACCTCGTAGGGAACGCCCAGTTCCTCGAGCATGATGGAGATCTTCCAGCCGTTGGGTGTCGGCCAGAAATAGAGATCTATCGGCGTTGTCTGGGATACGGTCATCGAAGCCCCTCGCTCCCTGGGGTCAGGACCTATCAATATGGTTGAATTGGCAGGGATGAATTTGTTCGGATACGAGGCGCAAAGCTGCAGGAAACCGCCTGGTTTTCAAAGCTTTGCAACGACGTTGCCGGGTAAATTCACCCTATCCCGAAGGGACGCAAAAACGGCTTCGCTCTTCATCGTCAAACCGCTCAACCGGGCACAAAGCCCGCTTTTCGCGCTTTTCCTTGCAGCTCATCGCCGTTTGCTGCGCCATTGCAACCATATTGATAGGTCCTGACCCTAGCATCTGACGCGCTTCAGAAGACCTCAAAAGACACGTTCAGACAAACATCTTCTTGTAACCCACATGGCTCGGATCGTAACCAAGGCGCCGGTAAAAGTGATGTGAGCCTTCACGCTCCCTGTTGGAGGTGAGCTGGATCATGCAGGCACCGGCCTCCATTGCCAGCGCCTCGGCCTTTTCCATCATCAGGCGGCCGATGCCGGTGCCGCGCCGGTCGGGGCGCACGTGCACACTTTCCAGCTGGACGCGCGGCCGCCCCTGGAAGGCGAAGCCCTTCAGGAAATGGATCTGGAAGGTCCCGATCACCTCGCCGGTCTCCTCCAGCGCGACGTAAATATCCGCCTCCGGCGCTTCGCGCAGCGCATCGAAGGCCGGGCGATAGTCCTGCCAGACGGCAAAATCCTTGCCTGCCCGAACACTGGTTGCCCCGGCATTGACGATGGCAACAATTTCACGAAGGTGCTCGGGGCGGGCTTTTTCGATGCTGATTTGTCTGGTCATTTCTTCCGCTCCGGATTTCGAGGTGATAGAGGCTGACCGAAATTGCCGCCGCTACCGGCAGACCGGCGCTGCAGGATCGATTTCCGCGACGCCCCACCAGGTGGTCCGCCAGCCCTTTTCCTTCCAAAGATGCGGCCAGGCGCCGGTGAGATAACGGACGGAAACCGGCGCCTCCGCCTGCCAGAAGGCGGCTTGTTCGAAGCGCTCGGCAGCCGGAAGCTTCGGTTCCCTGTCGCCCTCTTCCCAGACGAAGAAGCATTTCTCGCGTGGAGCTGTTCGGGCGGGAATGGCTTTCGTCACCACGCGCGCATCCGGGAAGAGAACCCTCAGATTGCCGCCGGTATAGCCGTCGTCGGCGATCAGCGTGGCATCGGCCGCGCTCAGGCCCTCTAGCGGCGCCTTCAGGTCGGCATAGGGCTTCATGTGACGGCACTTGCCGCCGCACCAGAGCTTGTCAGGAGCCAACAGCGCCGGAACCCGAGCGACAAAGACCACGGCTACGACGGCGACCATGATGGCCGCCAGCCAACGCCACCGGCGCTGAAAGCCGAAGCGTTCCAGATCGGCAAAGAGATAGACCGGCAGGAGCAGCAGCAGCGGATGCATGTGCCGTTCCTTGACGTAGGTCGCCCCCGTCAGGACGATCATGCCCGCCGTCAGCACGATCATGATCAGGACGGTACGTCCGCAGAAGCGGGCAACGTCGTTGACGACAGAAGGGTCCGCTACCCTGCGGCCGAGGAAGCGCGGCCAGAACAGCAGAAGAAGCAGCGGCACCAGAGGCACGGAGAAGCCGACGAGGCCGAAAGCCAGTTTCCCGAGCCCCTCGCCGGCGCGCAGGACGTGCGAGGTTTCCGCCGCCACCCCCATGGTCCGGGACACGGATCCCAGAAGCGCCAGCCCCTCACTCAGGATCCACCAGGCATAGGGGCTGTAGACAAGCGCCGCGGCGAGCGGAACCAGCAAGAGCCCGGCGGGACGGAGCTTTGCACGCCAGGTTCTGTCGCTCAGCGCGGCCAGGATCAGTGCGAGGACGAAGATCGGATAGGAATGTTTGGCCAGCAGCCCGGCACCCGCCACCAGGCCGAAGAGCAGATAGAAGGCAAGTCGTCCCGTTTCCAGCGCCTTGATGAACAGGAAGGCGCTCACCGCGCAGGCCGTCGTCAGCACCACCGTGTGGGTGACACCCTCATGCAGGTTCCAGCCGAACTGGTAGTAGAGCGAATAGGAAAAGGCGCAAAGGGCGGCGAGCCGCGGATCCGAGATCGCCTTGCGGGCGATCAGGAACAGGAACAGGGCCGCAAGCGAGATCAGCCCGTATTTGACGAAGAGCGCCGCCTGGATCGTCGGCCCGAAAACCTGCTGCGCGGACCACAGCAGCCACTCGTAGAGCGGAGGCTGGCGCAGCATGTAGCCGGGCTCCAGCGTCTGCACGAGGACGTTTTCGAACATGTCGTCCGTGCCCAGCACCGGCGTTGAAAACGCTCTGAGCAGGATATGTGACAGCCCCCAGAGCGCCACGATGGCCCAGACGCCCAGGGGCGTTGAATAAAAGGGAATCCGATCGGCACTTCCGGTCTTTTGATCAGAAATCATAGCAGGGGGATACAGGATTTCCCGGCGTCTGTAACCACGCATTTTCCTGTGAAAACACAAAAGCACACGGCATTGCGCCATGTGCTTTCGTTTGCCGGTTTCCGATGATCAAAGTGCGGGTAGCGGCGGCAGCGGCGTCTTCAGCCATTTCTCGGAAAGTTCGTTCAGCTTGCCGTTCAGCTTCTTCTGCAGAACAAACACATTCACCCACTGCAGCAGGTCGATGTTGCCGGTCTTCACGCCGATGAACGACGGCGAGTTGGCAATGATGAACTTGTTTTCAAGATTGTAGTCAGGATGTTCGTTCGAAATGCCGAGTGCAACCATGTTGCCGGTCACGATGACTTCCGCCTGACCGGAAACATAGGCCGCGATGGTCGCCGCATTGTCTCCGAAACGGATGATCTCGGCGCCTTCAGGTGCATCTTCCGTGATCGCCAGATCCTCAAGAGTGCCGCCGGTCACGGCGATCTTCTTGCCCGCGAAATCGGCAATGGTTGAAACATCCACATCCGGCTTTGCAAAAGCACCGGAGAAGAACGGAGCGTAGGCATGGGAGAACCAGATGGACTTCGCGCGTTCCGGATTGGCTCCCAGCGTGGAGATCACGAGGTCGACCTTGTCGGTTTCCAGGAACGGGATCCGCTGTTTCGAGGTCACCGGGACAAGCTCGAGTTCGACACCCAGGTCCTCGGCGATCATCTTGGCCACATCGATATCGTAGCCTTCATACTCGCCTTCAGCACCCAGCGAACCGAAGGGCGGGAAGTTTTCCGGCGTTGCGATCTTGATCTTGCCCGCTTCCAGAATGTCCTTCAGTTCGGCCGATGCCGGGCTTGCCAGCATCAGGGCGGCGGACACCACCGCACCTGTCAGACCCAGAATTTTCTTCAACATTACGCGACCCTCCTTCGGATTTTTTGTGCGCGATATTCAGGCAGCGGTTGGCGTGCCGCCTTTGGACGATGCGGAACCAAGGCGCTTTTCAAGGCGGCGGGACCACAAGGACAACGGAAAACAGAGAGAGAAATACATCATCGCCATTATCGGATAGATGACGAAGGGCTGGGTACCGGGTACAGGCGAATTGGCCCAGCGCTTGCCGACCGTCATCAGGTCATGAAATCCGATGATGTAGGCCAGAGACGTCCCCTTGATGATCTGCACCATGAAGCCGACCGTCGGCGCGATGGCGAGGCGAAAGGCCTGCGGCAGAATAATGAGCAGCATTATATGGATGAAGCTGAGGCCGAGCGCCTTGCCGCCCTCGTGTTGTCCGGCCGGTATGGCGGTAAGCGCGCCGCGCCAGACCTCAGAAAGATAAGCGCTCGTATAAAGCGTCAGCGCCAGTCCGGCGGCCTGCCAGGGGGACACGTCAATATCGAAGAGGTGCGGAACGCCCAACCCGAGCAAAAACAGAAGCATCAGTAGCGGGATGGACTGGAATAGCCACGTGTAGACAGTAAAGATCCTGTCCAGCAGTTTGTAGGGTGAGACGCGGGCCGCGGTGACGCAAAGGCCGATCAGTCCGCCACCGACGAAGGCCGTCAGCGATAGATAGATAGTGAACTGGGAGGCTTCCAGCAGCTGGAAAAGGACGATGCCGAAGGGCTTTCCGAGAACGGAGACAAAGACTTCTTTCATCGTACCGTCTTCCATTTGAAGAGCCAGTCATGAAGCAGCGCCAGCAGACTTTTGAATGCCAGCGACATGAGCAGGTAAATCACCGTCAGGGTGAAAAAGACCTCGAAGGACCGAAAGCTGCGGCTATCGATGAAGAGACCGGCCCAGGTCAGGTCCGTGACGCCGATTTCCGAAATGACACCCGTGGTCAGGAAAAGGAAGATGAATTGGCTGTTCAAAGAGGGGTACATGGCAGCCACGGCCTGCGGCAGGGTTACCTTCACGAAGCACAGCCAGCGCGGCAGTCCCAGAGCATCGGAGGCCTCTACCTGCCCCTCGCCGATGGACGTCAGCCCGGCGCGCAGGATTTCCGCGAAGTAGGCTGAGAAATTTACCGTGAGTGCGAGCAGCGCATGCGCCCAGAAAGGCCACTGATAGCCCAGGAGGAGTGGCAAGCCGAAGGCGACAAAGAACATCTGCACGATCAGCGGCGTGTTTCTGATGAATTCGACATAGACCGTGGCTATCTGTGCCAGTACCGGGATCTTGTGGTGGCGGACGGCAGCAAGCAGCACCGCAAACACAAAGCCGAAAGCCCCACCGCCAACCGTCAGCGCAGCGCTGAGGAGGGCGCCGTGTGCGAGCAGCAAGAGATATTCCGGATTCCGGTATATTTCGAAAAATCTAAGACTGGCCATGAAGCCCCGTCATGGTCAGCGGCGGCAGGACACCTGAAAGGGTGTGAAAGTTCAGTTGAATAAACATGGCAGCATGACAGCAAGGACCGTGCCAAAAGTACGGATACCGTCATTGCTGGCGGAGAGGCCGTCCGCTTCCCCGACGCATATGGATTCGGATCAAAAACTCGCCTTAAAACTAGGCATGAGCTCAAAAGTTCGTCAAAGCGCGGGGTATTGGAATGAGTGAATCAAGTTCCACTTCCCACCACATTTTCTTTTTTGAACACAAAAGCTTATTTTGGTATCCGGAGCTTCCGATTCAAGCTCCTGCGGCGTGTCTTCAGTGCTTCCCGATCGCTTTTCAGTCCAGAAACGTCCAGCTGTCGGCACCGTCGAAATGCCTCAGGCCAACGGCCTCGATGGTGCCGGGTTCCGCCAGCCGCAGGTTGACCGCCATCCGGCCGGCGCCTCCCCCCTTTACGCCTTCCCAGTGCGTGGTACAGCCGCAGGTCCTGCAGGTGTGAAAGGCCAGGTCCTTGTCGCCCCAGGAATAGGCAAGCGTTGCGCCCGGCTCCGCAGAAATGGTGATGTCGCCGGCCTCGCCATGGCCCCAGACGGTACCGAGGCGTCGGCAGATCGAGCAGTTGCACTCGACAGCATGGCGGGGCTGCACCCTCATTTCATAGGACACGGCCCCGCAATGGCATGATCCGGAGATGGGCAGCTGAACGCCTTTGCCTGTCCCGTCTCCGGTCATTTCCTACTCCAGACCGATCTTCTGCTTCAGGAGATCGTTGACCGCCTGCGGGTTGGCCTTGCCCTGGGACTGTTTCATCACCTGGCCGACGAACCAGCCGAGCAGGCCCGGCTTTGCCTTGGCCTGTTCGACCTTTTCCGGGTTGGCGGCGACGATCTCGTCGACGATCGCCTCGATCGCGCCGAGGTCGGTCACCTGCTTCATGCCGCGTTCCTCGACGATCTTCGCCGGGTCGCCGCCCTCGGTCCAGACGATCTCGAAAAGGTCCTTGGCGATCTTGCCGGAAATGACGCCTTCCTTGATGAGATCGACAATGCCGCCGAGCTGGGCAGCGGAGACCGGGCTCGTCGAAAGGTCCTTGCCTTCCTTGTTGAGGCGGCCGAACAGCTCGTTGATCACCCAGTTGGCAGCAAGCTTGGCATCGCGGCCCTTGGCGACTTCCTCGAAGAAGTCGGCGGAGGCCTTTTCGACCACCAGGATGTCGGCGTCATAGGCAGAGAGGCCATAGTCGCTGACGAAGCGGTTCTTCTTGTCGTCCGGCAGCTCCGGCAGGTGCTGGGCCAGATCGTCGACAAACTCTTGCGTGAATTCCAGCGGCAGCAGGTCGGGATCCGGGAAATAGCGGTAGTCATGCGCTTCTTCCTTGGAACGCATGGAGCGGGTCTCGCCCTTCACCGCGTCGAAAAGGCGGGTTTCCTGATCGACCACGCCACCATCTTCCAGGATCGCCACCTGACGGCGGGCCTCATATTCGATGGCCTGGCCGACGAAACGGATCGAGTTGACGTTCTTGATCTCGCAGCGGGTGCCGAAGGCGCCGCCCGGACGGCGTACCGACACGTTGACGTCGGCGCGCATGGAGCCCTGGTCCATGTTGCCGTCGCAGGTACCGAGATAACGCAGGATGGTGCGCAGCTTGGTGAGATATGCCTTGGCTTCGTCCGCAGAGCGCAGGTCCGGCTTGGAGACGATTTCCATCAGCGCCACGCCGGAGCGGTTGAGATCCACGAAAGACATGGTCGGGTGCTGGTCGTGCAGCGACTTGCCGGCATCCTGCTCCAGGTGCAGGCGTTCGACACCGATCTCGACCTGTTCGTCCGGCATGTCGAGCAGGATCTTGCCTTCCCCGACGATCGGCTGCTTGAACTGGGAGATCTGGTAGCCCTGCGGCAGGTCCGGGTAGAAGTAGTTCTTCCGGTCGAAAACGGACTTCAGGTTGATTTCTGCCTTCAGTCCAAGACCGGTGCGGATCGCCTGTCGGACGCATTCCTCGTTGATCACCGGCAGCATGCCGGGCATGGCCGCGTCGACGAGGCTGACGTTGTTGTTGGGATCGTTGCCGAATTCGGTCGAGGCGCCGGAAAAAAGCTTGGCTTCGGAAGTCACCTGAGCATGAACTTCCATGCCGATCACGATTTCCCAATCGCCGGTCGCGCCCTTGATGAATTTCTTCGGATCGGGTGTGCGTACGTCGACAATCGTCATGTTCGTCAAAAATCCTGTTCTAGTCGATTTCGCGCCATTGCCGGGCAGCCGGAAGGAAATGCTGCGGCGCAAATTTTCAGTCGATTGATGACCTATTCGGGAATTGGCCTCGCTGCAAGGATTTCCTTGCACGGATCGCCTGCTTTCGCACAGGTCGACACCCTTTTAACGCCTCCCGGCGGTCCGGCAAGTGGTGGGCGGAAAAATCAGCCGCCTGCAGCGGGCTCGTGCGGATGCTGCGCCCGCCCCGTGCGCATGATGAAGCCGATCAGCACGGCGACCGCCTGGTAAAGTTCGATCGGAATTTCCTGGTCGATCTCGATCTGGGAGAGGGCCTCGGCCATCATTGGATTTTCCTCGATGGGCACTCCGGCCTCGCGAGCCAGTTTCTCGATCTGTTCGGCGACCGAGCCCACCCCCTTCGCCGTCACGACCGGCGCGGCGTCATCGTCGTACTGAAGGGCGACTGCCACTTTCCTGCGCGGTTTTTCGTCTTCGTTCATCAGTCTCCCCTTCAGGATTGCCTGTCGACAAGCGCGCCGTATCTGGCGGCGGTTCTGGGAGGCAATCCCCGGATCAGCCGGAATTCCTGAAGGTCGAGCCCGGCATCGGCAAAAGCCGCCTCCATGGTCTGGCGAAGACCGTTCAGGTGATCGAAGGTTTCCTTCCGGTCGATCCACAGGCTGGCATAGGTGCCGCCGCCGCGCAGGCTGATGGCAGCTTCCAGCGGACCGGTCGCGGTCAGGTCCAGCGCGAAGCGCAGCCGCCACGCCGGCTCCCGTTCCTCTTCGCCTTCATTGCCGCCGCCGTCCCTGCCGACCTGCATCTGCATCACTGCCGTTTCCTGGCCGAGCGCGAGGGGCAGCTCCAGCACGGTATCCATCGGGCGCGACGCATGATGCGGGCCGTCGTCCTTTACCAGACCCGAGTTCACGAGTTGGGTCATCCGGATACGGGCAAGGGCCGAGTCGGTGTCCTGCAACAGGGACTTCAGGTTCTGTGCGGTGCCGCCGCTCCAGAAACCGCTCGCCCTGTGCTGTGCCTGGGCGCGCGGCGCGCCATGCCTGGAGGGGGCCGACGGCTGCACCGCCGGTCGGCTGATGCGAGCCTCCGCACCGAACTGCTGCAGGATCGATTTCAACGACAGCAGCGCGGATTTCAGATCCGGCAGCGGTTGTTGCCCCCCACCCTGCTGCACCAGTTGCGCTTCCCGGAACTGACCGGAGAGGCGCACTGCCGCCTGCAGATCCTTTCCGTTCAGGCTGTCCGCC
>JBNKGB010000080.1:0-21539 GCA_050289605.1 Roseibium sp. | reverse complement strand
AGATCCCGCACTATATCGAGCGGGCGAAAGACAAGAACGATCCGTTCCGCCTGATGGGATTCGGACACCGCGTCTACAAGAACTACGATCCGCGCGCCGCCGTGATCCGTGAATACTGCCACGAGGTGCTGCAGAAACTGGGGGTCCGCAACGAACCGCTGCTGGAAATCGCGATGCGCCTGGAAGAGGTTGCGCTGGAGGACGAGTATTTCGTGCAGCGCAAGCTCTACCCCAACGTCGATTTCTACACCGGCATTATCTACAAGGCGTTGGGTATCCCCACAACCATGTTTACCGTGATGTTCGCCATCGCACGTACCGCCGGCTGGATCTCGCACTGGATGGAGATGATCGCCGACCCGGAATTCCGCATCGGCCGTCCGCGCCAGCTCTACACCGGCGCGCCCCAGCGCGACTATGTGCCGATCGATCAGCGCCGCTGATCCAACTTTTGCAGTCGAGCCATCGACGCTTCAGGAAGGCTCCCGGATCTCCGGGAGCTTTTTTCTTTTTTGAGGCCGCAGAGGAAGAAAATTCTATTCAAAAAGCATATGACCTATATTTTAAACAACAAAACAATACCTATTGGAAAACTACGAACATCGAAAAACCAATCTCTGAAAAAAGTATAAGTCAACCAGATTTCGCGAAACGAATGAAAGTTCACGGACAAGAGTGCCGATTTCTCTCCACGAAACAAAAATAGTCCTCAAGTTCTAGAAAAGTATTCTTGTTATTCAAATATAAGGAATCATTTTTTACCCTGACCGGCAATAAGCAGCTGAGGGCACAGCTACATATCTTATGGGGTGAAAATGAAAATCCTGAAACTCGCTTCGGACCTGAGATTTGGCGTGAAGGTTGGCGGCAGTTTTGCCGCTGTTGTCGCACTGACCGGTATTGTCGGCGGCGTCGGTGCCTATAGCGTGATGACTCTGTCTGAAAGAATGGAAGTCGCGAAACAGTCGACTTCCGCAATAGCCCAGTTGCAGAACCTTGCCGGCAAGCGGGAGACATTCCTGTCTTCCCAGGACCTCCAGGCAGCCGAGGCCGCCCTTGTCGAAATCGACGGTCTGAGCAGCGAACTCGTCACCCTCGAGGACCAGTTGAAGCGAGAACCGCAAGCTCAGGTTTCGGTCGCCGAAGCGGTGGGTGCAGTCTCCAAGTTCAGAAATGCCTTCGAAAAGGTGGTCGACCTGACCCAGACGCAAGCTGCAAAAAAGTCGCAGCTTGAAAACACCGTTCTGAGCCTGGAAGACGTTTCTTCCAAGATCCTCGGCAAGGCCCTGATGGCGCGGGACGGCGTCAGCATGGATGACAGCAATGCCCGCAAGATCCTGGTCCTGGCGAACAAGGTCGGTCAATCGGCGGGCGGCTTTCAGGAGGAAGTCCTTACCCTTCAGAACCTTTTCAACGCCGCCGCCAACAATGCCAGGCAGATCGAGGAGATCACGAAGCGAACGGCCGCGTTGATTCCCATCGCCAAGCAGATGGCTGCGAACAGTTTCGACGGTGTCGACCCGGCCGCCTTCCAAAAACTCGCCTCCAAGACGGCAGAGGTTCAGGAAACGCTGCAAAAACTGTCCAAGACCAAAGATTATATCAAGATCTTTGACCTGACGGACGAAGCCAAGGCCGGATTTGAGGAGCTCGTTGCCAGCTCGAAGGAAATCCGCACGCAGGCCAATGCGGCAATCGACCGGGTTTACACCCAGGCTGACGAAATCAACCAACGCTTCTATGTCGTCGACAGCGTCGCTGACACGGTGATGCAACTGGAAGCCGACGCCAATGCCGTCAAGGCGGCCAGCTTTTATTTCATGCTCTCCCCCAGCGAAGCGACGCAGCAAACAGTCGCCTCCGGGATCGCGGGCCTGTCAGACCTTGCAAACCGTCTAGAGTCGAGCGCCAAGGATTTCCCGGCAATTGCAGACCTCGTTCCGTCCGTGAAGGCATCTGTCGACACGTTCGCGACAAGTTTCCAGGAACTGGCCACCAACCGGAATCAGCTGGCGGCCCAGATCGAAACGATGAAGGACCTGTCGCAGACGGTTCAAACGCAGATTTCGACCATTTCCGCCGATCAGGGAGCGGCAGCCCAGGCTTCCAGCATGAGCGCCCTGAGCTTAATCAGCATCGCTCTTCTTGCCGCTATCCTGGCGGGCGCAGGTCTGGCGATCGCCTTGAACTACATTGTGACCCGGCCGCTTCGCAGGACCACGGAAGCCATGTCTCGCCTTGCGGACGGCAACACGGACGTCGACATCGCCGGCGTCGAACGCGGAGACGAAATCGGCGACATGAGCCGCACGATGCAGGTCTTCCGGGACAATGCCGTCGAAAGACTGCGCCTTCAGAGCGAAACTGAACAGGAGCAGAGGCTGCGTGAGGAACGGCAGGCACGCATCGAACACCTGATCTCGGATTTCCGGGAAAAAGCCGCGCAGGTGCTGAGCTCCGTCGGCGAGACGGCTCAGACGCTTGACGGCACGGCGCAGGATCTGAGTGCGATCGCAAGCCAGAACTCCAGTCTCGCTGACAGTACCTACGGGGTTACCGACGAAGCGACCCAGAACGTGCAGACCGTTGCGAGCGCCGCGGAAGAGCTGGCAGCGTCCATCGCGGAGATTTCCAGGCAAGTCAACCAGACCACGCAGGTCGTGGAGCGGGCCACGCACGGAACGCAGGTCACCAACGAAAAAGTCCAGAGCCTTTCCAGCGCGGCAACCAAGATCGGCGAAGTGGTGAGCCTGATCCAGGCCATTGCCGAGCAGACCAACCTGTTGGCGCTCAACGCCACCATCGAGGCCGCCAGAGCGGGTGAAGCCGGACGGGGATTTGCAGTCGTTGCCGCGGAAGTGAAGGAACTTGCGACCCAGACGTCAAAGGCGACGGAAGAAATCAGCTCCCAAATTTCCGAAATTCAGGACGCCACCAAGGACGCGGTGAGTGCCATCGAGGCCATCACACAGACTATGGAAGAAGTGAACGAATACACCTCGACCATTGCGGCAGCCGTGGAGCAGCAAGGGGCTGCGACCAACGAAATTTCGGTCAACGTGCAACGTGCGGCGGAAGGAACGGGATCGGTCAAGACCAACATGTCCAATCTCTCACACGCCGTTTCCCAAACCAGCCAGTCCGCGAATCTGGTTCTCGGTGCTTCGAGTGAATTGTCCCAAAAAACGGAAATGCTCAATCAGGAAGTCGGTCATTTCCTGGACAACGTCGCCAATGCGTGACGCCGGGCTGCCAGCCTGAGAACCTGAATTGACGGGAAGACCCGGCGTTTCGGCGTCCGGGTCCTTTTCTTGACTGAAGCCACTGGCCTTTGCGTGTGCGAAAGCGGAACCTTACCGGGTTCAGGTGCCGTTTTGCAGATCCTGGTCCCTCTTCATGGTACTCAGGACGACGTCTGCTGCGGCAGCGCTTTGACTGTAACCGTCAGGCAGGCGCATTACCTCGTCCAGCCTTGCCAGTTCGGCCAGCTGTTCTTGCCTCTCCGGTCCGCTCGACAGCAGTTTTTTCAGATGGTCCGACAGAACGGTCGGCTGAACCTCATCATCGAGAAATTCGGGAATTGCCCTACTACCCAGGATGATGTTCGGCAACACGAATGAATCGATGCTGGCGAATTTGAAAATCCGATTGAGGTCCTTGATCCGGCGGAAGAACCAGTCGATCTTATAGGCGACGACCATTGGAACGCCGGCAAGTGCCAGTTCCAGAGAAACGGTTCCGGAGGCGGCAAGCGCGGCGTGAGCCTGCCTGAAAGCCTTCTGTTTTGCCTCGATTCCGGTCACGATACGCGGCTTGACCGGCCAGCCGGAAACGCCTTCCCTGATCCTCGTTTCAAGATGGTTCACGGCGGGAAGAACGACCTCCAGGTCCGGAACCTCCTGTTTCACCATGGTGACCGTTTCACCGAACACGTCCAGCAAACGGTCGATTTCGCTGCGGCGGCTGCCCGGCAGCACCAGAAGCACTTTTTCGCCCGTACTCAGAGGCCGGCGCTCGTCCGCTTCGGGTCTCAACACGGCGGCATTTTCGCTCAAAGGATGGCCGACATAATGTGTTCGCGGCCCGCCGAGCTTCCTGTGCACCTCGGGCTCGAACGGAAGCAGGGCCAGAAGCTCGTCCACGTAGCGGCTCATCTTCCTAGCCCGTCCCGGCCTCCAGGCCCAGACAGAGGGAGAGACATAGCCGACAATCGGAATATGCGGGGCACGCTTGCGCACCCGCTTGGCAACACTATGCGTGAAATCCGGGCTGTCGATGATGACCAGGACATCGGGTTCGGACGCGATTACCGCGTCGACGGTCTGGTATACCCGCCTGACAATCAGCGGCAACCGGGCCAGAACGGCGGAAAGGCCCATGACCGACACGTCGGACATGTCAAAGAAGCTCTTAAGGCCGAGCGCGGTCATCCGCTCGCCGCCGACACCACGATACCGCACCCCGTCGCCCAGTTTGCCGTTGAGCGCTTTCATCAACTCCGAACCGAGCTGATCGCCGGATTCCTCTCCGGCGACGAGACAGATGGTCGGCCTTGACCCTGTCATTTGTCCCCGGCCGTGTCTGAACGCTGCACCTCGATGCCGATGAGAAACAGGCCGGCAGCATCGGCTTTTCGGAGCGTGTCTTCCTTTTCGGCAATAAGCGCCATTTCGGCTTCAACGGCAATGCCGGCAAGACCGGCCGCCAGAGCGAGTTCGATTGTTTTCGGCCCGACCCCCGGTAGATCCACGCGTAAATCCTGATTTGGTTTCGCGGTCTTGACCAGGACGCCTGCCCGGCCTTTGGCCCGCACCCGCCCAATCCTCTTCAGTTCCGCGCATCTTTCCAGCATGGCGTCGGTACCTTCGGCTCCTTCGAGCGCAACCACCCGGCCTCCGACCGCGACCGCGGCCTGGCCGATATCCAGTTCACCGAGTTTTTTTGTGGCGGTCAGCGCGAGTTCGACGTCGCGCCAGTCGGCCTGTTTGGGCTGAACCCGACCCAGAACCCCACTTGACGCCAGCAATTGCGGTGCCACGTCCTTGATCCCCACAACGCGATACCCCTCGACTTCAAACAGGCGGATAACCTTCGTCAGCAGGCTGTCGTCGCCCCCTGCCAGGGCCCGGATGATCACCGGAAGGCGTTTCAGGGTTCCAAAGTCCCCCAGAATGGACGTGAAATCCGGCCTCCTGGAAACCCCGCCGATGAGAAGAACATCCTCACAACCCGTCTTTTTCAGAAACTTGTAGAGCCGCCCGATTTCTCCCCAGCCGAGTTCAGCACTCGCCCGGCTGCGGGTCGCCTCGTCGGCTTCGCCCTTGATGGCGACAATCCGGAAGTCCCGTCCCGAGCTGACGAGCGCGTCGGCGATCTGGCACGGCAGGCTGCCGTTGCCCGCGATCAGGGCTAGGCGTCTCGCCTTGCCATCGTCAGCTGTTCCGGACATGACCCTAGTCTTCGCTGCGCGGTGTGCAGAACCGCCGGTCTTCCTTTTCCAGGATAAAGTCGGTGACCGTCTTCACCAATGGCTGGTCGGCATTGTCCGCGGCAACGGCTTCAGCGCGGCTGCGGAGCGTGCCTTCGTCGCTCTCGAACAAGGCACGATAAGCGGCCCGAAGGGCGTGGATCTGCTCCCTCGGGAAGCCCTTGCGCTTCAGCCCAACCAGATTGAGACCCGCCAGGCGAGCCCTGTCGCCGATCACCGATCCGAAAGGTATGACGTCGAACTCGACGCCAGTCATTCCGCCGACAATCGCGCCGGTGCCGATGCGCGACCACTGCCGGACCGCGCTGAGGCCCCCGAGAATGACAAATTCCGCCAATTCGACATGTCCGGCCAGCGTCGCATTGTTTGCAAGAATGGCATGATCGCCGACCACGCAGTCATGCCCCACGTGAGACCCCATCATGAACAGGCAATTGTTGCCAACCTTAGTCAGGCCACCGCCGCCTTCCGTTCCGGGGTTCATGGTGACGTGCTCACGGATCTGGTTGTTCGCGCCGATCTGAAGATGGGTGACCTCCCCGGCGAATTTCAGATCCTGCGGCTTGTGGCCGATGCTGGCAAACGGAAAGATATGTGTGCCGGGCCCGATGCTCGTGTGGCCGGCGACGGCAACATGGGCTTCCAAAATCACTCCGTCGGCGAGCGTAACATTCGGTCCGACAATCGAATACGGCCCGATAAGAACTCCTTCGCCGATAACGGCCCCGTCCTCGACAATGGCCGTCGGATGAATTTCAGTCATGTTTCCTCACGCATCCACAAGCATTGCGCTGACTTCAGCTTCCGCGACCTTCACGCCATCAACCTTGGCGACGGCATCGAATTTCCAGATGTTTGAACGCTGCTTGATTTTCTTGACGTGGAAGTGGACCTGATCGCCCGGCTCCACGGGTTTGCGGAACTTGGCCTTGTCGATCGTCATGAAATAGACGAGCTGCGGCGGCGCATCGTTGCCTCGCGCATGAACGCAGAGCGCGCCCGCCGTTTGGGCCATCGCCTCGATCAAAAGAACGCCCGGGAAGACGGGACGTTCCGGGAAATGGCCTGTAAAATGCGGTTCGTTGATGGTGACGTTCTTGATACCGATGCAACTGTCGTCGCCATCCATTTCGATGATCTTGTCAATCAGCAGGAAAGGATAACGGTGCGGCAGAAGTTTCATGATCTTCATGATATCTGCGCTGGCAAGAGTTCTGTTTTCTGCGTCTTCCATGAAATGCCCCTTGACGGTTTACCGCCGCAAAGTTCTTGATTGTCTACCCGTTTACGATCCGCCACCGCGCTCTGCAAGTTTTCTCAAGGCAGCGACCTCACGAAACCATTGCTTGACCGGTTTCGCCGGCGTGCCGCCGTAACGGCCGCCTGCAGGCAGATCGTCATTGACGACACTGACAGCGGCAACCTGCGCGCCCATGCCGATGGTTACGTGTCCGCGCACTCCCGTCTGTCCTCCGATCGCGACGAAATCCTCAAGTGTGCAACTGCCGGACAGTCCGACTTGTGAAACCAGAACGCAATGCCTGCCGACGACGACGTTGTGGCCGATCTGGACCTGGTTATCGATCTTGGTTCCTTCCCCGATCATCGTGTCCCGATTTGCGCCTCGATCGATGGTGGTGTTCGCGCCGATCTCCACGTCGTCCTGAATGATGACGCGCCCCACCTGAGGTACTTTAAGATGTCCCTGAGGCCCCATGGCATACCCGAACCCGTCCTGGCCGCAGCAAACCCCCGGATGAAGGTAGACACGGTTCCCGAGAACGGAATGCTGGACCGTGCAATTTGGTCCGATCACGCAATCGCGCCCGATCTTGACCCCTCGCCCAATCACGGCATTGGCCCGGATTACCGTGCCGGCGCCGATTTCCGCGCCTGCCCCGATCACAGCCCCGGCTTCGACGGTGACGTTTTCTTCAAGTGAAGCTCCAGGGTCGACGACCGCCCGGTCCGACACCATGGCAACAGCGGTTTCCCTAGGAACCATGGCCTCCGGATAGAGCCGTCCCAGGACCTTCGCCCAGGAACGATACGCGTCCGCACAGACAAGGACCGCAACACCTTCCGGAACTTTGTCCTTGTGGCGTGCCGTCACGAGGCAGGCAGTGGCCGTGGTGACGCGCAGCTGATCGAGATAAGCAGTGTTGTCGAAGAACACGAGCATTCCCTGCCCGGCATCTTCCAGCGGTGCAACGCCGACGATTTCGAGGGAACCATCCCCGCGGAAGATGTCCGCTCCGGCCCAGTCGGCGATTTCCTGCAGCTCGACAGGTGCAGGCGTTTCGAAAAATTTCGGCTCGGACATGTTTCTATCCTGGTTCCAGCCAACAAAAACGGCCGCCGAACAGGTCGGCGGCCGTTTTCTATCCCATATGACCGCGGTTTAGAAGCGCGTACCGCCACTCAACCGGAAAATCTGGGTTTTGTCGGAGTCTTCCTTGACGAGCGGGTAAGCAAAGTCTGCGCGCAGCGGACCGAACGGAGAGTTCCAGCGAATTCCGGCGCCAACCGATGCGCGAATGGCGAAATCATCCGAGTCGATCTTGCCGCCGTTGTCTTCCACAAGGTCAACAAGATTGCTGTCCGCGTCCCAAAGCGAACCAGCATCCGCGAACACCGCACCGCTCAGGCCGAACTCCTTCGGAATGACCGGGAACGGGAACCGGGTTTCGGCGGTCGCCGCGAAGTAGAACCGGCCGCCAATCGCATCGTCGGTGGACGCATCGCGCGGACCGATGCCCTGGTTTTCGAAACCACGGACAAGTGTTCCACCGAGCATGAACTGCTCGGATACCCGCAGGCGCTCATCGCCAAGCGCCATGATGTTGCCGCCGCGGACCGTAAGGCTGCCGACGAGACCGTAATCCGCCAGGAGCTCCTTGTAAGCGCGCGCCTGCACTTCGGTCTTGACGTAGTAACTGTCGCCACCGAGGCCCGCGAACTGCTGACCAAGAGAGGCGTAGAAGCCATCCGTCGGATCAAGGTTGTGATCGAGCGTGGTGTAGCGAAGTTCGTACCCTACAAGCGACGTCAGATAGGTGCCGAGAGAGTCACAGATTGCGAGCGACAGGTCTGCCGTGTTGCAGTTGTTGATGTTGGTCGACTGACCGTCCGGATCGGAGTTGTCTTCCTGGAAGATGTTGTAGAACAGACGCAGCGTCAGCTCATCTTCGCGAAGCGGAAGCGTGAAACCGAATCCGCCGCCGGTCTTCTTCTGGTCGAAGGAACGATAGTCGTTGGCATCATCGACCTTCCGGTAGACGTCAAGATCAAGCGCAACGCGGCGGCCCATGAAGAACGGCTCAATGAACTTGAACTCGTAGGACTGGGTATCCGTACCACCACCGACGGCAAGTTTCACGAACTGGCCACGGCCTAGGAAGTTCTTTTCCGTCAGGGAGATATCGCCAATCACCCCGTCAACGGTGGAGTAACCCACACCGAACGAGATTTCACCGGTCGCCTTTTCTTCCACCTGGACGTTGACGACCACGCGATCCGGCGAGCTGCCCTGCTGAGTCGTGATGGACACCTTCTCGAAGAAACCGAGGTTCCGCAGGCGGCGTTCTGCCTTGTCGATCAGCGCGCGGTTGAATGCGTCACCCTCGGCAATATCGAATTCGCGGCGGATAACATATTCGCGCGTCCGGTCATTGCCGATGACATTGATCCGCTCGATGTAAGCCCTCGGGCCTTCTTCGATGTAGTAGATCAGGGAGATCGTGTTGTTTTCGTAGTCACGAGCACCTCGCGGCCGGACGCGGGCAAATGCGTAACCGTCCTGGGAAACACGCAGCGTGATGTCTTCCACAGTCTGCTCGACGCGCAGCGAGTTGAAGGTCGAACCAGACTTTGTACGCACAAGCTTGCGCAGTTCGTCCGGATCGACGTCCGCAATGGTCGAAACCACTTCAACATCGCCGATTTCGTACTTCTCACCCTCCTCAACCGTGAAGGTGACGTAGAAGATGTTCTGCTCGCGGTCGAGATCCGCACTCACCGACACGACGCGGAAATCGGCATAGCCTTTTTTGTTGTAATACTGACGCAGCAGCTCCTCGTCGGCCGCGAGGCGGTCCGGATCGTAGGTATCGGTGCTGCGCAGGAAGCTCAGCAGACCGCTTTCACGAGTGCGGATCACGTCGCGCAGGCGGCTGTCGCTGAAGGATTTGTTGCCGATAAAGCTGATGCGCTCGACGCCGGTCTTGGCACCCTCATTGACTTCGAAAACGAGATCGACGCGATTCTGGCCACGGTCGATGATCTTCGGTTCAACAGACGCGCCATAGCGGCCGGAGCGGCGATAGGCTTCAAGAATGTTCTGAACGTCGGCCTGCACCTTGGCACGGGAAAGCATTGTGCGCGGCTGGGAGCGGATCGCGGTTTCGAGCGCGTCATCCTTGATCTTCTTGTTTCCTTCGAAGGAAACGCGATTGATGATCGGGTTTTCCGTAACCGTCACAACGATGGTATTGCCACGCGGGGTGATATCGACGGTGGCAAACAGGCCTGTCGCATAGAGCGCTTTCAGCGATTCATCGACATCGAACGCGGTGTAGGAGCGTCCGGGAGCGATTGTCATGTAACTGATGACGGTTTCGTCCTCGACCCGGGTGTTGCCATTCACCTGAATGCTTCTGGCGACGGCAGCCTGAGCCTCGGTCACGAAAGACGCGAACCCGAAGGCCTGAGGCAAGGCTGACCCGATGGAAAGAACGGCAGCCGCAAGAAACACGGCCCGTGTAAGTTTCTGCAATCGCTGCATTATTGCGCTATGCCTTTATCTCAAATACCACTGCCGGGAACCTGCGATCACCCTCGCAGATTCTCGGAACCGACGAACGTTTTATAGGTTTTTGCCAATAACGCAACCGCCGTTCGAGGCTGAAAGCGATTTAGTCTGAAGACGTTGCGTCAATGTCACGGCTCTCAGGAATCCGGTTTGACCAACCGCCAAATGTCGTTCCAGGTAACAAACACCATGAGCATAAGTACCAAGCCGAGTCCGATCCGGAATCCGACATCCTGAACGCGGTCGCTGAGCGGTTTGCCGCGAAGGGCTTCAGCCGCGAAAAACACCAGATGGCCGCCGTCGAGAATGGGAATCGGCGCCAGATTGATCAGCCCGATACTGACGGACAGGACCGCCGCAAGCGAGATCAGCGGAAGCAGACCCTGGTCGGCGACCTGCCCTGAAATTTGGGCGACGCGGATCGGTCCGCCGAGATCATCCGCCGGCTTCTGCTGCGTGAGGACACCCCACAAGTAGCTGGCGGTGCCATCAATGATCCGGTAGGTCTCCATGACGCTCTCCGTCACGGCTTCCCCCGGTCCGTACTTGATGGTGACAAGGTTTTCCGGCGCACTGGAACCCCGCAGTCCGACGTCACCGGCAAGCTGGCGCTCACCCGGGAAAACTTCCTTTTCCAGCGCGTCCGGCGTCACCGTCAGGCTGACCGCTTTGCCGTCGCGGTCGACTTCGAACAACAACGGCGTATTGGGATTCATCAACACGATCTGGCGAAGCTCCGAGAAAGTCTGGATCTTTCGCCCGTCGACTTCCGTGATGACGTCGCCCGCCTGGATACCGGCACGATCGGCCGCCCGGCCCGCAAAAACCTCCTCGATGACCGGTCTCATCCCCTGTTTGCCGAGAATCATGAACATGAAGGAGAAGATCACGATCGCCAGAAGAAAGTTTGCGATCGGCCCCGCGGCGACAACCGCCGCCCGTTGCCACACGGGTTTTGCGACAAAGGCGGTTTTCCGCTCTTCCTCGCTCATTTTTGCGATCCGATCGCGGGCCGGAACACTGGCCGCGTTGGCGTCGCCCGAAAACTTGACGTAACCACCAAGCGGAATAAGGCACACTTTCCAGCGCGTTCCCTGCCGATCGGTCCGGCCAAAAAGCTCACGGCCGAGACCGACTGCGAAAGCATCCACCTTGATGCCGCACCAGCGGGCTACCGCAAAGTGTCCAAGCTCGTGGAAGAACACAACAATTGTCAGAACGAACAAGAACGGAACGATCGTGCCGACAACCAGGGAATAAGCGTCGTAGAAAATATTCATGAAGGGCGCCAGGTCCTGAACGGTTAGGATTGTTTCCTGGCACCGTACTAAACGGATAATTACGGCGCGTTAATGGTAAGGGTTAATTTTTCAACGAAAACGGAAAAGTTTTAGCACCGGCCAGGTTGCCGATCCGCAGAAAACCGGGATTTCCTCTGGCGAGACCCATCAGCGTCGGCCCCTCACACTCTCCTGGCGTTAATCCAGTTCCGCGTCATTGCCCGCGCGGCGAGATCGAGCTCCAGAACGTCGTCGACGCTGGAGGAAGGCTTCAACCCCTGCCCTTTGTCGAGAACTTCGAGAACGGTCTCGATCGCCGCCGGAATGTCCAGAAACCCGATTTCTCCGGACAGAAATGCCGCTACGGCGATTTCGTCAGCGGCATTGAGCGCAGCCGGGGCGGCCCCTCCGGTCCTCATGACTTCCAGTGCCAACCTCAAGGCCGGAAAACGATCAAGGTCAGGCGCCTCGAAAGTCAGGGTCCCGAGCATCGCGAGGTCCAATCGCTTGACCGGCACTTCCATCCGCTCCGGATAGGCAAGACAGTGCGCGATCGGAGTGCGCATGTCCGGACTTCCAAGCTGAGCCAGCAATGACCCGTCCTTGTACTGGACGAGGCCGTGAACCGCAGATTGAGGGTGGACCAGCACGCCGAGCTGATCGTGGGTCACCGGAAACAGGTGTGAAGCTTCAATAACTTCAAAGCCCTTGTTCATGAGCGTTGCGCTATCGATGGTGATCCGGGCACCCATGTCCCAGTTGGGATGCTTCAGGGCCTGCTCGGGTGTGACGGTTGCCATTTCTTTTTTGGAGAAGGTGCGGAACGGCCCTCCGGATGCCGTCAGGATAACCTTTTCGACCTGGTCCGCCCTGTCCGTTTCGAAGACCTGGAAAATAGCATTGTGTTCGCTGTCGACCGGCAATAGTTCCGCGCCCGTTTCACGGATCTTCGCCATGAACAGGTCGCCAGCGCACACAAGACATTCCTTGTTGGCGAGCGCAATCCGGCGGCCGGGCCTGATCGCCGCCATGGTCGGCTTCAAGCCGGCTGCTCCGACAATCGCACCCAGAACGAGGTCGGCGTCACGGTCGACCGCCTCCAGAACCGCGGCCTCACCGGCGGACACGGGAATCCCGCTTCCCACAAGCAACCTTTCGAGGTCCTGCAGGCAGGTCTCGTCGGCAACGACGGCGGATCGCGCCCTCAGTCTCCTGGCCATTCCGGCAAGCGCAGACGCATTTCGGTTGGCGACCAGCGCAACCACGTCGAACCGCTCCGGATTTCTTTCGATCACGTCGGACAGGCTTTGACCGATGGATCCGGTCGCGCCGAGGACAATGATGCGAATGGGCGCAGCGCCGTCCTTCCATGCGGTTACGGCCGCCATGTGCAAAACTCCATAATAGTCGCGCCCTGCCCTATCCCAGTCCCAGTCCCGCGATGGGGTCGACCAGGGAGCCTCCCGCGAGCGCGCCGATCAGAACCGCGAAGATCGCTGCCGCGACAAGGCCGTCAATGCGGTCCATGATCCCGCCGTGTCCCGGAATGAGCCGGCTCGAGTCCTTGACGTCAAAGCGGCGCTTGATGGCCGATTCCAACAGATCGCCGCCTTGAGAAACGATGGATAGAACCAGGGCCAGAAGCGCCCAGAACGGGAGATCATGGCCACCAGAGGCGAAAACGATCCCGACGCCGAATGCCGTTGAAAGAACAAGGCCGCCAATGGCGCCGGACCAGGTTTTCTTCGGCGACACCCTAGGCCACAGCTTCGGCCCGCCAATTGCCCGCCCTGCAAAATAGGCAAAAATGTCGGTCGCCCAGACCACGAACAGCAGGAAGAATGTGAACAACAGCCCGCCGGAACTATTTCGGATCGACAGAAAGGCAAAAAGCGCACAGCCGCTGTAGAGAACCCCTTCGCCACCCCACCGACCGGTCTTGCTGAACCCGGCAACCGCGAAGGTCGCGAACGCACCGGCAAGGACAGCCGCCAGCCCGGCCACTCCCAATCCGGCGAAATCCAGAATGGCGAGGGCGGCAAGGCTCCCGAATCCCACCAGCGCCGAGACCGATGTCTGGCGCGTGCCCGTGATGGAAAACCACTCCCAGAGAAACAGAACGGTCGTGGCCAGCATCAGCAAGGCGAATGGCACGCCGCCGAGGTAGGTCACCAACAGGACCAGCGGACCGAGAACCGCGGCCGACGCAACTCTCAACTTGAGATCGGAAGGTTTTTTCTGCGGGTTATGCACTTCAGCCATGGTGACAGCCGGCCGTCAGAACGCTTTGGCGTTCAAGCCGCCGTAGCGACGCTGGCGGCTGCCGAAACAGCTGAGAGCTTCGTCGAAGGCTGTTTCGTCGAAATCCGGCCAATGCTTTTCGCAAAAATAGAATTCAGAGTAGGCAGCCTGCCAGAGAAGGAAGTTGGAAAGCCGCATTTCCCCGCTGGTGCGGATAATCAGGTCAGGATCCGGAAGTCCGCGCGTATCCAGCTGATCCGATACCAATGCTTCGGATATGTCTTCCGGGCGCAGGTCTCCGCTCTGAACTTTTCGGGACAGCGCTTGTGCGGCCCGGACGATCTCTGCGCGGGCGCCGTAGTTGAACGCCACGACGAGCGTCAGACCCGTGTTCTCGCCGGTCAGCTCTTCCGCTTCCGACAGCAGTTTCGCAATTCCCGGTTCCAGATCGTCTCGGCTGCCGATGACGCGGATACGGACATTGGCCTCATGAAGCTCACTCAGATCCCGCTGCACAAAGCGGCGCAGCAGCCCCATGAGGAACGAGACTTCCGCCGGTGGCCGGCTCCAGTTCTCGGAAGAAAAGCTGTAGATGGTGATCACTTCGATGCCGAGCCTGCCGGCATGGCGGATCGTGCGTCGAAGAGCCTCGAGCCCCTGGCGGTGTCCTTCCGTCCTCGGAAGTCCGCGCGAGGTCGCCCAACGCCCGTTGCCATCCATGATGAAGGCGACGTGGCGAGGAAGTTTCTCTCTTCCGTCCTCGGCAACGGGAATGTCCGGCTTCCGGTCCGGGCTGACGCTCATAAGCTCCCCCAACACGCAGGAACCAGGTCTGCTCAGACCTGGGAAATTTCCTGCTCTTTCTTTTCCAGCATGCTGTCGACTTCAGCGATCATCTGGTCGGTGAGCTTTTGCACCTCGTCGGAAGCAACCCGGCTGTCGTCCTGGGAAATGTCCCCGTCCTTCTCCGCCTTCTTGGCGGCATCCATGCCGTCGCGGCGGACGTGACGAATCGCGACCTTGGCCTGCTCGGCATATTTGTGAGCGACCTTGATCAGTTCCTGGCGGCGTTCCTGGTTGAGTTCCGGAATTGGCAGGCGCAGCAGCTGTCCGTCGACAACCGGGTTCAGACCCAGGTTGGATTCGCGAATCGCCTTTTCGACAGCTGAAACCATGCTCTTGTCCCACACCTGAACGGCAACCATCCGCGGCTCGGGAACCGAAACCGTGGCAACCTGGTTGATCGGCATGGACTGCCCGTAGGCATCAACTGAAATCGGGTCCATCATGGAGGCGGATGCACGGCCGGTTCTGAGGCCTGCGAACTCTGTCTTCAACACGGAAAGAGCTCCTTGCATGCGGCGCTTCAGATCGTCCAGATCGACACCTTCTACCGACATTTTGTCCTCACTATAGTTTTCTGCTTGTCATAAAAGAGTCTCGGCGCGCGCCAACATGGCATATACGCGCTGAAACACAAGAGCTTGTGCCGGGGAAAGGTCTAAAACTTTCAGTCGCCCACGACTGTGTAGGTACCTGTTTCCTGCAGGACGCTGACAAGCGCTCCCGGCGTATGAATGGAAAACACGATAACAGGAATGGAATTATCGCGCGCCAGCGCGATCGCGGTCGTATCCATCACCTTCAGGTTCCGGGTGATGATCTCTTCATATCCAAGCGTTTCGTAGCGCTCCGCGTCCGGATTGATTTTCGGGTCCTCGGAATAAACGCCGTCCACCTGGGTCCCTTTCAGGAACGCGTCGCACTTCATTTCCGCCGCGCGCAAAGCGGCTCCGCTGTCGGTGGTGAAAAACGGGTTCCCGGTACCACCCGCGAAAACGATGACGTCGCCGTCTTCCATGTAGCGGTCGGCGACACGCTGGGAAAAGGTTTCGCAGATAGACGGCACCGAAACTGCGGACAGGACCCGGGCATTGACCTTCAGCCGGCGCAGGGCGTCGGCGAGCGTCAGGCTGTTCATGATTGTGGCGAGCATGCCCATGTGGTCGCCGGTGACCCGGTTGCCGCCCTTGGCGGCCACGGCCACACCGCGGAAGATGTTGCCGCCGCCCACGACGACGCCGACCTGGGCGCCGAGCGCGACCGCATCGGCAATCTCCTTGGCAATTCGCTGCACGATGGCCGGGTCAATTCCAAAAGCCTGGGAACCCATCAGGGCCTCACCGGAGAGTTTCAGAAGGATCCGCTTCCAGCGCAGAGAATTCGTCATGGGTGCACCCTGTTTGAAATTGTCTTTCTAAAAAAAAAGCGCCGGACTTGCCGGCGCTTTCTTGGAGCTTACTGCCCGGTGGCTGCCGCCACCTCTGCAGCGAAGTCTTGCTCTTCCTTCTCGATCCCTTCGCCGAGGGCGAAGCGGACGAAGCCGGTGAGCTTGACTGCGGTGCCGAGTTCCTTGGCCAGCGCCTCGACGGCCTGCTCGACCGTCTGATCCGGATTGATCACGAAGGCCTGCTTCTCGAGGGTAACTTCCTCGTAGAATTTGCGCAAACGGCCTTCCACCATTTTTTCGATGATGTTTTCCGGCTTGCCGGATTCGCGTGCCTGCTCGGAGAAGACTGCCTTCTCGCGCTCGACGACGGCCGGATCCAGTTCCGCGGTGTTCAGGGACAGCGGGCTGGTGGCGGCCACGTGCATGGCAATCTGACGGCCAAGGCCGTTTAGCTTGTCCTTGTCGCCGGCGGATTCCAGAGCGACGAGAACGCCGATCTTGCCGAGACCTTCGACAACCTGACCATGAACGTAGGTTGCCACAACGCCTTCGTTCACGCTCAGAAGAGCCGAACGGCGCAGGGTCATGTTCTCGCCGATGGTCGCGATCGCATCGGTGATGGCTTCGGAAACCGGCTTGCCGCCGAGATCGGCAGCAGCAACGGCGTCGACAGAGCCGTCGGTGCCCACAGCAACCTTGGCAACGCCGGAAACCAGCTCCTGGAAGCCGTCGTTGCGGGCAACGAAGTCGGTTTCGGAGTTCAGCTCGATCACGGCAGCCTTGGTGCCGTCAGCGGCAACGCCGACCAGGCCTTCAGCGGCCACGCGGCCGGCCTTCTTGGCAGCCTTTGCCAGGCCCTTGGTGCGCAGCCAGTCAATAGCCGCTTCCATATCGCCGCCCGTTTCAGTCAGGGCGGTCTTGCAGTCCATCATGCCAGCGCCGGATTTCTCACGGAGCTCTTTTACCATCGCAGCGGTAATGCTCATCGATTGCCTCGTGGATGGGGGTTTCAGATAAGACACGGTTTAGCCGATGGCTTTGCGCGCCTTTATGACGGGACCGCAACAAATTGCAGCCCGTCTTGCGAATTCAACAAGTAGCTGCCGCGGCAAGCCGCGGCAGTATTGTCTTAAGCTTCGGCAGCGTCGGCCTCAGCCGGAGCTTCCTCGGAAGCGTCAACAAGAGCTTCCTCGACCGGAGCTTCTTCGGACGCACCGATATCCATGCCGGCGGCGCCCTGTGCACGGGAAATACCGTCGATGGCAGCGCGGGCGATCAGGTCGCAATAGAGCGAGATTGCGCGGCCGGCATCGTCGTTGCCAGGCACCGGATAGGTGATGCCTTCCGGATTGGAGTTGGAGTCCAGGATCGCGGCGACCGGGATGCCCAGACGGCGGGCTTCCTGGATGGCGATGGCTTCACGGTTGGTGTCGATCACGAAGATCAGGTCCGGGATGCCGCCCATGTCCTTGATGCCGCCGAGGTTCCGCTCGAGCTTTTCACGCTCGCGGTCCATGAACAGGCGTTCTTTCTTGGTCAGTGCATTGGCAGCGTCGGAAGAAAGGGTCTCTTCCAGCTTGCGAAGGCGCTGAATGGACTGGGAAATGGTTTTCCAGTTGGTCAGCATGCCGCCGAGCCAGCGGGCATTGACGAAATACTGAGCGGAATTCCGTGCAGAGGTTGCAACAGCTTCCTGAGCCTGACGCTTGGTGCCGACGATCAGAACGCGGCCACCACCGGCAACGGTGTCGGAAACGGCTTTCAGAGCCTGATGCAGCAGCGGAACCGTCTGGGACAGGTCCATGATGTGAACATCGTTGCGTACACCAAAGATGTACTGACCCATGCGCGGGTTCCAACGGTGTTTCTGGTGACCAAAGTGCACACCAGCTTCAAGCAGCTGGCGCATGGTGAAATCGGGCAATGCCATGGCCCTTATCTCCTGAGTTTTCCGGTTTGACCTCCGCAAGAGGATGTGGACCGCAGGATTTTTTTCCTTCGGCCACCGGATGGACCCCGATAAGCTCGGTTTCCGCCCCTTGCGTGTGGGATGCGCGCCTTATAGTTGGGAAGAAATTTTATTTCAAGGCCCATGCACCGGTTTTCTTGTGCGCACGCGCCAACAAATCCGGAGTTTGTATCCGTCCGCCTTCGCTGGTGGCCCCTTTACCTGAACCCTTCGGCTCCAGCAAAGACAGCGCTCCTAGTCAAAATTACTTAGAAATCGTCATTTGATCTTTCAGGGACCCCAAAATGAACACCAAAGGCATCAACCACCTCGGCCTCACCGTCCGCGATCTGGATAGCACGACGGCCTTTTTCACCGACTTGCTCGGTTGGTCGCTCCAGGCTCGCGACAACAGCTACCCGCGCACAACCGTATCGGACGGCACCTGTAGGTTCACGCTCTGGCAGGCGGACCGGTCCCGGCCCATGACGGATTTTGACCGTAAGACCAATATCGGGCTGCATCATGTCGCATTGGAGGTCGGCAGCAAGGAGAAACTTCTTGAAATCGCGGACAAGGTCCGGTCCTGGCCCGGCGTGACGATCGAATTCGAGCCCGAACTTCTGGGCGGCGGTCCCCGCATGCACATGATGCTTTATGAACCCGGCGGTATTCGCATCGAGTTCATCTGGCCGGCGAACACGTGAGACCTGCCGCTCCGGCACATGATCAGCGCGTCCGGAGCCGCCTGTCGGTCTCCTTGAAAAGAAACGCGCGGACGGGAAAGTCCCCGGTCCGCGCGCAAAACCTCTCTCCCGATGGTGAAATCAGGGACGGGTGTCGCCTCTGACGTCGCCGACAGTCCAGCGGTCCGGCTGAACTCGGACGAATTTCGCTTCCCGCTGCCGCTTCTCCTCGACCATAGCGATTTCCGCCGAATCTTCCGCGCTTCTGAGCGCCAGCGCGATGCTGCCGACCTGTTGCGATTGAACGACGACCTCCGACTGATCCAGGGTCAGTTCAAGCGTGGCGGTACGTTGCGGAGACAGGTTCTTGGTCTCCTGCTCGCCGGCAGTCGTCTTGTCGATGGCCAGAACCCGAATGTTTTCCAGGATGGTTTCGCTGGTCACATGGCCGTCGCTGATCTTGCGGGTCAGGATGACGTCCACCTTGTCGCCCGGAAGAATGAAGCCGCCTGCGGATGTTTCCTGTTCGACCCGAACCGCGATTGCCCGTTTTCCCTTGGGCAGAAGGGACGCCATGTAGCCCTTGTCCGTATTGATCAGACGTTCCGAGCGGATCGGTTCACCGGAATAGATCCGGGCTTTCGCGATCTGGCCGAGAAAGACTTCCCGGGCATCGGGATTGGTGTTTTTGGTCACCGCTCCGGCGGGAACGGCATTTTCCGGCCAATCCGCCCACTCCAGGTCTTCTTCGGTCAGTTTTCCGCCGAGCATCACATCCTTGCTGGCGATCAGGACCTGTGTGTTCTCCACCACCTGCGTCACAACAATTGGCAGGGCCGGCAATTCTTTCTGGTTGTCCATCACAAGGTTGAACGCGAGGATCCCTGCGCCGGCGGCGATAGCAAGCACAAACAGTCGAACGAATTTCATCACGAGTTCCCAACACTTCCGAACGCTTCTGCGTTGTCGGGCCGAGAATGCGGGTGAAGTTGTCAAAACAAGACTAAACGGGAAGGCTCAATTCGGATTACTATTAATAAACGACCAACAATACCGGAAGCCTTTAAAATACCGCCGCGGAGTTGAGCCAAAATAGGAAATCACTCCGCAATATTACTTATCCAAAAAAAGCCTCCAAGCAGCGCAGAAATTCCGCTGCCAGGTGTTCTACAAATCGGATTCTTATCGCCTGAAACGGCAAAACCGAACATTTTCCGAAAGGATTTTCACCCGTTCTCCTGTGCTGGCGGCTTACGCCATCTGAACTTCCGTTACCCCCGGAACGGCTTTCAGCGCCCCGGCAATTTCGGGCGAGAGGCGGAACCGTCCCGGCAGCTTCACCTCGACTTCGCGCGCACCGTTCTCCAGCAGCACGACAACGGTCACATCCCCCTCGCCTCTGGTCTGCAGATGCCTGGCAAGGCTCTGGAACGGCCGGTCGTCCCGCACGAAGACACGCATGCTTTTCTGCAATCGCGCTGCCTCCACTTCAATCGGGTCGACCTTTTCGATGCGCAGCGACGGCTCGTCGTCGCGCATGTCCGCCCCCACCAGCACAACGACGGACCGGCCCGCCTGCAGGATATCCCTGAACTGTTCAAGTTTTTCCCGGAAGAGCAGCGCTTCATACTGGCCTGTGGCATCGGACAGACGGGCAATTCCCATGCGCGTGCCCGATTTCGTCTTGCGCTCCTGCATGGAGACCACCGTTCCCGCAAGGCGTCCGTGCGACGCCCCCTTCTTCACCGCCTCGGCGAACTGCGCCCAGGGCTGCGCTCGCATTTTCTCCAGTACAGCTGCGTATTCGTCGATCGGATGGGCAGACAGGTAGAAACCGATCGCGGAAAGTTCCCGCTGCAGCTTTTCCTCGTTCGTCCAGCCGTGAACCTCGTCGAGCTGCAACGGCTCCTCGCTGTCACTGCCTCCGAAGAGTTCGTCCTGTCCGAGTGTCCGGTTCTCCTCGGTGCGCTGCGCCAGCCCCATGATCCGGTCCAGTCCTTCGAAGACCCGGGCCCTGTTCGGCTCCAGTTCGTCGAAGGCACCGGCAGCAACCAGGTTTTCCAGCGTGCGCTTGTTAAGCGCCTTCGGCGAAATCCGCCGGGCGAAATCGCCAAGGCTCGTGAAGGGCCTGTCGCCGCGCACCGACACGATGTGCTCCACCGCCTGCTCGCCGACGCCCTTGATGGCCCCCATGGCGTAGAGGATCTTGCCGTCGGCGACATCGAAATAGACCTGGCCGCGATTGATGGACGGCGGTTCGATCTCGATCTTCATGCGCCGCGCTTCCTGCCGGTAGTCACCGAGCTTGTCGGTGTTGCCGAGATCGAGCGTCATGGACGCGGCCATAAACTCCACCGGGTGGTTCGCCTTCAGCCAGGCCGTATGATAGGAGACCAGCGCATAGGCGGCCGCGTGGGATTTGTTGAAGCCGTAGTTCGCAAACTTGGCCACCAGGTCGAAGATCGTCCCGGCATGGGCCTTCTTGATGCCGCGCTCCACCGCGCCGTCGACGAAGCGTGCCCGCTGGACTTCCATTTCGGCGGCGATCTTCTTACCCATGGCACGGCGCAGAAGGTCTGCTTCACCAAGAGAATAGCCGGACAGCACCTGGGCGATCTGCATCACCTGCTCCTGGTAGACGATGATGCCGTTCGTCTCCATCAGGATGGGTTCAAGGAGCGGGTGCAGGCAGTCCGGTTCCTGTTCGCCGTGTTTGACGGCGTTGTAGACCGGAATGTTTTCCATCGGGCCCGGACGGTAGAGCGCCACAAGTGCGATGATGTCCTCGAACCGGTCCGGCTTCATGCCGGCGATTGCCCGTCGCATGCCCTGACTTTCGAGCTGGAACACGCCGAA
>JBNKGB010000079.1:0-21595 GCA_050289605.1 Roseibium sp. | reverse complement strand
GCTTCAGGAAAAACCGCTCGCCCTGCTGGACAGGATAATGCGGCAAGGCATCAATTCACCGATGTCTTCCTCCACCGGGCGGCTGTTCGATGCAGCAGCGGCGTTGCTGGGCTTGTGTTTCGACCGCCAGACCTTCGAGGGGCAAGCCGGTTCCTTTCTGGAAGCGGCCTCGCGGCGCGCGGAAAGACCGGCGACAGCCTATCCGATGGATATCCTTGCCGGCGACGGTCCGGCCCGGCTCGATTGCGGCGGGCTCTGGCGGGGGCTGCTGGAGGATCTTGCCCGGGGAACGGACGCGGATCAGTTGGCGGCGAACTTCCATGCGACCCTCATCGGGGGATTGACGCAGCTGGCGGTGCGACTTGCCTCGGAACGGTCGGTTGGAACGGCTGCCCTGTCCGGCGGCGTCTTTCAGAACGAGATCCTTCTCGTCGGTCTGGCACGGTCCTTGACGGATGCCGGTCTGGACGTTCTGACCCACAGAAATGTCCCTGCAAACGATGGCGGCCTTGCCCTCGGGCAGGCGGCTGTCGCAAGTGTCCTGCCCTAATGGATTTTCCCGACTGACTCCAATGGCCTGCGTGGTGGTAGAATTGACCTTCGCCCATCAGTTTGCTGCTGGATAGAAGGGCGCGATCACCGGGAGGACCTAAACCAGATGAAGGTGAAACTGACGTTTCTTGGTGGGGTCGGCACCGTCACCGGCTCGAAATATCTTCTGGAAGGCGACGGCCTGCGAGTGCTGGTCGATTGCGGCCTGTTCCAGGGCTACAAACAGCTGCGCCTGCGCAACTGGGCGCCGCTTCCCGTGGATCCGGCCAGGATCGACGCCGTCATCCTGACGCATGCCCACCTTGATCATTCCGGCTATCTGCCGCTTCTCGTCAAGAACGGCTTCAAAGGCCCGATCATCTCGACGAAGGGCACGCGGGATCTGTGCGAGATCCTGCTGCCCGACAGCGGTTTCCTGCAGGAAAAGGATGCGGAATTCGCCAACCGCCATGGTTTTTCCAAGCACCATCCCGCCCTGCCGCTCTACACGAAGCAGGATGCCGAGCGTTCGCTCGCCCGGTTCAAGCCGGTGGCCTTCGACCAGGACCACGATGTCCTCGGCAAGTTGAAAGTCAACTTCCGCGGCGCCGGTCACATTCTGGGCGCGGCGATCGTGGAAATGGTCTGGGGAGGCCGGAAGATCGTCTTTTCCGGCGATCTCGGCCGCTACGGCGCCGCCACCATGATCGATCCGACCCCCATCCGGCAGGCCGACTATCTGCTGGTGGAATCCACCTATGGCAACCGGCTGCATGACAAGCAGGATCCGGAGGACGTGCTTGCGGACCTGATCAACACCACAGCCCATCGCGGTGGCACAGTGGTCATTCCCGCCTTTGCGGTCGGCCGGGCGCAAACGCTGCTCTTCCATCTGAACCGTCTCAAGCAGACCCAGCGTATTCCCGATCTCCCGATCTTTCTCGACAGTCCCATGGCGATCAAGGCTTCGGAAGTGTTCTGCAGTCATCTCGGCGAACACCGGCTGACGGCGGAGGAGTGCAACTGGTCCTGCAACACGGCGCGCTATGTGCGCGAAGTGGAGGAATCGAAGGAACTGGACATGAATCGCATGCCCAAGGTGATCATTTCCGCCAGCGGCATGGCAACGGGCGGCCGGGTGCTGCACCATCTGAAGCACTACGCGCCGGATCACCGCAACACCATCCTTTTCGCCGGTTTTCAGGCGGGTGGGACCCGTGGCGACGCGATCACCTCGGGCGCCGAGAGCGTCAAGATCCATGGCGGCCAGGTGCCGATCCGGGCACAGGTGGAAAACCTGCATATGCTGTCGGCGCATGGCGATGCGGACGAAATCATGCGCTGGCTCCGCAATTTTGAACGGGCTCCGGACCTGACCTTCATAACCCATGGCGAACCGGACGCCGCGGATGCGATGCGCTACCGGATCGAAAGCGAATTGAGCTGGACCTGCACCGTGCCGGACTACCGGGAAGAGATCGTGCTGACATGACGGGCGATGACCGGAAGCGTGGACCCTCGCCGGAAGACAGGAAAAAAGCGCCAACCAATGTGCTGCATGCCCGAAGGATGGGGATCGACACGCAGTATGAAGCGGTCGCCTTCATGCGCGGCGATTGCCCGGTCTGCAAGTCGGAAGGCTTCACGTCGCAAAACCGCGTCAGCGTGGCCAACGGCAAGAGCACGGTCATCGCGACCCTGTTTCAAACCGCGCCCGATCTTCTGGACCACAGTGAAATAGGTCTTTCCGAAGCCGCATGGACCCGCCTCGGGGTAGAAGCCGGAAGCCCCGTCACGGTCAGCCATCCGCGTCCGCTGGACTCCTTGAGCACCCTGCGCGGCAAGGTCTACGGCAACCCGCTGGAAGCCCATGCACTCAAGGCCATCATCGAGGACATCGTCGCGGGCCGGTACTCCGACATACATCTGTCGTCTTTCGTCACCGCCTGCTCCGCGCGCCCGCTGGACCATGCGGAAATGGTTGCCCTGACGGCGGCCATGACCGATGTCGGCGACCGGCTTCACTGGGACACGCATCCGGTCGTCGACAAACACTGCGTCGGCGGCCTGCCGGGCAACCGGACGACCCCGATCATCGTGGCGATCGTCGCCTCCTGCGGCCTGACCATGCCGAAGACCTCGTCGCGTGCCATCACGTCGCCGGCGGGAACGGCGGACACGATGGAAACGCTTGCGCCGGTGGACCTCGACATCGCCACCATGCGGCAGGTGGTCGAACAGGAAGGCGGGTGCATCGCCTGGGGCGGCTCGGTCAGGCTCAGCCCGGCGGACGATACGCTGATCCGTGTCGAACGGGCGCTCGACCTTGACGCCGAAGGCCAGCTCGTCGCCTCCGTTCTGTCGAAGAAGATCGCGGCGGGATCCTCCCATGTGATCCTGGACCTGCCCGTCGGTCCGACCGCCAAGGTGCGTAGCCAGGAGGCCGCGCGGGAGCTTTCCCGAAATCTCATCGCGGTGGCGCATGCCTTCGATGTAGAGGCGCGAACGATTATCACGGATGGACGCCAGCCGGTCGGCCGGGGCATCGGCCCGGCGCTCGAGGCCCGGGATGTTCTGGCCGTGCTTCAGGGGGCAGAGGGCGCGCCGGCCGATTTGCGGGACCGGGCGATCGCACTTGCCGGCAACCTGCTGGAACTGGGGGGCGTTGCCGGACCCGGAACGGGCGCCGCGCTTGCCCTGCGCACGCTCGACGAGGGCACGGCCTGGCGGAAGTTCCAGGCGATCTGCGAGGCTCAGGGCGGCATGCGCGTGCCGCCGCAGGCTGGCCACCGGCGGCCGGTCCTCACGAACCGTTCCGGCAAGGTCACCGCCATAGACAACCGGCGGCTTGCCAAGGTCGCAAAGCTTGCCGGAGCGCCGATGGCCAAGGCGGCCGGGGTCGAGATCCATGTCCGGCTCGGTATGAGCGTCGGGGCGGGCGAGCCGCTCTACACCGTCCACGCGGAAGCTCCGGGCGAACTGGATTACAGTCTCGATTATGTTGTGGCGAACCAGGACATCATCGAAATGACGGAAGCCTGAATTCGGGCGGATATCTTCAACATCCTTCAGGCTTCAAGGCTCGTGCCTGGCGTCTACGTCGCCACTTGGTTTCCGACGCCCGGAGAACCGGACCTGCCCAGATGCCTTGCGCCTGCGAACACCAGCGCGACCAGCGCCAGCATGGCCGTAATCCAGCCTGCAGCTTCCGCAGGGTGTGCCGGGAATGACCCGGCCTGATAGGCGATGGTCGAGCCTGCATAGGCGATGAAGGTCGTCCAGGCGGCTGCGAAGACGGCCCAGAGCGCGCCGATTTCCCGCGCGATCGCCGACAGGGTGGCGACGCAGGGAATATAGAGCAGCACCGCCAGCATATAGGCGAATGCGGCGGCCTTTCCGTCGAAATGAGCTGCCATCTGCGCAAAGACGGACGACGGCACGGCCTGTTCTGCGGAGGCGGCCTCGAAACTGGAGATGTCGCCGACATCAAGCCCGAGCGGGTCGAGCAGCGCACCGGTGAGAGAGGCGGCGGATGCACCCAGGGAAGCCAGGGTGGTGCGCGCCGTTTCGAGCGGCTGCGGTACTCTGCCCTTTGCCGCTTCGTCGGAGGCGTAAAGCGCCTGAAGCGTGCCGACCACGGTTTCCTTGGCGAACATGCCCGTGAAGAGGCCGACCGCAGCCGGCCAGTTGTCTTGCGAAACGCCCATCGGCTCCAGGACCGGCGTCACCTGCCGGGCTGTCAGGGCGAGGACGGAGGTGCCGCTGTCCTCGTTGCCGAAGGTTCCGTCCGGTCCAACCGAATTGAGGAAGGAGAGGATAGCCACCACGATCATGATCGTTTTGCCGGCTTCGGAAATGAACTGCCGGATCCGCCCCCAGCACAGGCGCAGCAGCCTTCCGGGTGGGGGCATCTGGTAGATCGGCAGTTCGATGGCAAGCGGCCGGGGTCGGTTCAGGGTAAGGCGCGGCGCCAGCATCCAGCCGGTGAAAAGGGCTGCCGCGATGCCGATCAGGTAGAGGGCAAAGACGACGTTCTGGCCGCCGACCGGAAAGAAGGCGGCGGCAAAGAGCGCGTAGACCGGCAGCCGTGCGCCGCAGGACATGAAGGGGGCCATCATGGAGGTGAGGATGCGTTCGGCCCGCGAATCCAGCGTGCGCGTCGCCAGCACCGCCGGAATGGTGCAGCCGAAACCGAGTACCAGCGGCAGGAAGGCACGGCCTGACAGGCCCAGCCGGCGCATCAGCCGGTCGGCCACGACGGCGGCGCGGGTCATGTAGCCGCTTTCTTCCAGGAAGATCTGGCACAGGAACAGGAAGCCGACGATCGGCACAAAGGTGCCGACGGTCTGGATGCCGGTTCCAATGGAACCGACGGTAATGTCCAGAACGCTGCCGGACAGGCCGAGGTGATAGAGCGCGAGTGCGGGCAGTTCGACAAAGGCCGCCTGTCCGAGGCCGTCGAAAAGATCGATGAAGACACTGGAGACGTTGATCGTCAGGAAGAACAGCAGATACATCACCGCCAGGAACAGCGGCGGACCGAAGACCGGCGACAGTGCGATCCTGTCGAAACGGTCCGACAGCAATCTGCGGCCGACGGGAGGCGGCATGTCGATGCGCCGGACGAGGGCTGTTGCCTTCATCACGGGCGTTTCCGCCAGATACTGGTCGAGGGGGAGGCCGCCGACAGCCCCGGCGTCTTCCAGGAGCCTGTCCCGAAGGGTGAGGAGATCGGCGCCGGCGCGGCGTTCCGTCAGCCAGTCTCGCTCCAGAAGGCGGCGGGCGGCGGCTATGGTGTTGGCCTCCGCGTAGACGGGGTGGGCTTCGAGGGCCTCCCGCATCCTGGCAAGGGCCTCGCCGACGTTGGACGGAAGGTCGTCTTCCTGCGGCCGGTGGAGGCCCAGGTTGTCCTGAAGGCAGGCGGCAAGCTGTGCGTGAAGCTCCTCAAGTCCTGAAAAGGTCCGGCCGGATACGGGAACGACGGGCACCTTCAGCTCTTCCTTCAGGGTGCGTGCCGCGCTGTCCACGGCCGCCGATGGCCAGCAATCCGCCTTGGTCAGCACCGCAACGACGGGAAGGGCGTTACCCTTGGCCTGAAGCAGCATGGAAAGGCCGCGATGGGGGGCGGAGAGGTCAACCGCCACGACCAGCGCATCATGGGGCACATTGATAAGGGCATCGCGGGCAACGCGCTCGTCGATACGCTCAGCATTGGGCGCCGACAGGCTGGAGATGCCCGGCAGGTCGACGAACTCGACGCTGAGACCCCTGAACTCGGCGGTGCCGCTCTTGCGGTCCACGGTCACGCCCGGCCAGTTGCCGATGGACTGCCGCGAGCCGGTGAGCATGTTGAAGAGGGTCGACTTCCCGGAATTCGCAGGCCCGAGCAGGAACACCCGGTATTGCGCGGGGGCACAGGGCATGAGATCGCGTTTGACGCAACCGGCCGCGGCGCATGAGGAGCATCCCATCACTCGGTCTCCTGCCTGGCGTCGCATCCGCAGCCACAGCCGCAGGGCCTGAGCCGGACGCCGGAGGCAAGGTCCACGCCGATTGCCGCCCGGACTTCGCCGCAGGCCACGATGCGCGGGCGATTGCCACTGCCGCGCAGGAGATTGATCACCGCCTCCGGAGCAAGGCCCGCGGAGAGCACCTCAAGGCGGGCGTGCCGCGTCTCGCCCAGAGACGTGATGTGATACGAACCACCCGGCTCCGCATGGGCGAGCGTGAGTGAGCTGTCACCCCCGGGAAAGCCTTCCGGCACTTTCACCGGGCTTCCCGGCAAAGCTTGCACGAGGTCGCAGACGATTTCGGACATAGGGCGGATCCCTCCTTTTCAAAATGAGGTAGCACCTTGCTCGTCCGTCGCGGTTGACCATTGTCAAGAAGGGCAGGGGTGGGCCGATCCGGATCCGTCACGGTCGCTTAGATGTTCGTAGTCGGCACATTGCTCACACACCACCTCATCCTGAAGAGGACCGTCAGGCCCGTCTCGAAGAATGGGCCGCTTGCGCAGGAGTGTGCTGCCCAGCCTTCGAGACGGACCTGACGGTCCTCTTCAGGATGAGGATGTTGTTTGATTCTGTAAGTTGTGGTCGTCAGAACCGGACGCCCCCTTCAGTCCGGCGCTCTCTCCCACCGTCGAAGGGCTCCGCCCGGATTGATCCCCGCCGTGGCCAGTGCGCGGGCGGCGATCTGACGGGTCATGTCCTCAAGACTCTCAAGACCGGCGTAGAAGGGTGGAACGGGCGGCGAGACGATGGCACCCATGCGGGTGACCTTCAGCATGGCCTCCAGATGCCCCTCGTGCAGCGGGGCCTCGCGGGCCAGCAGCACGAGCGGACGGCGTTCCTTCAAGGTGACGTCGGCGGCGCGTGCCAACAGGCCCTCGCCGGTTCCATACGCAATGGATGCAAGGCTTCGCATCGAACAGGGCGCGACGATCATGGCGTCAACCGGGAAGGAGCCGCTGGCGATCCCGGCGGATAGATCCGAAGGGGAGATGTCCCGGGTCGCCAGGGTGCAGATTTCCTTGCGGGCGCCTTTGCCCAGTTCCAGTTGAATGGTCCGTTCCGCGCCGGTGGTCACGACGACATGGCGTTCGATGTTCAGACCCTTCAGGAGGTGCAAAAGCTCCAGAGCGATGACCGCACCGGACGCTCCGGAGATGCCGACGATGACACGATTGACGGGGTTCATGAGAGGCTCTTTTCCACTGGGCCGTCTGCCAGGAGTTGCGCCAGCAGGCGCTCGGCGCTGTCCTCGATATCGATCGGCATTTCCAGTTTTTCGGCAAAGGCGCGGGTGGTCTCCGCGCCGATCTTGACGGTGGCGTCGATGCCGAGCTTGCCTCCGAGTCCCTCGCGCGGGCTGGCGAAGTCGAGCTGATCGACCGGCGTGGAATTCAGGACCAGAAGATCCCGCTCCGGATCGGAGCGGGTCGCGACCGCCCACATGACGTCGTCCCAGGACCGGATGTCGATGTCCGGATCCACCACGATCACGTATTTGGTCATGGAAAACTGCGGCAGCAGCGACCAGAACCCCATCATCGCGCGACGGGCCTGACCCGGATAGGACTTGTCGATCTTGAGGATCGCGCAGCGGTAGGAGCAGGTCGCGGGCGGCAGGTGGACGTCGACGATCTCCGGCATGGCCTGCTGCAGGATCGGACGGAAGAGGTCCGTCATCGCCTCGCCGATCACGGAGGGCTCGTCCGGAGCCCTTCCGGTGAAGGTGGAGAGATAGACGGCGTCCTTGCGCATCCGCATCGATTCCAGCCGGAATAGCGGATAGGTGGCCGCCTCGTTGTAATAGCCGGTGTGGTCGCCGAAGGGGCCTTCGAGCGCCGTTTCGCCGGGCCGGATCTCTCCTTCCAGAACGATTTCCGCGCTGACCGGCACATGCAGATCGATGGTCCTGCAGGGGCTGAGTCTTGACGGCGTGCCGTTGAAGATGCCGGCAAGCGCCAGCTCGCTGATGTTTCCCGGGGCGGGAATGACAGCCGCCAGGAGTGTTGCCGGATCGCAGCCGATCATGACCGCGACGGGCATTGCCTCGCCGGTCTTCTGCCATTGCCGGTAATGCTGCGCGCCTCCCCGGAAGGGCAGCCAGCGGATGATGGCCCTGTCCTTGTCCAGCACCTGGATCCGGTAGATGCCGAGATTATAGGCCTTCGGGTCGTCCGCACCCGGCGGGCGGGTGATGACCACACCCCAGGTGATCAGCGGACCGGCATCGCGCGGCCAGCAGGTCTGGACAGGCAGTTGCGACAGATCGGCTTCGGCAGGTTCCAGATCCTTGCAGGCGGCCACCCGTTTGGGCCGGGTGTTGAGGCCGGCTTTTGCGATCGGAAAGAGTTTGTGCGCCTCGCGCCAGGAAGAGGGTGGCTCGGGCGCGCGTAAGGACGCCAGGAAATGGCCGAGTGCGGGCAGATGGTCCGGATGAAGGCCGAGCCCGTTCGCGACGCGCTTGCGGGTGCCGAAAAGATTGACCAGAAGGGGTGCGGCAAAGCCGCCCATCTCACCGCGCGTCGGCTTCGTCAAAAGAAGCGCAGGTCCTTCCGCCTCGATCACCTTCCGGTGCAGGGCCGTGGCCTGAAGATGGATGTCGACCGGATCCCCAAACGTCCGGAATTCCTGCTCTGTTTCCAGAAAAGACAGGAATTTCCTCAAGTTAGGAAAGGAAGGCAAGTCGCGGCCGGTCATGGGTCTTCCGGAGTAGGCGTGAAACGGGACAGCGCGGTCAAATTCGTCGAAACCCTTCGCGGTATCGGGAATGCAGGGCGCAAGCACCTTGATCTTAGTCAAGTCAGGGGAGACTGCTTTCAGATTACGGTCCCCGCGAAAGCGAGACCTGCATGCAACCACCCTCTTCTTCCTCGACCCTGCCGCCCCTGGTTTCCACCCTGATCGCGCCCCTGCCGAAGGCGCCGATGGAAGCGCTTCTGACCCGGCTGACCCGGCGCCTCGTCGCCCGGCGCCCGGATCTGCTCCGAAGACTTGGCGAGGTGGTGCGGGTTCCGGTGGCCATCGTTCCGGATGACATGCCGCATGCCTTTCTCCTGTCGCTCGACCCGGAGCACTCGCGCGTGCGCATCTGCGGCAAGGACAGGATCGGCGAAGCCCAGGCTGTCGTGCGCGCACCCCTGCTGGTGCTGCTCGGCCTCCTGGACGGGACCTATGATGGTGATGCCATGTTCTTTTCCAGGGACCTGCGCATCGAAGGCAGAACCGAACATGTGCTTGCCCTGCGCAACACGCTTGAAGAGGCGGACCTGACACCCGGCGAATTCCTGGGGCTGACAGGTGAGGGCGCAAACCTCGTCAACCGGATCGGTGACAGTGTGCTCGACAAGGTCCGATGGCTGGCTGCCCGGTCTTCCGGTCAAGGGGGCGGGCAACCGTCATGATGCAAACGACAAGGAGACCGATGGAACTCGTCTGTCCTGCGGGAACGCCCGCCGCGCTTCGCGCCGCCGCCGATGCGGGCGCGGATGCCATCTATTGCGGCTTTGCCAATGAAACCAATGCCCGCAACTTTCCGGGTCTGAATTTCTCACCAGAAGAACTGGCCGAAGGCGTTGCCCATGCGCACCGGAAAGGCGCGAAGGTTCTGGTGGCGATCAACACCTTTGCCCGGGCAGGCGACGTCCGGATCTGGACCGAGGCGGTCGACACCGCCGCAAGATGCGGCGCCGATGCGGTGATCGCCGCCGACCTCGCGGTTCTGGATCATGCGGCAAAGCATCATCCGGATCTGCGGCTGCATCTCTCGGTGCAGGCTGCCGCCAACACGCCGGAAGCCATCCGCTTCTACGCGGAAACCTTCGGCGTGAAGCGCGTGGTCCTGCCGCGCGTACTGGCGGTGCCGGAGATTGCCGCACTCAATCGGGAAATCGACGTCGAAACGGAAGTCTTCGTCTTCGGCGGGCTATGCGTGATGACGGAGGGCCGCTGCTCGCTGTCCTCCTATGCCACCGGCAAGTCGCCCAACCTGACGGGCGTCTGTTCGCCGCCGGATCATGTCGACTACAGCGAGGACGAGACCGGAAGGCTGCTGGCGCGGCTCGGCGGCTACACAATCGACAGTTTCGAAAACGGCCAGGCTGCCGGCTATCCGACGCTCTGCAAGGGCCAGTTCTCGGCTGAGGGCAAGACCGGCTACCTGTTCGAGGATCCGGTCAGCCTGAACGCCTTCGAGCTGCTGGGAGATCTGTCGAAGGCAGGGGTGACCGCGCTCAAGATCGAAGGACGCCAGCGGGGCAAGGCCTATATCGCCGGCGTCGTCGGCGCCTTTCGCCGAGCGGTCGACAGCCTCGAAGGCGGAGGCGACCCCGGCCCGGCCATCGCGGCCCTCAAGGCCTTTTCCGAAGGCGGCCGGCAGACTGCCGGTTCCTACAAGAAAACCTGGCGGTGACCTGAGATGACGGACAAGAAGCGAATTGAACTGGCGCTCGGCCCCTGCCTCTTTAACTGGCCGGCGGACAGATTGCTCGATTTCTACAAGCGCATCGCCGCGGAAGCGGATGTCGACCGGGTCTATCTCGGCGAAGTCGTCTGCGGCAAGCGCATGCCCTTCAACGATCCGGTATGGCCGGAGGTCATGGAAATCCTGAGCGCCGCCGGCAAGGAGGTGGTGCTCTCCACCCTCGCTCAGCCCGTCAACAAGCGCGAGCGGGATATCCTGCGCCAGCAGGCCGGCTACGACATGGCGCTGGAAATCAACGACATGTCCATGGTGCCCGCCTGTTCTGGACGCGCTTTCACGGCCGGACCTTTCCTCAACGTCTACAACGAGGCAAGCCTTGCGTTTCTGGCGGGCCGCGGTGCGGCGACCTGGTGTCCGCCGGTCGAACTGCCGCTCGAGGCGATCCAGAAGATCGCCGCGCTGGTTCCGGAAGTCGAGGTGGAACTCTTCGCCTTCGGCCGCCTGCCGCTGGCGCTGTCCTCCCGCTGCTATCACGCAAGGGCCCATGGCCTTCGAAAGGATTCCTGCCAGTTCGTCTGCGACAGGGATCCGGACGGCATGGATGTCGCGACGCTCGACGGGCGCCGGTTCCTGGCCGCCAACGGCATCCAGACCATGTCGGACGCCTGCCACTACGCCGGCCTTGCGGGCGATCATCTGGCCACGCTTGGCGTAAGGCGCCTGCGCCTGTCGCCGCATACGGTGGACATGGTCGAGGTCAGCAGCCTGTTCCGGCGCTATCTCGATGGGGATCTCGAGGCGCAAGAGTTCGAGGCGCGGCTCGAGGCCCTGGACCTGCCCGGTCCTCTTTGCAACGCCTATCTCGCCGGAGAGGCCGGATGGAAAAGAACCGCGATCCCGGCCTAGGGTCTGGCCGGACGGACCAGCAACTGATCGAGCAGATCCACCGGGAACTCGCCCGTCTGGATCTGCCCTGCGCCTGCAGGGAAGAACTCGACCGCACCATCGTCGCCATCGAGACCTGGCACGCGCTGAAGCGCCGCAAGGAGCTCGCGACAACCATTGCCGACAACTACCGGCAGATCGTTACCGGCATTTCCTTTCTGGAGGATCTCGGGCAGGTGGGGCAATTGGACCTCACCGCCCAGGACCTGCGCGATCATGCCGAAAGCCTGAAATTCCTCGCCGACCTGGCCGACCGCTGCGCACGCTCGGTGAACGAGCTTGCCAGGATCTCGGAGACCGACTGACAGGTTCAAGACGCTTCTTCGGAGTGCCGCGCGCCCTTGAGATCGGAAGAAATCTGTGGCGCTTGACGTTGGTCAAGACTTTCCCGGACCGCGCCGGAGATCATCCTCGCCAAAGGTGCCGGCCTCCTTGCCGGTGCCGATCATGACGCAATTTCGTGAGGCGAGGGCAGATGACCGTGACGTTCGATACGCAGACACCTCAGGCTCCCGGCCGGGTTGCGACCCTGTTTTCGGCAGGATTCCGGTTCTATTTCCTGGCGGCGGGCCTCTACTCGGCCTTTGCCATGCTGGCCTGGGTTCTCTGGCTGGGTGTCCTTGCTACCGGCGAGACCTTCGATCCCCTACCCATGCGCATGATGCCGCAGCTCTGGCACGCTCATGAAATGGTGTTCGGCTACACCGTAGCGGTCATGGCCGGGTTCTTCGTGACCGCCGTGCCGAACTGGACGGGCACGAAGGAGGCGGGGCGGAACTTCGTCACGCTCAGCGGGCTTGTCTGGCTCGCCGGACGCCTGGCCGTCTGGTTTTCCGCCGTCCTTGATCCGGTCGTTGTCGCCGTCATCGATCTCGCCTTCGTCCCGGTGCTCTCCACGGCTGTGCTGGGTCGGCTGGCGAAGAAATCGCAGATGCGGAACATGGTGTTCCTGGCGCTGCTTACCGCGCTGTTTACCGGCAACCTGCTGATGCATCTGGACTGGATCGGCTGGACGGATGGGACGGCTGCGACGGGCGTGCGGGTCGGCATCTTCACCGCGGCCGCGATGATCGCCATCATCGGCGGGCGTGTCGTTCCGGCCTTTACCCGAAACGCCTTGTTGCGCGAAGGCGATGAAGACGCCCTGCCGGTCTCCCGGCCGTGGCTGGACAGGGCGGGAATTCTGCTGACCCTTGCCGTGATCGTTGCAAATCTTCCATCTGTGCCTCAGGCCGTGTTCGGCTGGTTGTGCGTCGCCGCGGGCCTCGTCACATTGGTACGCCTTTCCGGCTGGCAGGGCTGGCGGGCGTTGAAGAGCCCGATCCTCTGGATCCTGCATGTGGCCTTTCTGCTCCTTGGGGGCGGATATCTCACCTACGGCTTTGCGCTTCTCTCAGGCGGCATCGACGAGACGGCGGCCCTGCACCTGATTTCGGCCGGAGCCATCGGGTCGATGACCCTTGCCATGATGACGCGCGCCTCGCTCGGTCATGCGGGGTTGCCGCTGAAAGTTTCCCGCCCGATCGCGCTTGCCTATGCCTGCGTGATCCTGGCCGCGCTGGTGCGCGTTTTCGGGCTGCTTGTCGGCGACTATTTCGGGGTGATGCTTGTGTCCGGCGGTTTGTGGATTCTGGCGTTCGGGTTGTTCTCGGGGATTTATTTCCCGATCCTGACGACGCCGCGTCGAACGAAATAGTGAATAAACAACAGGGGCTTACGGAACTTTTGTTGGGGTGGATCGGTCATTCCGCAAATCAATTTCCGGCCACTTGACTATCGTCAAAGAGATCCGGGTTCCACCGGCCGATAACCACCCCAGGACAAACCAGATCACGCTTTGGAGCGCGCCCCGTGCATCGCCTGACGAAAATCTACAACATCGGTGTCTGCTGCCTCCTCTTCCTGCTGGTGGTTGCGCAGCCGGTTGCAAGTCAGGCCGCGGAAGCGCTGGTCAGCCATTATCTGGACAAGGTCCAGGCAGGCGATCTGGTGCCCGGTGCTGAGGCCTTCGGGCCGCTGAAGGAAGACGTTCCCGTGGTGCCGGCACTGAAGGACGGCAAGACCATCGGATGGGTGTTCCTGACCTCCGATTTCGTCTCCACCACGGGCTATTCCGGCAAGCCGATCCATACGCTCGTAGGGGTCGACCCGGATGCGGTGATCACGGGCGTGCGCCTCGTCAAGCATTCCGAGCCGATCGTCCTGGTCGGTATTCCCGAGGCAAAGATCCGGGCGGTCACGGAAGGCTATGCCGGTCTCGACCTGAAGGCCGAGGTGGCCAGCAGCGGTTCCGCGCATGATCTCGACATCGTCTCCGGTGCGACCGTCACCATCATGGTGATCGACGATTCGATCATCCGCTCCGGCCTCAAGGTCGCACGGGCTCTCGGCCTGGGCGGGCTCGTTCCGGACGTAGCGGAGAGCGGGCCCAAAAAGACCATCGACCAGGACAAGCGCGAGGTTGCCGGCTGGATGGACCTGACGGGCGACGGTTCGGTGCGGCGGATGTCTCTCGATGTCGCGCAGATCAACGAAGCTTTCGTCCAGCAGGGCGATCCGAGGGCGGTTAGCCGGCCCGAGAAGGGGCCGGAAACGGAGACCTTCATCGACCTCTACCTGGCGCTTGCCGACGTTCCCTCCATCGGTCTCTCCCTTCTGGGGGAAGCCGAATACGACAACCTCGTGAAACGTTTGAAGGAAGGTGATCATGCCATCCTGGTGATGGCGCGCGGCCGCTATTCCTTCAAAGGGTCAGGCTATGTGCGCGGAGGCATCTTCGACCGCATCCAGCTGATCCAGAACGACGTTTCCGTGCGCTTCCACGACCGCCAGCACAACCGGCTCGGCGAGATCGCCGCGGCGGGTGCTCCGGCCTTTTCGGAAATGGATCTCTTCGTCATACCGGCGGGTTCCGGCTTCGATCCGGCGAAAGACTTCCGCCTGCAGCTCCTGGTGCAGCGTCCGGTCGGACCGATCGACAAGGTCTTCCTGACCTTCGACGTCGGCTACCAGTTGCCCGGTTCCTATCTGAAGTCGGCGGCACCCGCAGCGGTCGGCGCAGCGCCCGGACAATCCGCCGGCATGACGGCGGACGACGGCGATGCGGTGCAGAAGCTGTGGATGCGCATCTGGAACGACCGCAAGGTGGACATCATCGTGCTGGCGACGGCCATCGGCGTCCTGACCCTGGTGTTCTTCTTCCAGATGCAGGTCACCCGCAACGAGCGTTTCACCTTCTGGTTCCGCATCGGTTTCCTGACCTTCACGCTGGTCTGGCTCGGCTGGATCGAGAACGCCCAGCTGTCGGTGGTCAACGTGCTGGCCTTCTTCTCCTCGCTGACGACGGAATTCAGCTGGGATGCGTTCCTGATGGACCCGATGGTCTTCCTGCTGTGGTTCTCGGTCGCTGCCGCACTTCTGTTCTGGGGACGCGGTGCCTATTGCGGGTGGCTGTGCCCCTTCGGCGCCCTGCAGGAGTTGAGCAACCGGCTGGCGAAACTCTGCCGCATCCCGCAGATCGAGGTGCCCTGGGGACTTCACGAGCGCCTGTGGCCGGTGAAATACATCATCTTCCTCGGACTGTTCGGACTGTCGCTCTATTCGCTGGACGTGGCCGAACACTATGCCGAAGTCGAGCCGTTCAAGACCGCGATCATCCTGAAGTTCCAGCGCGCCTGGCCCTTCGTGCTCTTCGCCGTCGCCCTGCTGGCAGCCGGCCTCTTCATCGAACGGTTCTACTGCCGCTACCTGTGCCCGCTCGGCGCTGCTCTCGCCATCCCGGCGCGGCTCAGGATGTTCGACTGGCTGAAGCGCTACCGCGAGTGCGGCAACCCGTGCAACCGCTGCGCCAAGGAATGCATGGTCCAGGCCATTCATCCGGAAGGCAACATCAATCCCAACGAGTGCCTGAACTGCCTGCACTGCCAGGTTCTCTATCAGCACGACCAGAAATGTCCCGTCTGCATCAAGAAGCTCGCCAAGAGGCGGAAGTTCGAGGTGCAGACCGGGCTCCGCAAACCGGAACCGGAGGCCTCCGCGGCCAAGCCGGTCCCGGCCGAATAACCTTCAATAGGCAACCTAAGGAGACAAGCCATGAAGGAGATTGAACAAAAACGGGGCATGTCCCGCCGGGATCTTCTGGGCGGCACTGCCAAGACAGCCGTCGTCGCGGGCATGGGAGCTGTCGCGGTCAGCGGCGTGCATCCGGCCTTCGCCCAGGAAGGCGGACAGAAGTTCGAACTCGCGCCGGGTGAGCTCGACGAATATTACGGCTTCTGGTCCTCCGGCCAGAGCGGCGAGCTGCGCATCCTCGGCATCCCCTCCATGCGCGAACTGATGCGCGTTCCGGTCTTCAACCGCTGCTCCGCCACCGGCTGGGGCCAGACTAACGAGTCGCTGAAGATCCTGACTGAAGGCCTGCTGCCGGAAACCAAGGCGTTCCTCGCCGCGCACGGCAAGGTCACCTATGACAACGGCGACCTGCACCATCCGCACATGTCCTTCACCGAAGGCACTTATGACGGCCGCTATCTGTTCATGAACGACAAGGCCAACACGCGTGTTGCACGGGTGCGCTGCGACGTCATGAAGTGCGACAAGATCATCGAGATCCCCAACGCGCACGACATTCACGGCATGCGTCCGCAGAAATATCCGCGCACGGGCTACGTCTTTGCCAACAGCGAGCACGAAGCCCCGCTCGTCAACGACGGCAAGATCCTGGACGATCCCGATCAGTACGTGAACATCTTCTCCGCCATTGACGGCGACAAGATGGAAGTCGCGTGGCAGGTGATCGTTTCCGGTAACCTCGACAACGTCGACTGCGACTACCAGGGCAAATATGCCTTCTCCACCAGCTACAACTCGGAAAACGGCATGAACCTTGCCGAAATGACCGAGAGCGAGCTGGACCACGTCGTGGTCTTCAATATCAAGGAAATCGAGCAGGGTATCGCCAACGGCGACTTCCAGGAGCTCAACGGCGTCAAGGTTGTCGACGGACGGAAGGGCAAGAACAAGAACTACACCCGTTACATCCCGATCCCGAACAGCCCGCACGGCGTCAACGCGGCTCCGGACAGGAAGCACATCGTCATCAACGGCAAGCTGTCGCCGACCGTCTCGATCATCGATGTCGAGAAAGTGGACGCGCTGTTCAGCGACAACGCGGATCCGCGCTCCGCGGTCGTCGGCGAGCCGCAGCTCGGCCTTGGGCCGCTTCATACTGCCTTCGACGGCCAGGGCAACGCCTTCACGACGTTGTTCCTCGACAGCCAGGTGGTGAAGTGGAACATCGACAAGGCGATCCGTGCCTATGCGGGCGAGGATGTCGACCCGATCATCTCCAAGGTCGATGTGCACTACCAGCCGGGCCACAACTCCACCTCCATGGGTGAAACCGCGGAAGCGGACGGCAAATGGCTGATCTCGATGAACAAGTTCTCCAAGGACCGGTTCCTGAACGTCGGCCCGCTGAAGCCGGAGAACGAGCAGCTCATCGATATCTCTGGCAGCGAGATGAAGGTGGTCCACGACGGTCCGACCTTTGCCGAACCGCATGACAGCATCATCGTGCACCGCTCGAAGGTGAACCCGGCCATCGTCTGGAACCGGGACGACCCGATGTTCGCCGAAGCGGTGGCACAGGCCAAGGCCGACGGCATCGACCTGGAAGATGCCGCCGACGTCGTGCGCGACGGCAACAAGGTGCGCGTCTACATGCACTCCGTGGCGCCGACCTTCAGCCTGGAAACGTTCACGGTGAAACAGGGCGACGAGGTGACCGTCTACGTCACCAACATCGACGACATCGATGACCTCACCCACGGCTTTACGCTATCGAACTATGGCGTCGCCATGGAAGTCGGGCCGCAGGCGACCGCCTCGGTGACCTTCAAGGCCGAACGTCCGGGCGTTCACTGGTTCTACTGCCAGTGGTTCTGCCATGCCCTGCACATGGAAATGCGTGGGCGGATGTTCGTGGAACCGAGGAACGCCTGATCATGCAACGCGCCCTTTCAAGACGGATCGGAAGCCTTGCCATTTGCGCGGCAGCCCTTTTGGTGTGCGGACCGCTCGCCGCGAAGGAATGGTCCGTTCCCGCCGGAAAGGGCGCACTGCTTGAAACCCTGCAAAAGGCGCAGGCCGGGGATATTCTCCGGCTTGCACCCGGCGACCACGCCGGTCCCGTCGTGCTCGACAAGCCTGTCACGCTGGACGGGGCCGGCAAGGCCCGCATCGTCGGGTCCGGAACCGGGAGCGTCATAACCGTGACGGTTCCGGACGCCGCGGTTCTCGGCCTCACGCTGACCGGATCGGGCCTGTCGCAGGAAACGCTCGATGCCGGCGTCAAGCTGACCAAGAAGGCGCATCGCGCCATCGTTCGCGACAACCATATCCTGAACAATCTGACCGGCGTCGACGTGCACGGGGCAAGAGACGCCACCGTGGCCAACAACCTGATCGAGGGCCGGCAGGACCTGCGCATGAACGAGCGCGGCAACGGCATCTACGTGTGGAACGCGCCGGGGCTGCTGGCCGAGTTCAACACGATCCGCTTCGGCCGTGATGGCATCTTCGTCAACACCAGTCCGAAGGACACCTTCCGCAACAACCGCTTCGAATCCCTGCGCTTCGCAATCCACTACATGCACGGCAATGGCGGCGAAATCGAAAACAATGTCTCGGAAGGCAATGACATCGGTTACGCGCTGATGTTCTCGGACCGGCTCAGGGTACGCGGCAACGTCTCTGTTCGAGACCGGAACCACGGTCTCATGCTGAACTATGCCAACCATGCCGAGATCGTCGGCAACCTGGTCCGCGGCGGCGGCGAGAAGTGCCTGTTCATGTACAACGCCAACAAGAACAAGGTTTCCGACAACCTGTTCGAGGGCTGCCCGATCGGCGTTCATTTCACGGCCGGTTCGGCAAACAATGCATTCCAGGGCAACGCCTTCGTCGGCAACCGGACACAGGTCAAATATGTCGGCAGCCGCCAGCTCGACTGGAGTACGGACGGGCGCGGCAATTTCTGGAGCGACCACCCGGCCTTCGACATGAACGGCGACGGCATCGCAGACACGGCCTACCGGCCCAACGACATGGTCGACCAGGTCCTGTGGACACAGCCTTCGGCCAAGCTTCTGGTGGGCAGCCCCGCCGTGCAGCTTCTGCGCTGGACCCAGTCCCAGTTCCCGGCGCTCCTGCCGGGCGGCATCGTCGACAATGCCCCTCTCATGCATCCGCCCGTTCGGACCATGCCCAATTCGGGAGTTCAAGGATGAATAATCCCAGCCTCAGCGTGCAGAATGTCTGCAAGCGCTTTTCAAGTTTCACGGCCGTCGACCAGGTTTCCTTCGACCTGAATCCGGGCGAGCGTGTGGCCCTTCTCGGCCACAACGGCGCCGGCAAGACGACGCTGTTCAAGATCATTCTCGGTTTCCTGAAACGCGACGGCGGCGAGGTTTACGTTCTGGGCGCTGCGCCCGGCAGCAACGCCGCCCGTCTCGGCACGGCCTACCTGCCGGAATCGGTCGCCTTTCCGGCCGCTCTGACCGGCGAAGAAGTGCTGAAATTCTATGCCCGCCTGAAGGGCCGGAAAACGTCCGAGGCCTTGCCGCTTCTGGAACGGGTGGGACTTTCGGAAGCCGCCCGGCGCCGGGTTGGCACCTATTCCAAGGGCATGCGGCAGCGCCTCGGCCTGGCGCAGGCCCTGATCGGCCGCCCGCGGCTCGTCCTTCTGGACGAACCGACGACCGGGCTCGATCCGATTTCAAGGCAGACGGTTTACGAGCTTATCGGTGAAGTCGCCGCGCAGGGAGCAACCGTGCTCTTGTCTTCCCACGCCCTGACCGAGCTCGAAGCCCGTACGGACCGGGTTCTCATCCTGTCCAGGGGCAAGCTTGTCGCCGATGATGTTCTTAGCCGCCTAAGGACGCGGGCCGGCCTGCCAATCCGTCTGAAGGTCTGGGCGAAACCGGACACGCTCGCCGAGGTCTCGGACCGCCTGGGTGGCGGCCGGATGAACGGTCGCTCGGTCGAGATCGACTGCAGTGCCGACGACAAGGTCAAGGCACTGTCGGCCATCAGCGCCCTTGGCAATCTGGTCGAGGATGTCGACGTGCATGCACCGAGCCTCGACGACATCTACCGGCACTTTTCCAGCGCCGCGAACAGGGAGGCCTGACCAATGCTCTCCAGAATTCTCACCATTGCCGGTCAGGAAGTGCGCATCGGTATCCGCAACCGCTGGATTCTGCTGGCGGCCGTCATCCTCGCCGTCTTCTCCCTGGCACTGGCGCTGCTTGGCTCTGCGCCTGCCGGCACGCTTGGTGTCGACCGGTTGACCATCACGGTTGCCTCGCTCGCAAGCCTTTCCGTCTATCTCGTCCCGCTGATCGCACTGCTTCTGGCCTTTGACGCGATCTGCGGCGAGGTGGAGCGCGGCACGCTGCTGATGACGCTCTCCTGCCCGATTTCGCGGACCGAATTCCTGATCGGCAAGGCAATAGGCCACACCCTCGTGCTGACTTTCGCGCTCGTGGTCGGTTACGGACTGACGGCAGGTCTTCTGGTCACCCTCGGCTTCGGTTCGCTCACGGGCCTGGCGGATTTCGTCCGGCTGATCGCGACGTCCGTGCTGCTCGGCGTCTGCTTTCTGGCGGCGGGCTACGTGCTCAGTTCCCTGACCCGGCAATCGCGGACCGCGGCCGCCGCCTCGATCGCCACCTGGCTGGTGCTGGTGGTGCTTTACGACCTTGCTCTCCTCGGAGCGCTTGTCGCCAATCCGAGCGGCCTGTTCGCTTCCGAAGTCTTTCCTTACGCGGTGCTGATCAACCCGGCCGATGCCTTCCGTCTCTTCAACCTCGCGGCCCTCGGGGCGAGCGACCTTGTCGGCGGCATGGCGGGCGTCGCCGACTCGCTTCCCTTCGACCCCGCGTTTGCCCTTCTGTCGCTTGCCGCGTTCGCCGGAACCGCGCTGGCGGGATCGGCCCTTCTTTTCCGGAGAATCGCACCATGAAACGCTCCGTCGCCGCCCTGTTCGCCTTCGCCTTGCTGACGGCCTGCCAGCAGGAAGTGGAGATCGCCAAACCGGCCGCCGTCGACCTGACGCCGGAGGCCGCCGGGCACTACTGCCAGATGACGGTTCTGGAACATGAAGGTCCGAAGGCACAGATCCATCTGACCGGCAATCCAGCGCCGCTCTGGTTCACCCAGGTGCGTGACGCGGTGGCCTTCACCCGATCGCCGGAGGAATCGAAGGACATCGCCGTCATCTACGTCAACGACATGGACAGGGCCGAGAGCTGGGCACAGCCGGGAACGGACAACTGGATCGAGGCGGACAACGCCTGGTTCGTTATCGGCAGCACGATGTCCGGCGGCATGGGGGCACCGGAAACGATCCCCTTCGGCAGCGAAGCCGGCGCGCTGAGCTTTGCCGGGAACAACGGCGGCAGCGTGATGCGCCTGAAGGACATCCCCGAGAACTACGTTCTGGGGTCGGTCGAACTGAGCGCGGCGGCTCCCATGAGCGAAGGCGATCATCACGGGGTTCGGCAATGACAAGAGAATTCGGATTTAAGAACCCGCTCAGCCGCAGGCGGTTCCTCAGGATCTGCGCGGCGGGTGCCGCCGGGCTCGCCCTGCCGGGGACGGTGTTTGCCGGTCCAGTCCTCCACCGCTGGACGGGAATTGCTCTCGGAGCCAAAGCGGAAATCAACCTGCTGCATGAAGATGCCGGTGAAGCGCAACGCCTGTTCGCCCGGCTCGAGCGGGAAATCGGCAGGCTGGAAAAGATCTTCAGCCTCTACCGCGCCGACAGCGAGCTTTCCCGCCTGAACGAGGCCGGAAGACTGGAGGCTCCCTCGCTTGAACTGGTCGAACTCCTGGGATTGACGCAACGCCTTCACCAGGTCACCGCGGGCGCCTTCGATCCGACGGTCCAGCCCATGTGGGACTATTACGCACGCCGGGCAGTGGGCTCCGCCCCGGAAGACGAATTCGAGCCGGTGAAAGACAGGACCGGCTTCGGCAATGTTTCGATCGAGGCAGCTGAAATCAGGTATCTGAAGCCGGGCATGGCGATGACCTTCAACGGGATCGCACAAGGCTTCATCACCGACCGGATAACGGCGCTGCTGGCGTCCGAAGGCTGTACCGACATGGTGGTCGATCTCGGGGA
>JBNKGB010000078.1:0-21810 GCA_050289605.1 Roseibium sp. | reverse complement strand
CCCTTGGCGTCGTAGGGCGTGGCGACCGAGATCACCTTCACGCCCGGGAACCCGCAGTAGAAGCTCTCGAACGCCTGGCTGTGGGTCGAGCTGAGCATGTGCGCCGCCGCGTTGGGACCGCGGAACACGATGGGCAGGGTGAACTGCCCGTTGCTCAGCTGGCGCAGCTTGGCCGCGTTGTTGAGGATCTGGTCGAAGGCGACGGCCGAGAAGTTGAAGGTCATGAACTCGACGATCGGCTTCAGGCCGGCCATGGCCGCACCGACGCCGAGACCGGCAAAGCCGTGTTCGGTGATCGGTGTGTCGATGACGCGCTTGGCGCTGAACTCGTCCAGCAACCCTTGTGTGATCTTGTAGGCGCCCTGATATTCGGCGACTTCCTCACCCATGATGAAGACGTCGGGATCGCGCCGCATTTCCTCGGCCATCGCATCGCGCAAGGCTTCACGCACGGTCGAGGACTTCATGGCGGTGCCGGCCGGAACTTCCGGATCCTCGGCAGGTTCCGAGGCGACGGGCGCTGCCGGAACCGGAGCGGCCGCAGGAGCGCTCGGGGCTTCGGCTGCGACCGGTGCCGGAGCAGCAGCAGGTGTGGCAGCAGCGGCATTGATCGCGCTGGCGTCCTCGCCATCGGTCAGAAGAACGGCGATCTTCTCGTTGACCTTGACGTTGTCCGTGCCTTCGGCAACCAGGATCTTGCCAAGCGTGCCCTCGTCGACAGCTTCGACTTCCATGGTGGCCTTGTCGGTTTCAATCTCGGCGATCACGTCGCCTGCGGTAACGGTGTCGCCCTCGGCCTTCAGCCACTTGGCGAGCTTGCCTTCTTCCATTGTCGGCGAAAGCGCCGGCATCAAAATATCGATCGGCATGATAATCCCCGGCGTTAGAGCAGAATATCGGTGTAGAGTTCAGACACATCCGGTTCCGGATCGGTCTGCGCGAATTCCGCGGCTTCCGCGACCTTGGCCCGGACGTCCTTATCGATGGCCTTGAGGTCATCTTCCGTGGCCCAGCCGTTTTCGACGAGGCGCTTGCGGACCTGCTCGATCGGATCGTGCTCGGTGCGCATCTTCTGAACTTCGTCCTTGGACCGGTATTTCGCCGGGTCGGACATGGAATGGCCGCGATAGCGGTAGGTGATCATCTCAAGGATGTACGGCCCCTTGCCGGAGCGGCACCATTCGAGCGCCTTTTCGGAGGCCGCTTTCACGGCCCGCACGTCCATGCCGTCCACCTGCTCGCCGGGGATGCCGAAGGAGGCGCCGCGCTGGGAGAGGTCGGTCGTGGCGGAAGCGCGCGTCACGCTGGTGCCCATGCCGTACTTGTTGTTTTCGATGACATATACGACCGGCAGCTTCCAGAGCTCGGCCATGTTGAAGCTTTCGTAAACCTGCCCCTGGTTGGAGGCGCCGTCGCCGAAGAAGGCCATCGCAACGTTGCCGTTACCCCGGTACTTGTTGGCGAAACCGAGTCCGGTGCCGAGAGACACCTGGGCGCCGACGATGCCGTGGCCGCCGTAGAAGTGCTTCTCCTTGGAGAACATGTGCATGGAACCGCCCTTGCCTTTCGACAAGCCGCCACGGCGGCCGGTCAGCTCGGCCATGACGCCCTTGGGGTCCAGATCCATCGCCAGCATGTGGCCGTGGTCTCGGTAACCGGTGATCATCTGGTCACCGTCCTTCTTGGCCATCTGCAGACCGACAACGACAGCTTCCTGTCCGATGTACAGATGACAGAAACCACCGATGAGGCCCATGCCGTACAATTGCCCGGCTTTTTCCTCAAATCGGCGGATCAGAAGCATTTCGCGATATGCGTGAAGTTCTTGGTCCTTGTCGAACTCTGCGATCGCAGGCTGCGCCTTCTTGGCGGAGCTGCGGGTCCGGCTGGCGCTCTTGGAGCTAGCGGAAGTGGTCTTCGATGCTGTGGCCATAACCCTCTTCTCGGCGTGACGTTTCCCCTAAGACAGGTAGGAGCAACTTATCTTGTTGCCGCTGTCAATCCAATCCGTCATTTTATCGCAGAGGAACAGGCCTAATATATTGTTTTTAGACAATAATTTTAGAATTAACTTGCGTACAGTTAATATTCAATTTTCAACTTAAAATCAGTTTACGTCGTAGCGATGTCCGGGACGCAGCACAACCAGTTCGTCGGCGTGGACAAGATTGAGATTGAGCCGGGCCCGCTCGTCCAGCATATCCGGATCGAGGCTTTCGGGACGCAGGAGACTGACCCTCGACAGAAGTTCCTGCCGCTCGGCGGTCAGTACATCCAGTTCCGCCTGCAGTTCGGAAACCTGACGCTCGATCATGGCGCGCCCGACAACACCGAGTTCACCGCTCATGGCATGGAACCCGAAATACCCGAGCGTTGCGATGGCGATCGCGGGCGTGATCAATCGGCGAAGAAAGGACTGTTTTCTTTGGCGTGTGGCAGCTCGGGGCACGTTGGACCTTAACACTTGAACTCATGGCCTCTTTATCCTGACACTATGCCGGGTTAGGCTTAATAGAGTCTTGAGACAGCCGATCAAATGCGTATTGGAAAGGTGGGTGACACCATGGATACGTTCGCGTCTCAACGCAGGGAAATGGTCCGGCAGCAGATCCGAAACAGGGGCATTCGTGACGAACGGGTTCTGAACGCCATGCTGACGGTGCCTCGCCACGTATTTGTCGATCCGTCTCAACAGACAGCGGCCTATTGCGACGGCCCCATGTCCATCGGCTTCGGCCAGACGATATCGCAGCCCTATGTAGTTGCCCTCATGTGCGAGCTGCTGGAACTGACCGGGGACTGCAAGGTTCTTGAGATCGGCTCCGGTTCCGGCTACGCGGCGGCCATCCTGGCGCATCTAAGTCGCCAGGTTGTCGGTATCGAACGCATTCCACAGCTGGCGGAGCTTGCCCGGCAGAACCTGGTGGCGGCGAACATAGCCAACGTTGACATCCGTTGCGCTGACGGAAGTATCGGCTGTCCCGAGGAAGCCCCCTTCGACGCCATCCTGGTGTCGGCGGGCGCACCGGCCGCTCCGGAAGAGCTGCAGCAGCAACTGAAGGTCGGGGGCCGCATGGTTATCCCCGTCGGCTCAAACGCCCGTCTTCAGATGCTCAAACGGATCCGCCGCCTTTCCGAAACCACCTTCGAGACCGACAACCAGGGCGAAGTCGCCTTCGTGCCGCTCGTCGGAAAATGCGCCTGGCCCGAGCACGGCGCCTGAGGCTGATGGCGCCGCTCGCTGGAAGGACGATCTTTTCTTTTCAACAAACCACCTCAACGAAATAGCTCGCAGGAAACCAGATTCCGCGAAACACAGGTGGTTTCATGTTTGGCACAACATGTTTCTGGTCGAGTTCCGTGATCTTCACGTCTTCAATGAGCTTGTACGAAATTGGCAGTGCCGTTTCCTTAAACGGTCCGTGTCTCAAGATTTCCAAAGCATCGTCGACTGATGATGCGGTAACACCGATACCAAGTCGGCAGTCCGACGGAATTGACTTCCAATCGGACTGCGAAAATTCAATCCAGAAATATCTCAAGGCGGGATCTTTAATCACGGAAATTTCATTCGAAACAACAGCCTGAATATACACTTCGCTGCCAATCTTACGAAACAATTCGCGATTGAACGCTCAAGTAGCAACAAGCCTCGCCAGCTTCGTCAAAGGAGAAATTGAAAATCCAACCGTATTTCAGGAATCCAGCAGCGTCTCGTTCACAACCATCGCCTGAATAAGATAAGCGGTTTCCTGGATGGTCCGGCCTGGATGCTGTTGTCAAGGTCACAGACGCGGGATCGATGACGTTCGACGTCGTCCATTCCCTAGATATCAGCGTGTAGTGCGCCAGGCAGCGTCACATCAGGGATTGCGACGCCTCTTTCACATTCTGAGTTGCAGAGTTGATCTGTGCGGTCGCGGAAGAAATCGACTGCATATTTGTGGTGATCAGCTCCACCCCCTGCGCCGCCGATTGCATATTGGACGAAATGTCGTTGGTTACCGCTGTCTGCTCCTCAACGGCGGATGCGATGCTAGACGCGATGTCACCGATATTGTTGATAACGGCCATGATGGCTTTGATTGCTTCCACCGCCTGCCCCGTAGTTTCTTGCATCGTGCCTATCTGACTGGAGATTTCTTCGGTCGCCTTGCTGGTTTGCGATGCCAGGTTCTTCACTTCAGACGCCACGACAGCAAAGCCTTTTCCTGCATCTCCAGCTCTCGCAGCTTCAATGGTGGCGTTCAGAGCCAACAGGTTGGTTTGGTCCGCGATGCCATCAATCAGTTCAATGACGGATCCGATTGTCTTCGCATCCTCCGAGAGCCCTTCCATGATTTTGCCGGAGCGTTCAGCTTCACCCACAGCGTCCTGGGAAACGCTCAGCGCGGTCTGCACCTGCCGGCTGATCTCCTGAATGGAAGCCACCAATTCTTCTGCTGCTGCGGCGACTGTCTGCACGCTCGACGACGTCTGCTCGGATGCCGACGCGGAGCTTGTGGCTTGTTGAGTTGTATCGGAAATTGCGTTTGCAATTTCCGCCAAGTCAATGTCGATCCGCTTCTGCACCTCTGCTCTGCGGTGGCGCTCCAGAACCTGAGCAGTTCTGTCTGTCGCGAACTTCACCACCTTGAAGGGACGTCCGGTGGCATCCAGGATCGGATTGTACGTCGCCTGAATCCAGACCTCCTTCCCACCTTTTCCTATGCGCTTGAATTCGTCGGACTGAAACTTCCCCGAGGCAAGATCGTCCCAGAAGAGCCGGTACGCCTGACTGGCCTTGTATTCCGGTTCAACGAACATGCTGTGATGTTTCCCGACGACCTCCTCAAGCGTATAGCCCAACGTGGAAAGGAAATTTTCGTTCGCGTCGATGATTGTTCCATCGAGTTCGAATTGAATGACTGCCTGGGATTTATTGATCGCGTTTAACTGACCTTCAAGATCGGCATTCCGCTTCTTCTGTTCCGAAATGTCGGTGGCTATTTTGACCACTTTGATTACCTGGCCGGAAGAATTGAGCACCGGATTGTAAGAAGCCTGAATCCAGACCTCCTTGCCGCCTTTGCCGAAGCGCAGGAATTCTGCCGCCTGGAATTCACCAGCGTTAAGGTCGCGCCAGAACTGCTTATACTTATCGCTCCTGGCATACCCCGGATCCACGAACATCCGGTGATTCTCGCCCCGAACTTCTTCCAGTCGGTATCCCATTGCATTGAGGAAATTCTGGTTCGCCGTCAGGATCGTCCCGTCGGGTTTGAATTCGATCATTGCCTGTGACCGGCTGAATGCGTCCAAGGTTGCCTGGCTGGCGTTGTTCAAAATTCGAAACATTCCGATCTTCCCCAAAAAATGGTCTATCGGATAGGTACCGTGATGCGGTTAAGAGGAAATTACCTTAGGCGAAAGAAATAAATAAAGAGCAATACATATACTTGGTTACATCCGCATTTTTTGGGATGATGTCTATCATATTGCTTAAGCCCCAGAACAAAAAACGATTGCAACTCAAAAACAACACAACCGAATGTGGTTTATCACGTATTTTTACTTATACGGGAACGGTGCAAGCCTCAGGATTTCCAACGCATCGTCGACCGAAATTGCAGTGGCACCGATTCTATTCGGCAGTCCGAAGACATTGACTCCCAATCAGTCTGCTAAAATTCAATCCAGAAACACGCCAATGCAGGATCTATGATCACGGAAATTCCACTCGAGACAACAGCTTGAACTCACACTTCGCTGCCTGACTTACGAAACAATTCCGCGATTTAGCACTCAAGCCGCCGCCAGCCGCGCCAGTTTCGTCAGGATCGTCGCCGTGCCTTTCAGGCGCGAGTCGGTCTTTTCCCAATCGCGGGTCAGCACGACCCTCTGGTCGGGCCGGATCTTGGCAAGGACGCCCTGCTCGGCAATATAGGAGACCAGACCGGCCGGATTGGAGAACACGGCATTGCGGAAACTGATGACGACGCCCTTCGGCCCCGCATCGACCTTCTCCACATTGGCTTTCCGGCAAAGGCCCTTGATGTAGACGATCTTCAGGAGGTGCTGAACCTCGTCCGGCAGCGGCCCGAACCGGTCGATCAGCTCGGCGCCGAAGGAATCGATTTCCTCGGCCTCCGTCACATCGCCAAGACGCCGGTAGAGCTGCAGGCGTAATTGCAGGTCGGCGACATAGTCCTCCGGGATGAGCACCGGCGTGCCGATGTTGATCTGCGGCGACCATTGTTCCTCGCCCGTTTCCACGCCGCCGTCCTTGAGCTGCGCGACAGCCTCTTCCAGCATCTGCTGGTAAAGCTCGAAACCGACTTCCTTGATATGCCCGGATTGCTCTTCGCCCAGCAGGTTCCCTGCCCCGCGAATATCGAGGTCGTGGCTGGCAAGCTGGAAGCCGGCACCGAGCGTTTCGAGCGACTGCAGAACCTTAAGACGCCGCTCCGCCGGCGCCGTCAGCGTCTTGTTCGCCGGAACGGTAAAGAGAGCATAGGCGCGCGTCTTGGACCGGCCGACACGACCGCGCAGCTGATAGAGCTGCGCCAGACCGAACATGTCCGCCCGATGCACGATCAGCGTGTTGGCCGTCGGAATGTCGAGGCCCGATTCCACGATCGTCGTCGACAGCAGAACATTGTACTTGCCCTCATAGAAGGCATTCATGACGTCTTCCAGTTCGCTCGGCGGCATCTGACCGTGGGCGACGGCGACCTTCAGTTCCGGCACACTGTCTTCCAGAAATTCCTTGCGTTCGGCAATATCGGACAGGCGCGGGCAGACGTAGAAGCTCTGGCCGCCGCGGTAGTGCTCACGCAAAAGCGCCTCGCGCACCACAAGCGGATCGAAAGGTGAGACGAAGGTGCGCACCGCGAGGCGGTCGACCGGCGGTGTCGCGATCAGCGAAAGCTCGCGCACGCCCGTCAGGGCAAGCTGCAGCGTTCGCGGGATCGGCGTCGCAGACAGCGTCAGAACGTGCACGTCCGATTTCAGCTCCTTCAGCCGTTCCTTGTGCTTCACGCCGAAATGCTGTTCCTCGTCGATAATCAGCAGGCCGAGATCCCGGAACTGGATCGCCTTTCCGAGCAGCGCGTGGGTTCCGACGACGATGTCGACGGTGCCCTCGGCAATCCCCTTCTTGGCCTCCGACAACTGCTTAGCGGGCACGAGGCGTGAGGCATGGGCAATGTTGATCGGCAGACCGTGAAAGCGCTCGGCAAAGGTCTTGTAGTGCTGGCGCGCCAAAAGCGTCGTCGGCACCACGACGGCGACCTGTCGGCCGGACATGGCGGCGACGAATGCAGCCCTCAGAGCCACTTCGGTCTTGCCGAAGCCAACGTCTCCGCAGACAAGCCGGTCCATAGGCCGGCCTGAGGAAAGATCGTCGAAAACGGAATCGATGGCGACCAGCTGGTCGTCGGTTTCCTCGTATGGGAACCGCGTCGCGAACTCGTCGTAGACCCCCTCTGGGGCTTCCACGACCGGAGCCGTCTTGAGGGCCCGCGCGGCGGCCGTCTTGATGAGGCCGTCCGCAATTTCGAGAATGCGTTTCTTGAGCTTTGCCTTGCGCGCCTGCCAGGCACCGCCGCCGAGCTTGTCGAGCTGGGCTTCCTGGTCTTCCGACCCGTAGCGCGACAGCAGTTCGATGTTTTCAACCGGCAGGTAAAGCTTGTCTCCACCGGCGTACTGCAGTTCGAGGCAGTCATGCGGCGCGCCGACCGCCTCGATGGTCTTCAGGCCGACGAAGCGGCCGATGCCGTGGTCGACGTGAACGACGAGATCACCTTCCGACAGGCCGGTGGCCTCGGTGATGACATTGGCGCCCTTGGCTTTGCGGCGCGTCTTGCGCACCAGCCTGTCGCCGAGAATGTCCTGTTCCCCGATGAAGGCAAGATTGCCGACCTCGAAACCGTGCTCGATGCCGAGGACACAAAGCGCGGATGTCTTCGCGGGAAGAGCCTCGACTTCCGCGAGCGTATCGGCTTCCTTGACCGCGCCGAGTCCGTGGTCTTCCAGGATCTGGCCCAACCGGTCGCGCGAGCCTTCCGACCAGCAGGCGATGACCGTGCGCTTGCCATCGCTCTGGAGAGCACGAACATGGGCGGTAAGCGCGTCGAAAATGTTGACGTCTCCGGCGGCGCGTTCGGCAGCGAAACTCCGGCCCTGGCGTCCGCCGAGTTCAATGACCGTCTTTCCGGTTCCCGGCGGCGGCGTGAAGGCATCCAGGAACGCGCTCGCCCGGTCCGCGACGGCGGCGGTCCATTCGTTCTCTGTGAAATAGAGGCTTCCGGGCTCCACCGGCATGTAAGGCACCGTGCCGGACTTCGTGCCCATTTCTCGCGCTTCCTGGCGCGCGGTGTAATGTTCGCTGATCTGCGCCAGCCGCTCGTGGACGGCGTCAGTGGCGCTGGTGTCGAGCACGACCGGCGCATCGCCGAAATAATCGAAGAGCGTTTCAAGTCGCTCGTGGAACATCGGCAGCCAGTGCTCCATCCCGGCGTACCGCCGGCCATCGCTGATCGATTGGTAGAGCACATCCTCGCGGCTCGCGGCGCCGAAGCTGGCAAGATAGGACCTTCGGAAGCGCGAGATTGCCTCCTCGGACAGGACGACCTCACTCATCGGAAGAAGGTCGAGGCGTTTCAGCTGTTTCGACGTCCGCTGGGTTTCCGCGTCGAAGGAGCGGATCGACTCCAGCGTATCGCCGAAGAAGTCGAGCCTGACAGGTTCCTCAGCCCCCGGCGCATAGAGATCGACGATGCCGCCGCGCACGGCGTATTCGCCGGTTTCCCGAACGGTCGGCGTGCGCGAAAAGCCGTTCATCTCCAGCCAGCTGGAAATGGCCGCCATGTCCACCTGGTTTCCGGGCGCCATGGAAAATGTCTGCTCGGCCATGAACGACCGTTCCGGCACTCTTTGAAGCGCCGCGTTCAGCGTGGTCAGGAGAACGGTTTTCTTGCTTCCCGAAATCCCCCTTGCAAGCTGTCCCAGAGCCAGAAGGCGGCGGGCGGAAATGCTGGTGTTGGGCGAAACTCGGTCGTAGGGAAGGCAGTCCCAGGCCGGCAACTGAAGGATGTCCGCCGTCGGATCGAAAAAGGCGAGCGCCTCTGCCACCATCGCCATGCGGGTGGCGTCCCGGGCAATAAAGACGAGTGCCAGTCCGTCCCTGCCGCTTTCCGCCAGAAGACTTGCGAGCGCATAGCTTTCCGCGCCATCGGGAACGCCCGCAAGCGTAACGTTGGCCTGGTCCTTGAGCAGGCTGTCAAACACAGCAACGGTCCTTGTTGTTCTTAAAGGGCGAAGCCGGCGGGGCCATGGGCTTCATGATAGGCGATGATGCGGCGGTACAGCGGGCCATCCCACTCTTCGGGCAAGGGAACGCGGCCGCTCATCCATGCGTAAAGATCGTGGTCCTGCGCGCTCAGAAGATGCTCCAGTTCCTGGAGCTCTTCCTCGCTCAGTCGATCGATCTCGGCATCCGCGAAGCCGCCAAGCAGAAGATCCATCTCCTTCATGCCCCGGTGCCAGCAGCGGAAGAGGATCTTCTTGCGCCGCGGATCGCGGTTGTCCTGAAGTGCGTCGGAGCCGGAGTGTTCTGACATGTTGACCCTATCTGGAACCTAGCCGGAACCCTTCCGGAGATGAAAACCATCTCGACAGAAACCGGACTGGAGACTTGCGTGAGCGATATATAACGATCCGAAGAGCACTTGTCAGCGGTCAGTCTTGCGTAGTTTCAAGATTTTGTTCACAGAATGTTCTTGCTGTTGCGCCTTGCCTCCGCTTCGTGGCAGAACGGGTAACCGTTCACCCGTGTGTTTGCCGAAACGGATAGGTTGTTCAGACTGAGATGCGCCCGCCGGTCCTCGATCCCCTCTTTGCCCCCGTTTCCACCCTTCCGGGGATCGGGCCCAAGATCGCAAAGCTGGTGTCAGGGCTCCTTGGCGCCCAGCCGGACCGGGATGCGACCGTCGCCGATCTCCTGTTCCACATTCCCCACAGCCTGATCGACCGCAGACACAGGCCGGGCATTGCCTATTCGGAAAACGGCGACATCGTCACCCTGGACGTCACCATCGGCAGGCACCAGGTCCCTCCCCGCCATTCCAAGGCGCCCTACAAGATCTCCGCCTTCGACGCGACGGGTCAGATCACCTTCGTCTTCTTCCATCCGCGCCGCGACTGGCTTGAAAAGACCTTTCCGGAAGGCGAAAGACGGATCGTCTCAGGCAAGGTCGAGTGGTTCAACGAGCGGCCACAGATGGTGCATCCGGATTATTCGCTGAAGCCGGAAGAAGCCGACGAGATGCCGCCCATCGAACCGGTCTATCCACTGACGGCGGGTCTCGCTTCCAAGACGCTTCAAAAGGCGATGAAGACGGCCCTGGAAAGGGTTCCACGACTGCCCGAATGGTTGAACGAAGCTCATCTGCACCAGACGGGCTGGCCCGATTTCGGCGAAGCGCTGCAGACCCTGCACGCCCCCAGGGAACGGAGCGATATCGAACCCCACTCGCCTTACATGCAACGCCTTGCCTATGACGAACTGCTCGCCAGTCAGCTCGCCCTGGCGCTCGTCCGCGCGCATATGCGCAACCTCGGCGGCATTGCCCGAAAACCGGACGGCGCCCTGCAACAAGCGGTCATCGCCGCCCTGCCCTTTGAGCTGACCGGCAGCCAGGCGCAAGCGATCACGGAAATCAACGAGGATCTCGCCAAACCGGTCCGGATGCTGCGCCTTCTCCAGGGCGACGTCGGCTCCGGCAAGACAGTGGTCGCCCTCGCCGCCCTTGCCCAGGTGATCGAGACCGGTGCCCAGGGAGCCCTGATGGCCCCGACCGAAATCCTGGCCCGCCAGCATTTTGCCTCCATGGAACCGCTTTGCCGGAAGGCAGGCATCCGCCTGGCGCTGATGACCGGCAAGGACAGCCAGAAGGAACGCCGTATCCGGCAGGAGCAGCTCGACGCGGGCGAGATCGACCTCGTCGTCGGCACCCATGCGCTGTTCCAGGGCTCGGTGACCTTCCGGAACCTCGGCATGGTCGTCGTCGACGAGCAACACCGGTTCGGCGTCCACCAGCGTCTTGCCCTTTCCGGCAAGGGACAGGGCGTTGACGTCCTGGTGATGACCGCAACGCCGATCCCGCGCACGCTTGTGCTCACCTGTTTCGGTGACATGGACGTTTCGCGCCTTACCGACAAACCGGCCGGACGAAAGCCCGTGAAGACGGTCTCCGTCTCGCTCGACCGGCTGGATGAAGTCATCGCCCGGGTTGGAGCCGCCATTGCCGAAGGCCAGAAGGTCTATTGGGTCTGCCCGCTGGTGGAAGAGTCCGAAAAAATCGACCTGGCCGCCGTCGAGGACCGTCACCGGGTTCTGGAACATGCACTCCGGCGGCGGATCTCGCTGGTTCACGGCCGCATGACAGCTGACGAGAAGGACGCCGCAATGGCGGACTTCAAGTCCGGAGCCACCCATGTCCTCGTCGCCACGACCGTGATTGAGGTCGGCGTTGACGTACCCGATGCCACGATCATTGTGATCGAGCATGCCGAACGTTTCGGACTGGCCCAGCTTCACCAATTGAGGGGCCGGGTCGGCCGTGGCAACAAGCCGTCCTCCTGCGTGTTGCTTTACAAGGGCCCGCTGGGCGAAACCGCCGGTGCCCGACTGAACATCATGCGCGAGACAAACGACGGCTTCCTGATCGCCGAAGAGGACCTGAAGCTGCGCGGAGGCGGTGAAATCCTCGGCACCAGGCAATCCGGAACGCCGGGGTTCCGGATTGCGAGGGCCGAAGACCATGCCGACCTGATGGAAGTTGCCCGGGATGATGCCAGGCTGGTGCTGGAAACGGACCCGGACCTCCAGTCGAAGCGCGGCGAAGCCTTGCGCTGCCTGCTCTATCTCTTCGGCAGGGACGCTGCGATCAGGCTGCTGCGTGCCGGATAGTCACTGCACCGGATATCCATTATCAGGCAGCCGAAAGGCCGGTCCCGAATGAGGTAAAGAGAGCCAGTCCCTCGGCCCAGTCCGCAACTCCGCTTTTCTCGTTTAGGTGACCGCGCGCACCGAGGCGGATGATGGCCGCGCCGGCTTTCCCCGCAAGTGCGACGCCGTTGCCGGCCGGATCATAGGGATCGTCCGAACTTGCTACCGTCAAAAGCGGTTTTCCAAGCGGCATCAAACCTGAAACCGCAAATCCGCTTGCCTGACCCGGGAAGTTCGGACCGGAGGAATCGGGAACGGCAACGAGCATGGCCCCGAGCCAGTCACTTTTTGTTTGGCGCGCCCAATGCAGGAAAGCCAGGCAACCAAGCGAGTGGCAAACCAGGATCGGTGCGGAGGCCGCATGAGCAACGCTCCTCTCGATTCCCTCGATCCAGTCCTGAAGTTCCGGAGTGTCCCAGGACGAAGGTTTGAAGCGGACCATGTCCGGCAAGCCGGCCTCCCAGGCCGTCTGCCAATGATCCGGCCCGGAGTTGCCGATGCCCGGAACGGAAACGATCCTTGTCATGAGTGTTTCTTCCTGCTCTTTTGATGTTGAAGGTGTTGACGGATAATCAGTCAGCTCATTCGTCAGGAACAGGAAGTTTCATCGGAAAAACCGATCAGAAACCGATAACTTCAAAGCCACCGGACCAGTTACCTTGCAAATCAAAATAGACCCCACCGACATGGCAATCCTCGAACTGCTTCAGGCGGACGGAAGACTGTCCGTCTCCGAAGTCGGCCGTCAGGTCGGCCTCTCGCAGCCGGCCGCGTCGGAGCGGATCAAACGTCTGGAAGAGCGCGGTATCATCAAGGGTTATGCCGCGCGCATCGATCCGCAGGCGCTCGGCCTGTCGATGCAGGCGCTTCTGCGCCTGAAGACCACCCATGAACATATCGGCCGGGCGTTGGAAATGTTCGACCGCACGCCGGAGATCATCGGCGTCGACAGGGTAACGGGTGAAGACTGCTTCGTCCTGCGCGTCATCGTACCAAAACCGTCAGACCTTGAACGGATAGTCGATTCCATTGCCCGCTTCGGTCCGGTCACCACTTCCGTCGTACTGCGCCAACAGCCGGACAAGCCCGTTTCCCGGCAGCTCGTGCGGCGCAGCGCCGGTACGAATTGACCATTCGGGCAGGTGCACCCACCTCAGGCGTCCTCGGGACGCCTGACCATGTCCAGCTTTGCAGGATCGACGACGGCCTCACCCAGGATCTCGGGGTATTTCGGATTGACCAACCCGGCTGAAATCACCAGCTTCGCGGCATCTTCGACGCTCATGTTGAGCTCGATGAGGTCGTCACGCGGCACGAACAGCAGAAAACCTGAGGTCGGGTTCGGTGTGGTCGGCAGGAAGACGGATACCATTTCCGCGTTGTCCTTGAGACGCCGGGCCACTTCGCCTTTCGTTTCCGTCGAGATGAAGACGATAGCCCAAAGGCCGCGGCGGGGATATTCGAGCAATGCAGCCTTGCTGAAACTGCTGCCACGTTCATCAAGTATCGTCTCAAAAATCTGCTTCAAACCACTGTAAACATTACGCACAAGCGGCATTCGCCCGACAATTCTCTCGCCTATGGAGATGAGACTTCTTCCGAGGAAATTGGCGGCAAAGAAGCCTACGATCGTTAGGACGAAGATCGCGACGATCAGGCCGAAGCCAGGCACCGGAAACGGCAGGTAGCTGTCGGGATTGTAGTAGCTTGGCACAAACGGCTTCACCCAGCCATCCACCCACTTGATGAACGTCCAGGTCAACCAGAGCGTAATCCCGATCGGACCGGCGATAACGAGGCCTGTCAAAAAGTAGTTGCGCAGACGCGTCATCGCACCCGGCTTGTGGCTCACCATGTGCGTATCTTCTGATTTATGTTTATTCCTGCTCATGGTCGAAACCTGATTGCCGTCCCTTGAAGGTTTGTCTTTTCACCAGCTCCGCACTTAGATAATCATCTTTATCGCAACGCGGTATCCTGCGTATGACTTATTTTTCGGCGATGGAGCCGAAACGTGCCGGAACCGGAGGCAGACTTGCGGCGAACCACTTTCATATTTCTCGGATCCGGATGTGTTGGTCTGGGAATTGCGGGTGCCTTTCTGCCGATTCTTCCGACCACTGTCTTTTTCATCCTGGCCGCAGCCTGCTTTGCCCGTTCCTCCCCGGCTCTGGAAGCAAAAATCCTCAACCACCCCGTAATCGGCCCGCCTGTGCTCGCGTGGAGGGAACATGGCGCAATTCCGACAAGGGCGAAATGGCTGGCGACTGCAGGTATGGCCCTCGGTTATGCCGTGTTCTTCCTGTTTTACAAGCCCGGCCTGTGGCTCGCCCTTCTGGTCGTGTTGTTCATGATTGCCTGTGCCGCCTACGTGCTCAGCCGGCCTTCCGTCCCGAAATCTTCTCCGTTGGAAGATTGCACGAACCGGACCGAGGCCTGAACGGCAATCAGACGTCGGGGATCAGCCGCTTGCCGAAAGCGACGGCCTTTTCCTCCTCATAGCCGAGTTGATCGTAGAACCCGATCACGGCGTCATTTCCCTGCCGGACAAACAGGTTGATCTTCGGGCAGCCCCGCTCGATCAGAAACGCCTCGCAATGTGACATCATCATCTGACCAAGACCGGCAGACCGATGCCCGGGGTCGATGCTCAGATAATTGATCGAGCCACGATGGCCGTCATATCCGGCCATCACCGAGCCGATCATCCGGTCGCCCTGAAACAGCAGGAAAAAGCCACCGTTTTTGTCCGTCAGCTTCCGGTCGATGTCCTTGTCCGGATCATTCCACGGCCGGATCAAGCCGCATTTGCTCCACAGGTCGATAACGTTCTTGCGGTATTTCTCATCGTAGGAAGCGATCCGGTAGTCTTCCGGCTGTTGCATTTCCAATTTCATCTTCTGCTATCTCACAAAAGTTGCCTTGACCCGTTTTGACGCAAGCATGTAGGGGATCCAGATGCAGGCATAAACGACCGATCTGAAGAAATCGCGGCCCGTTTCCCTGTCGAACATGGGCTCTTCCGGCAGCAGTTGCTTCATGACAACAGCGTCCGCCAGCATGATCGCAATGGTGGTCAGAGACATCATGATGAAGAAGTTTGGAAAGATCGTCTTCTTCATGAAAAATTGGAAGACCAGGATCGTATAGCCTGCAAACAACGCCACATTGGCGGCGATTTCGCCGAGAAGAACCCACTTCCACAGCGGGTTATACCCTTCCGACCCCGGAGTTGTCAGGAACTCCCATGACCCGTCCTGAAAAATGGGAACATAGGTCTGGTACACCAGCCCCGCGATGACGATCGGGGATAACACGATACCGATCCCGACGAGGATCAGCCATCCCCCTAGACCGACCGGGCCCCTTTCCGTTTCCATTTCCGTCATGCTGCACCTTTGAAATCAGTTTTCTTAAATTCAGGCGCCGGGCCGCAATCAATTCCGGCGCAGCCCAGTTCTGTCGGGGCAGCTCATTCCCCGAGAAACAAACAAACGACCTTCACCGACCCCCGAATTCGGACATAGCCGGTCGAAAACCATGCAGCCGTCGCCACGGTGCTTTCAGACCTCGAACCCGGCTAGCAGCGTCATTCCACCGTCACCGACTTCGCAAGGTTGCGCGGCTGATCGACGTCCGTGCCCATGAAGACGGCGGTATGATAGGCAATGAGCTGAACGGGAATTGCGTAGATGATCGGGGCGACGATGTCGGACATATCCGGCATCTTGACGATGCTCCCGGCCGCATTTCCGCATTCCGCGGCGCCGCGTTCGTCCGTGAAGAGAACGATCCGCCCGCCACGCGCAGCGACCTCCTGCATGTTCGATACGGTCTTTTCGTAAATCGCGTCGTAAGGCGCAATCACGAACACCGGCATGTTTTCGTCGATCAGTGCAATCGGTCCATGCTTCAATTCGCCGGCCGCATAGCCTTCCGCGTGAATGTAGGAAAGTTCCTTCAGTTTCAGGGCGCCTTCCAGGGCCAGCGGGTAATTCGTGGCCCGGCCGAGGTAGAGCGCATTGTTCGCTTTCGACAACGGATGGGACAGCTTTTCGATTTCGCTTTCCCGGGCAAGCGCCTTGAGCGCCAGGCTCGGAATTTCGGTAAGTTCACTGACGAGCCTGCTTTCGTCCTCGGCCGACAGAACGCTCCGTTCCCGTCCTGCCTGCAGGGCGAGTGCGGCCAGAACCGCGAGCTGGCAGGTAAAGGCCTTGGTCGAAGCAACACCGATTTCCGGGCCCGCGATCGTCGGGAAAACCACGTCGGATTCACGCGCGATGGTGCTTTCCGGCACATTGACGATGGCCCCGATCGCAGCACCGTTCGCCTTGCAGTATCGCAGCGAGGCAAGCGTGTCAGCCGTCTCCCCGGACTGGGAAATGACGAGGGCCGTATCCTTGCTGCTGACAGGCGTCTCGCGATAGCGAAACTCGCTCGCGATATCGATCTCGACCGGCAGCCGGGCATATTTTTCGAACCAGTATTTGGAAACGAGGCCCGCCAGGTAGGCCGTACCGCAGGCCGTAATGATGAGGCGGGAGATGTCCTTGAATTTCAGTTGTTCCACACCGGAAACCCTGGCCTGCTTTTCCGTGTAGTCGAAATAGCGCGACAGCGTGTGGCCGAGCACTTCGGGCTGCTCGTGGATTTCCTTGGCCATGAAGTGTTTGAAATTGCCCTTGTCCATCAGACTGGACGTGACGGCTGATCTGGCTTCCGGCCGCTCGACGGGCTGGTTGTCCTGATCGAAGATTTCGGCGCCCGACCGGGTCAGCACGGCCCAGTCTCCTTCCTCCAGATAGGTGATCCGGTCGGTGAAGGGAGACAGGGCGATCGCGTCCGAACCAAAGTACATCTCACCGTCGCCGTGACCGATCGCCAGTGGCGAGCCTTTGCGGGCGCCAATGAGAAGGTCCTCCTCTCCGGAAAACAGAAGGGCAAGCGCAAAAGCCCCTTTCAGGCGCGGCAGGACCTGGGCCACCGCTTCGCGCGGGGGCAGTCCCCTGCCGAGCGCAATATTGACCAGATGGGCGACGACTTCCGTATCAGTATCCGTTTCCAGAACGGCGCCTGCCGCGACGATCTCTTCACGCAATTCAAGATAGTTCTCGATGATGCCGTTATGAACGACTGCCACTGATCCTGCCTGGTGCGGATGCGCGTTTGCAACGGTCGGAGCGCCATGCGTCGCCCATCTCGTGTGGCCGATACCGGCCTTGCCCGACAACGGCGACCTTTCAAGCAGCGCTTCCAGGTTCCGGAGCTTGCCTTCCGCACGCCTGCGCACAAGGGTGCCCTCAATGAGCGTGGCGACACCCGCGGAATCGTAGCCGCGATATTCCAGCCGCTTGAGCGAATCCACAATTCGCGGAGCGGCTTCGACAAGGCCCAGCACGCCAACGATTCCACACATGAAGATACCCTTCGAAACTTTAACCAGCGGACGCACTGCTTTAGACGACAGCCCCGCCCAAGCTGAAATCAATCCCTGTTTCAGAAAATGACAATGGTCAGAACTGACAGAAGGTCAGTACTTTGCGTCCTTCTTGGCCTGCAGGGTCTCGCGCAACGCTTTGGCCTTGCCCTGCTTCACCTGTTGCCGGGACCTTCCGAAAGCAAGGGAATCTCGTGCAACGTCGTCGGTTATCACGCTGCCCGCCGCGATAAAAACGCCGTTTCCAAGTTTGACGGGGGCGACCAGTGTCGAATTCGAACCGACGAAACTGCCCGCGCCGATTTCCGTGCGATGCTTCAGATATCCGTCGTAATTGCAGGTGATCGTCCCCGCGCCGATATTCGACTTGGAACCGACGCTCGCGTCGCCGATGTAACTGAGATGATTGACCTTTGCCCCGGAGCCGAAGGTTGCGTTCTTGACTTCGACGAAATTCCCGACCCGCGTGTCTGCGCCAAGAACGGCTCCCGGCCGCAACCGGGCGTAGGGCCCCACAACGCTGCCGGAACCGACCGTGGCTCCTTCGAGATGGCTGAAGGCGCGAATGCGCGCGCCCTTGGCAACCTTCACTCCGGGGCCGAAAACCACATTCTGCTCGACAATGACATCGGCTTCGATGCTGGTGTCATGCGAAAAGAAAACGGTCTGCGGGGCAAGCAGGGTGCAGCCGTTTTCCAGCGCCGACTGGCGCATCCTGTTCTGGAACGCCGCTTCACAGACAGCCAGCTGAGCCCTGGTGTTGATGCCCTGCGTTTCCGTTTCGGAACCGGTAACCGCGACAACGGTCAGACCGCGCTGATTCGCGATCTCGACTGCGTCGGTCAGGTAGTATTCGTTCTTGGCGTTGTCGTTGCCGATCGCCTCCAGAATAGAAAGGGCATGCTTGCCGGAAAAGCCCATGATGCCGGAATTGCAATAGGTGACCTTGCGCTCCGCTTCGCTCGCGTCCTTTTCTTCGCGGATGGCCAGCAGGCGGCCGTCCTCGACAAGGAGGCGGCCGTAACCCGTCGGCTTGCGGGTCTGAAAACCGAGCACCACAAGGTCCGCGCCCCGCGCCAGTTCCTGACGGACCTTTCCGATGGTTTGTGCCGAGACTAGCGGTGTGTCGCCGAAAAGAATCAACACGTCGTCCGCCTCGAACTCGAGTGAAGGCCGTGCTGCCAACGCGGCATGAGCTGTGCCGAGCCTTTCAGCCTGCACGTAGCTCCGGGCCTGCGGGACGAGGTTCCGGACCAGCGTTTCCAGGTCGGCCATGTCCGGCCCCGTCACGACGGAAACCCGCTCGGACCCGGCGGCTCCCAGAGCCTTCAGCACATGCCCGACCAGCGGCAATCCCCCGATTTCATGCATGACTTTGGGCAGGTCCGATTTCATTCTGGTTCCCAGACCGGCAGCGAGAACGACGGAGAGGCAGGATCGAGCTGTCATGAAATACTCAATGTTGCATTTGCGAGCGCGGAATTCGCGTTTGGTGACCTATATGCCCCGATCCACAGAACTTTGAAAGATCTGACAGGCAGGCCATTCCCGTTTGCCCCCGGTTAACCATAATTAACGCCTGATACGGTAAGGTGATTCAGATTCGCACACAGGGTCGGGAATAACGCGTCTTGTTCGAGCCGCAACCAAAGAAGTCCACCCGGGAAATAGTCCGGGAAACCTTCACGCCCTCGCGCGTCGGCCTGATGACGTGGGCGTTCGCGGCTCTCGTGATGGGAACGGTCGGACTTGCCTCCTACCAGTTTGGCTCGATGGACGTGCGTCCAGCAGGTTCAACCCAATTCACCTCGGGCATCTTCCTGCCTCCGGACGGACCGGTCGGAACGACCGGTTCGATCGCCGGGGCCGGACATGGCATCCCCGTCGAGGTCCTGAATTTGCCGCACTCCGGCACGCCGCTCCGGGAAGCGGATCTCAACCAGAGCCAGATCGAAGTCCTGCAAAAGGAAATCGTGGGGCTGCGCCGCCGGTTGAGCGCCCTGTCCGAACAGAACATCGCCTATTCGCGCCGCATCGCCGCCCTCGAAAAGGAAATGGCCGCTTCGAAGGTTGAAAAGGAGGCGGAGTTGCCGGTCGGGAAAATATCTCAACCCGCCATGACAGCCCCGGAACCCGGAATGGTCACGCCAATCGCGCCGGCCGTTTCGGAAGACAAAGCCCCGTCTGCAGCGGTTGTACCGGCCCGGAAAAAACACCCCGGTCAATTTGCCGACGCCAGTCCGGATCTCGCCAATCCAGAGCACGATGCAGCGGTGTCGCAACCGTCGCCGTCCGAAAGCCGGCCGAACGTTTCGCAGACTCGAGTTTCCACGCCGGTCATCCCAGATCCCGCCCTCGATACCCGGGAGCCTGTCAGGATCGTGGCTCTGCCCGATGCGGAAGGCACACCCGCGACCACGGGATCCATCCCCCCGCAGGACGATCCTGCGGACCATCCAGGCATCGAACCTGCCGCCACAAACCCCAAGCCGGTGATCATTTCACCCTCCGATCCGGCGGGACGGCTTCGCGGCGATGGTGAAATGCAACTCAAGCGCAGCGATTTCGGCGCGGTCGTCGGCAGATACCGTGACCTGGCGGAGGCGACCAAGGCCTGGGCGGATTTCAAGGAACAAAATGAAGAGAGGATGCGGGACCTCCGCCCCCTGATCGTGCGAAGCCAGTCTTCCTCCGGAGCAGTTTCCCTGATCGTCGGTCCCTTTGCCAACGCGGCGGATGCAGCCGTCGCCTGCCTGCATCTTCTGGACGTCACCGAACTGTGCCATCCCGCGATCTACGCCGGCGAACCGCTCGTCGCCGCTGCCGACTTCCCGGACACCGCCTTCTGATCCTGCGGCACCCGTGAGGCAACATCAGCTAAGAAGACAGGATGACGCGAACCGGCCTGAAGGCAACCAACTGCCGGTCTGTCAGCCGACGGTCTGCAGCGACGGAAAGGTTTCCAGCAGCCAGTAGGACAGCACGGCCATCTGCCCGGTCAGGAACATGATGCCGGTCAGAACCAGAACGCCGCCCATGGTTTTCTCGACCAGCCCCATATGTTTGCGGAAGCGCTTCATGAAGCCCAGGAACGGTCCAGCAAACAGCGCAGCCACCAGGAACGGCACGCCGAGGCCGAGGGCGTAGGCACTCAGCAGCAAAGCCCCCTGCCCGACCGTATCCTTTGCGCCTGCCACAAAGAGAATGGCAGCCAGGATCGGTCCGACGCAGGGCGTCCAGCCGAAGCCGAAGGCCAGACCAATGAGATAGGCGCCGATGAGTCCTGCCGGTTTCCTGTCAACGTGTACGCGCGCCTCCCGGTACAAAAGGCCAATGCGGAAAACGCCGAGGAAGTGAAGCCCCATCACAATAATGACCGCGCCCGCCAGATAGCCGAGATAATCGAGATAGGCCCGGACGAACTGCCCCAAGAAGCTGGCGGTGGCACCGAGCAGAACGAAGACGGTCGAAAACCCCAGAACGAAAAACAGTGCACTGACGAACACACGCTGCGTGGCAAGGAACCGGTCGTCTTCCCGACCGGAAAGTTGTTCCATCGATACGCCGGCCAGGAACCCGAGATAGGGCGGCACAAGCGGCAGAACGCAAGGGGAGACAAAGGAAAGAACGCCTGCAAGTGCGGCGCCGATGATTGTCACATCCTGGATCATGTAGGGTTCCGGCTGGTTAGAGCGGTTGTTCCGGGGCTTCGATGTCCCTGATTTAGTCGGACCGGAGCCTGACACAAAGACAATTGGCGCTCACCTTTTGGAGAGCTGAGTTCGGTCGTTTCGTCATTGAGCCCGGTTCGAGGCCGTTAATAAGCCTTGTTCGCGGAAAAACTGCAATGCGCCAGGATGTAGCGGCGCGGCCATTCCCCTCGACGCCATGTCCCTTCCGGACAGCTGGACGAGCGCAGGATGAAGTTGCCTGTACCGGTCGAGATCATCAAAGACCGATTTCATCAGCGTGTAGACGATCTCCTCGGACATGTCTGCAACAGTTACGAAGGTCGCAACAGTGCCGAATGTGGCGACGGGTGCGGCAAGACCGTAGGTCCCGGCAGGCACGGACGTTCTGGCATAATACGGGGAAACCTTCAGCAGGGCGTCCACAGCCCCTCCGTCTATACCGATCATGCGGATCCCGCACTGCTCCCGTGTCTCCTCGATCAGGTTTGCAGGATGGCCGATAAGTTCGAAATAGGCATCTATCTCACCTGCGCACAGTGCCTCGGCTAGCGCCGAAGTTGCCCGGTGCGACTGTGCTTTCCTGTCGTCCGAGGACCAGCCCAGCCTGCCGACTAGCTCGTCCCAGGATGCGGAAGAACCGGAACCGGAGCTGCCGACACTGATCCTGGCGCCCTTGAGGTCGTCGAACT
>JBNKGB010000077.1:0-22255 GCA_050289605.1 Roseibium sp. | reverse complement strand
GCGAACAGGGGGCGAGGCCGACGCGCACCATCGATCCTTCCGAAGGATCGTGGAACGCATCCACCACGCGGATCGAATCCTCCAGGATGGCGGCTTCCTTTTCCACGAGACTGTCGGGCGGAAGCCCTCCGTCGCTCTCGCCGATGCTCATGGCGCCTCGTGTGGGATGAAACCGCAGGCCGATTTCGGAGGCCGCCGCGATGGTGTCGTCCAGCCGCGAGGCGTTCGGGAAAAGGTAAAGGTGGTCGGAACTTAAGGTGCAGCCGGACAGGGCCAGCTCTGAAAGGCCGGTCTGGGCGGAAACGAACATCTCTTCCGGGCCGAAGCGCGACCAGATCGGATAGAGCGTCTGCAGCCAGCCGAACAGTTGCGCGTCCTGGCCGCCTGGAACCGCCCGTGTCAGGCTCTGGAAGAGATGATGGTGGGTGTTGACGAGGCCGGGCGTGACCACACAGCCACGGGCGGAATGGACTTCGCCGTTGCCGGTCAGGCCCGTTCCGATTTCCGTGATGACACCGTCCCGGATCCGGATATCGGCGGACGACAGTTCCCGACGGTCGTCATCCATCGTCAGGACGGTATCGGCGTTTTTCAGAAGAAACTCAGACATCGTGCATTCCTTGTGTCCCCGTCTCATCGGAATGCGTCGGGCTGGTGGAAAACGGGGGCAGAACCGGCTGGGAATTCGTAAAAAAAGAGGCCTGCCTCGTCAACCGAAATCGGGTCGCCCGGCCACCTCGTACAAGCACACTACCTCATCCTGTGGAGGACCGTCAGGTCCGTCCCGAAGGATGGGCAGCGAACTCTTGAGCAAGTGGCCCATCTTCCCGCCTTCGCGGGCAAAAGTTTCGAGACAGCGCTTTGCGCTTCCTCAGGATGAGGAATTGCTGTGGTGGCTTTCCAGGGCAAGCGACCGAAAACCAGCCATCAGGCCGGTATCCGAAGTCTCGCCCTCAAACCGCCGAGCGGGCTGTCTTCCAGATAAAGATCTCCGCCGTGACCGCGGGCAATGTCCCGGGCGATGGCAAGGCCGAGGCCGCTGCCGGTCTCGTCCATGTTCCTGGCAAGGTCCAGCCGGTGGAATGCGCGAAAGGCTATTTCGCGCTGGTCGGCGGGAATGCCGGGGCCGTCGTCATCGACCGTGATGACAAGCCATTTGCCGTCGATGCCGCCGTTGACCTCGACCCGCTGGCCGTATTTGCAGCCGTTGGTGACAAGATTTGAAAGGCATCTTTTCATCGATAGACGCCGGACATGCGCTTCCGAGGGGCCCTTGAAGGAGGTCGTTACCAGGTGCCCGGAGATTTCGGCCTCTTCTTCCAGTTCTTCCAGGAGAAGGGCAATGTCGGTCTTCTGGATGGCCTCGTCGCCGTCACCTTTGGAGAAGGCAAGGTAGTCCTCCAGCATGTGGCTCATCTCGTCCACATCCTTTCGCATGGCCTCGCTTTCGGGGGTGTCGCCCAGGAAAGCAAGTTGCAGCCTGAGGCGAGTCAGAATGGTCCTCAGGTCATGGCTGACGCCTGCCAGCATCGTCGTGCGCTGCTCGATCTGGCGTTCGATACGGCGGCGCATGTCGATGAAGGCGAGGCTTGCCCTTCGGACCTCGCGCGCGCCGCTGGCGCGGAAATCCTCCACCGGGCGTCCCTTGCCGAAGGCTTCGGCCGCATCCGCGAGACGGATGATCGGTCGGATCTGGTTGCGCAGGAACAGTAATGCAATGATCACCAGCACCAGTGAGGTTGAGAACATCCAGACCAGGAAGATATGCGAGTTGGAAGCATAGGTCTGGCTGCGCCGCGTGAATATGCGCAGGATCGAATCCTGAAGCTGGATGCGGATCTCTACAAAGCGCGACCGGCCGACCGTGTCGATCCAGAACGGCTTGCCGATGTTCTGGCTGATCGCGTAGCTGAGTTCCTTGTCGATGACGTCGAAGAACGGCTTCGGGGTGGGCGGCGGCAGCGGTTCCAGCGGGGTGATGGAAATCGACATGCCGAGCGTGCTCGAAGCCAGCGCCTCGACCTTGTTGTATTCGGGATCTTGCGGGAAGTTCTCCAGGATGTAGACCACGGCGGCGATTTCCCGCACGACCGCTTCCGACATTCGGCGCGAGACCAGCTGGTAGTGGCGTTCCATGAAGACGAAGACCAGGACGGACTGCAGGATCACGATCGGCGCAACGATGATCAGGAAGGTCCGGGTGAACAGGCCCTTGGGCATGATCCGGTACATGAACCGGGAAAAGGCCCTGTAGCCGCCGACAATTGGCTTCAGCGGCTTCAGGTAGCCGGACAGGGACAAACGCTGTGAGGAGGCTGCTGGATCCGCCATGGGGTCAGGCTCAGTCGCAGGCCAGCCGGTAACCGATGCCCCGGACTGTCTGCAGATAGATCGGATTGCCGGGATCGCTTTCGATTTTTCGCCGCAGGCGGTTAATCTGCACATCAACCGTCCGCTCGCCGAGCCCGCTTTCGTCGCCGACGATCTTGTGTCGCGGTACCGTCGCGCCGGGCTGCTCGGCAAAGATGGACAGGATCTGTTTCTCCCGGTCCGTCAGGCGGACGGGATCGTCGCCGTTCTTGAGTTCCCCGCGGCTGGAGTTGTAGGAGAAGGGGCCGAAGCGGATCTCTTCCTGGACGACGACCGGCTGCTGGTTGCCACGCCGCAGGATGGCTGCGATCCGAAGCAGCAGTTCGCGCGGTTCGAAGGGTTTTGCGAGATAGTCGTCGACGCCGGCTTCCAGTCCGGCAATCCGGTCGGGTGCCTCGGACCGTGCCGTCAACATGAGGATCGGTACCTCGGAGTCCTTGCGAAGGGACGTCGCAAGTTCCAGTCCCGTCTCGCCGGGCATCATCACGTCCAGAATGATCAGGTCGAATGATAGGCCCGAAAGGCACGTGCGCGCCTCGGCGGAATTGGCGGCACTGGAAACCCTGAAGCCTTTTTCCTTGAGCAACCGGGAAAGCAGGTCCCTGATCCGCTTGTCGTCGTCAACCAGGAGAATGTGGTTTGCGTTGTCATCAGGCACCTGAGCATTCATATCGGCTGTTCTGTCCCTTCTTCCGAAAATCAGTCCCTCAGATCGTACGGGCTGCGGACGAGCTTGAGCACTTCGGCCCTGGCCACGGGATCGATCATCTGCAGCAGAAACTTACGGATAATTTCCTCGCTGCCATCTGGCAATCCAATTAGGGCGCGTTCAAGGCGCTTCTGTTGCAGCCGGGTCAGGTCGATGGCAAGGGCATGACCTCTGTCGGTGGTGTAGAGCAGCCGCTGGCGGCGGTCGTGGTGTCCTTCGCGCTGTTCGATGATCCCGGCATCGACGAGCTGCTTCAGAACCCGCCCGAGACTTTGCTTGGTGATCTTAAGGATGCCGAGCAGGTCCGTGACCATGATGCCCGGATTGCGTTCGACAAAGTGCAGAACCCTGTGATGGGCCCGGCCGAACTCGTACGCCGCCAGGACGTCGTCCGGATCCCCGGTGAATTCGCGGTAGGCAAAGAACAAAAGCTCGATCAGGTCGAAAGGAAGCGTTTCGTCGCCGCCTCTGTCATCGCCCCTGTCATCGCTCGCAGGCCGCACATGATCATTGTCTCGCAAGGCGGTGGAAATCGAGGATTTGAAATTTACGTCAGTCATATTGACTTAATTCTGGTCGATTGTTACTTGTCAGCTGCCGCGTACGAAATGATCGGTCTTTTTGATGCATTTTTCCGCATCAGATGTTAAACGAATCCGATCAAGGTCGCCGCGGTTATCAGGATACCGATAGTTGGCGCGCTGTGCAAAAGATACGGCAGTAAATTTGACGCAAGTCGTTGGTGTCAATTGCCTCTATTACAGGAAAACAAAACACGCTCACAGAGCGAGCGGGAGATGAAAGATGGCTGGAACGCCTTTTGATCAGCTCAGTGGAGACATCTGGTACGACGGCACGTTCGTACCCTGGGCGGATGCCAAACTGCATGTGCTGAGCCACGGCCTGCACTACGGCAGCAGTGTCTTTGAAGGCGAGCGGGCCTATGGCGGCCGGATCTTCAAGTCCGCCGAACATACCGAGCGCCTGCTGGCGTCGGGCCGCATGCTGGGGTTCGAAATTCCCTGGACGGCCGAGCAGATCAACGCGGCAAAGGAAGAGACCCTGGCGCGCATGAACCTGACCGACGCCTATGTTCGGCCGGTGGCCTGGCGAGGCAGCGAGATGATGGGCATTTCAGCCCAGCACAACACCATTCACCTTGCGATCGCCGCCTGGGAATGGCCGAGCTACTTCAAGCCGGAAGAGCGGCTGAAAGGCATTCGCCTCGATCTTGCGGACTATCGCCGGCCGGATCCCCGGACCGCGCCCTACAAGGCCAAGGCAGCCGGCCTCTACATGATCTGCACCATTTCCAAGCACGCGGCCGAAACCAAGGGTTACACCGACGCCCTGATGCTGGACTGGCGCGGCCAGGTTGCCGAGGCGACCGGTGCCAACGTGTTCTTCGTCAAGGACGGCAAGATCCACACGCCGACACCGGACTGTTTCCTGGACGGCATCACCCGCCGGACGGTGATCGGGCTTGCCCGGGACCGGGGCATCGAGGTGATCGAACGGGTGATCATGCCGGAGGAACTGGAAGGTTTCGACCAGTGCTTCGTGACGGGGACAGCCGCAGAAGTGACACCGGTTTCCGAAATCGCCGGCAACCACTTCGAGGTCGGCGAGATCATCAAGACGCTGATGGAAGAGTATGACGCCGCGGTGCGGCCGGTAACTCCGGCGCTGAAGGCGGCGGCCGGCTGAGCCAAACCGCATCAGATGACAGGAAGGCGGGCTTCGGCCCGCCTTTTTATTGAGCGCTGGTTCTGCGTGTCGATCCTGTCCTGCAAAGAGCAGAGTGAGCCGCTGTCCGGCAGGGATCCTTGCCCTAATACCGGGCCTGGTTGACCTGGTGGAACGATCGTTCTACTCAAGTCGGTAGAATTATCATTCTACCGGAGGGAGCGGTCATGGCATTTCCGGACAAGATGGCCGGTGTGGTTCTCACAGGTCATGGTGGGCTGGATAAACTCGTCCGGCGCGAAGACCTTCCGGTTCCGCTCCCCCGCGGGGGAGAAGTGCTGATCCGCGTAACTGCGTCCGCGGTCAACAATACCGACATCAACACCCGCACCGGTTGGTACTCGAGAAGCGTGCGCGGCGACACAGCGTCCGGGGCCGCTGCGGGCTACGGTGCCGATGCGGGCGCAATCGGAAGCTGGTCGGGCGAAACCATGCATTTTCCGCATATTCAGGGGGCCGATTGCTGCGGTGAAATCATATCGGTCGGCGACGGCGTTTGCGAAACCCGCATCGGGGAAAGGGTTCTCGTCCGGGTGATGCAATCCGTGACGAACGAAGACGGAATGAAAGTCGTATCGACATTCGGATCCGAGCGGGATGGTGCCTTTGCCGAATTTGCCACGGCATCTTCGCAGGACGCCATCGCGGTGGTATCGGATCTGAGCGACGTCGAGCTCGCGTCCTTCCCCTGCGCTTTTTCGACCGCGGAGGGAATGATCCAGCGTGTGGGCCTCGGTGCTGAAAAAGTCATCATCACGGGGGCATCCGGTGGCGTCGGATCCGCGGCGATACAATTGGCCAAGCGGCGGGGGGCGCATGTGACAGCCGTAACGAGCGCTGCGAAAATGATGGATCTTCGAGCGCTCGGTGCCGATGAAGTGATTGATCGCGAGGCGGACCTGCCGACGAAAGAATTCGACGTGGCCCTGGACCTTGTGGGCGGACCCCGCTGGGAAGATCTCGTAGGCGCATTGCGTGACCGGGGACGCTATGTCACTTCCGGTGCGATCGCAGGGCCAATCGTCGAGCTTGATCTGCGGACGCTGTATCTGCGCGACCTGTCCCTCCTCGGTTCCACCTTTCAGCCGGACAGTGTGTTCGAGGACCTGGTCCGCTATATCGAGGCGGGAGAAATCCGCCCTGTCGTGTCTGCGGTCTATCCCCTGAAGGAGCTCCGCGCGGCGCAGGAGGCTTTTCTGGCCAAATCCTTCGTTGGCAAGATCGGCATCCAGGTCACCGCGGGCAGCTAGGCGGACTTTAGCTTCGTCTTATTTCGCTGTCGCACGGCTGTCGTGCAGGCCGTGGAACATGCGTCCGCCTTCGGCATAGAGAATACAGCCGATGGCGCAGAGGCCGTAGGCTGTGTAGGCAAGCCCCAGCGGCAGGGTCGTACCGTCGAAGATCTGCCCCATGACGAAGCCCAGCATCGCTCCGCCAAGTGTGCTGATGGTGCCGATGACGGAAGAGGCAGTGCCGGCAATGGCACCGAGCGGTTCCATGGCCATGGCGTTGAAATTCGCTCCCATGAAGCCGAAGCAGGTCATGACCAGAGTTGCCAGAACGAGGAACGCCCAGAAATTCTCCAGCCCCATGGCGGCAAGCAGGAAGATCAGAAAGCCGAGCAGGGTGTAGATAACGGCCGCCGCGTGGGAGAGGCGGCGCATGCCGATGGCCTCCACCAGCTGGGCATTGGTGAAGGAGGCCCCGGCCATGGTGATGGCAATGACTGCAAAGACGACCGGGAACAGATTGCCGAGGCCGAAAATGTCGACGAAGATCTGCTGGGACATGGCCAGGAACGAGAACAGGCCGCCGAAGATGAAGGCGGTGCCGACCGTGTAGCCGAGACTGACGCGCGTGGTCAGTGCCATCCTGTAGGCGCTGGTGATCTTGGAAAGCTCCATCGGCCGCCGCTTGTCCGGCGCCAAGGTTTCCGGCAGGCGCACGGCCGACCAGATCATCATGGACACGCCGGACAGCAGCAGCAGGGCGAAGATCCAGTGCCAGCCGGCGACCAGCAGAACCGCCTGGCCGATGGAGGGGGCGATGACCGGCACGGCCATGAAGACCATCATGACCAGCGACATGACCTTGCCCATGCGCCGTCCGGTGTAGCAGTCCCGCACGACGGAAAGCGCGGCAACGCGGGCCGCGGCGCAGCCGACGCCCTGCAACACGCGGGCAACCAGGAGCTGGTCGAGATCGGTCGCGAAAACGCAGAATATGCTGGCGAGGCTGTAGATCGCGAGGCCGCCGACCAGCACCTTGCGCCGGCCGAGCGCGTCCGTGACGGGGCCGAAGAACAGCTGGCCGCCGCCGAAGCCGACCAGATAGGACAGAAGGACGAGCTGACGGTTGTTTTCTTCGATGATGTTGAGGGCATTGCCGATGGCCGGAAGGGCAGGCAGCATGACGTCGATCGCCATGGCGTTGAGCGCCATGATCATGGCGATGATGGCGACGAACTCGGCAAAGGGAATGCCCGGCTCCCGCAGGACTTCGCTGTAGTCACCGGGCACGTCTGCCGTTGCATTCGCTTCGGCGGGCGTGTCGGAATGTTCGCTTGTGTCTTTCACAATATCGGACCAATTCAAAAGCGTGACGCCGACAGCAAGGGGCGTCGAAGGAATAGGGAAAAAGGATGGCTGGGCAATCTGGCCCGAGGGCGGGACCTGGGTCCAGGCTCAAGCTTATGCGACGGACTAACGGTTCGTCCAGCGCTCGGCGTCCTTGTCATCCTCCGACTTGGCCTCCACCCAGGAACTTGTCTGCCCGGAGACGAGATGTTCCTTTTTCCAGAAGGGGGCACGGGTCTTCAGGAAATCCATGAGGAAATCGGCGGCCTGGAAGGCGGCGCGGCGGTGCCTGGAGGCGGCGACCACCAGGACGATGTTCGCGCCGGGTGCGATCTTCCCGTACCGGTGAATGACAGTGAGCCCCGTCAGCGGCCAGCGGTCGATGGCCTCGCCGGCAATCCGGGTCAGTTCGGCTTCCGCCATGCCGGGGTAATGTTCCAGTTCCAGCGCACTCAGGGTCCCGGCTTCGTCCCGGCAAAGACCGGTGAAGGTGACGAGCGCGCCGACATCCCTGCGGCCGTCCGTCAGGCGGCGGGCTTCCTTTCCGGCATCGAAATCTTCCGCCTGAACCCGGACGTGAGGGGTCACCTTCATGGTTCAGCCGCCCGTCATCGGCGGAAAGAAGGCGGCCACACGGGCCTCTCCCAGCAGTGCGTCCGGCTCCACATGCATCTGGTCGAGGGCGACACGGATGGCATCTTCTTCCTCGAAGGCGGCCGCGTGGCAGGCGTCCAGGGTCTTCAGGTGAGCGATCAGGTCGGCGACAGTCACGACACCTCCGGGAAGGTCGACCGTTTCCTCTTCCACACCGACCCGCTCACGGACCCAGGCGAAATAACGGATATTCATGAGACCCATCGATGCTGCGCCTTGCTACTCGGTAATGAGATGGCCGATTCCGGCCCGAAAATAATCGTAGCCCGTATATAGGGTCAGGAGAGCCGCGAGCCAAAGGGCGATCAGGCCGAGATCCGTCGTGTATTGGAAAACAGTGTCGCCCGCCGGCCCGGCCAGCAGAAAGGCGATGGCGACCAGCTGAACGGTCGTCTTCCATTTCGCCAGCTTGGTCACCGGCACGCTGACCTGAAGCTCGGCCAGGAACTCCCGCAGGCCCGACACGAGGATTTCCCGGCACAGGATGATGATCGCGGCGACCATCGACCAGTTGCCGATGGTGCCGTCACCGGCCAGCATCAGCAGGCTGACGGACACCAGCAGCTTGTCGGCAATCGGGTCCAGCATGCGTCCGAGCGCGGATTGCTGCTGCCAGGCACGGGCGAGATAGCCGTCGAAGAAATCGGTGATCGCCGCCACAACGAACAGGAAGAGGGCGATCCAGCGCGGTGTATGACCTTCGAAATAGAAGCAGGCCGCAACCGCAGGCACCGCCAGAATGCGCCCGTAGGTCAGGATGTTGGGCAGGCTCAGAACTACACGTCGTGTCATGTCGGCTTTCAGAATTCAGGCGGTGGATCCGGGCACCTTGTCCCGTGAGGTGCATCCTGCAGAAATGTGGTCAAAGCCGTTTCCCTGAAAAGGGGTCTCATCCCGCAGGATGATAGGGGCAACAGCCTTGCCGGTTCAATCGAACAGTTGATCTCCCAACTGGTCAATCATCAATTTGGCTTTTCGGATCATTTCGTTCGCCGCGCTTTCCTGGTCCGGCAGGGTATCTGCGCGAATGAAGGTGTGGCTCCTGACGGTTTCCCCCACCTGCTTTTCGATCCGGCCGCTGACCTGCCATTGACCGCCGGCCTGGGTCGGTTCGGCGATGATCCGGAAGTCCTCGTAGGTTACCTCCGCTGCCTTCGAGGTCACCTTCTTGCCTTCGCCGGTTCCGCCGAAAAGGGACTTGAACATCTTGCCGATCATGCTGGCACCCGCTTTTAAACTCTTTGCACCCTTTTAGGCGGCGAGGCGGCGAGCTTCAAGAGGTGGCATCAGACCGCTCAGCGGTTCCTATTCGGTCCGTCGTGCCTGGTCCGGCCTGATGGCGACATTTCGCCGGAATTTGCACTGTTTGCCGGATATACTGCAGTTAACGCTCCTCCTTCTCGGGGAGCGCCTCAGGAGGCCCCGTTTTCCGTGGCCTGCAGGACGCCGGGCGACGCGTGCATAAGCCGCTCGAACTCGCCGGAATGGCGCAACGCCTTGAGCGCGCGGTTGAAGCGGGAGCAAAGTTCTTCGCCCTCGACCATATTTTTCGAAACGATGACCCGATAGTCCCACTGGACGGAGACGTCCTCCAAGGCGATGTATTTTCCGGTTTCCGAAGGAGGGAAAGTCGTGGAGATGGCGTCCGCTGCTGCAAATTCGTTGCCCATGACGAGATCGACCCGACCGACGCGTAGCATCTTCAGGAGACCACCAAGGGTTCCCTGCCGGAAAATCGTTACCTTGCCGTCCGCGACAAGCCTGTCCATGTCCTCGCCGAGGGCGGCTCCCTGCAGGGCGCCGACGCTGAGGCCGGTGAAATCGTTCCAGTCACGCGCGACGACCGGCCGGTCGGTGGAAAAGTAAAATTGCTCGCGTTCCGTGAGGACAGGGTCGCAGAAGTGAAAGAACGGCTCGCGGTCCGGTGTGATTCCCCACCCGGCCGACACCGGCCAGCGCCCCTCCTTGGTCTCGACAAGCGCCCGGCCCCAGGGGAAGAAACCGTATTCGACGCTTATTCCCTCCATCTCGAAGGCCCTGGTCACGACCTTGGCATAGGTTCCGTATCCGTCGGCGGTTTCCGAAAAATACGGCGGCCATTCGCCGACCGCGATCCGGACCGAACCGCCCTGGGCGAAAGCGGGAAGGGAAAGGAGAAGGAGGGAAATTCCGGCAGCGAGCCCGAGGGCCTGCCCCCGGCACAAGAGAAGCAGTGGACTTGTCATTCCAAAGTTAGGCAAGGCAACGGCCCCCAGAATGTGCTTTCAACACAGGTGTATAGCACATTTATTTGCAACTTTGAATGGGGCCTCATAATAATCTGAAAGATTAAGCAATGCCTAATTATGTATTCATTGTTTAAAATTGCCAAGTAATTATTTGTATTGAAGAATATTTGCCTCCCGCCTGAAAAGGGGGGAGCGTCCCGGCGAAGATTTTTTTGGGGACATAAGGTCCGACTTACGGTTGTGCCCGTTGGTGCAAGTAAGTCCGGGCTCGTGATGTTTTGCCCTCTGGCCGTTACGTTCGGTCTACCGGCGGAAGAGCTGCGGCGATCGCCGTCTCCGCAGCTTGCAAGGCAAAACGGCCGGACGGCTGGGAACCTGACAGGCCTCCCTTCGGCTAGCCCAGCTTGCGTTGTGTCCAGTGGCTCCGGCACAGCGGCACGTAACGTTCGTTGCCGCCGATCACAACCTGGTCGCCTTCCTCCACGATGCGGCCTTCGCCGTCGAGGCGGGCGACCATCGTCGCCTTGCGGCCGCACCAACAGATGGTCTTGATTTCCTTCAGGTTGTCGGCAATCGCCAGCAGCGCGGCGCTTCCTGGAAAGAGCTTGCCCTGAAAGTCGGTTCTGAGGCCGAAGCACATCACCGGAATGCGGAGTTCGTCACTGATCCTGGCGAGCTGCCAGACCTGTTCTTCTGTCAGAAACTGGGCCTCGTCGACAAAGACGGCGTGGATCGGGGACTTTGCGTGTTTCTCGCGCACATGTTCAAGAAGATCGTCGCCGGAGGAGAAAATGTCTGCCTCGGCCGCCAGGCCGATCCGGGAAGCGATGCGGCCCCTGCCGGCGCGGTCATCGAAGGCGGCGATCATCAGAAGCGTGTTCATGCCACGCTCTTCGTAATTGTAGGAGGCTTGCAGCAGGACGGTCGACTTGCCGGCATTCATGGAGGAATAGTTGAAATAGAGCTTGGCCATATGTCCGGATCGGGAATCGGGTGAAACTTCCCCGCAGTGTTTCCAATCCGTGCCGCCGGCTCAAACATTTTCAGGTTTAAGTCACAGCCAATCTCTCAACCATGGCGAAAGCCATCCGTCGACCCGAAGCGCAAGCCGTTCTGCCGGGACGGACTGCTACTGTCCGTTTTTCAGGCCAAGTTCGACGATGAGCGGTACATGATCGGACCCGATGTGCGGTCCTGTGGCAACGCTCTTTACTTGCAGGCCGTCGGAGACGGCGAACTGGTCGACGGGGGCGCCGAGGATCCAGTGCAGGCGGTAGCTGAAAAAGAAACGTGTGGTCTGCGGGAAACCGCCGGGATAAGCCGTCCTCAGGTCGTTTTGGGAAAGCGTCTGCTGGAATCTCCCGGACCAGGGAGAGCTGTTCCAGTCTCCGATGGCCAGGATCGGACCGTCTCCTGCCGCCTGGAGATCAGCGATGACCTTGTCCGAGGCTTCAAAGTATTTCCGCTTGCTCATCCAGCGGGTGCGGGTCCTCGGACTGTCGGGATGGATGGCGACGAGACGAAGCCGCTTGGGGCCGGTATCGAGCGTCAGGGCAAGCACTTCCCTGTCGGCGTCATAAAAAACGCTCGAACCGGGCTCCTGCTCGCCCTGGACGATCGTCGACTCGGCACCCAGGATCGGAAAGCGGGAGTAGACGGCAAGCCCGCCCAGTTCGCCCACCTTCAGATAGTCCGGAAAGCCGTTGGCCCCGGCACCGCCGACCGGCAGGCCGAGACGTTCCCAACGCAGTTTCTGCAGGCCCCACAGGGATTCCTGAATGACGACTATGTCCGGCCGTTCCTTTTCCAGGAAGGCCTGAAGCACCCCGTCGCCGAGAAACAGATGCTCCACGTTGATGGAAACGACCTTCAGCGGTTTGCTTGTCTCCGCAAGCGGCTCCGTTTCCACCGTGTTGGCCATGGTGCGTGCCGCGGTAAGGACGGCAAGACTGAGCAGTGCCAGGCTGGCGGCAAACCAGAGGGTGCGGTAAAGGCCGGCGAACCTGTGCCGGATCAACAGTCCTGCGGTCCCGGCAAGGCAGCCGGCAAGTCCTGCGGCCAGGAACTGGCGCAGGAAGAAGCTCATGTTGTCGGTGACCCAATAGTCGGGCAGCACGTAATTCGACAGACCCAGCGCACAGACGAAAAGAGCGCCGAGACAGCCGCACCAGCAGATCAGGGACAGCAGGGAGACGAAGGCCGGTCGGCGGGGGCGGGAACTTCTCGAGAACATTCAAAAGCCGGTCGGGAGGGACGAGGAATTTCCGCAGCCATAACACAGCTTGACCGCGTCTGCACCTCCGGTTGAAGGCGGGATCGAGGCGAAGCGACGGCCCGCTCGCTGCGGAAAGATCGAGGGGTGGCCCCGAAGATCACTCGTGAAAGTGATCGTAGACCAGTTTTGCGATCGCCTCGGAGATCCCCGGCACGGCCGCCAGATCGTCGACGCCTGCCTTCGACACGGCCTTGGCGGTGCCGAAATGGCGCAACAGCGCCTTCTTGCGGGTCGGCCCGACGCCCGCGATTTCGTCCAGCGGATTGCGGGCAATGTCCTTCTTGCGACGGGCGCGATGGCTGCCGATGGCAAATCGGTGCGCTTCGTCGCGCAGCCGCTGGACGAAATAGAGCACCGGATCGCGTTCCGGCAACATGAAGGACTGACGGCCGGGGATGAAGAATTTTTCCCGGCCAGCGTCCCGGTCCGGACCCTTGGCGATGCCGACCAGCGGTACATCGGTGATGCCGAGGCCCTCCAGTGTCTCGCGGGCGGCTGTCAACTGACCCTGGCCACCGTCGATCAGCACGAGATCAGGCCAGGCCGGCATGTCGGCGAGAGCGGGCGCTGCTTCCTGCTCTTCGCTCTCCTGGTCCTCCATGCCGTCCGGAGCCGCTGTTTCTTCGGCCTCCGGAACGCTTTCGCGTGGGTCTTCCTTCAAGAGGCGGGAAAAACGACGTGTGAGCACCTCGCGCATCATGCCGTAGTCGTCACCGGGGACCAGATCCTCGGACTTGATGTTGAACTTCCGGTACTGCCCCTTGGCGAAACCTTCCATGCCGGCGACGATCATGCCTCCGACGGCGTTCGTGCCCATGATGTGCGAGTTGTCGTAGACCTCGATCCGGCGCGGCGCGCCTTCGAGGTCGAAGGCTTCGGCGACGCCTTTCAGCAGGCGGGCCTGGCTCGAGGTTTCGGCAAGGCGACGGCCGAGCGCTTCACGGGCGTTGGTGAGAGCGTGATCGACCAGTTCTTTCTTTTCGCCGCGCTTCGGCCGGGCGACCTCCACCTTGCGCCCCGTGCGCTCGCTCAAGGCTTCGGACAACAACTCCTGTTCGCTGATGTCATGGGACAGAAGGATCTGCCTCGGGGCCGGCTTGTCGTCATAGAACTGGGCGAGGAAGCTCTCCAGAATATCGGCTTCTTCCAGCGATTTGTCGGCTTTCGGGAAATAGGCCCGGTTGCCCCAGTTCTGGCCGGTGCGGAAGAAGAACACCTGGACGCAGGTCTGCCCGCCCTCCTGATGGATGGCGAAGACGTCGGCCTCCTCCACGGTCTGCGGATTGATGCCCTGGTGCGCCTGAATGTGGGAGAGGGCCGACAGGCGGTCGCGGTAGATGGCGGCGCGCTCGAATTCCAGATCCGCTGAGGCAGCTTCCATCTGCTTGGCAAGCTGCGTCTTGATCAACTGGCTGCGGCCCGACAGGAACGCCTTGGCTTCGGAAACGAGGCCGGCATAGTCCTCCGGCGAGATTTCACGGGTGCAGGGCCCGGCACAGCGTTTGATCTGATACTGCAGGCAGGGCCGGGTGCGGTTCTCGTAGAAACTGTCGGTGCAGGTGCGGATCAGGAAGGCTTTCTGCAGGGCGTTGATGGTCCTGTCCACGGCGCCTGCCGACGCGAAGGGGCCGAAATAGTCGCCCTTGCGCTTGCGGGCGCCCCGGTGCTTGACGATGGCGGGCGCCTCGTGGTCGCCCGTCACCAGGATGTAGGGAAAGGACTTGTCGTCGCGCAGCAGAACGTTGAAGCGGGGACGCAACCGCTTGATCAGGTTGGCTTCAAGGAGCAGCGCTTCCGGTTCCGTCCTGGTGACGACGAATTCCATCGACGCCGTCGACATGATCATGCGCAGGATCCGGTTGGACTGTCCTTGCAGGCGCGTGTAGCTCGTCACGCGCTTCTTCAGGCTGCGGGCCTTGCCGACATAGAGCACGTTGCCGTTCTCATCGAGCATGCGATAGACGCCCGGTCCGTTCGGAAGGCGTTTCACCTCGTCGGCGATGACCTCCACGCCCTTCTTGACGGAGGGGGACTTTTCGGCCGCCGCGTCTTCGGCTGCGTTTTTGGAATCAGACGTGTCCTGCATGTCTGACATTTAAGTCCGAATGCGGATGGGGGAAAGAGGGATGGACGCCTGCGATGTGGTCACGCCACGTGGCCGAGCATGTAGACCGCGGCGATGTAGAGACAATAGGCGCTCGTCATGACCAGACCGGAGATCTTGCCGAGGCAGATCCGGAAGCCGGCAAGCACGGCAAGCAGCAGCGCACAGGCCAGCATCACCCAGATGTCGAGCTTCAGGACTTCCGGCGGAACGTCGATCGGCACGATGACGGCGGTAATCCCGATGATGGCCAGAAGATTGAAGATGTTGGAGCCAATGACATTGCCGATGGCCACCGCGCCATGCTGTCGGATTGCGGCCATTACGGTTGTCGCCAGTTCCGGCAGGGACGTCCCTAATGCAATCACGGTCAGGCCGATCACCGTCTCGCTCACGCCCCACGCAATTGCGATGGAAGTCGCCCCGGAAATGGTGAAATGGGCTCCCAGAGGCAGGCCGACCAGCCCGAGAAGAATGTAGACGAAGGCGATCCATGCGGAGTCCGGCACGTCTTCGACATCATCGAGCGCATCGTCGACGTCCATCTCGGTAGCGGCGACCGCAGCCCCCGCGGCAATGGCCTTTTGTTCCTTCCGGTGCTTGCGGGCCGCCATGGCGGACGCGGCGAGGAAAACGCCAAGGAGCACGAGAAGAATGAAACCGGCAAGCAGGCTAATGGGCGAGAAATAGCAAAGAACGATAAAGAGCAGGGTCACGACGACCATGAAGACCGCGTTGCGGGTGGCGCCGCTTTCACCGCAGGGCGTGGCAGCGATCAGGGCGGGCAGGCCGAGAACCAGCAGGACATTGGCGATATTGGACCCGACCACATTGCCGATCGCGATGCCGCCGGCGCCCTCCAGCGCGGCCTTCAGGGAAATCACCAGCTCCGGGGCAGACGTTCCGAAGGCGACGATCGTCAGGCCGATCACGAGGTTTGGAATACCGAGCCGCTGGGCAATGCCCACGGACCCTCTGACCAAGACATCGCCGGCGATAATCAGGACAACCAATCCGCCCGCGAGGCTTATGTAGTCAAACAGCATTCTTGTTTCCGGTCCGGGTCTGGGGTGATCGATGTGCGCAGCGAAAGGAGGGGGCGCCACAATCCGGTTGGGCGCCTTATACGCAATAGATTGGTATGGGGAAAGCCGGGAACAAGCATCTTTATCGCCCCGGACCTTGCATTTTTTCGATCTGGAATTGCAATCTGCAACGGAAGTAAGGGTTCTTTCATCTTGTCAGAAAGTTGCCCCTATTCGTCATCAAATCTCCCAAATCTCAATCCTGATCCGCCACAAATGGCCTTCATATGTCTGTCTAGGGGGAGAGTGGGGACACGGCAGGGCCTGTCCCGCTCGCAACTGGCCGGACCATCTCCGGCCGACTCGATTTGGGAATGTGGATCTGGAGTATCTATGATGAAACGTCTTGCACTTGCTGGTCTGGCTCTGACGGCCGGGACCGCCCCGATTCTTGCGGCGGATCTGCCGCAGGCGCCGGCACCAGCCTATGAGGCGGTTCCTGCCACGCAGCAGTCGATCGACTGGACGGGCTACTATCTGGGCGCCAACCTTGGTTGGGCCTTCGGAGAATTCGACAACAAGACCAGCGGCAGTGCCAGCCTCGGCACGGAGACCAACGGGGTCTCCGGCGGTCTTTACACTGGTTACAACTTCCAGCTCACGCCCAACGTCGTTGTCGGTGCGGAAGCGGATTTCTCTCTGACGGATCTGGAAAGTACCCGCACCAACGGCGGCATCGCCCTCACCTCCAAATCGGACTGGAACTCGAACTTCCGCGCGCGTCTCGGCTACAGCTTCGATCGTTACCTCGTCTACGGTGCCGGCGGTCTGGCGCTGGCCGACCTGGAAGTTTCCGGCAACGGCGACAAGGACAGCAAGACAGCGCTCGGCTGGACGCTCGGTGCCGGCGGCGAAGCGGCGGTCACCAACAACGTGAGCGCCAAGTTCGAGTATGTGTACCAGGACTTCGGCAGCCAGGACTTCAACCTGAACGGAACCGGGGTCAGCTCGGATTTCAATAACTCGCAGGTTCGCTTCGGACTTGGCTACAAGTTTTAGGCTCCAAGACACTGCAACTTTCGGCCCGGCACTGCGAAGTGCCGGGTTTTTTTGTTACAAGTGGTTACAAGCTTTTCGGATTTTCGCCCCAGGAACATGTTAGGACATATGCCGGATCCGACGGGGCAAGACCCGGCAGGATCCGGGGCCGGAGCTCAGGTGGAGATGTGAATGCGGTTTTTGATGCGCGGACTGGTCGGTCTGGCATTGATGGTGGTGATGATCGGCTTTGCCGGCTTCGGCGCCTACCGCCTTTATGATGCCGTGACCGCCGAAAAGAGTGTGCGCAACAAACCCGCGAGCGAACGCAAATACGCCGTCAACGTCGCCGAACTCGCCGCGCAGTCGATAAGCCCCGTCACCACTGCCTATGGCCAGATCGAAAGCTGGCGCACCCTGCAGCTGCGCGCCAGTTCCGAAGGCCGCCTGGTGGATGTCGCCGTCAAGTTCCGGGACGGGGCCGCCGTTGCCGAAGGCGAGCTTCTTTTGCGCATCGATCCGGCCAATGCCCGCTTTCAGGCGCTGGACGCGGAAGCTGCGCTCGCGGATGCGGAAGCCCAGAAGGCGGAAGCCGAAGAGGCAATCATCGGGGCCGAAGAGGAGATGAAGGCGGCCCGGCGTCAGCTCGGTCTGCGCAAGCAGGCCCTGGAGCGCCAGCGTCAGCTCAAGGACAAGGGCTATTCGACCGCAGCCCAGGTCGAGACCGAAGAACTCGCGGTCGCCGCGCTCGATCAGGTCCTCAACAACCGCATGCAATCCCTCGTCACCGCGCGAAAGCGCATCGAGCGCATGGACCTGACGGTCAAGCGGGCGACGCTGGCTCTGGAAGACGCACGGCGCGTACTGGACGAAACCACGCTGACGGCGCCCTTCAGCGGCTATCTCTCGGAAGTGAACGCCACGCTCGGGCGCCGGGTCAGTCCGTCCGAAACCCTGGCCCTGCTGATCGATCCGGCCGCGCTCGAAGCCAAGTTCTCCCTTTCCACCAGCGAATTTTCGCGTCTGCTGGACGACGGCGGCAACCTGATCAACGCCCCGGTGACCGTGGCGCTCCAGCTTGGCGGACGATCCGTCGAGGTTCAGGGCCGCGTCGATCGGGCGGCGGCCGTGGTGAGCGAAGGGGAGGCGGGCCGCACGCTCTATGCCACTCTCGACCTGAAGCCGGGCACGGTTTTAAGGCCCGGAGACTTCGTCAAGGTAGACGTCCGCGAACCAGAACTGCAACAGGTCGCCGTGGTGCCGGCCTCGGCGGTCACCGAAGACGGCCGGTTGCTGATCGTCGATGCGGACGATCGGATCCGGGAAATCCGGGCGACAGTCCTGCGCCGCATGGGCAACGACGTCGTTCTGTCCGACGTTCCGTTCGGCGAAATCTATGTGCGCGAGCGTCTGCCGCAACTGGGAACGGGCCTGAGGGTGGTTCCGCGCCGGAGCAGCGGCGCCATGGATCCCGACCCGTCCGGTTCCGCAGAAGCAAGGCCGTCCGCCGATCTGGTCGCCCTGGAACCTGAACGGCGGGCTGCCCTGATCGAACACCTGAGCCGATCCGACATGCCCGAAAACCGGAAGGCGAAGCTGATCGCCATTCTGAATAAGCCCATGGTGTCGAAGGACCTTGTCGAACGGCTGGAACAGCAGCTAGGCCGGAGCGGCTAGCCCTGCTTTACCGGTCCCTGTAACTGGAGTGTCCCGAATGCGTTCTCCTGGCGGACCGCAGTTTGCGTCCTTGCTGGATTACATGGTCCGCCACCGGACGGCGGCCAACCTGCTGCTCGCCATCATGCTTCTGGCCGGTCTTGCCGCGGGAACGAAGATCAGAACGCAATTCTTCCCGGATTTCGTGCGTGAAGAGGTCGATGTCACGATCAGCTGGTCGGGGGCAGGGCCTGAGGACATGGACCGGTCCGTGGTGGAAATTCTCGGGCCGCAGCTTTTCGCGATCAACGGCGTCGAGCAGGCGACTTCGGTGGCCCGGGAGGGGACGGCCAGCGTCAATCTCGAATTCGAGGACGGCTGGGACATGGGGCAGGCGACCGACGAGGTCAAGGCGGCCGTCGATCAGGCTCGTTCCAGCCTGCCGGAAGGCATTGAGGAACCGTCCGTCACCCGCAGCGTCTACAGCGACCGGGTGACGGACGTGGTGATCTACGGTCCCGTGGACATCGACCAACTTGCCCGGTTTGCCGAGGACCTCCAGACGGTGTTCTTCCGCCAGGGAGTGACCCGGGTCAGCATAAGGGGGCTCGCCAATCCGATCATCCGGGTCAATGTCGGCGAGGAGATGCTCGTGCGCCACGGCATGACCCTTGCCGAGATCGCGGATGTCGTCTCGGCGGAAATGGAGACCACGCCGGCGGGCGACGTCAGCGGCAGCGGAGCCCGGTTGCGCACGGGGCAGACCCGGCGCAGCGAACATGACCTTGGCGAGATCGTGCTCAGGGCGCCTTCGCAGGGCGAGAAGCTCCAACTGCGCTCGGTTGCCGACATCGTCACGGAAGGAGTCGAGAGCGGCAGGGCCTATTTCCACAAGGGGCAGCCTGCCGTGACGCTGAGGGTCGACCGGAGCGCGCTGGGCGACACTATCGACATCCAGAGAACCGTCGAAAGGATCACGGAAGACTTCCAGAAGACCCTGCCCGAGGGCGTCGTCGTCAAGCTGACCAATACCCGCTCACAGGCCATCATCGATCGCATGAACGTGCTGATCGAAAACGGCATCTTCGGCCTCGGGCTCGTGCTGCTGTTCCTGTTTCTGTTCCTGTCCTCGCGCACCGCTTTCTGGGTGGCCGCGGGAATTCCCGTGGCCATGGCCGCGACCGTGGCGCTGATGTACGCCTTCGGCCTCACCCTCAACATGGTTTCGGTCTTCGCCCTGATCATCTGTCTCGGCATCGTGGTGGACGACGCCATCGTGGTCGGCGAGCACGCCGACTTCCTGCACCGGCGCGGATATCCGCCGGCGGAAGCCGCGAGCCTTGCGGCCCGGCGCATGACGGCGCCGGTCTTCAGCGCCTCGATGACCACCTTGATCGCCTTCGCCGGACTGGTCGCGATCGGCGGACGCTTCGGCAGCCTGATCGCGGACATCCCTTTCACGGTCAGCGTGGTGCTGATCGCCAGCCTGGTGGAATCCTTCCTGATCCTGCCCGCCCACATGTACCATGCGCTTTCCGCGTCCCGGAAAAACCACTGGTACGACTGGCCCAACCGCATCTTCAACCGTGGCTTCGTGTGGATCCGGGAAACCCTGTTCCGCCGGTTCATCGCCTGGATCGTCGCCATGCGCTACCCGGTCCTCGGATTTGCAGTGATGATCCTGACGCTGTCCCTGACGCTCTTCTTCGACGGCTCGGTGCGCTGGCGCTTCTTCAATGCACCGGAACAGGCCGTCGTATCCGCGAGCATCGCCATGATGCCGGGTGCCCAGCGCGACGATACAAAGGCGATGATCGCGGAAATGGAACGGGCCCTGGAAGTCGTCAACGCCCGCTACGCGCAGGAATACGGCAGGGAGCCTGTCGTCTTTTCCCTGTCAACGGTCGGAGGCACTGCCGGGCGCGGGCTCTCGGGGGCCGACTCCAAGGACGTCGACCAGCTCGGTGGCATCTCCATAGAACTGCTCGACCCGGACCTGCGGCCCTATTCTGCGTTCCAGTTCATCGACGCCTGGCGGGACGAAATCAGGAAGCCGCCGCTTCTGGAGACCCTGTCCCTGCGCGGCGAACGAACGGGGCCAGGTGGCGATGCCATCGACGTCAAGCTCTTCGGGGCCTCGACGGAAAGCCTCAAGGCGGCGGCCGAAAACCTGAAGCAGGCCCTGGCGCCGCTTGAAGGCGTCAGCGCGCTGGAGGACACGCTTTCCTACGACAAGCCGGAGCTGAACCTGACGCTGACGCCACGCGGCGAGGCGCTGGGCTTCACGACGGAGGAAATCGCGCGGATTCTCCGCAATCGCCTGGAAGGCATAGAGGTCGCCGAATTCCCCGTCGGCCGGCGGACCGCCAAGGTCAAGGTGCTGATGCCCGAGGAGGAGGCAGACGCGTCCTTCCTGTATACGACCCGCGTGCGCACCAAGGCGGGGACCTACGTGTCCCTGAGTGAAATCGTCGAGGTGGAGAGTTCCTACGGCTTTGCCTCCGTTCGCCGCAGCGATGGCCTGCGCACCTTGCGCGTCACGGGAGATGTCGCGGAAGACGATCCGGAGGCAGCTGCCCGCGTTACCGCGCTTCTGAAGGACGAGCTGTTACCGCAACTCTCGGCCGAATTCGATGTCGAGAGCGAGATGAGCGGTCTGGCCGAGCAGGAGCGGGACTTCCTGTCCGACGCGCTGATCGGGTTTGGCCTGTGCCTGGCCGGCATCTATCTGACGCTGTGCTGGATCTTCGAATCCTGGACCCGGCCCCTGATGATCATGATCGTCATTCCCTTCGGCAGCGTCGGCATGCTGTGGGGGCATTTCCTGCATGGCGTTCCGATGTCGATGTTCTCCGCGGTCGGCTTCATCGGCATGGCGGGCATCATCATCAACGACAGCATCGTTCTGGTCTCCACCATCGATGAATACGCAAAGGCGCTGCCGTTCCGCCAGGCCCTGATCAACGGTGTCTGCGACCGACTGAGGGCGGTGATCCTGACCTCGGCGACAACGGTGTTCGGCCTGGCGCCGCTTCTGTTCGAAACCAGCCGGCAGGCGCAATTCCTGCTGCCGACGGTGATCACGCTTGCCTATGGCCTGGGCTTCGGACTGTTCCTTGTGATCCTGCTGACACCTGCGCTTCTGGCCATCCAGCACGATTTTGGCAGGATGTTCGCCAGCGGACGGCGGCTGCTCCGGGTGAAGGGACGCCTGCGGCGCCCCAGTTCTCCCGCAGGTGCCCACGGGGCCGCGGTGAGGGGCATCTCTGATCGTCGGTAAACCCTCGGATGAAGGGCGTCCCTATCCTGTCTGGAACGTCAGGTACGTTGCCTATTCGGCCCTCTTGCAGACCGTCCGGTCCTCGAGTTCCTTTTCGCGCTCGAGCGCTTCCTCCCTGGTGTCGTACGGCCCGCCCGCCGTCTGCGCGAATCCGTGACGGTAGGCTCCGTCGATCTTTATGAGGAGCGCTATCCAGCAGTCTCCGGTCTGATCGTGCCTCAAGACGAACCATTTCGAGTTCTCCTGCGCAAGCGACGCGGACGCGGATATTGCGATCGACAGAGCTATTCCTGTCATCACCGCCACGGCATGTGAAAGGGATGTCGAGGTCGAAAGGGGACGTTTCATGGCTTCCTCCCGCTGCCGGTATCGCACAAAAGGGACGAAAGTGTTTCCGGAACTGGAAACACTAGAGCGTGTCGCGGTTGATTGGATTCGGGATTCCCATTTGTGTTGATCCGTGATTCCTTGTTTGGAAACGGAACAAGGCGGTCTCTATGGGCAAACCACATCCTTTGGAACTTCGGCAACGTGTCGTTGCGCATGTTGATGCAGGCAACACGCACACTTCGGCCGCAGAGCGGTACGACGTTT
>JBNKGB010000076.1:0-22675 GCA_050289605.1 Roseibium sp. | reverse complement strand
AAAGGCTTCCTTGACCGGAGCGGAAACGTCGGTACCGAGCTTGGTCGCCAGTTCCTGCATTTGCTTGGTCTGGGAGCTCAGCGCGTCGAACTGCTGACGGGCGAAAGTGGACTGCAGCTCGATGGCTTCGGCCAGCGTCTTCGCGGACATGATGTCCTTGACGAAGGTAAAAGCGGCATCGGCATTGGCCTTGGCGGCGTCGACGGCCTTGTGGTTGAATTCCACGACGCCCTGACGGGACGTTTCGAAAGTGTCTTCCATCAGGTCGGTTGCGTCTTCGGCAGCGGTCTTCACCTTTGCATAAGCTTCGCGGGCATTCTCGATGCCTTTTTCCGTTGCTTCGCGGAAGGCAGCCGGGATTTCCATCTTCGGCATTGCGAAAGCTTCAAATTCCGGGAATGCGCTTGCGGTCTTGGTCTTGGAAGCGCGGGCCTTGGTGGCCGGTTTGGCCTGGGGGGTCGTTTCAGTCATGATCTCATCTCCTAGAGTCCGGATGCGATCACTGGTGCATTTCTTCCGCCGGAACACTTGCCGGCGGACCTTGTCGTCATCCGCACCCCCTACATAGTACATCTTGTGCTGCAATGCAACATTTTTTTGCACTGCACAATCAACCTGCCGTAGGGGATCTGTGCAATTACAGCACTGCATGGCTGCTGGCGCCTGAGAGGCGCGCCTTGCGGGGACAGCCGGCCCGGTCTGAGGCCTGACGAAAACGAGGGTCGCGAGGCACGCGGACGCGCCTCGCCGAGGTCCGGCGATCGAACCGTTACTTTTTCTGGGCGGCCTTGGCGGCGTCCTGAACGGCCTTGGTGGCCGTGTTGGAGAACTCACGGGCCTGCTCGCCGAGGGACTCCATCTGGCTGCGCAGATAGTCCTGCTGCAGCTTCATCATGTCCTCGACATTGTCCGCCTTGACGAGGGCCTGGGCGAACTTGAAGGCGGCGTCGACATGTTCTTCCGCGTAGGTGAGTGCCTTCTTGTTGACGTCCGCGGCGCCGGCCTGCACCGCACTGGCACTGCCTTCCGCATTGGCAACTGCCTTGTGGGTCGCGCCCATGAAATCGTCGAAGGCCTTGCGGGCCTGGTCGACGCTCTTTTCTGCGAAGTCTCTCATCTGATCGGGAATCTCGAAACCGGTCTTGTCTGTGCTCATTTCGGCGCTCCTTAACCGCGGAAGATACGGGTGCTCGTTCTAACTTCTTTCCATGCCAAAAATTCGTAACACGGAGATGTCTATCCCGCAAACTTACCCGGCCGGATTAACCACGCCTTCATGTAACCCCTTTAAGAACCTCGCTTTACGTGGACGAGGCAGGCGATTGCTAGTATTAACGGAATGTTTACCACCGCCGGCAAATACGCCAGACGCGCCCCCGGCAACAGATGCCGTAGACCAGTTTGGAGCAGAGCCATGGACAAACAGACCCAGTCGTTCCTGGAACTGACCGCCACGAATGGTCTGGTTCAGCTTGTCGCCGACAAACGGGCTGCATGGCTCTGGTCGGCGGACGGCACTGCCATACTATGGGCGAACGCTGCCGGAGCCGCCTTCTTTTCCGCACGGTCACCGGCGGGCCTCGCGAACCTGCCTGCGCTTGAACGCTCACCCGCACGGCCTCACATCGCCCGGATCGCGGAAACCGCTCCCTCGGGGAAATTTTCGATCGACCGCCTCCGTTTCTACCGCGGCCTCAGGGTGATGCTGCTGACCTGCCAGTGCAAAAGCGTCGAACTGGAAAACGGCGATCGGGCGGCGCTCATCATTTGCGGCGACCAGGGACTGCTGCTTTCCCGGGATCCTGTCGAGGGTTTCGCACATCTCGTGGCCGGAGCGGCCGAAACCGTGTTCCTGACCGCAGGCGGCAGCGTCACCGAGAGGATCGGTGCGTTGGCCGGAACGCCGGAAGACCTGGAGTTGCCGGAGGCGCAGGCCGCGCTCATCGGCCCGCTGGAACTCGAGGGCCGGTTCCATGAAGGCTTCGTGCTGCAGATAACGGACGGCAGGAAACTGATCGTCCTCGACAACGCCCCCCTCGCCGATGAGCCCGCCGGTGACGAGACACCGCCTGCCGCGGAGGAAGAAGAGGCGGAAGACCTGGAAGCGGTCCCGGCAATCGCCGCGGCCGCCCTGGCCATCGAAGATCTGGCCACCGAGGACTGGGCCACCGAAGACCTTGGCGCAGAAGACCTGGCCATCGAAGAGCAAGTTACCGAAGATCAGGCCACCGAAGATCAGGCCGAAGACATGACGGCCTCCGGACTTCCTGACGAAGTGGACGAGGAACCAGCCGTCGACACCGAAGCCGAGGATGCGGTTCTCGCGGACGGCGAGAACGCCGCAAGGCCGGACGCGGCAGCGGACGAAACGGACGAAACCGACGCTCAGGAGCCGCTTGAGGCGGACATTGTCCGGGCGGGCGACACGACCGGCGCAACAGCCCTTCCTCAGGCGAACGAGGATTTCGAAGCGGAAGACACGTCTGAAGCCGATGCGCCCTCGCTCGCATCGGACGCCGAGGAACTGATCGAGGCAAGCAGGGTGGAAGACGAGGTCGGCCTCGCCGTGCTTGCCGCCGATGCCGGTTTCGAGCCTGAGACAGACTTTGAGGCAGAGGCAGAGGCAGAGGCCGAAACCGAAGCGGATACTGAAATCAACCCGGACGCAGCTCCGGACAACGGCCCGGCCGAGGAACGGGACGCCGACGACGAGGCCGGCGCAGAGGCCGGTTTTGTCTTTCAGCCGCGCCGTCGCCCCGTCCGCTTTGCCTGGAAGATGGATATCGGCCAGCGCTTCACTTTCCTGTCCGACGAGTTCGCGGAAGTTCTGGGTCCGGAGGCCACGGATATCGTTGGCCTGACATGGGAAGAGGTTTCCGACAGGTTCGACCTCGACCCGCGCGGGAACATCGCCCGGGCCCTCGACCGCCGAGACACCTGGAGCGGCAAGACCGTCAACTGGCCCGTGAGCGGTGCCCCCTTGCGGGTTCCGGTCGACATGGCTGCCTTGCCCGCCTTCGACCGCAACCGGAAATTCGAGGGCTACCGCGGGTTCGGCGTGTGCCGGACGGCGGATGCGATCGAGGTCGAGGAGAGCCTGCTGAGCCCGGCCCTTGCCGCCTTCGACGAGACCTTTGCCGCCGCGCCCGAGGCTACCGAACCGGACGCCAGCGAGGATACGGAAGAGGCCACTCCCTTGGCAGGGGAGCAGCCTGCGGACGACGTTACCGATTTTGAGACTGAGGAAGTTCCGGCGGACAGCGAAGCCGAAACGCCGTCTGAGGACGATGGCGACGATGAGCTGCCGGAAACCGAGGGACACGTTGAAGAAGCCGAACAACCGGCGCAAGCCGTGGCGGAACCGGCTGCGGCACAGGACTCGATCGAGAGCCTGAAGCCCGCCCAGCCGAATTCCTTCGGCGGCAAGACCTTTCTCGGCGCGAGCGCTGCGGCGCTCGTCGGATCCCTGGCCAAATTCACCGGCAAACCTGTTCCGGCCCCGGCGGCAAAAGCCCCCGCCCCTGCCGCCAGAACGGTGGCGGAACCGGAACCCGTGAGCCTTGAGCCGGATGCACCGGCTGGGGCCGGGGACGAGGAAAGCGTCGGCGCGGCGCTGGACAACAAGCTCAAGGCCCTGGAGACAGGCGCTGCCGAGCTCCGTGAAGACAATGCGTCGGATCTGTCCGGAGCGGTGGACCAACCGCAGGGGGAAGAGGAACTGACCGAGCCGGCGGATACCGATCTGCCTGAGGCGGCTGCCCCGGCAGACCGACAAGAAGACCAACAGGAAGACGATCTGTCGGAAGGCGAACTTTCCGAAGACCGGGTTGAATCGGACGAACCCGAGGACGAGGCGGCGCTCGAAACTCGCGCTTCTGACGCGGGCGAGATGGCCGGGGAAGAGCCGGAAAGCGAAGAGGCGGTATCGGAACTCGAGGCAGCGACGGAAGACGATACCGAACACGCGTCCGAAAAAGAGCGGGAGGAGGAACCGGCGGCAGAAGAGCCCACCGGGATTTCAGGCCCGGCCGCCCTGATGCCGTCGGAAATCGAAAGCGCGGTCAAGTCGCTCGCCAAGACCTACAAGGCAGCCGAAAAACGATCCCGCGATCTCTTCGATGCGGCGCCCGCGGACGAGCCCTCCCTGGAACCTGAAAATCCGGACGAGGACGACACCGCGCCCGCGCTTCTGGCGGAGACGGTGCCCGACCTCGGGCCGGACAGCGACGGGGAACCCCTGGCGCTGGACCTGGACCGACCTGAAGAAGACAAAGAAGAAACGCCTGATGGCGACAGCCTGGCGGAGACTGAAGAGCCCGCATCTGAGCAAGACGAGCCGGAAGACGACATTTCTGCGGACGAGCGCGAATTTTTCCAGGAAACCGCTGCCTACGAGGCAGAGGACCAGATCGCCGCGGAAGCTGCCCCCGGCGATCAGGAAGACACGGCGGTGCCGGCCAAGCCGACCGGCGAGGTCATTCCGCTTGCGACAGTAAAGCCGCGCGTCGTTCCGGTCGACACCTCCGGACTGTCCCGGCCGGAGCGCCGGGCCTTCCGCAAGATCGCCGAGGCCCTGGGCGCACGCCTGGAGGGCGACCTTGAGGACTTCGACGAACCGGACACGGCCGAGGAACCCGTGGAGGAGTTGCCGCCGGACGTGCCGGAAGCCGGGCCGATCGATCCGAGCCTGCTCGACCGCCTGCCCATAGGCATCGCGATCGCCCACGACCGCGAGGTGCTTTACGCCAACAAGGCCCTCCTTGCCATGCTCGGCTACAGGTCGATCGCCGCCCTGTCCGAGGCCGGCGGCCTGGAAGCGCTCTTCATCGACGACACCGAAGAGCTGTCCGACGCGATCGGCATGGAGGAGGAAGTCGACGAGGCCATGAAGCTGCGCCTTGCCGACGGCGGCGTGCTGAGCGTAGACGCTCACATGCATTCCGTCCCCTGGAACGGCAACCGCGGCCTGATGATTTCCATCACCCAGCGCCCGGTGAAACAGGCCACTGCACCGGCTTCTCCGAATTTCTTCGCCGAGATCCGCAGCGAGCTGGAAAGCGCCCGCAGCCAGATCGCCGAAATGGACACGATCCTGGAGACCGCGACCGATGGCGTCCTTGTGCTCGACCAGAATGGCACTATCCTCAAGGTGAACGGCTCTGCGGAGGCTCTCTTCAGCGCCAACAGGGCGGAAATGATCGGTGCGCCCTTCACCGATTTCCTGGCGCCCGAAAGCCACCGGGCAGCGGCCGACTATCTCGACGGGCTGACCCGCAACGGTGTCGCCAGCATCCTGAACGATGGGCGAGAAGTGCTGGGCAAGGTGCCTTCCGGCGGCCTCATCCCGCTGTTCATGACCATGGGCCGCATCAACGGCAACAAGGACGAGGCCAAGTATTGCGCGGTCCTGCGCGACATCACCCAGTGGAAGTCGGCCGAGGAGGAGCTCACCCAGGCCAAGCGTCAGGCAGAAAACGCCAGCTCCCAGAAATCGGACTTCCTCGCCAAGATCAGCCACGAGATCCGCACGCCGCTCAACGCGATCATTGGCTTCTCCGAAGTCATGATGGAGGAGCGTTTCGGACCGATCGGCAACGACCGCTACAAGGACTACCTGAAGGACATCCGCACGTCCGGCTCGCATATCATGAGCCTGATCAACGACCTTCTGGACCTGTCCAAGATCGAGGCGGGCAAGCTGGACCTGAAATTCGCATCCGTTTCGACCAACGACGTCATCAACGAATGCGTCGCTCTGATGCAGCCGCAAGCCAACCGGGAGCGGGTCATCATCCGGGCGAGCCTGCCCGAATCTGTTCCGAACGTGGTGGCCGACCAGCGCTCGCTGCGCCAGATTGTCCTCAATCTCCTGTCCAATGCCATCAAATACAACAAGTCCGGCGGCCAGGTAATCCTGTCGACCGCGCTGGAGAGCAACGGCGAAGTGGCCCTGAGGGTCCGCGACACGGGAACCGGCATGACGGCGAAACAGCTCGCGGCTGCCCTGGAACCGTTCCGCCAGCTGCATACCGCCACACGGGGTGGCGGCACCGGCCTCGGCCTGCCGCTGACCAAGGCGCTGGTGGAAGCGAACCGGGCCAGTTTCCACATCGACTCCACTCCGGATCAGGGCACGCTTGTCGAAATCATTTTCCCGACCCAGCGTGTTCTTTCCGAGTGATGCGTTGCTGAAAAAGGCGCTCGCCCGGGTGTGATAATTTGACGCTCTTTCCGGTAACGCGTTTGTGAGCGGTCTTTTCCGCTCTTGGGTCTGTCCGCCTCGTTTCAAAAGTCGACTATTAAACTCCTGTTTTATCTCCGTTTTTTCATTCAATAGTGGAGTTTTACCCTCCAGTTAGTTTTGAATAATTCTAAAGTATTGATTTTTATACATTTATTGACTTCGAAACGCCTCCAAGACATATTCCCGTCAACTCCTCGGGCCACGCGCCCGGCCAACAACCAGATCACTGGGAGACCCTTGATGCGTTCCACATTCCGTGCGCTGACCTGTGCAGCCGCCCTCACCTCCGCGGTATTCACAGCCGCCCCTGCCTACGCCGACGGCGAGGTGAACATCTATTCCTACCGCCAGCCGTTCCTGATCCAGCCGCTGCTGGATGCCTTCACGGCAGAGACCGGCATCAAGACCAATGTGGTCTTCGCATCCAAGGGCCTGGACGAGCGGATCGCGGCCGAAGGCAGGAACTCTCCGGCAGACGTCCTGATGACGGTCGACATCGGCCGCCTGGACAGCGCCAAGCAGCTCGGCATCTCCCAGCCGGTCGTCTCCGACGTGGTCAACGAAAACATACCCGCGCACTTCCGCGATCCGGACGGCAACTGGATCGGCCTGACCACCCGTGCCCGCGTCATTTACGCATCCAAGGACCGGGTCGACCAGGAGACCATCACTTACGAGGAGCTCGCCGACCCGAAGTGGAAGGGCCGCCTGTGCACCCGCTCCGGCCAGCACGTCTATACCATCGGACTGATCGCCTCGATGATTGCCCATCACGGCGTTGAGGAAACCGAGCAATGGCTGGCAGCCGTGCGCGACAACCTTGCCGTCAAGCCCTCCGGCAACGACCGCAGCCAGGTAAAGGGCATTTTTGCCGGTGAATGCGACATTTCCCTCGGCAACACCTATTACATGGGCAAGATGCAGACCAACGACAAAGAGCCCGAGCAGAAGGAATGGGCCGCAAGCGTGCGCATCATCTTCCCGAACGTCGAGGACCGGGGCAGCCATGTCAACATCGCCGGTGTGGTGCTGACGAAACACGCACCGAACAAGGACAACGCGGTCAAACTGATCGAGTTCCTGACCTCGCCGGAAGCCCAGAAGGTCTACGCGGAAACCAACTTCGAATATCCGGTCACGCCGGGAGTGGAAGTCTCCGAACGCGTCAGCAGCTGGGGCGAGCTTAAGCCGGACACGCTGCCGCTCGCCGACGTCGCCAAATACCGCAAGGCCGCCAGCGAACTGGTCGACAAGGTCGGCTTCGACGACGGCCCGGCCTCCTGAGGCCTTTCGCCGGACAAACACGGAAAGCGCCGTTTTCGAGCGGCGCTTTTTGCTTTTTCAAGCAATTGCCTATAGAGCTTTTTGCGAACCGTTCCGACCTGAAGCGTAAGACCGATCTTGCTGCGTACGCCCACCCTTTCCCTTGTTGACCGTTTCTGGCAGCTTGCCGCCCTGGCGATCGCTGCCCTGGTCCTTTTGCCGCTTGGCGCAATTTTGTGGATCGCGCTGACGCCTGCAGCGGACGTATGGGGCCACCTGCTGACGACGGTCCTTCCGGGCACGCTCAAGACCACCTTGCTGCTGATGCTGGGCGTCGGCCTGACGACGGGCGTCACCGGTGTTCTTACCGCCTGGCTCGTGACCATGTGCAATTTCCCGGGACGGAAGATCATGGACTGGGTGCTGCTCGTCCCCCTCGCCGTTCCGACCTACATCGTCGCCTTCGCCTATGTGGAGGTGCTCGACTACACCGGCCCGGTCCAGACCGTGATCAGGGAACTCTTCGGCTTCAAGACCTCGCGGGACTACTGGTTTCCCGAGATCCGCTCGCTCGGTGGTGCCATCTTCGTCATGGGGGCCGTGCTCTATCCTTATGTCTATCTCACCACGCGGGCGAGCTTTCTGATCCAGTCCGCGTCGACCCTCGACGTTTCCCGGACGCTCGGCGCCTCGCCATACGGCCTCTTCTTCCGCATCGCCCTGCCGCTTGCACGCCCGGCCATCGCCATCGGCATCTCGCTGGCCCTGATGGAATGCCTCAATGACATCGGCGCGGTCACATTCTTCGGGGTCAAGACGCTCACCTTCTCCGTCTACGAGACTTGGCTCAACCGTTCGAGTCTCGGCGGCGCGGCGCAGCTGGCACTTGCCATGCTCGTGATGGTGCTGCTGCTCCTGTGGCTGGAGCGGTTCGGCCGCCGCAAGCAGCGCTTCGACAGCGGCGGCGGCTCCAAGCACCGGCCGCCGACCCGCTTCGACCTCAACTCCTGGCAGGCTGCCCTGGCCCTGCTCCTGTGCATGGCGCCGGTCGTCGTCGGTTTCGTGGTGCCGGGTCTGCTTCTGGCGGACCGGGCCAGCCGGCGGCTGGAGGATCTGTTTTCCGAGACATTCGTGCATGCGGTCTGGAACAGTTTCAGTCTTGCCGCCATTGCCGCGCTGCTGACCGTCCTGATTTCCATATCGCTTGCCTATGCGCTACGCCTCAATCCGAACGGCCCGCTCAAGGGTGCCGTCCGGCTCGCCTCGATCGGTTACGCCATCCCGGGCACCGTGCTGGCAATCGGCATCCTCGTGCCCCTTGCCGGCTTCGACAATTTCCTCGATGCGCGCATGGAAAGCTGGTTCGGGATCAACACCGGCCTTCTGCTTCTGGGCAGCGGCACCGGGCTCATCTATGCCTATGTGGTCCGTTTCCTGGCCGTTTCCTACGGCCAGGTCGAGGGCGGCTTCGGCCGGATCTCGCCCCATCTGGACATGGCCGCGCGCACGCTCGGCCGCAACACCGGCCAGACGCTGTCGCAGATCCATCTGCCGATCCTGAAGCCGGTGCTGCTGTCAGCGGCACTGCTCAGCTTCGTCGACTGCATGAAAGAGCTGCCGGCGACCATCCTGCTGCGCCCATTCAACTTCGAGACCCTGGCCACCACCGTCTTCGAGGCCGCCTCCCGCGAGGCGTTCGAGGAAGCCGCCCTGCCCTCGCTCGCGGTCGTGCTTGTCGGCCTGATACCGGTCATCTATCTGGCCCGCTCCAGCGCCAGCTCCTTCCGTACCAGGCTCTCCAAGCGCCAGAGCGCGCCGCTGATCTGATTTCCCTCCCCGTCCGCAGCTTGACAGCCAAGGCGCAAATCGCGCCTATAAACCCGTTGTTCAATTCATTTTCGGGACGATTATTCGATGGAAAAGAAACACCAGATCAATCTTTGGTACGCCTTCATTGCCATGATGCTGGTGATCCTGTTCCAGAGCTGGTGGACGACCTACAAGACCGTCGAGCCGATTCCCTACAGCCAGTTCGAACAACTTCTGAAGGACGGGAAAGTCGAGGAAATTGCCATCAAGGAAAACACCATTGAAGGCAAGTTCAAGGAGCCTCAGAAGGACGGCAAACTCTATTTTGTCACGACCCGTGTCGACATTCCCCTGGCCGACCAGCTCAGCAAATACGACGTCAAGTTCACGGGTGTCATCCAGAGCACGATCATAAGGGATATCCTGTCCTGGGTGTTGCCGGTCCTCATTTTCTTCGGTCTCTGGATGTTCGTCATTCGCCGCTTTGCCGAAAAGCAGGGCTTCGGCGGCATGATGACGGTCGGCAAATCCAAGGCGAAGGTTTATGTCGAAAGAGGCGTGGACGTCCGTTTCGAAAATGTCGCGGGCGTCGATGAAGCCAAGCGCGAACTGAAGGAAGTCGTGGACTTCCTGAAGGATCCCAGTTCCTACGGCCGCCTCGGTGCTCATGTTCCAAAAGGCATCCTGCTCGTCGGCCCTCCGGGAACCGGCAAGACGCTGCTTGCCCGTGCGGTCGCCGGGGAAGCCGACGTGCCGTTCTTCTCCATCTCCGGCTCCGAATTCGTCGAGATGTTCGTCGGCGTGGGGGCCGCCCGTGTGCGCGATCTCTTCGAGCAGGCCCGCAAGACGGCTCCCGCCATCATCTTTATCGACGAGTTGGACGCCCTCGGCAGGGCCCGTGCCAGCGGCCCGATGGGCACGAACGACGAAAAGGAACAGACGCTCAACCAGCTCCTGACCGAGCTGGACGGCTTTGATCCATCCAGCGGCATCATCCTTCTGGGGGCCACCAACCGGCCCGAAATTCTCGACCCCGCGCTTCTTCGGGCGGGCCGTTTCGACCGCCAGGTGCTTGTCGACCGGCCCGACAAGCTCGGACGTCGCGCGATCCTCGACGTCCATGTGAAGAAGATCAAACTCGACCCGGAAACCGATCTCGACCAGGTCGCGCAGCTCACCGCCGGGTTCTCGGGTGCAGACCTGGCAACCCTCGTCAACGAGGCCGCGCTTCTGGCCACACGGCGGAACGGCGATGCCGTGACCCTGGTCGATTTCAACGAGGCCGTCGAACGGGTGATCGCCGGGCTCGAGAAGCGCAGCCGCATCCTGTCGGACAAGGAACGCCGGACCGTCGCCTTTCACGAGATGGGCCATGCCCTGGTCGCCGCGAACCTGGAAGGTTGCGACCCGGTGCACAAGATTTCGATCATCCCGCGCGGCATCGGCGCGCTCGGCTACACCATGCAGCGGCCGACCGAGGACCGTTTCCTTTTGTCCACCCGGGATCTTGAGCACCGGATGGCCGTCCTGATGGGTGGCCGCGCCGCGGAAGATATCGTCTTCGGCGAAATCTCCACCGGCGCCTCGGACGATCTCCAGAAGGCCACGGAAGTCGCCCGTGACATGGTCATGCGCTACGGCATGGAGACGGAGCTCGGCAACCGGGTCTATTCCACCCAGCGCCAGAATTTCCTCGGGCAACCCGTGGGCGATTTTGCCGAAGTCTCGGCTGAAACCCAGAGGGAAATCGATCTGGCGATCAAGGCCCGTGTCGAGGCCGCCTTCGCCCACGCAAAGGAACTCCTCAACAGCCACCGGGAGGATCTCGACAAAGGCGCCGAGTTGCTGCTCGCAAAGGAAACGTTGACCGACGACGACTTCCCGCCGATCCGGCCGCTGGCCGAACGCCAGAAGGAAAAAAGCGCAGGCTAGATCGCGAACCCTGCGCAACGAAAAGGGCGCCTGCATGTCATGCAGGCGCCCTTTCTTTTATTCAGGAGACGTTCGCAAGCGTGTCAGACGATCGCTGCCTGGGTGCTTTCCTTCACTTGGTCGAGCGTGACCTCGGGAGCCAGTTCGACAACCTTCAGCCCGCCTTCGGTCACGTCGAAGACGCCGAGGTTGGTGATCACCCGGTCGACGCATTTCACGCCGGTCAGCGGTAGCGAGCATTCCTTCAGGAGCTTGCTGTCGCCGGCCTTCGAGGTGTGGTCCATGATGACGACGACGCGCTTGACGCCGGCCACCAGGTCCATCGCACCGCCCATGCCCTTGACCATCTTGCCCGGGATCATCCAGTTGGCGAGATCGCCTTCTTCCGACACTTCCATTGCCCCCAGGATCGACAGGTCGATATGGCCGCCCCGGATCATGCCGAAACTGTCGGCGGAGGAGAAGTAGCTGGTCTGCGGCAGTTCGGTAATCGTCTGCTTGCCGGCGTTGATAAGGTCGGCGTCGACCTCGTCTTCCGTCGGGAACGGGCCCATGCCGAGCATGCCGTTTTCCGACTGCAGGGTCACGTGGACGCCATCGGGAATGTAGTTCGACACCAGGGTCGGAATGCCGATCCCCAGGTTGACGTAGAAACCGTCTTCAAGCTCTTGCGCTGCGCGCTGTGCCATTTCATCACGTGTCCAGGCCATGATGTTTCCTCCTCAGGCTGCGCGCGTCGTGCGCTTTTCGATGCGTTTTTCGTGGCTGCCGACGATGATGCGGTCGACGAAGATCCCGGGCGTATGGATCTGGTCCGGATCGAGTTCGCCGATCTCCACCAGCGCTTCGACCTCGACGACACAGACCTTGCCGGCCGTTGCCATCATCGGATTGAAATTGCGCGCGGTCTTGCGGTAGACGAGGTTGCCTTCCCTGTCGGCCTTCCAGGCCTTGACCAGCGAAACATCGGCAACAAGGCCCGTTTCCATGATGTAGGTTTCGCCGTTGAAGTCCTTGTGTTCCTTGCCTTCCGCGATCAGCGTGCCGACACCGGTCTTGGTGTAGAAACCGGGAATGCCCGCGCCACCGGCGCGAATGCGCTCCGCCAGCGTTCCTTGCGGGTTGAATTCCAGCTCCAGTTCGCCGTTCAGGAACTGCTTCTCGAAGGTGGCGTTCTCGCCGACATAGGACGAGACCATCTTCTTGATCTGGCGGGTCTGCAGCAACAGACCCAGGCCGAAATCGTCAACGCCGGCATTGTTCGAGATGGCCGTGATGTCCTTGGCTCCGGAATCCCGAAGCGCGACGATCAGATTTTCCGGAATGCCGCACAGTCCGAACCCGCCGGCCATCACAGTCATACCGTCAAAGGTGAGCCCCTCGAGGGCTGCCTTTGCGTCCGGATAAATTTTGTTCATGTTTCACTCCCGTTTAGGACCGCAAGGTGCGTGACGGGCACATTCGCCGCTCGGTTCCCGCCGGTCAAGAGATGTTTGCCGCAACGCAGCGAAAAACATGAATGAACGGTCACTTAATCGATTTGGACGCAAACCCACCCTCAAGATCCCGCATGTCCGCAGAAACGTGAGGAATTTGCCCGCCGTTTATGGTTTGTAAATGGTTAAGGCAAACAATTGGCGGACCGCTTCGGAGGGGTTTGCGCCGCTCCGGACCGGGGTAATCCAAGAGCAGACACCCGAAAGAACCGTGCCGCCGTGTTGCCGTTCCTGTCGACACTTTTCAAGATCGCAGCCATTTCCCTTCTCGTGGGGGCAGGTCTATCCTTCGTCGACATTTCCGCCCAGGATCTGCTCGGCTCGGTCGGGCTGAGCCCGATGGAACTGTGGATCTACATGCTCGAGTTCCGGGACTGGGCAATCCCCAACATGATCCTCGGCGCTTTCATCGTCGTGCCGGTCTGGCTGATTGTCTACTTGTTCCGCCCGCCGCGCGCGGGCTGAACCGGTCCGAAATTCAAATACCACGCCCGGCGAGAAACAAGAGACCACCTCATCCTGAGGCGGAACGGATGTCCGCCTCAGGATGAGGTCATTCGGTAGTTGCGCCCCGGCCTCAGCCGGCCGCCCCGAACGCAGCGCGTTCGTCCCGCTCCCGCTGCACCTGCTGGCGCTTGGTCACAATGGAGGCGGCGATGACGCCGACAGTGACCAGCGCGACCAGGATGGTACAGACCGCGTTGATTTCGGGCGTCACCCCCAGGCGCACCTGGGAATAGATCTTCATCGGCAGTGTGGTCGCGCCCGGCCCCGTGGTGAAGCTCGCGATCACCAGGTCGTCGAGCGACAGGGTGAAGGCCAGCATCCAGCCCGCGACAACCCCTGGAAGGATGATCGGCAGGGTGATCAGGAAGAAGGTCTTCACGGGCGGGCAGCCGAGGTCCTCCGCGGCCTCCTCGATGGACCTGTCGAAGCCGACCAGACGGGACTGAACCACGACCGCCACATAGCACATGGCAAAGGTCGTGTGGGCCAGCATCACCGTCCAGAAGCCGCGCGTGTAGTCCAGCGCCACGAACAGCAGCAGCAGCGACAGGCCTAGGATCACCTCGGGCATGACGAGCGGCGCGAAGATCATGCCGGAGAAGAGCGAGCGGCCGAGGAACCGTCCCGATCTCACCAGGACGAGCGCGGCAATCGTGCCGAACACCGTCGCGATCGTGGCGGAGGAGAGCGCGATGCGCAGGGTCACCCAGGCCGCATCCAGAAGCTGCTGGTTATGCAGCAGCGAGGCATACCATTTGGTCGAGAACCCGCCCCAGACCGTGACCAGCCGGCTTTCGTTGAAGGAATAGATCACCAGCAGCACGATGGGCAGATACAGAAACGAGAAACCCGCCACGAGAGAGGTGATGTTGAACCAGGTCGGACCGCGCGTCATCAGTCTCTCTCCGACATTTTCTGTTGCTGGTTTTGGAAGAGCACGATCGGGATCACCAGGATCATCAGGAGGATCACAGCGACCGCGGAGGACACCGGCCAGTCCCTGTTGTTGAAGAACTCGACCCAGAGCGTCTTGCCGATCATCAGCGTGTTGGAGCCGCCGAGCAGATCCGGGATGACGAACTCGCCGACCGCGGGGATGAACACCAGGAAACAGCCCGCGATGACGCCTGGAATGGACAGCGGCACGGTGATTTTCCAAAAGGCCTTCCAGGGCGGGCAGCCGAGATCTTCAGCCGCTTCCAGCAGGCTCCCGTCCAGTCGTTCCAGGCTTGCGTAAAGCGGCAGGACCAGGAACGGCAGGTAGGAATAGACGATGCCGATGAAGACGGCCAGGTTGGTGTTCATGATCACCAGCGGCTCGTCGATGATGCCCAGCCACAGCAGCAGCTGATTGAGCAGCCCCTCGTTTTTGAGGATGCCGATCCAGGCATAGACCCGGATCAGGAAGCTGGTCCAGAACGGCAGGATCACCAGCATCAGCAGCGTCGGCCGGATCGACTTGGGGCTGCGGGCCATGCCATAGGCGATCGGATAGCCGATCACGAGCGTAAGGACCGTGGAGATGGAGGCGATCATCACCGAGGAAACGTAGGACTTCCAGTAGAGGTCGTCTTCCGTCAGCCAGATGTAGTTCTCGAAGGACAGCTCGGAAAGGCTGTCCTTGATGGCCTGCCAGCCCGCTGCGATGTCGAAAGTGGGCGTATAGGGCGGAATGGCGACCGCCACCTGCGACAGGGAAATCTTGACGACGATGAGGAACGGGGCCAGGAAGAATACCAGCAGCCACAGATAGGGGACAGCGATCAGTAGCCAGCTTCCCAGCCCCCTTCTGGCGGGAGCCGCAACTTGTTGCTCGGCCATGGCGCCCTCCTAGGCTCTGAGGATGACGCCGGCATCCCGATCGAACGAGAGCACGACTTCATCATCCCAGGTGATCGGGTTTTCCACCATGCGCGAGACATTGGCGAAAGTTGCCCGGAGCGTGTCATGGTCGTCCGGTCCGACCTTGGCATGGATGATCGACACGTCACCGAGATAGCCGATGTCCCAGACCAGACCGTCGATCTGGTTGGCGGCGCCGTTTTCCTTGCGCCCCTGGACGATGCGCATCTTTTCGGGGCGGATGGCATACCAGACCGTATCGCCGACGGCGGCATCGGTCATCTGGTCGCTCTCGATGGAGAAGCCGTCGGTGACCGAGAGGAGCTTGGTGCAGGCGTCGGATTTTTCGGTGATCTTGGCCTCGATCAGATTGATGTCGCCGATGAAGTCCGCGACGAATTTCGAGCTGGGCGCTTCATAGATTTCAGCGGGTGTCGCCACCTGGACAAGTTTTCCCTTGTCCATCACCGCGATCCGGTCGGCAACCGTCATGGCCTCCTCCTGGTCGTGCGTCACGATCAGGAAGGTCATTTTCAGTTCCGTCTGGATGTTCATCAGTTCGAACTGGGTTTCCTCGCGCAGCTTGCGGTCAAGGGCGCCGAGCGGTTCGTCCAGCAGCAGCACCTTCGGCCTTTTGGCAAGCGAGCGGGCAAGCGCGACACGCTGGCGCTGGCCGCCGGACAACTGGTGCGGCTTGCGTTTGGCAAACTGTTCCAGTTTTGTCAGGCGCAGCATTTCGGCGACCCGGGCGTCGATTTCCGACGCCGGCATCTTGTCCTGCTTGAGACCGAAGGCGATGTTCTTTTCCACGTTCATATGCGGAAACAGCGCATAGGACTGGAACATCATGTTCGAGGGTCGCCGGAAGGGCGGAATACCGGCAAGATCCTGGCCATCCAGGAAGATCTGTCCGGACGTCGGTGTTTCAAAGCCGGCGAGCATGCGCATCAGGGTCGTCTTGCCGCAGCCCGATCCGCCCAGAAGCGCGAAGAACTCGCGCTCGTAGATCTTCAGAGACAGATTGTCGACCGCGACGAAGTCGCCGAACTTCTTGGTAACGTTCCGGAATTCGATGAATGGCGGATGATCCGGATCTTCCCAGGGACTGTATTCCCGCCGCACCGGCCCAATCGATTTTTTCGCCAAGATTTTTTCCCACCCTCAAGAGAGATTCATCTGTCGCGCGAACAACCGGGCCCGTTCTCCGGGCCCGGCCGATATTCGTGCTTTACTGACCGCTTTTCACCGCTGTCCAGATGCGGGTGACCACGCGGTTCACTTTCGGCGGGTAGGGTGTGACGGTGTAGAGGTTCTTCACCGCGTCTTCCGTCGGATAGATCGCCGGATCGCCGATGACGTCCTCGTTGAGGAACTGCTGGGATGCCTTGTTGCCGTTGGCGTAGTAGACGTAGTTCGACGCCTTGGCCATGACTTCCGGGCGCATGATGTAGTTGAGGAACTCAAGCGCCTCTTCCGTGTGCGGGGCATCGGCGGGGATCGCCATCTGGTCGAACCACATCAGCGCGCCTTCCTTCGGGATCGAATATTCGACGGTCACCCCGTTGTCGGCTTCCGCAGCGCGGTCGCGGGCCTGCAGAACGTCGCCGGACCAGCCGACGGCCAGGCAGATGTCGCCGTTGGCGAGCGCGTTGATGTATTCGGAAGAGTGGTATTTCTGGACATAGGGCCGAACCGATTTCAGCAGTTCGCCCGCCTTTTCGATTTCAGCCGGGTCCTTGCTGTCCGGATCGAGGCCGAGGTAATTCAGGGCGGCCGGGATCATTTCGGTCGGGGCGTCCAGAACGAACACACCGCAATCCTTCAGCTTTTCGATGTTTTCCTGCTTGAAGAAAAGGTCCCAGCTGTCGACCGGCGCGTCGTCACCAAGAGCGGCTTTCACCTTTTCGACATTGTAGCCGAGACCGGTCGTGCCCCACATGTAGTTGATGGAATAGTCGTTGCCCGGATCGTATTTTTCGACACGGGCCTCGATGTCCTTCCACATGTTGGAAAGGTTCGACAGCTTGGACTTGTCCAGCTTTGCGAAGACGCCGGCCTGGATCTGGCGGGCTAGGAACGTTCCCGTCGGAACCACGACGTCGTAGCCGGTGCCACCGGCCAGCAGCTTGGTCTCCAGAACCTCGTTGCTGTCGAACACGTCGTAGACGACCTTGATGCCGGTGTCCTTGGTGAAGTCTTCCAGGATCGACTCGTCGATATAGTCGGACCAGTTGTAGACGTTCACGACCCGGTCCTGGGCAAGGGCGGCACCGCTCATCAGGCTGAGAGCGGCCACGCCGGCCAACATGGTTTTCAATGTCATTATGCTATTCCCCTCTGAGTTTTTCAGCAGCCTTGAATCGGCTTTGTCTCTGTTTCCAAAAGAACATTCGCGCTGGTTGCGTCTTTTATGTCCTCACATTGACCTTCGTGCCGGTTCGAGTCCAGCAGCGATTTTGGGCAGGTTTCACGTCACAGGTATGTCTGGCGTTCCAAGGACGAAATCTCCCGCCCAAATTCATTGAGTTCCTCCCGCTTGATCTCCGTCAGGACCTTGTGCATTTCGGCGCCGACCGCCTCCTTCACCAGTGCGGAGGCCTCGAAAGCGTCGATGGCTTCGTCCATCCACGGGGAAAGGCGCTTCTTGCCCTGCTCGTAGGCGTTGCCGACGACAGGCGCAGGCGGCTCCTGCTTCTGCCTGAGCCCTTCCATCATCCCGGCGAGGATGCCAGTCAGCACGAGATAGGGGTTGGCATCGGCACCGGCGATCCTGTGCTCCACCCGTGCGGCCTCCGGCGTGGAAGCCGGAACGCGCAGGGCGACGGAACGGTTGTCGAAACCCCAGCAGATCGAGGCGGGCGCATAGGAGCCCGGCTGCATGCGGCGGAAACCGTTGAAGGTGGAGATGTAGAGCAGCAGCGTCTCCGGCATGGTCGTCAGCAGGCCGTTGATGGCATGGCCGAGCCGCGTCGCCCCCGTTTTCTGGTCGGCGAAGATGTTGCCGTTCTCGTCTTCCATGGAGACATGCACGTGCATGCCGTTGCCGGGCCATTCCACGAACGGCTTGGCCATGAAGGACGCCTTCAGTTCGTGCTTGCGCGCAACTCCCGTCACCAGGCGGCGGAGCAGGACGACGTCGTCGGCGGCCAGAAGCGGATTGCGGCGATGATGAAGGTTCAGCTCGAACTGCCCGGGGGCTGCTTCCGACACCGCCGCATCGGCGGGGATGCCCTGGATTTCACAGGCCTTGCGCAGGTCGTCGACGACCGGGAACAGCGCTTCCAGGTCGGACAAAGCATACATGTTCTGCCGGGCCGGGCCGAGATGGGTGGAAAACAGCGGCTTGGGCTGTTCGGTCCAGTCGCCCTCGCTTTCCTCGAAGAGGTAGAATTCGAGCTCGAAGGCACAGGTTGCCGTGACGCCGAACTCTTCCTTCAACTGAACGACCATGTTTTCAAGCACATGGCGCGGGTCGGCGAGGAACGGCTGCCCGTCTCGCTCATACATGGACAGGAGCACCTGCGCGGTCTTGCGCTCGGCCCAGGGCACCAGTTTCAGCGTTTCGGGAATGGGCCAGCAGACGCCGTCCTTGTCGCCGGTTTCCAGATGCATGCCGGTCGCTTCGACCTCACGACCCCACACGTCCAGCCCGTAGAGCGAATAGGGAAAGGCGACGCCGCCTTCGAAGACCTTCGGCAGCGCCTTGCCGGGCAGCCACTTGCCGCGCAGCACGCCGTTGGTGTCGGGCAGGATCACTTCAAGGGTGTCCAGATCCGGATGGGCGGCAACGAAGGCATCGAAGTCCGCCTTCCAGCCGTGCTCGGCCGGATGCTGGAGAATCTGGTGGGGGAGGTCGTTCATTTAACCCGTGCTTTCAGTTTGCGCCGGTACAAACCGATCTGGAAGGCCGGCAAGCTTTTGTTGCTTCATTTCCAAAAATGTGATCACTTTCATGGAAACCTGTCAAGATGAATCCAAAAATTTCATGTTTGACGTGACGAGGAGAACGAAATTGGCGAACCAACGCTCCACTGTGCAGTCCGGCCAGGCCAAGGCCGCAGAGACGCCCCCTTCCAGCTCACGTGGAGCGACGCGCGAACAGGTCGATGCGGCTGTCCGGTCGGGGTTGCTGACGGGACGGTTCATTCCCGGAAAATCCGTTACGATACGGGGCCTTGCGTCAGATTTGGGGGTAAGCCCGATGCCTGTCCGCGAGGTCCTGCAAAGGCTGTCCGCGGAGAATGCGCTGGAGGTCAAACCAAATGGCCGGGTGCAGGTTCCGGACATGACCCCCGAGCGGTTCGACGAGATCCTCACGGCGCGGCTTTTGCTGGAACCGGAGCTCGCCGTTCTGGCGCTTCCGCACCTCACCGCCAAGGACGCGCGGGACCTTCAGACCATCGACGACGACATCGACAAGCGGCTGACCAGCGGCGACGCGGAAGCCTACATGCGGCTCAATCACGCCTTCCATTTCAGGATCTACCGCGCCTCGAAATCGAGCGTTCTTCTGCCCCTGATCGACAGTTTGTGGCTGCAGTTCGCTCCCTTCATGCGCACGGTCTACGGACGTGTCGGAACCTCCATCCTGGAAGACCGGCACAAGGAAGCGATCCGGGCCGTCGAGCTGCAGGACAAGGATGCGCTCAAGGCGGCGATCGCGGCCGACATCTCGGACGGAATGGGCCTTCTGGGCCGGGATATCCTGTCCTCCTCACGAGCGAGTTGATCTGACGCGAAAGCTGTGTCATTTTGTGATCACAAATTACCTGACTGCCTGTGAATATGCCAGGCACCGGACAGGCATCGGCAAACGACAGTCGTTTGCAGCCGGCCGGACCGGTCTCCGGTCAGCCCCGAACACCGGCGCCCAACCAGTGGAGCTTCTCGTGACTGCAGACAAGACTGCCAGTGAAACCCTGAACCCGGTAGACAGCCTGAGGGGCGTTCCGGACGGTGACGCGGCAAGAGACTGGCTGAACTCCCGAAATATTCAGGATATCGAGTGTATCGTCCCCGACCTTGCCGGTGTTGCCCGCGGCAAGATGATGCCGACCGAGAAATTCTTTTCCGGCCCCGTGATGACGATGCCGGCCTCGATTTTCGCCCAGACCATTTCCGGCGACTATCCGGAGGACGACGAACGGTTCCAGCACAACCCCATTGACGGCGATCTCTATTTTCGCCCCGACTACAGCACGCTGACCGCCGTGCCGTGGGAAACCGACCCGACCGCCCAGCTCATCCATGATGCTTTCACGCGTGAAGGCGCGCCGGTGGAAACCGCGCCGCGCAACGTCTTGAAGCGTATCCTGAATCTTTATGAGGACAAGGGCTGGGAGCCGGTGGTCGCTCCCGAAATCGAGTTCTATCTCGTGCGCCGGAACACCGACCCGGATTATCCGCTGGAGCCGCCCACAGGCCGGTCGGGCCGTCCGGAAGTCGGCCGCCAGTCCTACTCGATCTCCGCGCTGAACGAATTCGACGATCTCATCGACGACATCTACGACCTGTCGGAAAAGCAGGGACTGGAAATCGACACGATGATCCACGAGGAAGGCGCGGCGCAAATGGAGATAAACCTGCGCCACGGCAATCCGTTGGAACTGGCCGATCAGGTTTTCCTGTTCAAGCGTACGATCCGCGAATCGGCCCTGCGCCACGACATGTACGCCACCTTCATGTCCAAGCCGATGTCGAACCAGCCGGGTTCGGCCATGCACATCCACCAGTCGGTGGTCGACAGGGAAACCGGCAAGAACATTTTCTCCGGCAAGGACGGCGAGGAAACCCAGGCGTTCCTGTCCTTCATCGCCGGCCACCAGAAATACCTGCCGCACGTCACCTGCATCATGGCGCCTTTCGTGAACTCCTACCGGCGTTTTTCGAAGGTCTCCACCGCGCCGGTCAACGTCTTCTGGGGCTACGACAACCGAACCGTCGGCCTGCGTGTGCCCTTCTCCAACCAGCAGGCGCGCCGCCTTGAAAACCGCACCCCCGGTTCGGATGCCAACCCCTACCTTGCCCTCGCGGCGAGCCTTGCCTGCGGATATCTCGGCATCGTCAACGGCCTCAAGCCGGATGCACCCAAGGCGGGCGACTGTTCCGGGATGGCAAAGTCCCTGCCGCGCAGCCTGCCGGATGCCCTCGCGAATTTCGAGAAATCCGAGGAGATGGTCGAGGTTTTCGGCGAGAAGTTCGTCGCCACCTACCGGGCGATCAAATACGAGGAATTCGAAACCTTCATGTCCGTGATCAGTCCCTGGGAGCGGGAATATCTCCTGCTCAACGTCTGATCCCGTTTACATTCTCTTCCTGGAGCATTTGCCATGACGGCCCATTCCAACATCTACCCGACCAAGGCCCTGCAGGAACTCGATGCCGCGCATCACTGGCATCCCTTTTCCGACATGAAATCACTCAACGAAGAGGGCAGCCGGGTGATCACCAGCGCGGACGGCGTCTGGCTGACGGATTCGGAAGGCAATCGCATCATGGACGGCATGGCGGGCCTGTGGTGCGTACAGGTCGGCCATGGCCGCGATGAGATCGCCGATGCCGTCTACAAGCAGATGAAGGAGCTGTCCTACTACAACACCTTCTTCAAGACGACCCATCCGCCGGTGGTCGCCCTCTCCGAAAAACTCGCCAAGCTGGCGCCGGCGCACATGAACAAGGTGTTCTACTGCTCCTCGGGTTCGGAGGCCAACGACACCGTGTTCCGCATGGTGCGCACCTACTGGGACAAGGTCGGCAAGCCGGAGAAGAAGATCATCATCGGCCGCTGGAACGGCTATCACGGCTCCACTCTGGCAGGCACCAGCCTCGGCGGCATGAAGGCCATGCATTCCCAGGGCGACCTGCCGGTCCAGGGCGTTCACCACATCGACCAGCCCTACTGGTTCGGTGAAGGCCATGAGATGAGCCCCGAGGAATTCGGCATCGTTGCTGCGCGTAAACTGGAAGAAGCCATCGACGAGCTCGGCGAAGACAAGATCGCCGCCTTCATCGCCGAGCCGATCCAGGGTGCCGGCGGCGTCATCGTCCCGCCGGAGACCTACTGGCCGGAAATCCGCCGGATCCTGAAGGAGCGGGACATCCTGTTCGTCTCCGACGAGGTGATCTGCGGCTTCGGTCGTCTTGGCGAATGGTTCGGCTCGACACACTACGGCATGGAGCCGGACCTGATGCCGATTGCCAAGGGTCTGACCTCCGGCTATCTGCCGATGGGCGGCGTCATCGTGTCGGACCGGGTCGCCGAAGGCCTGATGCTGTCGGGCGACGAGTTCTACCACGGTTACACCTATTCCGGTCACCCGGCCTGCGCCGCAGCGGCCCTTGCCAACCTGGAGATCATGGAGCGCGAAGGCCTTGTCGACCGGGTCAAGAACGACATCGGACCGTATCTTAAGGAGCGCTGGCTGAAGCTCGGCGAGCATCCGCTAGTCGGCGAAGCCCGAATGGAAGGCCTTGTCGGCGCTCTGGAACTGGTGGGCGACAAGAAAAACCCGCACAAACCGTTCGCTGACGTCGGCACAGTAGGCACCATCTGCCGCGACAATTCCTTCAAGCACGGCATGGT
>JBNKGB010000075.1:0-22700 GCA_050289605.1 Roseibium sp. | reverse complement strand
AGATCCTTTTGAACCGGAACGCGCGCAGTTTCGGACAGGCGGCGAAAGGGCAGGTGGAGCGGCTGCGCAACCGGTTGGACGCGCTCGACCGTCTGCGCGAAAAGCTGGGCTACCGCAAGACGCTGGCGCGCGGCTATGCCGTCGTGCGAGGTGACGACGGCCATCCCGTCCGCTCCGTTTCCGCCGTTTCTTCCGGAGCAACGCTGTCGATCGAGTTCGCGGATGGCAGCGTCGACGCGGTTGCGATGTCCGGTGACCCGGATGCGAAGGGCACGAAGCCGAAACGGAAAAAAGCCGAAGCGGGGAAACCCGTGGACCAGGGCAGCCTTTTCTAGACCTCGCCTGCCATTGCCTGGCGTCACCGGCGCGGCGATACCGGCCTCAATTCCAGATGCTGCCTGCGTCGCCCAATTGCCGCTCGGCCAGTCGACGTTCAGCGGCCTCGTTCCATTTCAGGCTGTTCGAGAACAGGCGGACGGACCGGGTTGCGGCAGGCCAATCCCGATCCAGCAATGCGTTCATGTCCAGGGCGACTTGCGCGGCGCTGAACTCCCGAAGCCGCCGCTGCCTGTCCAGACCCGGCAAGTCCGACAGGTTCTTGCAGTTCCACAGGGAGAGCCTTTCCAGGTCAGCCCCTTCAAGGTTGAGGCTTGTCAGTTGCAACTGGTCTTCCACGCGCAGCGCGGAGAGCGCGGACAAGCGGGACAGATCCCCCAATGTGGTCAGTCCCCGCACGCGCAATATCTGCAGGACCTCGATGCTGGCATTCGACAGCTCGTCGATGTCGGAACGCCCCCCGATGATCAGCATCAGTTTCCTCAGGTTCGGAACGGCGTTGACGAAATCCAGCGAGTGCTTCTTGGCAAAGGCGCTTAGCGTCAATTCGCCCAGCCGCGGTAGCCCCACGATTGCGCCGATGCCGTTGGAATGTCCCTGAACGAACAACTTCCGAAGGGAATTGCAGTCCTTGAGCGGCGAGAGATCGAGATTGCGCTTCCGGTTTTCAGCTAGGCTGAGGCGCTCGAGCCCGGCAGGCCTCAGCGTGGTCAGGAAGTCCGGCCGGTCGAATTCAAACACGCCAAAATGCAAGCGCTCCAACTTCGGCAACAGTCCGATTTCGTCCTCATGCGCAATCCGTGACAGGCAATCCACCGACAGATTGCTCACTTCGGGCAAGTGCCGCAGAATCCTGGCGTCGAATGTTTTGCCGTAGTGCCCGTAGAATCGGACTTCAAGACGGCTCTGAAGGATACCGCAGGCTTCGTTCAACACCTCAAGAAGTGGTGGCGGATAGGCTCCTGCTTCCGTGAACTGAACCACCAGTTCTCCGTGTCTTCTGCAGGCATTCAGGATATCCGGCAGCGTGAACATGGCCGGGTCAGTTATTCGTCGGCTGTCGACTTCAATCATCCGGTGTTCCGTGCTTTGGCCCTCGTCGGCAGAAATGCGGTTTCAAATCGGGCAATGATGACAGGGCCGCAAAGTTATCGCCTTGCAGAATGGTCATTGAAGAAAGCGCCTCAGGTTCGAAGCCGCTGAAACGTGCATTCGGGCTTCGGCCTTGCGCAAAACAGCCCCCAAATACTCTGTTTACGCTCTCTGAAAACTACCAAGTTCAAAAACCTTACGCGCTTCTTAAAATTTTAACGATTCGATTTACCTTCGAATTAGTTAACCCGTCGTAAAGTAAGACTCCAATCGATCCGTTGAAACCAGCGACGGAGGTTAACGAACCAATGGAACGCAAAGAATTCGGAAAGCGCATTCTGCCCACCCCTGGAGGGTCGCAGTGGCAATTTGTTGAGGCGAACCTGGCCCCCCCGGCCCAGGGACATGCGCCGTCCGCGGATCTCACCGTTAACGGCGACGAAAGTTTTTCCATCGAGGCAGCGCTCATCGAAATCCTGTCGATGCTGTTCAGCTTCAATGGCCGGATCAACAGAACGGTTTACTGGAGCATCAACGGCCCCCGCCTCTTCCTCCTGGCCCTGGCCGGGATCGCCTATTACAACTGGCTGGACACGAGAGGGTACGAGGGCATTGTCGAGACGGTTCTCCTGACCGCCCAGACGGAAGGGGTTGCCTACTTCATCGCCTTTTTCGTGCTTTCCCTGTGCGGCTGGTCGATCGAGGTCCGCCGCCTTCACGACAGGGACATTTCGGCCGCCTGGATCGCGGCATGGTTCGTTCCGGTCGTCGGCTGGGTCATCGGCGCCGTTCAGATCTTCGCCAACGGCTTCTTTCCCGGAACGATCGGCCCCAACCGTTTCGATCCCGACTAGGAAGACCGTATTGCTGCAGCCCGCTCTTCCTTTCGCTGCCGGACGAAAGCCTGGACTGGTTTTCGTCCGGCATTTTTGCACCGGCCGGCCGCGCCTCCGGCCCGTGGGCTGTGCAGCCGCGGCCGGTGAAAGGGTACCGCCGCCGCACGTTGCAATCCTACCGGTTCCTTACGCCCATCTAAAGCTGTTCCGGCCAGGATCGGAGCTGCCCGATCAAACGGTATTGAGAACGTAAAGCCCAATGTCGACAAAGCGCTCGCAATTCGGAAAACGCGGACAGGCCCGGACCGCCCCGGCCGAACGGCCGGCCAGACAGATGGCCCAGGTGGTGTCCTCAGACGCCTTGACCTTTGAACGCGGCACCGACGTATACCTGCCCTCGAGCGCCGACACAGCGCAATTTGCGGCTGAATTGGGGATCTCCGCGGCGGCGGCCATCCAGCATTTTCTCGGCCTGTTTTTCAGCTTCAACGGCCGCATCGGTCGTCTCGGCTTCTGGGCCATCGGCACCTTCAACACCATCATGGTGACGGCCATTATGGTGGCCAGTTTCGGCACATTGGACTTCGACCTCGGCAACAAGGCGGATGCCGCACGGCTCCTGGCAAGCATCGACCTGGTGACGCCCTCGCTGCTCTCCCTGCCTTTCGCCGTCTCGAATATTTCCCTTCAGGTGCGGCGCTTCCACGATCGGGATGTTTCGGGCACCTGGTTGCTCGTCTGGTTCATCCCGTTGCTCGGGATCTTTTTCACCCTGGCCCAGGGGTTCGCCAACAGCTTCTTCGCCGGCACCAGAGGTGCGAACCGCTTCGACACGGCGGAGAGTCAGGCGCACGTCTTCGACTGAGCGGCGAGGCAAGCGGAAGTGCAAACAAAAACGCCGCCGGCAAGCACCGGCGGCGTTTCGATTTTCGCACCTGTCTGTCCTAGCCCATCAGCTCCGGCAGAATGGTGATGATCGACGGGAACACGAGAAGTCCCGCAATGGTCAGCACATCCGCGATGAAGAAGGGAATGCAGCCCCGGAAAACCTCCTGTACCGGAATGTCCGGCCTCACGCCGGACACGACGAAACAGTTGAGCCCGATGGGTGGCGTGATCAGACAGAGTTCCGCCATCTTGACCACCAGAATGCCGAACCAGATGGCGCAGGCCTCGCCCGACATGCCGAAGGCACTGTCGGCCGCCGAGACCCCCTCGCCGCCGTTCAGCGCCATCACCGCCGGATAGACCACCGGCAGGGTGAGGATCAGCATGCCGATCGCATCCATGAACATGCCGAGCACAGCATAGGCGAGCAGGATGCAGACCATGACGCCCCAGGGCGAGAAGTCCAGGCTGACGATAAAGTCCTTGAAGGCGTCCGGCAGCCCGGCAAAGCCGAGGAAGCGGACATAGACCAGCACGCCCCAGATCAGCGTGAAGATCATCACCGTCAGCTTGGCGGTCTCATGCAGAGCCTGGCCGAGCTGGCGCGCGCGCATGCCCTTCATGAAGGCGACAGCCAGAACCACGAAGGCACCAAGCGAGCCGGCCTCCGTCGGTGTTGCCAGGCCGAAGAAGAACGAGCAGAAGATGATGCCGACGACCGCGATGATCGGCAGCGTTCCGGGTACGCTTTCCAACCGCTCGGCCCAGGTGAAGCCGCCGACCGGCGGGGCGTCGCCGCGCCAGGCCGAAACGCCCACGATGATACCTATATAGATCAGGGCGGAGAATACACCCGGGAGAAACCCCGCGATCAGGAGTTTGCCGACCGATTGCTCCACCAGGATGGCGTAGATCACCAGGATCGCCGATGGCGGGATCAGCGAAGCCAACGTGCCGCCGGCGGCGACCACGGCGGCCGAAAGCCGCTTGGAGTATCCAGCTTCCAGCATTTCCGGAATGGCGACCCGGGCAAAGACCGCGGCCGTCGCGACGGAAGCGCCGGACACGGCCGCAAAGCCGGCGGTGGAAAACACCGTGCCGACGGCCATGCCGCCCGGCAGCCAGCCGAGCCAGCGCTTGGCGGCTTCGAACAGCTGCTTGGTGAACCCGGCATAGAACGCCAGGAAGCCGATCAGGATAAAGGTCGGCAGCACCGAGAGCGCGTAGGTGACCGACTTGGAATGCGGGATCGTGCCGGCCATCTTCAGGGCAACGAAGAACCCTTTCTCGAAACCCATTTTCATGGAGAACAGGACGATCAGCCCGACGAGGCCCGTAAAGGCCGCCGCGAAGGCGACCCGCATTCCCATGACGACGAGCACGAGCATGATGCCCGTCATCAGGAGGCCAACTTCAAACGGCGTCATTTGGCATCTCCTTCTGAAACGTCATCGCCAAAAGCTTCTTCGATCTCGTGTCTGGCGACTTCTTCCACGTTTTCGATCACCGGAACGGCGATCGGTTGACGCAAGGGATCGGCGACGAGGCGGGCGTAGCCGTAGATCTGCAGCAGGAGACGCAGGAACAGCAGGCTGAGCGCCACCGGCACCATCAGTTTGGACGGCCACGTCGGCAGCCGGATGTCCATTGTGCTGTCGCCGATGGCCCAGGACCGGTCGAAATGGAACCAGGAACCCCAGACCAGAAGGGCTACGGTGAAGGCGATCAGAATGACGCCAAGCATCTCGCTAAGATAAAGTCCGCGTCCGCCCAGCTTGCCGAGCACGATTTCCATGCGGATATGTCCGCCGACGCGCTGGCAATAGGCGACGCCCGCGAAGGCGAAGATCGCCATGGCCTGCTCGGTGATGTCGATGAAGCCAGGTACGGGCATGTTGAACCCGAGCCGGCCGATCACCTGGGCGACCGCCAGGAGCATCAACGCCAGGATGGCAAAGGCGGCGAGCATGTTGAAGGCATTTTCCACGTGGCTGAGCCAGCCATCGAAGCGGATATAGGTAGCCGGTCGCTCCTGAGCGGAACGCGCACCGGGATCGGTAATGTTCATGAGTGTTAGCCCCGAGCAATGCCTCCCCGGCGCTGACCGCGCCGGGAAGAGCGAATAATCAATTCGAGCGAGCCGGGCTTATTCGGCAAGTGTCGACTTGACCATGTCCAGGATGTCCTGGGCCGGCAGGCCGTTGGCGGTCTGCTCCTCGACCCAGGCGGACTGGATCGGACCGGCTTTTTCCGCAAAGGCTGCCAGTTCGCCGTCGGAGAACTCGACCTGGGTGATGCCGCGCTTTTCAAGCTCCGGCCACCACTTGTCGTAGACCTTGGCGTAGGTGTCGAGATAATGCGCCAGCGCCGGCTGGATGGAGCTGTCGAGCGCTTCCTTGAACTCCGGCGACAGGGCATTGTAGGCGTCGATGTTCACGACCACCGGACACTGCACGGTTCCCGGATTGAGGTTCTTGGTCCACCAGTTGGCAACCTCCATCACCTTGAAGGAAAGGTGAGCGTGCGGTGCGAAGCTGGCGGCGGCAACTGTCCCGGAATCGATCGCCTGATATGTTTCGGACGCGGTCACGGAGGTCGGAACCGCACCGACGGCATCCATCAGCTTGCCGATGCCCCCGAGTGCGCGCACGCGCATGCCGTTGAAATCGGAAATGGAGGACGGCGCGTCGCCCTTGCCGGCGAAATTATACTGCGGCATCGGCGAAGGCATCAGGGCCATTGCGCTCCAGCGCGCCAGATCCTTCTGGACGGCCGGGTGCTGGTAAAGCTTCATGGACACCTTGATTTCCTGGTCCAGATCCTTGACGCCCAGGAACGGCAGTTCGAGCACGGTCAGGCTCGGGTTCTTGTCCGGGTGATAGGAGGCGCAGATCTGCGCCATTTCGAATGCGCCGAACGAAATGCCGTCAAGGTTCTCGCGGGATTTCGACAGGGCTTCGCCATATTGCAGCTTGAGCTCGAACTTGCCGTCGGTCTTGGCCGCGACTTCTTCGGCCAGTTTTTCGACATGTTCGGTAAAGGCCCGGCGCTTGCCCCAGAGCGAAACGTTCCAGGTCACGTCGGCGGCGAAGGTTTCAGTTGCAAAAACGAAGGAAAGTGCGGCCACGGACACCGCGGTCGTGGATTTGAACGAAAAGAGCATGAAGTCCTCCCAGAATCTTGAGCTCTGTTCCTTGGCCCCCCAGCCAGAACGCTTTGTGCGCCGCAAGCCCGTGCCAAGTCCTCCAGACCTTAGCATGACCCGTGCCAAACCGGCGTGACGCCGGCTGAATCGCCGAAATGTGCGACTTGCCGCACTGCCTCCTGCCGGATGCTGCAATGCAGCTCGGCAAGATCTTGCCGATACCGGAAGCGCGTAAGCGGAAATCCGCCGATGACTGGAAGCAAAAATGTCCCGCGATCAGATTTCGGCTCCGTCCGTCCCGTTCCCACGGTCGCGGCTGAGGCCCAGACGGGTCATCTTTTCGTTGAGCGTGCGCCGGGGCAGGTTCAGCTCGCTCATGACATCGGCGATCCGCCCGCCGTGGCGCAGAAGCGCACTCTTGATGAGATTGCGCTCGTAAGCGTCCATCAGATCCTTCAGGCCGCCTCCCCCTACCGTCACGCCTTCATCCGAGCGGCCGGTGACGAGGACCTCGAGCGGTTTCGGGCTGACGCCTGCGTTCAGAACGAAGCGTTCGGCGGCGTTGCGCAGCTCGCGAACGTTGCCCGGCCAGGCATAGGTCTGCAGAAAGGCCTCGTCCCGTGCGCTGGTCATCGGCACGTCCAGGCCGTACTGCACGGCAAACCTGTTCAGGAAGGTGTCGAAGAGCAGCAGGCTGTCCCTGCCGCGCTCGCGCAGCGGCGGCACCTGAAGTTCGATCGTATTCAACCGGAACAGCAGGTCTTCCCTCAGGCGTCCCGAGCGAACCGCGTCCCTCGGGTCCAGGTTGGCGGCGCTGATCAGGCGGATATCGACGTCCACCGGCCGTGTGCCACCGATGCGGTCCACCTTCTTCTCCTGCAGGACCCGGAGCAGTTTCGGTTGCAGGGCAAGCGGCATGGAGACGATTTCATCGAGGAACAGGACACCGCCGCTGGCGGCCTCGATCCGCCCGGTCCGCTGGCGGTCGGCGCCGGTAAAGGCGCCTGCCTCATGGCCGAAGAGCTCGGCCTCAACCATGGTCTCCGGCAAGGCAGCGGCGTTGATTGCCATGAAGGGCCCGTCCTTACGCGGACTGTAATCATGGAGCGCCTGGGCGATGACCTCCTTACCCGTCCCCGTTTCGCCGGTAATCAGAACCGCAGCGTCCGTTCCGGCGAAATGCAGGATCTGCCGGCGCAGGGTCTGCATGGCGGGGCTGCTGCCGATCAGACGGCTTTCCAGCTCTGCGCTGCCCGTCAGCTGCGCCTTCAATGCGCGGTTCTCCAGCACCAGCGCGCGCTTGTCGCAGGCCCGGCGCACCACTTCGGCAATGTGGTCCGGATCGAAGGGCTTTTCGACGAAGTCATAGGCACCGGCCCGCATGGCCTCCACCGCCATGGGAACGTCGCCGTGGCCGGTGATCAGAACGACGGGTAACTGGCTGTCCATGCCACCGATCCGGCGGAGCAGCGAGACACCGTCCTCGCCTTCCAGCATCACGTCGGAAACCACGCAGCCGGTGAAATCCGGATCGAGCTTTCCGATCGCCTGATCGGCCGTCGCCGCCTCCAGCGTGTCGAAGCCCGCCAGCCTTATCCATTGCCGCAAGGCCGCCCGCATGGACGGGTCGTCGTCGACGATCAGAACGAGGGTCTTGTCCGGGGAGGGTTTGGAGGCGTCGGTCATTCGGCGGCTTGCGGTTCCGTTTTGCTGTCCGGTTCGGATCTGGCGCCGGGTGCTGAAAGTCCCGGCATCGTCAATTCGAACAGGGCTCCCTTAGGGGCATTTGCCCGCACTGACAAGCCTCCGCCCAGATCCTCCGCCAGCCGCATGGAAATCGCCAGTCCCAGTCCCATGCCGCCCGAACTGGTCTTGGTGGAGAAAAACGGGTCGAAGATGCGCTCCCGCAGATCCTCCGGAATGCCCGGCCCATTGTCGGAAATCGTGATCCGGACCTGATCTTCCGCGACATCCCCCCGAAGCCGGACTTCTCCGCTTTCCTCCGCCGCCGCGGCATCGGCGCCGTTGCGCAACAGATTGACCAGGATCTGTTCGATCCTCAGCGGCGCCGTCTCCACTTCCAGCGGCTCATCCGGCAGGTCCAGCCGGAGCGACACGCCGGTCTCCTCGAAACGCGGGCGGACGAGTTTTTCCGCGGTTCTGACGCTCTCCCTCAGGTCGATCCTTTCGATCCTGCTTTCGCCCGGGCGTGCGAAACGCTTCAACTCCTGCGTCAGGCTGGCCATGCGCAACTGCAGGGATTCGATCTCGTCGAGGTTTTCCGCCGCCGTGCCCGTGTCGCCCTTTTCCAGAAACTTGCGCGTACCGGCGACGAACATCCTCAGCGCGGCAAGAGGCTGGCTGAGTTCATGGACGACGGCGGCCGACATCTCTCCGACGGCAGCAAGCCGGTTGGACCGGGCAAGACCTCGCTGTGCTTCCAGAAGCTCCCGCTCGACCCGCCTGCGTTCCTGGATCTCCTCTACCAGGCGGGTGTTGAGTTCCTTCAATTCCGCCGATTCCCGGCGCAACTTGACGGAGGCCTTGCGCAGCCGCCGCCCGCGCAGGACCAGAAGGACGACCGCGTAGGCCAGGCATAAGGAGATCGTCGCGGCCCAGATCGGCAACACGCTTTTGCGGGCCTCCTCAACCGGCACGAGAAAATGAAGGGTCCAGCCGAGCAATCCGACGTCGGCGGCATTGTGCCGGTACGTCCTGCCGTCGATGGTAATCCGTTCGCTGGATCCGACCGGCTGCTCGCTGACCGGTTCCAGGCTCTGGCCGGCATATTGCCGAGTGTTCTCGATCATCCTGCGGACCGCTTCGGGCAGTACCGTCAGGCTGCGATAGCGCCATTCCGGCTTGCTGGACAGGAAGATCACACCATTGGCATCTGAAGCGAAAACCGTTTCGCCACCCTCGGCCCAGGCGTCCTCCAGCGGCCGCATGTCGACCTTGGCCACCGCGACGCCGAGGGGTTTGCCGGAAACCGGCGTCGGCCGGGCGAGGAAGAGTCCCGGCTCGTCCGATGTCGCACCGATTGCGAAAAACTGGCCTTCCTCTCCCTTGAGCGCCGACTTGAAGTAGGGCCGGAAGCCATAGTTGCGGCCGACCAGGGAGAGCCTGTCCTGCCAGTTGCTCGCCGCAAGTGTCGTTCCCTCGGCATTCATCACATAGAGCAGCTCAACGCCGGAATTTTCCGCCATTTCCTGCAGAAAGCGGTTGGCGCTCTCCAACGGCTGCCCCAGCCCGAGCGCGGCGGTGGCCCGCGGATCCCGCGCGATCATGTAGGGCAGGTACTGGTATTTCTGGTATTCGCCGAGGATCGTCTGCCGGTACAGCGTCAGGCGCTCTCCGGCCTTGCGGTCGACGCTTTCCCTGTCCAGCTCCAGAAAAAGCTGCACCAGAACGAAGGCGGCGGCCACGAGAGCCAGGGGCGGCAGGGCCAGATAGATCCAGCGGTTCGACATGGACACATAATGCGCATTTTTCGAAGGACCGCCACCGACACGTTTCCGGCCCTATATGATTTGATACGCGTCAAGGACGTGTCGCGCGGGCGCACTGTAAATTCTTGTCAAGGCCCGTACGATGTCGTCACAGGCCGATGGAGGGATCAATGCCAATCAAAGATATTCTGACCGTTCTGGACCTTGCCGGTGATCAGCCTGCGGCCAAGTTCGCCTTGGAATTCGGACGGAATTACGATGCCCATGTGACGGGACTGGCGGTATCGTTTGAACCTGTCGTACCGGCCTTCGCGGCCGCGCCGATGCCGGTGGATTACCTGCAGGCCGCCCACGAACAGGCCATTGCCGCGGCAAAGGATGCCCAGAAACAGTTTGACGAACTGGCCCGGCTCGCGGCCGTCAAGAACGAAAGCCGGGTCGCGGAAATCCTGACCGGCGGCCCGCTGGAGAACGTTCTGGTCCATTGCCGCCCGACGGATCTCGTCGTTGTAGGGCAGGTCAACCCCGACAAGCCGGAGCCGATGCGGGAACTTCTGATCGAAACCATCCTTTTCGAAAGCGGCGTGCCCGTGCTTCTGATTCCCTATATCGGCAGCCAGGTGTATCAACCCAAGAACGTGCTCGTCGGCTGGGACGGCAGCTCCACCGCCACCCGCGCCATCCATGCCGCCCTGCCGGTCCTTGAAAGGGCCGAGAACATCACGGTCCTGGTCGTGGAGAAGAAGTCGGAAAAGGCCAAGGGCCAGCCCGGAGCGGACGTCGCCAATTACCTGGCGCGCCACAACATGCAGGTGAACGTGGAAGTCGTGACGAACCCGCAGACCGGCGTCGCCGACACGGTTCTGAACCACGTCTCCGACAATTCCAACGACCTTGTGGTGATGGGCGGATACGGCCACAGCCGCATGCGTGAGTTCCTGTTTGGCGGCGCCACGCGGGAAATCCTCGAAGCCATGACAGTTCCGGTGCTTATGGCGCATTAAACTGATTTCGCAGTGCAAAAGACCCGCGGATCTGACAAGATCGGATCCGCGGGTTTCCTTTGACCGGCCCCACCCGACCGAGTGCCTCGCTCAAACTCTTCGAAAGGATCGTCCCCGTGACCATTCGCAATCTCGAAGGTTTCTTTGCTCCCCGTTCCATCGCCGTATTCGGACCCTGCCGGCATCCGGGTGTCCTGACGGACAAGCTGGTCGCCTGCCTGCAGGACATTGAAGCTGGCCACAAGGTCACCCTTGTCGGCATCGATGCAGCCGTGCCTTTCAAGGGGCGGATGGTTGCCGATATGGACGATCTGCCGGAGTTGCCCGACCTGGCAATCTATCTGGCTGGTGCGGATAAATTGCCGGGAACGATCGAAAGGCTTGGCGCCGGCGGCACCCGCGCCGTGCTCATTCCCTCGCCGGGCTACGAGACCTGGCCGGACGCGCTGTTGCAGGCCTGCCGGGACGCCGCCCGGAAGACGAACCTTCGCCTCATCGGGCCGGGCAGTCTCGGCGTCAGTGTGCCGTCGAGCGGCCTGAACGCGCTCCTGAGCGCAGAGCCTGCCGCCAAGGGCGACGTCGCCTTCTTCTCCCGCTCCGGCGCCGTGCTCAACGCCACGCTTTCCTGGGCCAGGACCCACAACACCGGGTTTTCCGCGGTCGTCTCGCTCGGCGCGCGCCTGGACGTGGACGTCAGCGACCTCATCGACTATTTCGCGCAAGACTACCGCACCCGCTCCATCGTGCTCCACCTGGAGGGCATCGCCGATCCGCGCAAGTTCATTTCCGCTGCCCGCGCGGCGGCGCGCAGCAAGCCGGTGATCGTGATCCGGTCCGGCAGGAGCCGGGCTTCCGGCGGAACCGGGCGCACCCACGCCGGCCGCCTCGCCAGGACCGATCTGGTCTATGAGACGGTCTTTCGCCGAACGGGTTTGCTGCGCGTCCACGATCTCGACGAGATGTTCGAGGCGCTCGAAACGCTTTCGAACATCCGCGTTCCCCGCTGCCGATCGCTTGCCGTCATCGCCAATGGCCGCAGCCTTGCTAGCCTTGCGGTCGACCGACTGATGGACCTCGGTGGCCGGTTTGCCCATCTCGAGCCGGAGACGCGGGAGGCACTTGCCGGCCTCAGCCGGACCTATGCGGACCTGAGCTATACTCCGGCGGCCGACGGCACGGTTGTCCTTCAGGACAACGTCACGCCGCAGGACATCACCGCCGCAATCGTCACCGTTCTGAAGGACCCGCAGGTCGACGGGGCCCTTGTGCTTCAGGCGGCCAGCGCATTCCAGCCGCTGCCGGCGATCGCCGGCGCGATCACCGAGGCGGTCGCTACCGACCGCCGCCGGACCGGACGGCGCAAGGCGCTTGTGGCCGGTCTGGTGGGGGCGGACGATGCCATCCGGGCGGAGCTCTCGGCGGCAAGGATCCCCAACTACGCCAGCCCGGCGGAAGCCGCCCGGAGCCTGATGCACCTGACCCACGACGCCGAGGCGCGCGAATTCCTGATGGCCGCTCCTCCAAGCCTGCCGGCCACCTTTTCGCCCGATGTGGCCAGCGCCCGAGCCATTGTCGAAACCGCACTGAACGACGGCCGCACCTGGCTGACCCCGCCCGAGTCCTGCCGGATCCTGCAAGCCTATGACATTCCGATCATGGCGACTGCCCTCGCCGCGACGGCGGAAGAAGCTGCGCGGCTTTCGGAACCCTTTTTCGAGACTTCGGCCCATTGCGTCGCCAAGCTGATCTCGCCGGACCTGCCGTTCAAATCCCGGATCGACGGCGTCCGCCTTGGCCTGGAAAGTCCGCAGGCCGTCCGGCGCGCTGCCGAAGAACTGTTTGCGAACACCCGCCGGAATTATCCCGACGCCCGGATCACCGGCATTTCCATTCACCCGATGCTGGAAGACCGGCATGGGCTTGAACTCTATATGGGCCTTGCCGAAACGCCGGATTTCGGGCCGGTGCTCGTCTTCGGACAGGGAGGCACCGCCATCGAGGAAAGCGAGGACATCGCCCTGGAACTTCCCCCGCTCGATCTCAACCTCGCCGAGGCCCAGATCGGCCGGACGCGGATCGCGAGGCTCTTGGACGGCGGGCCCGCCCGTCCGGCGCTCGACCGGCCGGCGCTGGCAGCAACCCTGGTCAAGCTCTCCCAGATCACCATCGACCTGCCGGAAATCCTGGAACTCGACATCAACCCGATGGTATCGCTACCGTCCGGACTTATCGGCCTCGACGCGCGCATGACCCTGTGCCACCCGGAACGGCGGCCGGGCCGGACCGGGAGCTCACGCCTGGTCGTCACCCCCTATCCGAAGGAATGGGAACAGCACCAGACCCTCAAGGACGGCCAGAGGATCTTCCTCCGCCCGGTGCGCCCGGAAGACGAGGACCTGTTCAGGGCCTTTTTCGAGGCTGTCACACCGGAAGATCTCCGGCTCCGTTTCTTCGCGCCCGTGCGCGACTTCAGCCACCGCTTTCTCGCCCGCCTGACGCAGCTCGACTACGCCCGCGCCATTGCCTTCGCGGCACTCGATACGGACACAGGAAACCTTCTTGGAGTGGTGCGCCTGCATGCCGACCCGGATCACCAGACCGGCGAATATGCCATCATGGTCCGCTCCGACCTGAAAGGCCACGGGCTCGGCCTTGCCCTGATGAAACTGATCATCCGCTACGCGAAGGTGGACGGCTTCAGGACGATCAAGGGGGAGGTGCTGAAGGAGAACACCTCGATGATCTCCATGTGCCAGGCCCTCGGCTTCAAGATCGGCACCTCGCCTGACGACCCGGGCATTGCGCTGGTGACTCTACCTGTTGCGGATGTTCCGGAGGATGTCTGAGGCGCGCGAAAAACCGAAAGAGCAAAAAATCCTTTTCCCGGTTATCCCGGACGCCGCGCAGCGGAGATCCGGGATCGGAGAGCCGGCAGCGTTCGGATCGAGTTTCGAAGCCTGTGCCTCCCCGGCCCCGGCTCGCGCTACGCTTGGCCGGGATGACGCGGGCGAAATATTCTGCCCGTAACAGAAGCGAGACCGCTTACTTCCCCTGCGCCGCAGCGCGGATCTGGCTGAGGGACGCGGCCGGGGTGATGGCTTCCGGGTCAAGCTTCAGGTGCAGCAGGGCCGGCAGGCCGGAGGCGCTGGCGCGCTCGAAGGCCGGGCCGAACTCTTCCGTGGTCTCCACCGTTTCCCCGAAGGCGCCATAGCTGCGGGCAAGGGCGGCGAAATCCGGATTGACCAGCTTCGTTGCCGAAGGACGGCCCGGATAATGCCGCTCCTGGTGCATGCGGATGGTGCCGTACATGCCGTTGTCGATTGCAAGGACGATGATGTTGGCGCCGTCCTGGCAGGCGGTGCCGAATTCCTGCATGGTCATCTGCAGGCAGCCGTCGCCCGCGAAACACACCACCTGCCGGTCCGGGAACGTCAGCTTGGCCGCGACGGCGGCCGGCAGGCCGTAGCCCATGGAACCGGACGTCGGCGCCGCCTGCGTGGCATAGCGGCGGAAGCGGTGGAAACGGTGCAGCCAGGTGGCGTAGTTGCCTGCCCCGTTGGTGCAGATGGCATTCTCGGGCAGATTGTTTTCAAGCCACTCCATGACCCCGGCCATCTGCAGCTTACCCGGAATTTCCGGCCGCGCTCCCGACCAGTCCAGATAGTCCCAATGAGCTTCGGCAGCCTTCCCGGCCCCCTTGATCTCGGACGGCGGCTGCAGGCCTTCGGCGGCCTTGCAGAAGGCGGTCGGGCTGGCGTTGATCGCCAGCGCCGGCCGGTAGACACGACCCAGTTCCTCCGCATCGGCATGCACGTGAACGAGCTGCTGCGCGGGCGCGGGGATGTCGAGCAGCGAATAGGACTGGCTCGGCATTTCCGACAGGCGTCCTCCGACAAGCAGGATCAGGTCGGCAGCCTTGACCCGCGTCAGCAGCTTCGGATTGATGCCGATGCCGACATCGCCGGCATAATTCGGATGCAGGTTGTCGAACAGCATCTGGCGGCGGAAGGAACAGGCGACCGGCAGGTCGAAGCGTTCGGCAAAGCGGGTGAAAGCAGCCACGGCCTCCTCAGACCAGCGGCTGCCGCCGAGGATCGCGATCGGGCGCTCGGCGGCCCAGAGCCGCTTCTGCAGGTCGGCCATCTGGGTCAGGCCCGGATGGGTCTCCACCTGGGTCCATGCGGGCGGCTGCGCCACGTCGGCCGTTTCCACCAGCATGTCTTCCGGCAGGGCCAGGACAACCGGACCCGGACGGCCGGAGGTGGCGACATGATACGCCCGCGAGATGAATTCAGGCACGCGGTCGGCATGGTCGATTTCCGCCACCCACTTGGCGATGCCGCCGAACATCTGCCGGTAGTCGACTTCCTGGAAAGCCTCTCGCTCGCGCATGCCGCGCTCGATCTGGCCGATAAAGAGGATCATCGGCGTGGAATCCTGGGCCGCGACATGAACCCCGGCGGAAGCATTGGTGGCGCCCGGCCCGCGGGTCACCATGCAGATACCCGGCTTGCCGGTCAGTTTGCCATAGGCATCGGCCATCATCGCCGCCCCGCCTTCCTGGCGGCACACGGTGACCGCGATGGAGGCATCGTAGAGCGCGTCCAGGACCGCCAGATAACTTTCGCCCGGTACGCAGAACACGCGCTCCGCTCCGTGACGCTCAAGCGCCTCCACCAACAATTCGCCGCCGGTCTTCTGGCTCATGGTCCGATTCCTGTAAAAAAACTCGTTCAATCATTCTATAGCGTATGAAACAAAAGGCTGGCAGGGGCCGAAACCAGATTAATTTGCAATGATTTCATTCCATAATGGAACAAACTTCATTTCCACCGGTTACGCGCACCCTGAACGGTGACCGTCCAACACAGCACTGAAACGGAAAGAGGCGCCGGTTTCCCGGCGCCGCAGTTGTCCAAAGTCCGCTATTCGGAAGCACGGGGACCTCAGCCCTTGCGCTTCACCTCGATCTTGTGCGTCTGCGGACCGGATTCTTCCGGCCGAGGCAGGACGACGGTGAGCACCCCATTGTCCATATGTGCCTCGATGCCGTCCTTCCTCGGCGCGAAGGGCAGCGTCATCACACGGCGAAAGGAACCGAAGCTCCGCTCGCTCAGATGACGGTCCTTTTCGTCGATGGTTTTTTCTTCCTGCTTTTCACCCTTCAGTGTCAGGATCCGGTCCGACACCGAGACATCGATGTCCTTTTCCGCGACGCCCGGCAATTCCGCCGTCAGTTCCAGACCCTTGTCGGTTTCGCTGACGTTGATTGACGGAAAGCCGCCGCCGAAAGGACTACCGGCCGGCAACTTGCGGCCGAAGTCCTCGAAAAGCCTGTCCATTTCCTTTTGCAGGGAAGTGAAGGGATTGTTCGGATCATTCCAAAGAGAAGGAATCAACGAGCTCATTCAAGCATCCTCCTGTTGGTTCGAATTTCAAACAGTCGCCCCCCGCAAGGCCCCTTTCGCGAATGTCAGACCGGCAGGACCGTCACCACCTGGAACGTGTGCATTTCGCCGTCCTCGTCCTTGATGGAGACATATTCGCCCGGATTGAAGGCGTGTGCGCCGAACCGGTAGCCGGCTTCGTCATCTTCCTCGCCGTCGATGTCGTAGTGAAACGCCCAGGATCCGCCGGGCCTGTGGATCAGGTGGCCGACTTCGTCTTCCTCGTTGCCCCAGAAGCGGCGAACGCGGCAATGCTGGCGCTGTTTTTTCCACATCGTCGCATCGATATGGCCGCTGTCGTCCAGCGGCGCGGTGAATTCATACCCATGGCGTGCGGAGCCTTGCGGATATTCTTTGGTCCTGGCCAGGTTCAGCCTGATCTTTTTCAAAGCCGGATAATCGCTCATGAGATCCTCCAATACTGACATTCCAGATTATTTGTGCCACATCGCTCAGGCAACACATTGAGAAGGATCAAACCTTCCCGGTCGCCTTCAGGGCATGATCCGGCCGGCACACAGGAAAGACGGAACATGCAGCAGGCACCGACGCAAGACGAGATCCTCCGGTTTCTGGACGGCCTGTGCGCCAGCGGCCCGGCCGGAGGTCAAGCGGATCGACACCCATGCCAACATTGTCTTCCTGGCCGGCACCCGGGCCTACAAGGTCAAGCGCGCAATACGCTACCCGTTCCTCGATTATTCGACACTGCCTCTGCGCGAGGAAGCCTGCAAGGCGGAAATCACCTGCAACCGGGCAAATGCACCTGAAATATATATAAGGGCGGTTCCGGTAACGCGGGAGTCCGACGGCACTCTGGCGCTCGATGGTGCGGGCACGCCCGTCGAATGGACAGTCGAAATGAACCGGTTCGAGCAACAGGACGAATTGGAGGTCATGGCGGCGGCGGGCAGCTTTCCGGACACCCTGTCCGACCAGCTGGCCGAAATGATGGTCTCGGCCCACGACGAGGCTCCCCTGCGGGAGGCGGCCGGTTTCAACCGGGAACTCGCGTCCTATGTCGAGCAGAACGACGCCGCCTTTCGAGAACACCCCGACCTTTTCGACGCCGACGAGGTCCACCATCTGACGCGGATGTCCCGGACGGTGCTGTCCTCGATCCGTGACCTGATCCTTCGCCGGGGCGAAAAAGCCTTGGTCCGGCGCTGCCACGGCGACGCGCATCTGCGCAACATCGTGATGATCGGCGGCAAGCCCGTGCTCTTCGACGCGGTCGAGTTTTCGGACGCTATTGCAACCGGCGACGTGCTTTACGACCTCGCCTTCCTGCTGATGGACCTTTGGGAGCGCGGCCAGCACCGCGCGGCCAACAGGGTCTTCAACCGCTATCTCGACAAGACGGCGCTGGACACCGACCCGTCGGGACTCGCGGCCCTGCCCTTCTACCTGATGATGCGCGCAGCGATCCGGTCCAAGATCGCGGCGAGCGCCGCCCTCAACCAGTCGGACCCGGACCTGAAACAGGCGCAGCGGGAACTTGCCCGGACCTATTTCGCATATGCCCTCGCCTTCCTTGATCCGTCCAGCCCCGCGCTGGTTGCCATCGGAGGCCTGTCGGGCACCGGCAAGACCACCCTCGCCTACGATCTCGCTCCCGGGATCGGCCGTGCGCCCGGCGCCAGGGTCCTGCGCACGGACGTGATGCGAAAGCGGCTCCTGAACCTGCCGGAAACGGCAAGGGCGCCGCGGGAAGCCTACACGCTTGAAGCCTCGCAGCGGGTCTATCATTCGTTGGAGGAAACCGTCCAGGCGGTGCTGGCGGCCGGTCATTCCGCTATCTTTGACGCCGTCTTCTCGTCCCCCGGCGAAAGGGCGCGGGCGCAGGAAATCGCCCGCAATGTCGAAGCCGGATTTACCGGACTGTGGCTGACCGCGCCGGAGAAAGTACTGAAGGACCGCGTCGGTGCGCGCAACGGCGACGCTTCGGACGCCACCGCCGACGTGGTGGGACAGCAGCTCACCTATGACCTGGGGGACATCGACTGGCCTCAGGTCGACGCGTCCGGCGACCGGGAGGTGACGGAACGGCGGGCCCGTGATCTTCTGGAAAACCGCTAGAGACCGGCAGCCCGGAAGGCTGCGGCCGCGGCGGCGGCACAAAAGACCGCGATATATTCCTTTCTCAGCCGGATCTGGACCCCGGCGGCAACGACGAGACACAGGCCGACCGCAAGGCCGCCTTGCAGCACGATCGGCATGATGGTCGAGACGATAATGGCCCCCGGCAGGGCTTCCAGCCCCCGGCGCACGCGCAGCGTGATCGGCAGCCGGCCCATGAGCCAGTATCCTCCGGCCCTCAGGGCGTAGGTGACGGCGGTCATTCCGAGAACGGTGATCAGGAACATCCGGTCGGCGGAAAAGGCGGCATCAGTCATCGAAAACTGCCCCGGCGACCGCGCCGGCGATGGCACCGGTGAAGATGCTCCAGTAGCCGCCGAAAACATACCAGGTGAGCGCCGCGACGACGCCGGCGAACAGCCAGCTCACCGTCTGGCGTCTGCCCTTCCATAGCGGCACCAGGAGCGCAGCGAAAAAGGCCGGCAGAATCACGTCCAGCCCGAAGACCTTGGGATCCGAGATCAGGCTGCCGGCGAAATAGCCCGGCACGACCGCCAGCGACCAGATCGCCCAGGTAAAGAGACCGCTGCCGAGATAAATGCCCCAGTCGCGCGTGCCCTTCTCGTATTCGGTGAGCGTCAGGATCCAGTTGAGGTCCGTGAGCACGAACAGCGCCGGATAGGTCTGATAGGCGGGCACCCTGCCAAGCCACGGCCTGAGGCTCGCCCCGATCAGCAGCATGCGCATATTGACCGCAGCGGTGACCCCGATCATCGCGATCACCGTGCCCCAGGTGAGCGGATCCCGGTAGACCTCCATGGCGACGAACTGGCTGGCGCCGGCAAAGACCAGCGAGTTCATGGCCACCGTCTCCAGAAAGGTCAGCCCCCTCTGGGCGGCGACGGTTCCAAACACCAGCGCAAGCGCGATAATGCCGGGCGAAACCGGAACGCACATTGCCGCGCCGCGCACACAGCCGTTCAGGCTGAGGCTCACATTTTTGTCCAGCATTGTTTTCCAAGAGTTCAGGGGTAGCGGAAAACCCGCGCTAAGAGGTTCCACTATCCCTGATTATTTCTCTCAGAACCAATGAAACCATTTGATCGTTAGATCAAAAAAAGTTGCATTATTCAACTAATATTGAAGACGTCAGAACAGCACGCCGTAGATCATGCGCAGACCCGTGAAGCCGAGAAACAGGGCAAAGACCAGCTTGAGTTTCGACGGGTCGATGGCATGGGCGATCTTCGCACCGAGCGGGGCGGCATAGGTTGACGCCGGAATGATCAGGATGAAGCCGATGAGGTTGACGTAGCCGAGCGAGAACGGCGGACGGCCTTCCTCGCCCCAGCCGAAATAGATCGACAGCAGGGTGCCGGGAACCGCGATGATCAGGCCGATCGCGGAGGCCGTGCCGACGGCTTTGCGGATGGGATAGTTGAAGAGCGTGAGCGTCGGCACGCCAAGGGTTCCGCCACCGATCCCCATCATCACCGATATCCCGCCGATGAGGAACCCGAGAATTTCCTTGAGCGGAGTACCAGGCAGGCTGTCCGCCAGATGCGCCCCGTTCTTGCGGAACATCATGTTGGCGGAAACCGCCAGGGCGACAAAGCCGAAGACCAGCGTCAGGGCACCGCCGGAAATATTGCCGGCCAGCGTCGCGCCGGCAATCACGCCGATGGCGATCGCCCACCACCACCGCTTCAGGAGGTCCATGTCGACGCCGCCGCGCTTGTAATGCGCGCGGGCCGAAGAGGTTCCGGTTGCCAGGATGGTCGCGAGCGAGGTGCCGACCGCCACATGCATCAGAACGGAGGGGTCGATCTTCAGCGCAGTGAACATGTAGTAGAGAACCGGAACGATCACGATCCCGCCCCCGACACCCAGAAGACCGGCGATGACGCCGGCCACAAGACCGGTCGCCAGCAAGGCGATGGCCAGCAGGCCGAGGGAGAAAAGGCTGAGATCTTCCACGTGGATATCCTCGTTCCCGGCCCCTCTGAAAACCGGGAGCCTTCAAAAAACCGATCCTCAGCGCTTAGACCAGCCGGACCGATTTTTCCAGCTGCATTCGCGGACAAGCTGTTTTAACGACGCCATCCCCCTTGAAGTCGTCACCGATTACGGACAGTCTTCTTCCCACAGGGTTCGTCTTGGGAGGAAGGATGACCGGCCACTGGCTAGCGCTTTACACGTTCGGACAGTTCCGAACCCGGGCGGACCACCCGTCCGTAGATCCGTTTCACGCCGCCGAGCCCGGCGTGTGGGCCGCCATGGAACGGTCGGAAGGCTTCATCGCCCGCTCGGGCTATGAGGACGAACCCGGGCCGGAGAGCTGGGGCGAGCAGGTCTTCCCGAAATACTGGGTCGACAACGGCGACGGCTGGGCACCATCGATCGTCTCGCTCTGGCAAAGCCTGGAAGCCGCCCTTGCCGCTGTTTACCGGGGACTACATGCCGATATCCTGAGGAAGGCTCCTTCTTTCATGCAGGACAAGCCGGACTACCCGCCCTATGTGCTGTGGTGGGTCCCGGCCGGCCATACACCGGACTGGAGCGAGGCAGTGGAGCGGCTCGAGCATCTTGGCGACAACGGTCCAAGCGCATTTGCCTTTTCCTTCAAGGCCGCGTTCGACCCGTCCGGGAATCCCGCCACGGTGGACGGAGAACTCTCTCGCGAAATCGCCGAGCGAAACCGCCGCACGGCGGATCTGCCGAAGGCGGTTCAATAGACAATTGTTCAGCGAATGAAGACTAATCGTCAATATTTGCCGCGATTGCAAAATAAAGAATGCATCCAATCTAAACCCCAACGAAGCGCAGACCTGCCGCGCCGGGTGTTGCGCCACCGCAGGCGGCAACGCCCCGTTTGGGAAAGGATTTTATGATGAACCAGATCTATCGTGCCTCCGATGCCCGGGGAGATGCCAATTTCGGTTGGCTGAAGAGCAAGCACAGCTTTTCCTTCGGCTCCTATTTCGACGAGGACCACATCAGCTTCGGTGCCTTGCGCGTGATCAACGAGGACCGCGTGGCTCCGGGCGCAGGGTTCCCGACCCATCCGCACCGGGATATGGAGATCATCTCCTATGTCATTTCCGGCGCTCTGGAGCACAAGGACTCGCTCGGAACCGGCTCGGTCATCCGTCCGGGTGACGTGCAGCGCATGACCGCCGGAACCGGCGTCCGGCACAGCGAGTACAATCACTCCGGCACTGACCCCGTCCACTTCCTGCAGATCTGGATCGTTCCGGAGAAAAACGGGTTGGAACCGGGCTACGAGCAGAAGGCCTTCCCGGATACGGAAAGGCGGAATGCGCTGCGGCTGATCGGCTCCCGCGACGGCCGCGAAGGCTCCCTGGTGATCCACCAGGACGTGAACCTCTATGCCTCGCTGCTGTCCGCCGACCGGTCGCTTGCCTATGACATCGCGCCCGGCCGCAAGGTCTGGCTGCAACTCGTCAATGGCCGGCTGAACATCAACGGCAGCATCCTGTCGGCCGGCGACGGACTCGGACTGCTCGATCCGGGCGCCGTATCGCTGAGCGCGCAGGAAGACGCGGAGTTTCTGCTGTTCGACCTGGCGGCGTAGGCAGGAACCGCCGCGAAACGAGCAGTTCGTCTCCTCGCCACCTCATCCTGAAGCGCCCGGCTTTGCCGGACTCCTCAAGGTGAGAGCCAGGTGATTTGCTGATACCCGCCGACTTGCGACACAACCGGATACGATTTCAGGTGAACGAAATGACCGAGACAATTCCCCCGAAAATCACCCTCGAACGGGACGGTGGCAAGGGCCGCTATGTTGCCGTTGTGGAAGGCATTGCCGAGCCCGCGGAACTGACCTTTTCCATCGTCAACGATCACCTGATCATTGCCGACCACACCGGCGTGCCGGACGCCATGCGCGGCCTCGGCGTCGGGTTGGCGCTGGTGGAAAGGCTGGTCGCCGATGCCCGGTCAAAGGACGTGAAGATCGTTCCGCTCTGCCCATACGTGAACGCCCAGCGCCGGAAACATCCCGAATGGGCGGACGTGTTCCAGTCGTAGGACGCGGCAAAGCCTGTCGCGAGAGGCGCGGGCGAAAATCCGGTTTTGTCTTTTAGGGACCGGTTTGATCTTTTAGGGAGTGGTACAGACGGGTGGATTCGAACCACCGACCTTCGGAGCCACAATCCGACGCTCTAACCAACTGAGCTACGTCTGCATAAGGTCATGACAGCAGCCCGGGCCGTTACGGGCCGGCCGCTGCTTGCAAGGGCGTCTTCTAACTCCGTTTTTTCCAACCGGCAAGCGGGAATTTTCGGAAATTTCGGCCCTGTTGAAAAGCAAATGCCCGGGAAAACCCGGGCACTTGATATCCTGCCGCCGTGCCTTGCGGCACGGCTGAAGCGGATTAGTTGACCTTCAGGTCCTTGAAGGTC
>JBNKGB010000074.1:0-22706 GCA_050289605.1 Roseibium sp. | reverse complement strand
GGTGCTGGCGGCGCTGGTCTATGCAAGCTTCGCCGCCCTGGCCCCACGCCAGCTGCTGGGCGCGCTTCCGGCGGCAGCCGGCCTATTCTGGGTGGGACGCACCCTGTTCTGGCACGGCTACGCCAAGGGCGCACCGGCGCGCACCCTCGGATTCGCACTGACCTTCTATTCCACGGTGCTGTTGTTCCTGGCGACGCTGGTTCTGACCCTCGGTTGACCTGCCCCGGGGGCGCTCCCCGCCCTCTCCGTGCGACGCCATCTTGATTCGCCGTTCGCCCGCCGTTTCAAAAGGTCAATTTGAAACGGAAAGATACCAACGCTTTCCACGTTCCCCTCAGCCCCTGTGCCGTTTCACGTCATCCCGTTAACTTTTTCGACCCCGTTTTGGCGGATTTCTGCGGACAAAAGGTTAACGACAGGATAAGTTGGCACGGTGATTGCGAAGTTTAGGGCAAGACGGCACTGAGCGTGCCATTGTGAAACAACGAGGCGTTAAAACGTGCGAGTGACCCCGGCAACTTCGGCAAATCGTGCCAATGTGAGGCGCAAGCGTCCCGCAACGGGAGACGCCGATGCCGAACGCGGCACCAGCTTTGCCACCTATCTGCCGGAGCCCGTTCAACCGGCCCTCGAGCGGGAGCAGGACGCCTTTTTCGCGCGCTATCGCCCGAACTCGGTGTTTCTCGCCCATCTGATCGCCACCCGTGACGGCGACCCCCAGACCCGTTTCCGCCGCCAGGCGGAACCGCTTCACGGTGTCAATACCTACCGCGCGACGGCCGCCCTGCCGCGCCAGCGCGCCGCCGGCCACCTGCTCCGAACGGAACGGTAGCCCTTTCAGTTTCGAATTCCAGATGTACCACTGGAGACACTCGGCCCGGGGCATTGCTCCGGGTCTTTTTTTGCCCCTCGCCGGAAGCCCGCCGTGCCCAGTGACATCGGCATCGAAAAAACGGGACAATCGATGAACCGAATTCGGCGCCAACCGCACTTATGCTGCGCAAGGGCATCAACCGAGGATGGAATGGATACGAATCGACACCAAAAGGCGCGTGTGCTGGAGGAGTTCCTGATCCTCGATGCCAAACGGGGAGACCGACAGTCCCTGAGCCGCCTGATCGAATTGCGCGGGCCGCGGCTTTACGCGCACGCCGTTCGGCTTTCCGGCGACCGGGAAGCCGCCCGGGACATCATGCAGGAAGCATGGATCCAGATCATCCGTGCCTTGCCGTCCCTGCGGAGCGAAAGCGCCTTTCTGCCCTGGGCCCTTTGTATCGTTTCCAGGCGTGTCGCCGCGCATATCAACGGACGGCAGAGGGATCGCCAGCTCTCGCAGGCCTATTCGGCCGAGACTGAAACAACGACTGAAGAACCCGGGCCCGAAGAATTCGAAACAGACGCTGTCCTGACTGCGCTGAAAAAACTGCCTCCGGCGCAGCAAGCGACTGTTGCCCTTTTTTACCTGGAAGACCTCCGGGTGCACGAGGTGGCGACCGCACTGGATATACCGGTCGGCACCGTCAAGACCCGGCTGATGAAAGCACGCGAGACGCTGCGGGAATTGCTCGAAGGAGAAGCAAATGGATAAGCTCGACAAACTGATCGAAAGCGCACTGAAAAGCGAAGATCAGCAGCTATTGGAAGAGACACGCGAACTGGGCTTTTTTGCGCTTGGTCGCAAGCAGTTCACAGGCAAGCTCGGCTGGATCACCTGGGTTGTCATGATTGCCCAGGGCCTGATCTTTCTCACCGGCGTATGGTGCGCCGTGCATTTCTACGGCACGCAGGATGTCCTGAGTGCTGTCAAATGGGGAATTTCCGCCGCCGTCCTGATATTGGTCGCCACCGCTTTGAAACTCAGCCTCGCACCTCAGATGCAAGCGGACAGGATCCTGCGCGAACTGAAGCGGATCGAACTGATGGTCTTGAACCGGAAGTGAGCCGCCTGGAATTCCGGCTCCGGTATTCGCACCGCTGTTTCCGGCATCAGCGGTGCGACCTTCAGCTGGCCACGGACTGCATTGGCAGTTCCGCCAAGATGTGACGCGCCTCACATATTTTCGTTGCCGGCCACACTATGCTTGGAATCAAGATCCGGATGTCCCGGACCTCCGACAGAATGGCCACGGACTGGCCCGCCACGGAGAATGACATGCAAGTGAAGCCTGTTTCCGCCATCCACCCGCTGCACATCCGCGAAAAGCAGGTGTCGGCACCCGTCTCGAACGCGCAGCTTAATGCCTCCGCTGGTGGCTTTGACGCGTTCGGTATGGTTCCGGTCCATGTTGCTGCGGCGGCTCTCAAGCGCGACGCGTTTCACGGTGCCCATGCCGAATATGCCGCCCAGCTTCTGGCCGATCCTTACACGCAGGCGGCAACCGAGATGGAACGCCGGCGCTACTTGGCGCAGTACTCCGCCGCCGAGGACACGGAGCGGGAATTCCACTCCTATTCGGTTTCCCTGTAACGATTTCCGTCGATCCGAAGTTACCGGCCGGCCTCTCCCACGCGAGAGGCCGTTCCGCTTACAAGGACCCCTCCGGGCCTCAGGCGTCGACCCGCAGGAAGCCGGTGAGTCCGGTTTTCTGGTGTTCGATCACATGGCAATGGAACGCCCAGTCGCCGGGATTGTCGGCCACCAGAGCCACTTCCATCGTCTCATCCTCCAGGAGCAGCGCCGTGTCGGTCACCAGCGGCGGCAACTCGCGCTTGTTGGACCTGAGCAGGCGGAAGGACAGTCCGTGCAGATGAATCGGATGAGCGTTCTGCGTTTCGTTGCGCAGCCGCAGAATGTAGGACTTTCCCTGCTTCATGACCGCCAGAGGATCGAGCGGCCCCGGAACGTCGCCTGTCCAGGCAATGCGGTTGATCGACCAGAACGTAAGCCCAAGCGAGCCGCAGATGCTCTGCCTGGGCGCATCGCCATCCGGGGTCCAGCCGAACACGAATTCGAGGACCTCGGCATTGTTCAGATCGGGCGCGGGCACCGGGTTCGGCGACAGCGGTTTCAAATCCTTGAGATCGCGCCCGGCGCTGGCGCCTCGGGGCAGGAAGCTTGCGAGCACCTTGTCGCCGCCGGACTTTCGCCGCACGAGACGAACCGCTTCCGCATCGCTGTCCGGCACTCTGAGAGCGATATCCGCCCTTTGTCCCGGCGCCAGAATGATGTCCCTTGCCGGAACAGGTGAAGACAGCGGGTTGGAGTCGAGCGCGATCACCTGGGCCTCCGCGCCTTCGATGGCGTAGGTGCCGACCCTTGTCAGGTCTGTCACTGCGAGCCGCAGCCGGACAAGACTGCCCGCTTCGAGCTCATAGTCCGGCGCGACCTGCCAGTTGACGGTCGAGACCGTGCCGAGCGTGCCGCCCCGGGCGGCATTGCGGGGTTTGTAGAAGGCGATGAACTGGCCGTCGCTTCCCAACCGGAAGTCGCGGATATTGAGCGGCAGGTCCGCGTCGAACCCGGGATCTTCCGCCTCTTCCACGATCAGGACACCTGTGAGACCCCGTGCGATCTGATCCAGCGTGTTGCAATGGGGGTGATACCAGAAGGTGCCGGCGTCGGGCGGCGTGAACTCGTAACGGAAGGTCTCGCCGGATTCGATCGGGTTCTGCGTGAGATAAGGCACGCCGTCCATCCGGTTGACGATCCTGAGCCCGTGCCAATGAACGACGGATGCCTCGTCAAGCGCGTTTGTTACGTCGATGGATGTCGTTTGTCCCTGTTTGAACCGCAGCACCGGCGGCGGCGCGTCGGCGGCAAAGCTCATCATGGCCTTCGTCACCGCGTCAGGCAGAATGCCGTGATCGAGACCGGAAAGCACGAGCGCATGTTCGGCTGCCTGCGCCTGCCGGGCGGCAAAACCGCCGGCCGCGAACGCGGTGAGGGTGCCGGCGCTGCCGAGCAGGAAGTCCCGCCGGGAAAGACCAAGCATTTGTTATCCTTTTTCTGATCCGGGCGCGTCCGGTTGCACTCAACACAATGACGCCGCCCGTCACAAGGACCAAATTGACGCGGAGTTCAGGAACCTAATAGCCCGCGGCATGCCCGTCCTTGCGCGGATCGGAGCCCGCGGTCAGGAGGTGACGCGCCTTGTCGATCATGATCGCCTGGCTGCCGCCGATCGGCCCGCCCGAAGGCGCAACCTTGTGCCCGAGCTCCTGCAGGCCGTCGATGGTCGAGCCGGGCACGAGCCGCTCCGCCTGCAGGTCATGGCTTGCCATGTCGAAGAACATGCGCGGGAAGTCGATCGCCGCCTGCACATCCATGCCGTAGTCGATGATGTTGGTTAGCACATGCGCATGGCCGCAGGCCTGGTACTGGCCGCCCATCACGCCGAACGACAGCCACGGCGCACCGCCCTTGAGCGCCATGGCAGGGATGATCGTATGCATCGGCCGCTTGCCGCCGTCGATGGTGTTTGCAAAGCCCGGCGCTGTCTTGAAGGACTTTCCGCGGCAATGCAGCAGCACGCCCGTGTCCGGAGCGATGATGCCGCTGCCGAAATCGCTGAAGAGCGAATTGATGAAGGAAACGGCCCGGCCTTCCCTGTCGACGACGGACAGGTACACGGTGTCGGTCTGCGGCGGCAGCGCCACGTCCGGCACGGACGTCATGCGCTTTGCCGGGGAAACCTGCTGCGCCAGCCTTTCCAGATAGTCTTCGCCGATCAGATAGGAGTGGCAGACATCCATATAGCCCGGGTCGGTCACGAATTTGTCGCGCACCGCGTAGGCGATCCGGGCGGCTTCCATCTCCAGGTGGAAGCGCTCCGGCCCGAGCGGATCGAGGTTTTCCAGACCGAAACGCTCCAGGATGCCGAGAATGACCAGGGCAATGATGCCCTGCCCGTTCGGCGGCAGCTCGGCGACGGTATGGCCCTTGTAGTCCCGGAGCACCGGAGAGACCGCCGTGGTGTGGCAGGCCGCAAGGTCGTCCTGGGTCATCAGCCCGCCGCGCGCTTGCAGCGCCGCCACGATGTCGTCGGCGACGGCACCGGAATAGAACGCATCCGCGCCGCCTTCCGCGATCATCTGCAGCGTGTCGGCGAGACGCGGATATTTCAGGATCGTGCCGGTCTTCGGGGCCTCGCCTTTCACAAGATAGCGCGCCGCGGAAACCGGATCGGAGGACAGCTTGCCCACATTGGCCAGCCAGTCGTGAGCGACCCTGGGCGTTACCGGAAACCCTTCCCGCGCATACTGGATGGCCCGCTTGAACAGGCTCGCGAAGCTCTTGGTGCCATGGGCCTTCAGCAGCGTCTCCCAGGCCCGGACGGCGCCGGGAACTGTGACCGCATGCGGAGAGGTATCGGTGATTTCCTTGACCTCGAGCTCGGCCATTTTTTCCGGTGTTGCCGCGCGGGGCGCCGCGCCCGAACCGTTGAAGCCTGTCAGGCGGCCGTCCGGTTCCATGACGATGGCAAAGCAGTCGCCGCCGATGCCGGTCATGTGCGGTTCCACCACGCATTGGACGGCAACCGCCGCGATGGCTGCGTCAATCGCGTTGCCCCCTGCCTGAAGGACCTCTATCGCCGCGCTTGTCGCGAGGGGATGAGATGTGGAAGCCATGGCCTCGCGCGCAAATACCGGTGACCGGCCCGGAGCCTGAAAATCGCGCTTCACTTAAAACCTCCGCCTGGATACGCCCATTATTCACATTTCGCCCTAGAAGCTTCTTGTCAAAGCCGCCTATTCGCCTGCGTGTGCTTCTGTTAGCAAATTCTGATCGCGGCCAGCACCTTAAGGAGAAGCGGTGAAATGCGCAAACTGACACTTTCGACAGCAGAGACGATCTCTTTAGCCGCCCTGGAAAAAGCGGCCGAACTCAAGTTGAAACCGCTGACCATTGCCGTTCTGGACGCGGGCGGGCACACGATCTTGCTCAAGCGGCAGGACGGTTCGTCGATCATGCGGCCGCAGATCGCCACAGGCAAGGCCATCGGCGCGCTTGCGGTGGGAACCGGCACCAGGTGGCTCAACGCGGCTGCCGAGGCGCGTCCGCATTTCGTCAATGCCCTGAACGGCGTTTCCGGCGGCGCGATCGTTCCGGTGCCGGGCGGTGTTCTCGTCAAGAATGACGAGGGCGAAACGCTCGGTGCCGTCGGCATCACCGGCGATACGTCCGAAAATGACGAGACCTGCGCCGTGGCGGGGATCGAGGCGGCGAAGCTGACCGCCGACTGCGGCTGATCTTGTACGCTACCGGCCGAGGAGTTTGCGGAAGATCTCCAGAACGCCGGAACGCGTCTCGACGGTGTCGACGGATTGCCAGTTCCTGCGCTCAAGCAGGGACTGCGCGGATCCCGTCGTGGCGTGAATTTCGGTGAAGCCGAGCCTTCCGGCTTCCTCTTCCGCCGCTTCGACCAGCCGCGCCCCGGTGCCAAGGCGCCTGCGGCGCGGAGGGACGAGCAGCCCGGTGAGCCAGGCGCCCGGGTAGCGATCCGCTCCGGGGGAGACCGCTCTGAGCGACACTGTCCCGACCGGTTCGGCCTGATCGTCCAGTGCGACCAGGCAGCTTGGCAGTGATGCGGGGTCGGCAAGACACGCCGTCAGGTCTTGCCGGGCATCGCCGGGACCGGACGGACCGTACCAGCCCGGCCATTCGTCAAGATACCATTGTTCGATCCGGGGCAACGCGTCCTGCCGGACCACCACGGAAACCACGGTCGGCGTCATCGCCTGGCACATGTTCGGTCCCGGCCCGCGAAAACCCGGTGTCAGGACTTGCTGGAAAGCTGGTTGATCTTCTTCTGCATTTCCTCAAGCTGGCGCTTCATGTCGTCCAGGTCTGAGGCCTCGGTCTTTGCCTGTTTGGGCGCGCCGGCGGCGGAACCTGCGGACGATCCGGATTCGCCCGTCGGGAACGGCATGAACATCTTCATCGCCCGCTCGAACATTTCCGTGTTGTGCTTTACCTGATCTTCGATCGCATCGAAGGCGGTCGCCCCGAAAGCTTCGCTCATCTGCGAACGAAGCTTTTCCTGCTCCTTCGTGAGCGAAGTCATGGAATATTCCAGGAAGCTCGGAACGAGCCCCTGCATGCTGTCGCCGTAAAAGCGGATCAGCTGGCGCAGGAAAGTGACCGGCAGGAGATTCTGTCCCTTGCCCTCCTGCTCGAAAATGATCTGTGTCAGCACGGACCGGGTGATGTCCTCGCCGGACTTCGCGTCGAAGACCACGAAGTCCTCTTCCCCCTTCACCATCACCGCCAGGTCCTCGAGCGTGACATAAGTGCTGGTGCCCGTGTTGTACAGCCGCCGGTTGGCGTATTTCTTGATGATTGTTGGCTCGCTGTTCTTGGCCATCCGTCGTTTCCGCCTGTCTGCCTTACGGCTGCAGCGGGAGAGTTCCCGCCCTCGTTTCCCATTTGACGACAACACCTTCGCCGGCCTGTCATCTCCTCCGGCTATGAGACTAAGCCAATCGCATCGGATCTTGCCACCCTTTTTATGTGCGCCGACGAAAGGATTATGCCGCAAATGCGAAAACAGGCCTCGGATAAGGGGAGATACGGTTGACACAAAACCCACCGCAGTTTCTAGTCCTTGCATCAGCAAGAACATAAGGTGCCCTTGCGGCACCAGCCCTCTACGGTCAATCGGCCTCAAGTTCTGGAGAATATGATGAGCGCTTTCACCGATATCGTCATCGTCAGCGCGACCCGCACGCCGGTCGGGTCCTTCAATGGCTCTTTCGCCAATCTTCCCGCGCATGATCTGGGCGCCATAGTTATGAAAGCGGCCATGGAAAAGGCCGGGGTCGACGCGGGCGACATCGACGAGGTGGTGTTTGGTCAGGTCCTGACCGCGGGCCAGGGACAGAACCCGGCCCGCCAGGCCGCCATCAAGGCCGGCATCCCGGACAGCTCGACCGCATGGACCCTCAACCAGGTCTGCGGTTCCGGCCTGCGCACGGTCGCTATTGCGGCGCAGCAGATCCTGGCCGGCGACGCCACCGTCATGATGGCCGGCGGGCAGGAAAACATGTCGCTGTCGCCGCACTGCGCCCATATGCGCGCAGGCTACAAAATGGGCGACTACAAGATGATCGACACCATGATCAAGGACGGCCTGTGGGACGCCTTCAACGGTTATCACATGGGTCAGACCGCCGAGAACGTCGCCGAGAAATGGCAGATCAGCCGTGACCAGCAGGACGAGTTCGCGGTCGCGTCCCAGAACAAGGCGGAAGCCGCGCAGAAGGCCGGCAGGTTCAAGGATGAAATCACGCCCGTCACAGTGATCGATCGGCGGGCCGAGCGCGTGGTGGAAGACGACGAGTACATCCGTCACGGCGCCACGCTGGAAAGCGTCGCCAAGCTGCGGCCGGCCTTCACCAAGGACGGTTCCGTCACTGCGGCGAATGCTTCGGGCCTCAACGACGGCGCAGCCGCCATCCTTGTGATGAGCGCCGCCGAAGCCGCGAAACGCGGCCTGACACCGCTGGCCCGCATCGCCTCCTGGGCAACCGCCGGTGTCGACCCGGCGGTCATGGGATCCGGCCCGATCCCGGCCTCCCGCAAGGCGCTGGAAAAGGCCGGCTGGAACGCTGCCGATCTCGACCTGGTGGAAGCCAACGAAGCCTTCGCGGCCCAGGCCTGCGCCGTGAACAAGGACATGGGCTGGAACCCGGACATCGTCAACGTCAACGGCGGTGCCATCGCCATCGGTCACCCGATCGGAGCCTCCGGCGCCCGCATCCTGACCACCCTGTTGCACGAAATGGGCCGCCGCGACGCCAAGAAAGGCCTCGCAACGCTCTGCATCGGCGGTGGCATGGGCGTCGCCATGTGCCTGGAACGCTGATCCGGCACGATCGACAAGCGCCATGGCCGGAGCTCCGCACCGGCCATGGCCCTCACACGGAATGTTGAAAATTCATAGCTTTTAAAGAGCCCGAAGGGCCCGCATCAGGAAGTCAGGAGGAAGGGGAATGAGCAAGGTCGCATTGGTCACAGGTGGCACGCGCGGTATCGGTGAAGCGATTTCACGCGGTCTGAAGGACGCAGGCTACACCGTGGCGGCCACTTATGCCGGCAACACCGAAAAGGCGGAGGCCTTCAAGGCCGAAACCGGCATTCACGTCTACAAGTGGGACGTTTCCGATCCTGACGCCTGCGCTGCCGGCATTGCCCAGGTGGAAAGCGAACTGGGCCCGGTGGAGGTTCTCGTCAACAACGCGGGCATCACCCGCGACGGCATGTTCCACAAGATGAGCTTCGAACAGTGGCGCGAAGTCATGTCGACGAACCTCGATTCGATGTTCACCATGACCAAGCCTGTGATCAACGGCATGCGCGAGCGCGCCTCGGGCCGCATCATCAACATTTCCTCCATCAACGGCCAGAAAGGCCAGATGGGCCAGGCCAACTATTCCGCGGCCAAGGCCGGCGTGATCGGCTTCACCAAGGCGCTGGCCCAGGAAAATGCCTTCAAGGGCATCACCGTCAACTGCGTCTGCCCGGGCTACATCAACACCGACATGGTCGCCGCCATGCCGGAAAAGGTGCTGGAATCCATCGTCTCCGGCATCCCGGTCGGCCGCCTCGGCCATCCGGAGGAAATCGCCCAGACGGTCGTTTACCTTGCCTCCGACGCCGCCGCCTTCATGACGGGCGCCGTGATGACCATCAACGGTGGCCAGTACATCGCCAACGGCTGAGGCTGGGCCTCATGATGCGATACGAAAAGGCGCCCTCAGGGCGCCTTTTTTATGCAGCAGGACGTATTGCGATACGCGCGCCTCACCCCGATCTGGCAAAGGGGAAACCGGGCACGCTTTCCGGAAACGGTCCGGGCCGCTTGACCCTGACACCGTGCATCCCCTATGTCCGAGGCAGGATGCCTTGAACAGGAAACACACCGCGATGGAATTCGAACACGCTCCCAACGATCCCACCCGCAAGGAATTGTCGCCGCTTTTGAAGCTGGCGCTGGAGCTGGGGCCGCTCGGCGTGTTCTTCCTGTTCAACGCCCGCGGCGAGAAGATCGCCGAGCTTTTTCCTGTGCTTCAGGCCGTCGGCAAGCCGATCTTCCTGGCAACCGCCGCCTTCATGGTCGCCATCACGGTATCGCTCGCGGTATCGCTGTGGCTGACCAGGCGCCTGCCGATCATGCCGGTCGTGTCGGGAGTGGTCGTGCTGGTCTTCGGCGCCCTGACACTGTGGCTGCATGACGATCTCTTCATCAAGCTGAAACCGACGATCGTGAACTGCCTGTTCGGCTCGATCCTGCTGGGCGGTCTTTTGTTCGGAAAATCCCTGCTCGGCTATGTCTTCGACAGCGCCTTTCGCCTGACGGACGAAGGCTGGCGCAAGCTGACGTTCCGCTGGGGCGTGTTCTTCTTCGTGCTGGCCGCGATCAACGAAATCGTCTGGCGCAGCTTCCCGACCGATTTCTGGGTCAGCTTCAAGGTCTTCGGCATCATGCCGATCACCCTGCTCTTCACGCTCACCCAGCTGCCGCTGATCCAGAAATACGCGATCGTCGAGGACAGCAAGGACGCGTGAGCGGGGATGGAGGTCAACGCCGGCAACCGGAAGGGCGGAATTCGGAATAACTCCCGGTGTCACCCCGGGACGACCGCAGGCAGACCCGGGGTCCACACATTTCCAGAAGCCTTGCGGCGTGTAGTTGCCATCTCCGTCAAAAAACTTGCTTCGACAAGCTGCCTGGCGAGTAGGCCCCGGATCTGCGCTTCGCTTGTCCGGGGTGACGCCTGAAGGATTGCGGTTCCTATCTGCAGTTGGCGAATTCGCATCGATGCGGCAACCCGGATGTCTCTCACATATCTGAGCAAACCGGACTGACGGACATCAACCGCCGATGTCAGTGCGAGTCCCCGCGCCCGAAGGATACGTCCCGGCGCGCGCCGGTGATGGAAATGGAAAAGCCCGCGACCACGTCGATCAGCGCGATCACCGTCAGAATGAAGAACAGTGAGGTCGCCGCCTGCTGGTACACCAGGAATTCCACCAGATAGGCGATGAACACCAGCACGGACAGCATGTGGTCGAGCAGCGAGGCCGTACCGATGCGTGTCGCCTTCAGGATTTCGAAGAAGAGAAAGAACAGGCCCAGGGTAATGAGCACGTCGCTGGCAAGGAGCTGGAAAATGGCGCCGGAGACCATTCCGATCGTGAAGACGGGTTCAGACCAGAGATTGGGATTCGAATCGCCTGTGGTGAAGATGAGCGCGTTATAGAGCACGAACGAAATGAACGTGAAGGGGATCGAGGAGATAAGACGCATCAAACGGCTCCGGTGAGAAATTCGAACCCGGGAACGGGCGTCAGCCGAGCTGACACGATGAAGACGGCAATTTCAAGCCAAAAGAAAAAGGCCGGCCTGTCGAAACAGGGCCAGCCTCAATCCTGGTTTGCCATGCGGCGATCCACCTTGAAGTCGAGCAGCTTATGCTTCGTCCTTCGCGGAAAGGATCTGACGGCCCCGGTACATGCCGGTCTTCAGGTCAACGTGATGCGGACGGCGCAGTTCGCCCGAATCCTTGTCCTCGACGTACGTCGGCTGTTTCAGGGCGTCCGCGGAACGGCGAAAACCGCGCTTGGAGCGCGAAGTTTTTCTCTTTGGAACGGCCATTTTATCTTTTCTCCGTGGTCCATAACCGGGCGGCCCGGACCGGGTCAGCCCGGGGCGCGGCAGCACGCAGCGTGTTGGAATGCGCGGCGTTATACAGGCAACTCCGGCGTTTTGCCACCCCAAAGACGAAATTTTCTTTTTCTAACTAGACGAAGCCGCACTAACGGTCCACCGGCCGCCGTCTATTTCCCCAGAACACAGCCGAAAATCGGTCCCGCGCCCTTGACCCGGGCCAGGTTGGTCGCAGCAAGACGCCGGTGCCCTGGGCCCGGTTTGGCCGGGTTCCGGCCTAGCGGATTTGGCAGCGCGGTCGCCAGGCGTGCCGCCTCCACAGGTGTCAGGTCCTTTGCCTTCTTGCCGAACCAGGCCTGTGCCGCCGCCTCGGCCCCGAAAACACCCTCGCCCCATTCGGCAATGTTCAGATAGATCTCCAGGACCCGTTTCTTGGAAAGGATCGCGTCCAGCATGAGAGCGAGCGGCAGCTCCAGCCCCTTGCGCAGGTAGGACCGCTCGCCCCACAGGAACAGGTTCTTGGCGGTCTGCATGGTGAGCGTGCTGGCCCCGCGCGGCCGTTCGCCGTCGCTCAGCGCCTCGACCTGATCCTGCAGCGCGTCCCACTCCACGCCGTGGTTGCTGCAGAAGCCGCTGTCCTCGGACGTGATCACCGACCGGATCAGGTTGGGCGAGATCTCCGACAGCGGCACCCACTGACGGTCGACCCACAGGAACTGGGCATAGCGGGCAAGCATCAGCGTGCTGATGGGAGGCACGACGGAATAGACGACCGTCAGCACCGGCGGCAGAAGGAGAAGGACCAGCAGGAGCTGCAGGATGCGCCTGCGGAGGGTCCGAATGAACCCTCCTTTGCGTCCCGTCGCTGCCGAACCGGATCGCCCGTCCTTTGCAGGCCTAACTCTTGCCATTCAGATCCCGTTCGTTATCGACGATGAAGTCGCGAATGATCGGCACCGCGTCCCGCTCTTTCGACAGGAGAAGCTGGAAGACCATGTTCGACCCGTGCAGAAACCCCAGCTCGACGGCGCAGAGATAGAACTCCCACATCCGGCAGAAGGTTTCGTCGTAGAGTTCGGCAGCCATCGCCCGCCTGGTCTCGAAGCGCCGGCGCCAGTCGCGAATGGTATAGTAATAGTGCAGCCGCAGGATTTCCGCATCGCAGACCCATAACCCGAGCCGTTCGGTGGACGCAAAAACTTCCGACAGGGCCGGCACGTAACCACCAGGAAAAATATACTTGCGAATGAACGGTCCCGTGGTTCCCGGAGGCGTCATGCGCCCCACCGAGTGGATGACGGCGTAGCCCCGGTCCGTCAGGCACTTCCGGATCTGGCCGAAGTAGGCATCCAGATGGCCGATGCCGACATGCTCCATCATGCCGACGGATATGATCCGGTCGAATGTGCCCTCGAATTCCCGATAGTCCTTCAGCACGAAGGTGACCCGGTCCTCAAGGCCCGCCGCACGCACGCGCTCTTCGGCGATCTTCACCTGTTCCGGGGAGACGTTGAGCGACGTGACGCGCGCGCCGGCCTGCGCCATGCGGATGGCGAGCGATCCCCAGCCGCCGCCGATTTCCAGAACCTCCATGTCCGGCTTCAGATCGAGCTTGGCAACCAGATGGGCGAGTTTCGCGGCCTGCGCGGCTTCCAGGCTCTCGTCAGGATCGGTGTAGTAGGCGCAGCTGTAGTTCAGGCCCTCGTCCAGAAACAGGCGGTAGAGCTCCGTCGACAGGTCGTAGTGGTGCCGTGCCTGCGACTTCGCCCGCTCCACGCTGTTCTTCTGCTGGCGACGGCGGAAGGCCTTCCAGCCCTTGCGCAGAACGCTCTGCACGGGATGCGCCCCGAGCGGCGCCCTGTTGATGGAAAAGAGGAACATGAAGTCGTAGCAGGTCGACCCTTCCTCCATGGTCAGCGACCCGTCCATGTAGGCTTCGCCGGCGGCAAGTTCCGGATTGAGAAAAAGCGACCGATAAAGCTTTTTCTCGTGCAGCCGGATGGTCACTGTCGGGCCATCCTCGCCCGATCCGAATTCATGCACCTTGCCGTCGACATCGATCACGCGCATGCGGCCGCGCCGGATGAAGGATCGCAGGAGGCTCGACAGCAATCGCATTGGTTTGTCTCCGAAAGAGCTGTTTGCAAATCGTCAGATGCCCGGAACGCCGGACTGTTCTTGAAATTCGGACCTAGACGATACAGAGAATTGAACGGAGGGAAACCCCGCGACGAAAAGTTGAGTTCCCCTACCGCTCTTGGGTACGGACACCGTTTAACGGGTGCCCTCTGCGTTCAGCTTCCGCTCGTTGTCGACTATGAAATCCCGGATAATGGGCACCGCATCCCGTTCTTGCGACAGGAGTAGCTGGAACACCATGTTGGACCCGTGCAGGAAACTCAGCTCGACCGCGCACAGGTAGAATTCCCACATGCGGCAGAAGGCTTCATCGTAGAGCCGGGCCGCCGCATCCCAATTCGCCTCGAAGCGCTGGCGCCAGTCGCGGATGGTATAGTAGTAGTGCAGCCGCAGGATTTCCACGTCGCAGACCCACAACCCGACCCGCTCGAGGGCGGCAAAGACTTCCGACAGTGCGGGAACGTATCCGCCTGGAAAAATGTATTTGCTGATGAATGGCCCGGTGATCCCCGGCGGGGACTTGCGCCCGATGGAATGGATCAGGGCAAAACCCCGTTCGCTCAGGCAGTCACGGATCTTTCCGAAATAGGCATCGTATTTACCCATCCCGACATGTTCCATCATACCGACGGAAATGATCCGGTCGAATGCACCTTCGAATTCCCTGTAGTCCTTCAGCACAAAGGTGATCCGGTCTTCCAGGCCTGCCGCCCTCACCCGCTCTTCGGCAATCTTGACCTGCTCCGGGGACACGTTCAGCGAGGTGACGCGCGCCCCTGCTTGCGCCATGCGAATGGCCAGAGTTCCCCAGCCGCCCCCGATTTCAAGGACCTCCATGTCCGGTTCGAGATCCAGCTTGGCAGCCAGGTGATTAAGTTTTGCGGCCTGAGCCTTTTCCAGGCTGTCGTCCGGGTTTGTGTAATAGGCGCAGCTGTAATTCAGGCCCTCGTCGAGGAACAGCCGGTAGAGGTCGGTCGACAGGTCATAGTGATGCCTTGCCTGACGCTTTGCCTGCTCGACGGTGTTTCTCTGCTGGAACCGTTCCAGCACCCGCCACCATTTGCGCATGGCCATTTGAACCGGATAGGTATCAATATTACCGCCATTCAGAAAAATCAGATGCAGGAGATCGTAGCAGGTCGATCCTTCTTCCATGGTTAGCGTGCCGTTCATGAAGGCTTCGGCCGCCGTGAGCTCGGGATTGAAAAAGAGCGTCTTTTGCAGCTTCTTGTCATGCAGCCTGATGGCGACCTCGGGTCCGCCGGCACCTGGACCTAGGTCGTGAACGGTTCCTTGCGTGTCAATTATCCTCAGACGGCCGCGTTTGAGCGAGGATTGCAAGAAGTTCGACAGCAGTTTCATAAGTCAATTCTCCAGAATCTGCGGGTCGCGAAACGTTGATGCCAGTCGGCACAAGTTGGTCGAATTTCGAATTCCCGCCTTGACGATACAGAGAATTGGTTTCAGGGAAAGCCAGACCTTGAATAAGTACCCATGTGCGCCCGGAGCCCATCGTGACCTTTGACCTGAAGCAGCATTTGGCCGCCCAAGCCGGAAGAGTGGAGACCTGCCTGAACGGGCTTTTGGACGATGCCGCATTGCCCGGCGAAATCGTCCGCCCGCCGCGCCTCGTCGCCGCCATGCGCCATGGCGCGCTGAACGGCGGCAAGCGCCTCCGTCCGGTGCTGCTGATGGAAGCGGCGAGCCTGTTCGGCCGCAAGGATGACGGCGTCGTTCTTGCCGCCTGCGCCCTGGAGCTCATCCATTGCTATTCGCTCGTCCATGACGACCTGCCCGCCATGGACGACGACGACCTGCGCCGCGGCCAGCCGACGGTCCACAAGGCCTTTGACGAGGCAACCGCGATCCTGTCTGGCGATGCGTTGCTGACCATGGCCTTTGACGTGATCGCGGAGAAAGGCGTTCACGCGGATGCGTCGGTTCGCCTGCGGCTGTCGCAGGAGCTTTCCCGCGCGGCCGGTGTCGGCGGCATGGCGGGCGGCCAGATGCTGGACCTGGAATCGGAGCACCGCGAACGCAGCGAAGCCGAGATCCGTCGACTGCAATCGATGAAGACCGGCGCGCTGCTGCGCTATGCATGCCGCGCAGGCGCCATCCTGGCGGGTGCGGAAGAGGCGGACGTCGAGCGGCTCACCCGTTTCGGCGAGGTGATCGGCCTGGCCTTCCAGCTCGCCGACGATCTCCTGGATGTGGAATCGACGCCGGAGGCCATGGGCAAGGCCACCGGCAAGGACGCGGAGGCCGGAAAGGCAACGCTGGTCGGCCTCATGGGCGTGGAGAATACACGCAAGGAGCTGACACGTCTCCTGAGCGAGGCGGAAACCCTGATGGCATCCTATGGCGACAACGCAAAGGTTCTGAGCGCGCTCGCGGACTACATTGTCAACCGGTCGAATTGAGGCCGCCTTGAAGCCTCGGTGTCACCCCGGACAAGAATAGTTTCCCGATTTACTCCGCCGGACCGTCCTGAGCGTCCTTTGCGTGACGTCCGAAGTCCGGAGCATCCGTTTCCTGGCCCGCCTCGATGATGGAGCGGCGGATGCCGCGCGTGCGGGTGAAGAGATCGAACAGCATCTGCCCGTCGCCCCAGCGGATCGCCCGCTGCATGGCCGAGAGATCCTCTGAGAACCGCGCCAGCATCTCCAGGATCGCCTCCTTGTTGTGGAGGCAGACGTCACGCCACATGGTCGGGTCGGAAGCGGCCAGGCGGGTGAAGTCGCGGAAACCGGAAGCGGAGTATTTGATCACTTCCGACTTGGTGACGGTCTCAAGGTCGTCTGCCGTGCCGACGATGTTGTAGGCGATCAGATGCGGCAGGTGCGAGACGATCGCCAGAACCAGATCGTGGTGCCTGGCGTCCATCCGGTCGACGTCCGAACCGCAGCCGCGCCAGAAGGCGCTGAGCCTGTCGATCGCCTGCTGATCCGTGCCTTCGGGCGGCGTCAGGATGCACCAGCGGTGATCGAAGAGCGTCGGAAAACCGGCGTCAGGGCCGGATTGCTCCGTACCCGCGATGGGATGGCCCGGAACGAAGTGAACGCCGTCGGGCACATGCGGGCTGACCTGATCGACAACCGAACCCTTGGTGGAGCCGACATCGGTCAGGATCGCGCCTTTCTTCAGGGCCGGCGCGATCCACTTGGCAACCGCCTCGTTGGCGCCGACCGGCACGCACAGGACGACAAGGTCCGCGCCCTCGACGGCAACGGCGGCGTCGAGCGAATAGGTGTCCCCCAGCCCCAGTTCCTCCGCCCGCTGCAAGGTGGCAGGCGAGCGGGTGGAAATCGCGATTTCCTTCACCAGACCACGCTGGCGGGCGGCTTGCGCGATGGAAGAGCCGATCAGGCCGATCCCGATCAGCGCCATGCGTTCAAAAAGGGGGGCACCAGTCATCTTGTTTTAAATTTCTGCTTTCAGGCTTGTTCCAGAAAATCTTTCAAATGCGCGACGACAGCCCGGTTGGCTTCTTCCGAGCCGACCGTCATGCGAATGGCGTTGGGCAGGCCGTAATTGCCGACCATGCGCAGAACGCAGCCGCGTTCCTGCAGCCAGGAATCGGCATCCGGCGCCCGCTTGCCGTCCTCGTCCGGGAAATGGATCAGCACGAAATTGCCGACGCTCGGCGTCACCTTCAGGCCGATCTGCTCCAGTTCGCCCGTCAGCCAGGGCAGCCACCTGTCGTTGTGCTCGATGGAGCGGGCAACGAAGTCCCGGTCCCGCACCGCTGCAATGCCGGCGACGCTCGCCATGCCGGAGACGTTGAACGGTCCGCGGATGCGGTTGAGCGCATCGACGATATGCGAGGCGCCAAAGCCCCAGCCGAGGCGCAGGTTGGCAAGGCCGTAGATCTTCGAGAACGTGCGCGTCATGAAGACGTTGTCCGAGGTCGCGGCCAGTTCGATCCCGCTCTCGTAGTCGTTCTTGCGCACATACTCGCCATAGGCGGCATCCAGCACCAGCAACACGTGCGCCGGCAGTCCCTCGTGCAGGCGCTTGACTTCCTCGAAGGGCAGATAGGTGCCGGTCGGATTGTTCGGGTTGGCGATGAAGACCATCTTGGTCTTGTCGCTCACCCGAGCCAGGATGGCGTCGACATCGGTCGTCAGGTCCTTTTCCGGAGCAACGACCGGGGTGGCGCCGGCTGCCCGGATGGCAATGTCGTAGACCAGGAACCCGTGTTCGGAATAGATCGCCTCGTCGCCCGGGCCGAGATAGCCGTAGGCAACCAGGCTGAGGATCTCGTCCGATCCGGCACCGCAGATGATCCGGTCCGGGTTAAGGCCGTAGACATCGCCGATGGCTGCGCGCAACTCGCTCGAGGAGCCGTCCGGATAAAGCTCCAGTTTCTGCGCAACCATCTCGAGCGCCGCCCTGGCGGCCGCGCTCGTGCCAAGCGGGGTCTCGTTGGAAGAAAGCTTGTGAAGGGTCTGACCGCCGGCCGCCTTGGACTTGCCCGGCACGTAGGGGGCGATGTCCAGGACACCGGGCCTCGGCTGCGGGCGGTTTCCGCCGGTTGCGGCGGGTTCGGTCATTTTTGTCATCTCGTTCATTCCTGAGACTCTCCACCTTCCGGAGCGAACGTGTCCTCCGGGTCGCTGTCGCCGTCGATCGGCGCGGCGTATCCACCGACACGCCTCAAAACATCGGGTTCCGCGCCCGCTGCCGCGCAGGCCTTCAGGATTTCCTCTTCCCGAAGGTCCCCGGAAATCGCGAGCAGGGCGTCAACCCCCATGGCGGAACGGAAAAAACTGAGCACCTCGATGCCCTGGTCCATCAGCTTGCCGGGCAGAAGATCCGACCAGCGCGCATCGTAGACCGCGACGTCGGCGGTGTCGGCAAGACTGTCTGCCTTGGCAAGCACCAGGGCGGGAAGGTCCGCGGGCCGGTCGTCGAGAACGACGAAGGGCAGGCGCGCGCGCACCTGCGCCCCGGCTTCACTCAGGCCGCGCCACCACGGCAACTCGGCACGGTCCGCCAGCGCGACCAGGCCGAGGTCGCAGCTTGAGGCGGCGACCGCGCCGACCACATCGGCGGCATCGCTGCCAGGAACCAGTTCCACCGAAAAACCGAAATAGAAACGCGCCAGATCCAGCATCTCGATCAGCTCGGCGCTGCCGTCGAGGTGGACGGCGGCGTCACGGCCGAGGCCGGAGCAGGCACAGATGATGTCGCGCCAGATATGTTCCGCGCTCACCAGCGGCAGGCTGCCCTCGTGCCGCTCCACCATCTGGCGCATGGTGTCCGCTTCCCCGTCGGGCCGGTAGCGGCACATCGCCCCCCCGGTGCCACCGGCGACCAGGGCGATTTCCGCCTCGGCCTCGGCCCGCTCCATCAGGGCGGCATGGATCCGCGCGTCGATGTCGTCGACACGTGCCTGCAGATCGTCGAGCGACATCCCGCCATCCGGCAAATGAGACATATCGGGCTCCAGCCTTCTCGTACCAACCGGCAACAATTCGCAAGGGTTGCCATAAGGGTTCAGCGGCGCATAGTCATAGGCATGTGATCGCCCAAAGGCAAAAGAAAACATTGACACTGCGAGCAAGGCCCGGCTAGGTCCCCAGTCTGATTGCGGCACGAGACCCGGGACCGGCCTGAGCCCCCTGGCGGCAAGTTCCTGCAATCGGCCTGGAATTTTACCTTCAAAGTGAAAGCAGCCACGCCCGGAGCCATGTCCGCAGACACCTCACGACCAGTGCCCGCCGACGACGCGAAGGCGAATGAAGCGGAATCGCCTTCCAGCAGCCTGGCGCGCTTTTCCGCGGACGAAGCGCTGGAACTGGATTCCGGCGCCAGGCTGGGTCCCTGGCAGATTGCCTATGAAACCTACGGCAAGCTGAACGCGGACAGGTCCAACGCGGTCCTTGTGTGTCATGCCCTGACGGGCGACCAGTATGTGGCCTCCACCAATCCCGTGACCGGCAAGCCCGGCTGGTGGGAGCTGATGGTGGGTCCCGGCAAGCCGGTCGACACCAACCACTATTTCGTCATCTGCTCCAATGTCCTCGGCGGCTGCCTCGGCACCACGGGTCCGGCGGCGACCAACCCGGCGACGGGCGCTCCCTATGGCCTGGCCCTGCCGGTCGTCACCATCCGTGACATGGTTCGGGCCCAGGCGCGGTTGATCGACCACCTCGACATCGACACGCTGTTCGCCGTTATCGGCGGTTCCATGGGCGGCATGCAGGTGCTGCAATGGGCGGCCAGCTATCCGGAGCGCGTCTTTTCCGCCGTCCCGATCGCCGCCGCTGCCCGCCACACCTCGCAGAACATCGCCTTCCACGAAGTCGGAAGGCAGGCGATCATGGCCGATCCGAACTGGCGCGGCGGCAGCTATATCAAGGAAGGCGTACGCCCGACCAAGGGCCTGGCGGTGGCCCGCATGGCCGCCCACGTTACCTATATGTCCGACGAGTCGCTTCACCAGAAGTTCGGCCGCAACCTGCAGGACCGCGACAACCTCACCTTCGGCTTCGACGCCGATTTCCAGATCGAGAGCTACCTGCGCCACCAGGGCATGACCTTCGTCGACCGCTTCGACGCCAATTCCTATCTCTATGTCACGCGCGCCATGGACTATTTCGACCTGGCGGAGCAATTCGGCGGCTCGCTGGCCAACGCCTTCAAGGATACGAAAACCCGTTTCTGCGTGATGTCCTTCACCTCGGACTGGCTGTTTCCGACCTCCGAAAGCCGCCGGATCGTAAGGGCGCTGAACGCGGCCGCCGCCAACGTCTCCTTCGTCGAGGTCGACAGCGACCGCGGTCACGATTCCTTCCTGCTCGACGTGCCGGAAATGTTTGAGACCATCAACGGCTTCATTACCGGGACGGCACGGGCGCGCGGCCTGCCCGCCCCCGGCGAGGAGACAAGCGCATGAACCTTGCGCCGCACCTGACCCGGACGGGAGAAATCCGCGGCGACCACAAGGTCGTTGCCTCGCTCGTACCCGACGGCGCCAGGGTTCTCGACATCGGTTCGGCGGACGGCGCCCTGCTCGACCTTCTGGTGCGCGAACATCATGTGGACGGGCGCGGCATCGAGCTGTCCCAGGAAGGGGTGAACCGTTGTGTCGCCCGGGGCCTCTCCGTCATCCAGGGCGATGCCGACCAGGACCTTTCCGATTATCCCGACCAGGCTTTCGACGTCGTCATCCTCAGTCAGACCCTGCAGGCGACGCGCGCCCCCAAACAGGTGATGCGCGAACTGCTGCGCATCGGCAAGCAGGTGGTGGTCTCGATCCCGAATTTCGCTCACTGGCGCAACCGCGCCCAGCTGCTATTCCGCGGCCGTATGCCGGTGACCAAGTACCTTCCCTATGAGTGGTACGACACGCCGAACATCCACTTCTGCTCCCTGCGCGACTTCGTCGAACTGTGCCGGGAACTGGACGCGAAGGTCGAGAAGGCGGTGGCCCTGAGCGCCAGGGGAAACGAGATCCCGGTCAACGCCCCCTGGTGGGTGTGGAACCTCGTCGCCGAGCAGGCGGTGTTCCTGCTGAAGCGCTAGCGAGAGGGCCGCTCCTCCCGGACCATCGTCAGCAACGCCAGGCCGACGGCGAAAAACACCAAAATGACGGACATGCCTGCAGGCTGGCTGCCGGTAAGGCTTGTCACCACGCCGACCGTAAGCGGTGCAAGAAAGCTGGTGACCTTGCCGGAGAGCGCCAGCAGGCCGAAATACTGGGCCATGCGGTCCGCGGGCGCCAGCCGGATCAGAAGACTGCGGCAGGAGGCCTGCAAGGGACCGGAGACGGCCCCGATCAGCCCGCCGAGGCCGATGAACACCTGTTCCGGCAGGGAGGCAAAGAGCGCCCCTTCCGGGGCTGCCTCGGTCTTGATGACAAAGAAAACCGTCGTCCGGTCGACGGAGATCATGCCGAGACCGCAGATCATCAGCACGACCAGGGCCACCAGAATGACCGGCCTGGCACCGAAACGGTCGTCCATCGGCCCGCCCAGCAGCAGACCGAGCGTTCCCGTGACCGTCAGGATGATGCCGAAGGTGCCGATTTCGATGGAACCCCAGCCAAGCTGGCCGGCGGCGTAAATGCCGCCGAAGGCGAACAGCGCGACGAGACCGTCCTTGAAGATCATATTGGCGAGAAGGAACAGAAAGATGTTCCGGTTTTGCCGGGCCTGGGAAAGGCTCTCCAGAAGGTTGGCCACGCCGGCACGAACCGCCGGTCCGATCTTCGCCTGCTGGGGAACGTCCGGAACGAAGAGAAGCATCGGCAGCACGAAGACAAGGTACCAGAGCGCGGAAAACGGCCCGACGACGCGGTCGCCTTCGCGCGCCGCCGCATCCAGGCCGAAAACGGGGTTAAGCCCTAGCAGCGTCTTGCCCGTTTCCGGATTTGCCGCGAACAGGCCGAGCGCTATCACCAGCGTCACCAGTCCGCTCACATAGCCCAGCGCCCAGCCGAAGCTCGACAGTCGGCCGATCTGGGAGTGTGGCACGAGCGAAGGCATCATGGCGTTGTTGAAGACCGTCGCCATTTCGATGCAGAGCGTTCCGATGGAAAAGGCGGCCAGGGCAACGGCGATGGCCTGTTGCGACCCGGGCGCCGCAAACCAGAAGGCCCAGCAACAGACGAGAAAGGGCAGCGAAAAAAATGCGATCCAGCGCTTCCGGCGCCCGGTCGCGTCGGCGACGGATCCCAGAACAGGCGCTGATACGGCGATACCTAGACCTGCCGCCGCCGTCGCATAGCCCCACAAGGCCTGGCCTTCGGCCGGTGTAGCGGTAAGCGTCGAGGCAAAATAGGGTGCGAAGACAAAGGTGGTTATCAGTGTGAAGAAGGGCTGTGCCGCCCAGTCGAACAGCGCCCAGGAGACCACAGCGCGCCGGTCCGTGCCGGTAGGGAAAGAAACTTCGGCTGTCGTCATTGAAATGCCCTTGCTGATGACATCGAAAAGGCCGGCAGCTTCCTGCCGG
>JBNKGB010000073.1:0-23244 GCA_050289605.1 Roseibium sp. | reverse complement strand
GAACCGGAATTGGTGAAATAGGCCTTCGACATCGGCACGGGGGCCATTTCGACCAGCTTTTCGGCGAGCTCGATCGAGGGGCCGTGGCTCTTGTAGGTGAAGGTGTGGTAGTAGGGCAGCTTTTCCAGCTGCCGGGTCGCCGCGTCCACGAGGCGCTTTTCGCCAAAGCCGACGGCAACGCTCCACAGGCCGGCCATGCCTTCGATATAGCGTTTGCCGTTGATATCCTCGACATAGATGCCCTCGCCCTTGTCGATCACCAGCGCACCCGTTTCTTCCTGGCGCCGGGCATCTGCGTAGGAATGGAGCTGGAAAGCAATGTCGCGGGCTTCGAGGGAATTGGGGAGCTGCGCCATGGAACGTCTCTTTTATTTTGAATTCTGGATCTAGTCATCGAAGCGCGGCTCTTGCGAGCCCCGCCGTGGCGCCCCACGCTAGTGCGGCGGCAGCGGGAGCACAACGGGGATTTTTCATGATGATTTTCAACTTTAACAGGCAAATGGCGGCCAATGCGGCGACCATCCGGAGAACTGCCGATGCGGCCGGGCAGAGCTACCGCACGACCCTGACCTCAACTCTCCGGTTCAGCGCCTTGCCCTGAGGCGTTGTGTTGCCGGGGCGATACGATATTTGAAAGACTTCCCGAACAATCTGAAGATGAGCTCCCCTTCAAAGGCAGGTCAACAGCTGCATCCAGAAGGGCCTCTTCCAGAACAATTACTTCCCGGTCCGGGATGTCGTAGTCAAAAAGTCCGTCACTCCGGTCTGAATTGAGCCATGAAGCCGGCCCGGTCTTCCGGCATTGGAAGGTTTGGAGCCAGGACGGAGGGCTCGCCCGGCAGCTGCGCGGCCCGAGCCTCGGCGGCCTCCGCTGCTGCCTCGTTTCCGGCTGCCCGGCAAATCAGCGCTTTCAGCACGTGATAGCTGCGTTGGCTCGGGCGAAGCTGGATCGCGCTATCGATGGTTTCCAGCGCCTTTTCCTGCCGATCCGAGAAATGTAACGCGATGGCAAGTGCGAAAAGACGGTAGGGCCGCAGCGGATCGGCCTCGCTGAAATAGCAGGCCTTTTCCAGATCCTGAATGGCAGCCTCCAGATTCCCTTCCATGAGATGCGCCATCCCACGCCCGTCGAACGCGATGTGGTAGCTCGGATTGATCGACAAAGCCCTTTTCGCATCCTGGATAGCTCCGGCTGTGTCGCGCTGCAGGAAGACGCGCAGATGGGTCCGCGCGGCGAACATATAGTCGCTTCGGGGCGAAGCCTCGACAGCCCTGTCGAGGTCCAGCGTCAACCGCGCGATCTCTTCCGGAGCGAGGTCCTCGTATCGTGCGGTTGCAAGGATCGCGGTCGCATGAGCACGCATGGCAAGTGCCATGGCGTCATCCGGATTGAGCACGAGCGCACGGTTCAGAAGGCGTATGGCGTTCTCCCATCCTTCCATTGTGGTTTTGTAGAAGTTGGCCGCCGCGCGTCCGCGCAATTCCGACAGGCTCAGCCGGTCATCCGGGACATGGGCATTGCGGCTGTCGTCGAACGCGTTGATCTGGACCCTCAGATCCGCCATCGCACGTTCGACCAGCTGGTCGCAGAACGTGAAGATATCGCTCGGGTCGCCGTCATATGACTGCGTCCACATGCTGATGCCGCTTTCCCGAACCAGGAGGGACAGACTGAACCGTCCCCGGTTTCCCGATATCCGCAGCCGGCCGCGCAGAACATATACGGACGCGCCCGCGCTGGCGCCGCTCTCGTCCAGGATACTGACGCCCGTACGCCGTGACAGGCGGACGACCAGTTCGTCGTGGATGTCCTGTGCGGCCGCTTCCGTTTCCATGTCTCCCGGCGGGCAGGTGATCGGTTCGATCGTGATCGTCGGCACTTCACCCGATTTGAGAGGGTGTCCGGTGGGAGGCCGCCACTGGTAGCCGTGGATCGGCAGGGCGATGTTCTTCAGCTTGAAGGTGCCGGCATCGTCGAAAGACCTGGACAGGTCGCCGGTGAGCTGCCGGTGCAGATCCTGGGAAATCATGATCCCGCCCGGAGGAGCCTCGGTCTGCAGCCTTTGGGCGATGTTGACGCTGGAGCCGTAGAAGTCGTCCTCATCCACGACGATCTCGCCCATGTGGATGCCCATCCTGAGCTTGATGAGCGGATGCGCCGCAAGGTTCTTCTGAACCTCCATGGCGGACTGCATGGCGGAGGTCACGGAGGAAAAGGCAAAGATCCAGCCGTCGCCCATGCGCTTCAGGACCTCGCCGCCATGGGCAGTGATATGCGGCTCCAGATGCTCGCCCTTCAACGCGCGGATGACACCGATTGCCGCATCCTCGTCCTCGCCCATCAGGCGCGAGTAGTCGACAAGGTCCGCCATGTTCAAAACCGCTAGCCGGCTGGTCAAGAAATCGTCTCCGAAACGGGCCGTAACGTTTTCGACAGGAAACCGTCACCGCCCGGACTATATTCTATAACGCGAAACTTGCCGAGGTCATCCCCGAGGCAGCCGATTGGCCTGGCGGCGGGCGGACTTCGAGCCACACCGCTTCAGGACGTCCCGGCGAGCCACCGTTTGTGGACATGTCGGACGCCATCAGGCGACGCGGCAGCCCCTCCCCGCCGTTCTCGAGCCTGCGCGCGCCCCCGGACAACCGGAAACCGTTCACAAGCCGGCGACCAACTTCCGCTCAACGCAATACCGGTCAACGTTGACAGGCAATCGCCCGGCGGAGGCGGGAACACCATGGCAAAGGCATCCGGGGAGGATGAAGATGAGTCAGAAATATCAGATCGGACAAGTCAACCGCCGGAGTTGATCGCTGGGGTCGGAAGATCTCCGACATGCCAATGTTTTCCAGGCGAATTGCGGCTTCAGCGGCGGCGGCTCATAGTCGTGACCTAATCGTGCCCCTTGTCGAACGAAAACGCTACTGATCCTTTGAGGGAAACATAATGTATATCTGCCATTCCCTTGCGTGAGTTTTCAAAGACATAACAGCCCTCCACACGTAAAACGGGCTAGCCGCATGATGTAATCCGTGTACTATAAACCAAGGGGACAACGTCTGAATTCAGGAAAAGCCCCATGACCAAATCCGGGGAAATGAACACCACACCTCGTGATGCGGATCAAAATGTGGGGAGTGGAGATGTCCAGTGAGCATGGAACCTCAGCGAATACGGGCGACAAGAAGGATATATCCGGGCGGCGTTCATTCCTGAGGAGTGCCCTCGCCGGCGGAAGTACCGCGGTTGTGGCCGGACTGGCAGCGCCCTACGTCGGGAACGCCGTGGCGAGCGCCGGAAAAACCCTAAGGATTCAAAGCCTCTGGACCGAAAACACTATCGGCTACCGCACCTTCAAAACCTGGTGCGAAGGCATTCGGGAACTCACCGGCGGCGAGGTGACATTGCTCCCTTTCGCCGGCGGGACGATCGCTGAAATCTTTGACATGATGGATGCCACGTCCGCGGGCATTCTCGACGCAATGCACTGGGTGCCGCATTACGCAGCGATCACGGGTGCAATGCCGGCGGGGATATTTCTCACCTCATTCCCCATGGGACTGCCGCATCCGCATCAGTGGGACATGCTGTTCGAGAGCTACGGTGCAACCGAACTCGCGCGTGAGCTATACGCCCGGCACGGACTGCAGTTCGTCGGACACGTTCATCATGATATGAACCTGATCCATTCGAACAAACCCATTCACTCGCTCGACGACTTCAAGGGTTTGAGCCTGCGCATGCCGGGGGGGCTGATTGCGGATTGCTTCAATGCGATCGGAGCCCGCACGGTTACGCTCGCCGGCTCCGAGGTGCGGCCAGCCCTCGCGTCGGGCGCGGTTGACGCGGCCGATTTCACAGGCCCTGCCATGAACTACGATCTCGGCTTCGCCGATGTGAGCAAATACATCATCATGGGTCCGACTTCGACGCCGTGTCTGCATCAACCCGTGGATCTGACGATCGTGGTGTTCAACAAGAAGGTCTGGGACGAATTTTCAGAACCGACGCAAGCCTTGCTCACCGAACTGGTTCGCGCATTCTCCTATGAGCATTTCACTGCCCACCAGAAAGCCAACATCAAGGCCTGGGCCGAGTTCGATGCTGCCGGAGTAAAAGTCACTCGATTGTCGGAAGAGGATGTGGACCGATTTCGCAAGATTGCCTTGCCGCTCTGGTTCGACTGGGCGCGTCGGGACCCGGATTCATCCCGGCTGTTCAAGTTGCATCTCAATGTGATGCTCAATCCCGCGGTGGCTTATATCAGCCCTGACGACATCAGCGACTTCGATCTGTAGCAATGTCTGTGTCGCGGCCAACTGCTGGATTCGACGAGGAAAACAGTCACGCCGGTGCGGCCAGGAGCGCTGCCGCTGAGCAGGATCGTGGCAGAGGTTTCCTGCCGACGACCATCCGGGCGAAGCTGTTCCTCGTCTTTGGCGTAATATTTGTATCTGCTGCGATCAGCGCGGTGATCGCCGAGCGTGCAAACACCCTTTTCCAAAAGCAGCTCTCCGCGATCACAGAAGACAATCTGCCTTCGGTCATAACCGCCTACAAAGTGTCCGAAACAATGAACAAGATCCGCACGGTCGCCGCAGCAATGGCGACGGCCGACAGCGAGGCGGCGCTCACCAGCCGGCGGGTTCTCCTGACGCGGCAGATAACCGAAACTCACACCATCATCAGCGAACTGCGTGGCATGACCGTTGGCTCCGATGAAGCATCCGCGCTGGAGGGATACGTCTCGGACGTCGAAAATCTGGCGGCGGAGCTTGCCGAGACCGTGCAGAAACGTTTGCAGATCAGCGGCCGGCTGGCGGACAACATCCAGGCGCTGGCAGAGCAGCACCGGCAGTTCAATGCCTCGATCGACCCGTTGATCGAGCATGAGCTGGACTTGCTCGACTCCGAGAGCGCGCGTGTCGCCGCCCATACCGACGAATCCCTGGAACGCCTGAGCGACCTCAGCTTCAAAGGCCTCATTCCGATACTGAGCATAAGCTCGCAAGTCGTAAAAATGCAGGAGTCGCTCGCCGGAGCGTCCAATGCTCAATCGGAGGCGTTGCTTGATGAAAATTGGCGGGCATTCGTCGACACCAGTTCTAAGATCAGCAGGAACCTGGAGGAGATAAGGCAAAACCCTGCTGCCGACGGCGTCATCGACATCAAATCGCTGGAAAACGATTTCCAGACGATAATGACGGCATGCGTTGGCTCCGGTGGAATATTCGACAGGAAACGCGAGGCTCTGAAAACCGGGAACGCCAACGGAAAAGACGTCTCGCAAGCGGTGACCGAGCTCGGGCCGAATTTTTCGGGGCTCGCGCGCAAGGTCCGTCTTCTCATAACGCTTGTCCGTGGTCAGACCGTCAACGTTGGCGATGATTTAAACCGCAGAGTTTCCAGTAGCCTGCAGGCGATTCACGACGCAAGTGTGGATGGATACGGAGCCCTTCTGGAACTGGAGGCGATCGGAAACCGGGCGGTAGGGCTGCTCTCGGTGGCTGCGCTCGCCAGGGAACCGGAGGAACTTGCACTTTTAAGGAGTGAGTTCGACGCAGCTCAGAATGAAATCAACGCCGCACTTGCGAGACTGGGAACGGATACCGATGTCTCCATGATCGACAATCTTATCAAGCAACTTATCGGTTCCGGCCGCGGTGACACCGGTATCTTCACCTTGCGGGCAACCGAGCTGAGCGAACTCGCCAAGGTGGATGATCTGCTGTTCAGCACCAATGCGTTGACCCTGCGCATGAGCACGGTCGCCAGCAAGATCGTCGGCGATGCCCGCGAAATGACTGCAACGGTTACGGGAAACGTCCTGGTGGCACTCGACGCCAGCCGCCTGACACTCCTGAGCGTTATCGGCGTGTCGCTGCTGGCAATGGCAGGCGCTGTCTTCTACGTGAATCGAAGTCTCGGATCCCGCCTCAGCGCCTTCAGCAATGCCGCGCTGGCGCTGGCGGAAGGAAACCTGGAGGTGTCCCTCCCCCAGCCTGCCGGGAACGACGAGATTGCCCGCCTGACAAGGGCGCTTGCCGTTTTCCGGGATACCGCGGCAGAGATGGAGGCGAGCAACTTAAGAGAAATCGCCAAGGCCCGTCAGCGACTGTTCGACGCGATCGAAAGCATCTCCGAAGGCTTCGCCCTGTTTGACAACGACGAGCGGCTTGTCGTGGCCAACCACCGTTACCGCGAGATCATGCTGGGGTCCGCAATCGATCTGGCCCAGCCAGGAATTGCCTTTTCCGAAATCCTTGCGATCTCGGCGCGTGAGACACGTTTTCCAAGGGCCGTTGTCGACAAGGACTGGCAGAACAGGCAGATCAGCCGTTTCCGCGCCGGCTCGGCGCAGTACATGCAGGAGGCGGTCGGCAAGGCGTGGTATCAGATCAGCATCCGCAAATCGCAAAGCGACGGGACCGTCGTGGTCATCTCGGACATCTCCGATCTCAAGCATATGAGCGACGAGTTGCAAGACGCCAAGGAGGCGGCCGAGGCGGCAAACGAAGCGAAGAGCTCGTTCCTCGCCACGATGAGCCACGAAATTCGTACACCTCTCAACGGGGTTATCGGCATGAGCAGGCTGTTGCTCGGCACCCGGCTCAATCCCGAACAGCACGATTTTGCCGTAACGATCGGTGACGCGGCGGAAACGCTGCTGAAGATCATCAATGACATTCTCGACTTCTCGAAGGTCGAGGCAGGCGCTCTTGAACTCGAGGAGATGACGATCGACCTTGCCGAGACGGTCGAATCCGCAGCCGAGTTGATCTCCTCGAAGGGTGCCGAGAAGGGAATCGAGCTTGCCTGCCGGATCGATCCGGATGTGCCGCGCGGAGTTGTCGGCGACCCGACCCGATTAAAGCAGATCCTCCTCAACCTTCTTAACAACGCGGTCAAGTTCACCGAGCAGGGTGAGGTGGTGTTGACCGTTTCCTGCGGCCTCCCCGATGCCAGTCCTGGCGAGCGAACCCTACTGTCGTTTTCGGTGCGCGATACCGGTATCGGCATTCCGACCGACCGCATGGACAGGCTATTCCGCTCGTTCAGCCAGGTCGATGCCTCGACCACCCGCAGGTATGGCGGCACCGGGCTTGGCCTCGTCATCACCAAGCGTCTTGTCGAACTCATGGGCGGTGAGATCCGCGTCCAGAGTGAAGTCGGACGCGGCTCGGACTTCTCCTTCACATTGCCGCTTGAAGTGGCGGAACTCCCCGATCTCGCGGAGCGGCATACGCAGCTGCGAGCGATCCGCGGCAAGCGCGTGCTGGTGGTCGACGACAACCGGACCAACCGGCTGATTCTGAGCGACAAACTTCGCGGCTGGGAATTGGTAATCGAGGCTGTCGCCTCACCGGAGGAAGCGCTCGACCTGATCGCGAATGGCGGAGCTTTCGATGTCCTGGTGCTCGACTACAAAATGCCTGGAATGAACGGACTGGAGCTGGGGCGTCGCATCCGCGAACTGCTCGGCCAGACCTCGCCACCGATGGTGATGTTCACATCGGTCACTCCAGCCGAGAAAGATTTCTGGAGCCGCGTGCGTGAGGCAGGCTTCACATCGGTGCTGATAAAGCCCGCCCGCTCGGCACAGCTTCTGAATGTTCTCGCCAAGGCGGTTGGTACGGAAGCGGGAGAGCCGGGCTCTGTTATCCCCGCAATGCCTGACGAGGCGCCACCCGATCAGCTGTCCATTCTCCTTGTCGACGACAACAGGCTCAATCTCAAGGTGGGCAGCAAGCTTCTGAAAAAGCTTGGATACGATATCGATACGGCTGCCAACGGACAAGAGGCGATCGACCGTTGCGCCAACTCTGAATACGACGTGGTGTTGATGGATATCGAGATGCCTGACATGGACGGCCTTGCGGCCTCGGCGGCGATCCGGGAAGCGGCGACAGGTGGACATCGCCCTTTCATCGTTGCGCTCACCGCCAATGCGATGGTCTCCGACCGCGAGAGCTATCTGGCCGCCGGCATGGACGACTATCTGAGCAAACCCATTGACGATGCCGCACTCGTGGACAGCCTGCGCGCAGCGGCTCGGTTTCGGCGCGGTGCGGCGGACAGACCCGCGTTCCATCAGGAGGAAGCGGGATGAGGAGGCAACGAGATGGATGACAACGTCATCGACCGGGCGGCATTGCGGCGACTGCTCGAGGTGATCGGCGGAGCAGCGGATGATCTCGATGAACTGTTGGCAGACTATCTGGACGAAGCACCCAGCATGGCAGCGCAGATCGGTGCTGCAGCCTCCGCCGGTGACGTGAACGCGCTTCGCATTGCCGCGCATACACTGAAATCAAGTGCCCGCGATTTCGGTGCGCTTGGCCTTTCGGAGCTCTGTGCGGCTCTCGAACTCGAATGCCGCACCGGCACGGTCAGCGACTTGTGCGGGCGTGCCGAGGCAATTGCGGTGGCCGAATTGGCTGCGCGTAAGGCCCTCAGCAAACTCAATGCCTCCGACCTGTTTTGACCGGACCGAGCCGAATGGACACCTACAGCAATCAAAGCGGGAACAACCCGGCCGACTTTCCCGAGAATTCGGGTGATGTCGCGACAATCCTTGTCGTTGACGACAGTCGGGTAAGCGCCACCAAACTTGCGAAGGCGATGCAAACACTCGGTCATCGGACCGAGACGGCCTCGAACGGTGTCGAGGCACTCCGCCGCTTGCGCGAGCAAAACTTCGAAGTGATCCTGCTCGATATCGTGATGCCCGAAATGGACGGTTACGCGGTGCTCGAGGCACTGAAGGGCGACGAGTCGTTGAGAGACATCCCGGTGATTGTCATCTCCTCGCTTGATGATGAACCTGGCAGTGTCGCACGGGCGATCGAACTCGGCGCCGTCGACTTCCTGCCAAAAGACTTTGAGCTGGCGATCCTGAAAGCCCGATTGGATTCATCTTTAGCGCGCAAGCGCTTCCGCGACCGGGAGCTGGAGTATTTCCGCAACGTCGAACAGCTCACCCGGGCGGCGCAGATCATCGAGGCGGGGGCGTTCAGGCCTGCCGAACTCGATATTGAAGAAGTTGCCAGGCGGGAGGATCCGCTTGGTCGGCTTGCCGTCGTCTTTGGCGGCCTGGCGCGGGAAATCTACGAACGCGAACGCCGCTTCGACCGGACCGCGAGGACACTGCGCGGCACGCTTCTCGTCCTGGTAGCAGGAGGTATCTTCGGCATCGCCCCGGCCTTGGGGCGCATGGCGGCGGGGTTGGGGGCTCCTCCGCTCGGCCTCGTCGTCTGGGCGAACGCGGTCGCTGCAATCGTCTGTTTCGCGATCGGCGTCGTTCGCGGTCGGGGACTGCACCTAAGGCTGGCTCATTTGCCATTTTTCGTGTTGTGGGCGCTTGTTCTCGGATGCCTCTACCAGCTCTTCACGGTTGTGATCGCTCAACATGTCGAAGCCTCGATGATCGCCCTGATTGGCAGTGCGCGCAGCTTCATGGTCTTCGGGCTTGCAGCGCTGATTGCGCTTGAACGCCCCAGCCTGAGGCGGCTGGCAGGCCTTGGGCTCGGGTTTGCAGCAGTCGCGGCCGTCCTGCTGCTGCGTGGCGCGGGGAGCGAGGAGGGTGATATCGTCTGGCTTCTTGCCGCGCTTGCCCTTCCGCTCCTTCTGGCAATCCATACGCTGCTGATGACATGGCGCCCGCGCGACCTTGATTCCTTTTTCACGGTCGGGATCATGATGGCAATGTCCGCCGCGATGCTCCTGCCGTTTGCCTATGCTTCCGGGGCCATGTTCTGGCCGTCCGGCGAAACTGTCAGGCTCGATCTGATCATAATTGTTCTCGGCGTCGCATCGGGGATCGCGGTCGCACTGGCGCTCGACCTGGTCGCAACGGCAGGAGCGGTTTTCGCGAGCCAGATGGCCTACTCACAAACCTTGTCCGGTATTGCCTGGGGCATGCTGCTGCTGAACGAACAGCTGCCTGTAATCGCCTGGGGTGCCTTCGGCCTGGTGATTCTGGGGTTCTGGCTGGTTCAACCCAAACAGGCGGGTGAGGAATTTTCGGTGAAGATTCCAATCAACAGGCTATAGGCCCAGCCTGCATCCGCAAGAATTCTCACGTGCAAAATGAAATGCCGGTCAATTGGGAGGAAATGGCGCACCGGGGAGGATTCGAACCCCCGACCCCCAGATTCGTAGTCTGGTGCTCTATCCAGCTGAGCTACCGGTGCTTAAGAGGCGAAGGCCTTGTCATCGGGTCCTGTGACCCCGGCTGACCGGCCCTGGCTCCGCGAGACGTTGTGTACGTCCCGGACAGGGCGCTTACCTACTGCGGTCCGGCGGGGATTGCAAGGAACTTTTTGAACTTTTTTTCAAGGAATTGTCACACAGTCCCAAATCCCGCAGAAATCCTGAAGTCCCGGCACGACGGAAGGCGACGTCTGTGCAAAACCCGCCGTTCACACGGCTCGATCCGGCACTTCCAGGCAGAAGCAGGTTCCATGGGCGCTGTCCTCGAGCCGGATGGTGCCGCCATGGGCCTTGAGAAGCTCGGCCACGATCGCCAACCCAAGGCCGATGCCGCCGTTCTTGGAGCCGCTGTGAAAGGCCTTGAAGAGGGCATTTCTGATATTCTGCGGAATGCCCGGTCCGGTGTCCGCCACACGCACCAGCACGCAGCTGCCTTCCCGAGCCGCTTCCACGGTGATCCGGCGCACGAGCGTCGTGTCCTTTTCCGCTTCCAGCGCCTGCAGGGCGTTGCGCATGAGGTTCAGCAGCACCCGGAAGATCTGTTCCGGATCGGCATCGATTTCGATGTCCTCCGGCACCTTGTTGTCGAAGGTGACAGTTTCGTGGTCGACGAGACCCAGCACGTCGGCAGCATCATCAACCACCCGCCGAAGTGCCAGCAGCCGCCGGTGCGGTGCCCGCTCCTGCGCCTTGCCGTAGGCCATCACCGCCTGGGTGTAGCCGACGGCCCGGTCGAGAGTCGCGAGGATCTTCGGCGCGATCCGGCTGACGGTCGGATCCTCGACATGTTCCAGGCGCTCCAGGAACAGTTGCGCGGAGGCCAGAAGATTGCGCAGATCGTGGTTGATCTTGGAGACAGCCAGACCCAGGTCGGCCAACCGCTGTTTCTGATGCAGCGCCCGGGAGAGGGCCTCTTCCATGCCGGCCAACCGGATTTCCGCATCCCCGAGCTCGTCCCGCCGCCCTGAGACGGGCATGATGCGCGACGTATCCTCAGGGCTTTCCGCAAAACGTTCCATGGAGCGGGTCAGCCGGCGCAGGGGCCGGATAAAGAGGGCGCGCAGCGCCACATAGACAAGGCTCGCAGTTATCACCGAAATGACCAGCGAAAGCCCCAGGATGCGGCCGGAAAAGGCGAGCATGTCCTTCTGGATGAGCGCCACCGGAAGGACAACGTCCACATGTTCGGTATGCCCCATCTGCCCCACACCGATCACCCGCAGGACGCCGTCGCCGCGATTGGTCAGGATCTGGAAGCTGTTGACGATGGAAGACCACGGCGTGACCGCACCCATGTCGATGACGAATTCGACGTTTGACGGCACAGTGCTCATGGCGATCAGGCTGCGCCGGGACCCCTGGTCGAGCGAAATCGCGACCGCGCCGGTGGTGCGCAGCAGTTCCTCCTGCAGCCGCGGAGCGATCGTGTTCGTCTCCGCCAGCACCGAGGCGGCGACGCCTGCCGTCGTCAGCCGGTCCATCAACCAGGTGTTTCGGAAGTTGGCGATCGACGGCACATAGATGCAGACTTCCGCCAGCATCACGAACATGACCGTCAGCAGAAGCAGCTTTCCGGACAGGCCACCCAGACGGTAATGGCCGAATCCATCTCCCCGTCCCGCCCGGCCGTCATCCCCGCCGGAGGGAACAGCGGATCCTTTCGGTGTGCCCTCGTGCCTCATGCAGCTCCGTCCCGGTCAAATCCATCCGACCGCATGGCTCTTTCCCCGCCTGTGCTCATCCGAATTGGCGCAGCACGGCGATCATACGGCGTACCCAAACATTTTTAGGCACTTCCGCATAGTAGGAAATTGCGGCCCGTCGCACCAGTTCCCCGAGCGTCGGATAAGGCGCTATAAAACCCGCAAGGTCCTTCATCGTCATCTTTTTGGAGAGAGCCAGGGACAGAAGATTGAGAATCTCCCCCGCCTGCGCCCCGGCGACGGCAGCTCCCAGCAGCCTGCCGCCCGGTCCGGCAACGAGCTTCAGGCGGCCGACGGCCTCCCCCTCGGCCTGCGCCCTGTCATTGCCGGCATAGTCGGCGGTCAGCACCTTGACCTTGCCGCCATGTCTCCTGCGGGCCTCGATTTCGTTCAGCCCGATCTGGCCGAGTTCCGGCGAGGTGTAGGTGACACGGGGCACAAGGCTGTCGTTCATGGCGACCGGCAGGCGGAACAGGACGGAGCGGATCACGAGCCCCGCCTGGTGGCCGGCAACATGCGTGAACTGCAGTCCGCCCGCGACGTCGCCGATGGCATAGATCTTCCTGTTTGAGGTCCTCAGTCCCCTGTCGACCTCGATACCCTTGCGGCCGAAGACGACACCGGCAGCTTCCAGCCCCAGGCCTTCCACATTTGGTGCCCGGCCTGCGGCGACCAGCAGGTGGCTTGCCGGTATCTCCTGCGAGACGCCGCCCGGGTATGTTGCAGACACGACGATGCCCCCCTCCTCGCCGCGCACCGCGTCGACAGCCGTCTCCTCGAAGATCTCGATCCCCTCGCCGCGGAGCCGGTCCAGCAAAATGGCCTTGAGCTCCGGATCGTCATTGCCGAGCGCCTCCTTGGCTTCGAACACGGTGACCCGCGCTCCGAGACGGCGATGGGCCTGCGCCATCTCCAGGCCGATCGGCCCCGCACCGATGATGGCAAGATGGTCCGGAACCTGCCGAAGATCGAACAGGCTTTCATTGGTGAGGTAGGGGACCCCGTCGAGCCCGGGGATCGGCGGAATGAGCGGCCTGGAGCCGGTCGCGACGACAAAGCGCCGGGCCCGGATTTCCGTTTCCCCGGCAACGACGGTGTCCGGCGAAGTGAAAACCGCCGTCTCCCGCAGTACAGTAACGCCCAGGTCTTCGAACCGTTCCTGGGAATCGTGCGGCGCGATGGTGGCAATCACGGAGCGGACATGATCGTTTGCCGCGCCAAAATCGATTTGGCGGCTGCCTGCAGATACCCCGAACCGGGCGCCGTCACCGACCGCATGCGCCACCTTTCCGGCGGCAATAAGCGCTTTTGAGGGAACGCAGCCATAATTCAGGCAATCGCCGCCCATCAGCCCCTTTTCGATCAGCACCACTTCGACACCGAAGGCAGCGGCTGCCGCGGCAACGGAAAGACCGCCCGAACCGGCGCCGATCACACAGATATCAGGGGTCAGCAGCGTTGCCATGAACGGCTCCAATCAGGGGAAGGACAAGACGGACGGTCAGCGGGAGCGGACCTTTTTCAATATCACCGGTATGAGGCTGGCAATGCCAAGCGCAAAAAAGGCCGCCAGCAGCTGCGGTGTGACCAGGGCGGAGACCTCGATCTGGCAGGTTCCGGCAGCGGCACAGCCGGGGTTGGCCGCCTCCTGGGCCTCGATGACGCTGCCGAGGCCGGAACCGATGAAGGCAAAGGCGAAGGTTCCCGGCAGGATGCCGACGAAGGTCGCGAGCAAATAGGACGCCAGCGGCATCTGGAAAACGGCGGGAGCGATGTTGACCAGCCAGAACGGAAACACCGGCGTCAACCGCAGGAACAGGAGATAGTTGAAGGCCTCGCGCCGGAAGCCCTCCGCAAGACGGGACAGGAACGGTCCTGCCCGCCGCGTCAGGACCTCGCCGAGGGAGGATCGGGCAACCAGAAAGACGGCGCAGGCCCCAAGAGTTGCGGAAACGACGGTCGCGGTTCCGCCCAGGACCCAGCCGAACAGGAAGCCGCCTGCGATCGTCAGGAGCGAAGCGCCGGGAAAGGAAAGCGCGACCGCGGCCGTATAGGCCGCCATATAGACGAGAATCGCCAGCACGATGTTCCCGTCGACGAAGCCCGCCAGCTCCTGGCGCCGCCTGATCAGATTTGACAAGGAGAGCTGGTCGTGCAGGCCGTTGGCGAAGGCCACCGCCATCAGAATCGCCAGGACGGCAAGGGGCAGCCATTTCCTGACACGGCGACCGGCGGATCGGCTGCCAGCGGTTACGGCTGCCGGATCCGGCTCTTTCGGTGTTGTTTCCGTGTCGGCCTCTCCGCCCTGCATTTGTGATTCCATGCTCGATTTTCCGGCAGAAAGGCCTCTGCCGCGGTTCCCAGATAGGCAGATGTACCTTAATCTTCGGGAAAAGAACTGCGTTTCACCGATAAGTGAGGGCGGGCCATTTTTCCGTCACCGGCGCGTGATCGGTAAGAAATCGGAGATTCTTTGAACGCAACGTTGACTTGAAGCTGCATGGCCCTTATAAGCGCGCTCGACCGGGACATGCATTCGGACCCAAGGCTTTTCAGGGCCGCGCTCTTTGAAGCGCTTCGAGTGCTTCCTCCAAAGAATTTAGAAATGAACAAGGGCCGCGCATTTACCCGCGCGGGGAAGAACAATGAAGCGTACGTATCAACCGAGCCGTCTTGTCCGCAAGCGCCGCCACGGCTTCCGCGCACGTATGGCCACCAAGAACGGCCGTCAAGTGCTTGCTCGCCGCCGCGCAAAGGGCCGCAAGAGCCTCAGCGCCTAATTGGCGGTCAGCCCGCAGTGCGCCGGGTTGGCGGCGTCTGCCAACACCCAACCGCTGCTATGGACACTCTTAAAAAGCGCTCCGAGTTCCTGGCGGTCGCCAAAGGCGGCCGGCTGGGCCGGCGCGCTTTTGTCGTTCAGGGCCTGAAACGCGAGACGGACGAGCCCCCGCGCGTCGGCTATACGGTCACCAAGAAGACTGGCAATTCGGTGGCACGCAGCCGAATCAAGCGCCGATTACGCGCCGCGGTGGCGGAACTTGAAAGCGGGGACATTCCGCGCAAGGCGGATTTTGTTCTTGTTGCGCGCGACAGTGCGCTAACTCTGCCCTTTCAAAAGCTCGTCGCGGACCTTAAGTCTGGGCTGACCCAGGTGCTGGATCCGGAGACGCCGCGCGGACGGGGAAAACCGCGCCGGCCAAACCGGCAGACACAAATGACATCGCGCAGGAAACAGGGGTAACTCCAGTTGATTTCTGAAAACCGAAACACAATTCTGGCAATTGTATTGTCCCTGGTCGTACTGCTTGGCTGGCAATATTTCGTCGCCCAACCGAAGCTGGAGCGCCAGCAGGCGGAACTTCAGGCGCAGCAGGAAGCCGAGGCAACGCGCCTCGCCGCCGGCTCGCCCTCCTCGTCGGCACCGCAACCCTCTTCCGGCAGCGACGCCACGGCGCCCGCACAGGCCGGCGGCGGACAGACGGTCTTCGCCAACCGTGAACAGGCCCTCGCCGCCTCCAGCCGTGTCGCCATCGACACGCCGCTGCTTGAAGGCTCGGTCAACCTCACCGGCGGCCGTCTCGATGACCTTCGTCTGAAGGCCTATCACGAGACCGTCAAAAAGAGCAGCCCGACCATCGTGCTGTTTTCCCCTTCCGGCGCACCGGAACCCTATTATGCCGATTACGGCTGGGTCGCGGACCCGGGCACCAATATCGCCGTTCCCGGACCTGACACGGTCTGGTCGCTCGCAGGCGAGGCGACGCTGACCCCGGCCACCCCGCTGACGCTGACCTGGGACAACGGCGCGGGCCTCACCTTCAAGCGCACCTATTCCGTTGACGAGAACTACATGTTCACCGTCGCGCAGAGCGTCGAAAACGCCACGTCGGGCGATGTGACACTTTATCCCTACGGTCTCATTGCACGCCGCAATATCCCCAAGACCCAGAGCATCTACATTCTGCACGAAGGCCTGCTGGGGGTCTTCGGCGAAGACGGGCTGAAGGAAGTCGACTATTCCGACGTCGAGGAAGAAGGCACGATTCGTCCGGCCAAGGTAAGCGACGGCTGGCTCGGCATCACCGACAAGTACTGGGCATCGACCCTGATCCCGGCTCCGGGCCAGGAATTCCAGCCCGGTTTCAGCTATTCTGAAAAAACCGGCAACTATCAGGCCGACTTCCTCGGAAGCGGCGTTGCGGTTGCCGCTGGTGGAAGCGGTGAAACCAGCTCCTATCTTTTTGCCGGCGCCAAGGAAACCAAGCTGCTGGACGGGTATGAGGAAGCTCTCGGGATCAAGCGGTTCGAACTCCTGATCGACTGGGGCTGGTTCTACTTCCTGACCAAGCCGATGTTCTTCGCCATCGACTGGTTCTACCACTTCTCCGGCAATTTCGGCATCGCCATCCTTTTGGTGACCGTCATCGTCAAGCTGATCTTCTTCCCGCTGGCCAACAAGTCCTACGTCTCCATGAGCAAGATGAAGCTTGTGCAGCCGCAGATGACCGAAATTCGCGAGAAATACGCGGACGACAAGCAGAAGCAGCAGCAGGCGCTGATGGAGCTTTACAAGAAGGAGAAGATCAACCCGCTGGCAGGCTGCCTTCCGATCCTGATCCAGATCCCGGTGTTCTTCTCGCTCTACAAGGTGCTCTACGTCACCATCGAAATGCGCCATGCGCCGTTCTTCGGCTGGATCCAGGACCTTTCCGCACCGGACCCGACCACCCTCTTCAACCTGTTCGGCCTGATCCCCTGGGATCCGCCGCAGTTGCTGATGCTGGGCGTCTGGCCGCTGATCATGGGCATCACCATGTTCATCCAGATGAAGATGAACCCGGCACCGCCCGATCCGACCCAGCAGATGATCTTCACCTGGATGCCTGTGATCTTCACCTTCATGCTGGCGTCCTTCCCGGCGGGTCTCGTGATCTACTGGGCCTGGAACAACACCCTCTCGGTGACGCAGCAATACGTGATCATGCGCCGTCAGGGGGCCAAGGTGGAACTCTGGAGCAATCTGGCGACGACTTTCAAGCGAAAGAAGAGCGCCTCCGGAGACAAGAGCTAGGGGCCAGTCCCCGGCCAGGGCTGACAGGCCCGGCAAGAGCTGATACAAGAAAAGGCCCCGCAATTCGCGGGGCCTTTTTTTCGATCGAGGAGTGCCGGACAAATGATCCGATAAAGCAGGACCTGAACCGCAAGGCGAAGCCGCCCACGGCAGGTCGGTCGCGTTCATCTCAACGCGTTTTGATGTCTTCCCTTGTTTCCTGCATTTCCGGAGGTCCCATGCACGGCCCGTCTCCCGACACGCTTTTCCCGTTCAACGGCGAAACCCACACGGTATTCCTGAAAAACGTCATCACCCGCCCGACCATCGAGGTCGGCGACTTCACCTATTACAACGACCTGGAAAACGCTGGCGATTTCGAGAACCGGAACGTTCGCTACCATTTCGACTTCATCGGAGACCGGCTGAAGATCGGCAGGTTCTGTGCCCTGGCGCAGGGCACCACCTTCATCATGAGCGGTGCCAACCATGCCATGACCGGGTTCTCGACCTATCCCTTCCACATCTTCAGCGATGCCTGGCGGGAAACATTCGACCCGGCGACCATCTTCGATCACATCCGCGGAGACACGATCGTGGAGCACGACGTCTGGTTCGGTACGAACGCAACCGTCATGCCGGGCGTAACCATCTGTTCCGGAGCCATCATCGGCGCCAACGCGGTGGTTGCCTCGGATGTTCCGCCTTTCGCCATCGTGGTCGGCAACCCGGGGCGGGTCGTCCGCCTGCGGTTCGCCGAAACGACTATCGAGCGGCTCCTGCACATCGCCTGGTGGGACTGGCCTCTCCAGAAGATCACCCGGCACCTTACCGCCATAAGAGGCGCAGACATTGGGGCAATTGAAAGAGCGAGCCTTGAAGACGAGAGCGATCTCGACGGCGGCTGCGAGGCAGGGTAGAAGGCGCTTATGAGCGAAGATCAAACCTATTCCGAAGATGACCTTGAAGCCGGCCGGCTGATGTTCTGCCGGCCCTGGGATTTCCTGACCAGCGTCACCGACATGGCCAACCTGCCGGACGCGGCCGGCACCGAAATCGCCTTTGCGGGCCGGTCCAACGTCGGCAAGTCCAGCCTGATCAATGCGCTGACCGGCCGCAAGGACCTGGCGCGCACTTCCGCCACCCCCGGCCGAACGCAGATGCTGAACTATTTCGTTGCCCCCGACACGCCGCTGACCATCGTCGACATGCCCGGATACGGCTATGCCCAGGCGCCGAAGGATCTGGTGGAGGCCTGGACGAAGCTGGTCTTTTCCTACCTGCGCGGCCGCCCGAACCTGCGCCGGGTCATTCTGCTGATCGACAGCCGCCACGGCATCAAGAAAAACGACCTGGAGACCATGGAGCTGCTGGACAAGGCCGCCGTGGTCTACCAGGTCGTGCTGACCAAATCCGACAAGATCAAGCCGACGCAGCTTGCCCGCCTGATCACGGACACCAAGGCTATCCTGGCCAAGCGCGTTGCCGCCTTTCCGGAAATCATCGCCACGTCTTCGGAGAAAAACCGGGGGATCGACGAGTTGAGGGCGGAACTCTGCCTTCTGTCGAACCAGTGACCTGGCCGGTGCTCCGCTCCAGATTGTGAAGACCCGCCAAAAGGGCTATAGCAAGGGTCTTTCGCGTTCGTTTTCAAATGTCCTGACGAGTATTCCAAGTCCATGACCACGCCTGAAACCACCAGCCGCGCCCGTATCATCGCCCAGGCCCTGCCCTATATGCAGCGCTATGACGACAAGACCGTCGTCGTGAAATACGGCGGCCATGCCATGGGCGATCCCGAACTCGGCCAGGCGTTCGCCCGCGACATCACCCTGCTGCGCCAGTCCGGCGTCAATCCGGTGGTCGTCCATGGCGGCGGGCCGCAGATTGGCAAGATGCTGCAGCGGCTCAACATCGTCAGCGAGTTCAAGGGCGGCCTCAGGGTCACCGACAAGGCCACGGTCGAAGTTGTCGAGATGGTCCTTGCCGGGTCGATCAACAAGGAAATCGTGCAGCTGATCAACGCCGAAGGCGGCCGGGCCGTCGGCCTGTGCGGCAAGGACGGCAACCTGGTGACCGCCCGCAAGCTGACCCGCACGGTCGTCGATCCGGACAGCAACATCGAGAGCGTGCTCGACCTCGGTTTTGTCGGTGAGCCGGACAGGGTCGACCCGACCGTCCTGAAGCTGGTGCTTAAGGAAGACATCATTCCGGTGGTCGCTCCCGTCGCTCCGGGCGAGGACGGCGAGACCTACAACATCAATGCCGACACCGCAGCCGGCGCCATTGCCGGCGCGCTGAACGCCAAGCGGCTGCTGTTCCTGACGGACGTCCCGGGCGTTCTCGACAAGGAAGGCAATCTCATCAAGCAGCTGACCGTCGCCAAGGCACGCGACCTTATCGCCGACGGTACGATTTCCGGGGGCATGATCCCGAAGGTGGAGACCTGCATCGAGGCCCTGGAACTGGGTGTCGAGGGCGTCGTCATCCTCAACGGCAAGGTGCCGCATGCCGTTTTGCTGGAGCTGTTCACCGATGGCGGCGCGGGGACCCTGATCCGACCGTGACCGGAAAACGCCGCCTGCCCCACGAGGGGCCGCATGCCCATCGCCGCGACCTCCGGGTCTTCAAGGGGGTCGAAGCCTGGGTCTTCGACCTCGACAACACGCTCTATCCGCATGAAGCCGATCTCTTCTCCCAGATCGACGAGCAGATCGCCCGCTATGTCCAAAGGGTCCTGGACGTCACCCGGGACGAGGCAATGGCCCATCAGAAGGCGCTCTATCACGAATTCGGCACGACGCTGCGCGGCTTGATGACCAACCACAGCATCGATCCGGACGACTATCTGCGCTTCGTGCATGACATCGACTATTCCGGCCTCCAGCCCAACCCGGACCTCGCTCAGGCCATCGAGGCCCTGCCGGGCAAGAAATTCATCTTCACCAATGGTGATCGCCCCCATGCGGAACGCACGGCGGCCGCACTCGGCATTTCGGAGCATTTCGAGGACATCTTCGACATCGTCTCCGCGGACCTGATCCCGAAGCCCAACCGGCAGACCTACGACAAGTTTCTGGACCAGACCGGCATATCGCCGGCCCGGGCGGCCATGTTCGAGGACCTGCCGAAGAACCTCTCCGTTCCCCATCACCTGGGCATGTGCACCACGCTGATCATCCCCGCCGGCTCGCGCGACGTCTTCGAGGAAACCTGGGACCTGGAAGGCGACCCCTATCCGCATGTGGACTTCGTGACCGACGATCTGACCGGGTTCCTGAAGGCCCTGCTCGGTGCACTGGCATAAGCAGCGGCGAGAGACTTCGCTCGCGGTCCATCCTTCGAGACGCCTGGCTTCGCCAAGCTCCTGGGGATGAGGAAGTGTGAGTCGAGAAGCCGATCGGAACTTGACCCTCCCGCGCCCTCGTCCTGAGAAGGACCGCCAGGTCCGCCTCGAAGGAAGGGCCCCAAACAATGGAACTAACGTAACTCCAGGGATGGAAGGCATTGGATTTTCTTCCCGAACACAAAGATATTGGTCTTTGCGCACAAGTCCTCTAGATTGAGCAAAACTCAACAAAGGATTTCTCCGGATGGCGTCCCTGCGCGCGCTTCATGCCTTTTCCCTGCTGGCCCGACTCGGCCGCGCCTCGCTGGCGGCGGAAAAGCTTGGTGTCTCGCCTTCCGCCCTCTCCCACCTGATGCGCAAGCTGGAAAGCGAGCTTGGCGCGACGCTGGTCAACCGCGACGGCCGGGGCCTGACCCTTACGGAGGAAGGCCAGCGGCTGGCGCTCAGCCTCGGCGATGCCTTCGACCGGATCGAGGAAGCCGTCGACAGCTTCAAGCGGCGCGGGCGCACGGAACTCAGGATCAGCACGGTGTCCACCTTTGCCACCCGCTGGCTGATCCCGCGCCTGCCGTCTTTCCAGGCTGCTCAACCGGACGTCGAGCTGCTGTTGTCGGCCTCCACCCGCATGGTTGATCTCGACCGCGAGAACTACGACTGCGCCATTCGTCTCGGCACCGGCAACTGGCCGAGCGTGGAAAGCCACCTGTTGTGGAAGGAACATCTTGCGGTGGCGATGGCGCCAAGCCTTCTGGAGGGAAAGGACGGCACGGATCCCGACACGCTGGCGAACTTGCGCCTTCTGCACAGCGCATCCCGCCGAAACGACTGGATCGACTGGCTGGAGGCGGCCGGCCTCAGCCATGGCGACACCAGATCCGGCATGGTGCTGCAGAGCCGTGACCTTGCCATCCAGGCGGCGATCGCCGGCATGGGGGCCATCGTCATCGACCGGCGCTTCGTGTCCCAGGAACTCGACGCCGGACACCTCGTCATGCCGGACTGGAAGGTTCTGGAGCTGGAGACCGGTTACTGGTTCGTCCGCTCCCCTGCCCGCACGCTCACCCGCCCCGTCGCCACCTTCCGCGACTGGCTGCAGGAAACCGCCTGAGCCGCATCTGACGGCCTTTTCGTTTGATTCAACGCTCTTTTGAGGGCGCCATACACCTTCGGATCACTCATCTGGGCAACATTGAACCGCATGAAGGCGCGTGCCGACTGCGACGGGCTGAAGACATTGCCCGGGGCCAGGATGATATTGTCGCCAATGCAGCGCTGCGCGATGTCACCCGTGTCGACGCCCTCCGGAAACCGGCACCAGAGATAAAAGCCTCCGCGCGGCGCGACCCACGGAACGATACCGAGGGGGGCGAGCTTGTCCGCAACTCTCTTGCGGGCGGCGGCAAGTCGCTGGTGGATGTCCGTGAGATGCTTCCGGTAACCGCCGCCGGCAAGCACCCCGGCCAGCAGTTCGGTGGCAACGGGGCTTGCCCCGCCGAAACATGTGGCAACCTGAAGATCGACCAGCCCCTCGATCCAGTCGGCCCGTCCCGCAATATATCCGCAGCGGACCGAGGCGGAGAGCGTCTTGGAAAAGCCGCCGATCCTAAGGACATGGTGCAGCCCGTCGAGAACAGCCAGACGCGGCGAGGGCTCCGGCTCCAGATCGGCAAAGGTATCGTCCTCGACGATGGTCAGGTCCCGGGCGGCGGCGAGAAACAGCAGCCGATGGGCTTTTTGCGGCGAGATCGTCGCGCCTGTCGGATTGTGCAGGGCCGAGATGGTCACATAGAAACGCGGCGTTTCGGTTGCCAATGCCGCTTCGAAAGCCTCCAGGTCGGGGCCGTCTGCCATATAGGGAATGCCGACGACCCTGACCTGATGCGCCCGGAACAAGGCGTGGTAGTTGAAGTAGCCCGGATCGTCGACCAGGACCGTATCGCCCGGACGCAGGAACAGGCGGCAGATCAGGTCCATGGCTTGCGAGGTCGATCCGGTGAGCATGATCTGGTCCGGATCGATCGGCAGATCTTCCTGTGCGAACTGTCGCTGAAGATAGCGGCGAAGGCTCATCGAGCCACGCGTACCGCCATAATTGGTCAAAACCGCGTTGTCGGCCTTCGACAGGGACCTCAGCCCACGGCGCAGGGCCTCATGCGGCATCCAGTCTTCCGGCAGCCAGCCGCAACCCGGCTTCAGCGCGTCCGGACTGGCGTCCAGCGACTGACGCGATACCCAGAAGGGATCGATGGAACGCGGCCGGGGCGGTCCCATTTCCGCGACCTTCAGCGGCGGCAGTTTCGTTCCCGTGACATAGAAGCCCGCCCCCCGCCGGGCGCGCAGGACTCCCTCGGCGACCAGGCGGTCATAGGCTTCCACGACAGTGGACGGCGACACCGCCATCGTTTCCGCGAAACGGCGGATCGAGGGCATGCGGTCACCGGGGCCGAAGGCGCGGCTTGCGATCCTGTCGCGCAGCACCTGCATCAGCATTTCCGTCTTGGTGCGGGTGTCGGCAGTCACGCTTCCCTCCAAAGGTTCGCATTCGAGGTCCGTATGGCAATCACCATCAATACAGTTTGGCAAAATTGTATTGAACTGTCCCTGTCTAAACCATGAAAGCCCGCTTACCCAGAGAAAAACGGAAGCGGTGAAACATGGATAGCAAACTGGCAGGCTGGGGCAGCGGTTTCCTCGGCATTCTGATCTTCAGCGGATCGCTTCCGGCGACCCGCGTCGCGGTGGCGGATTTCCCGCCCCTCTTCCTGACGTCCATGCGGGCGGTTATCGCGGCGATGCTCGGCGCCTTGTTCCTTGCCGTTCTGCGCCAGAGGCGCCCGGAAGGCGGGCAGGCCCTGTCGCTTGTGATTGTCGCCGGAGGTGTGGTGATCGGTTTTCCGCTCCTGACAGCGCTGGCGCTGAAACATGTGAC
>JBNKGB010000072.1:0-23248 GCA_050289605.1 Roseibium sp. | reverse complement strand
GGGCAACATCATCAAGACCACCGGCGACGGCATGCTCGTCGAATTTCAGTCGGTCTGCGATGCCGTGCGCTGCGCAGCGGAGGTCCAGCTCAGGATGTACCGGCGAAATGCCGACGTTCCGGCCGACCGGAGGATCGAATTCCGCATCGGTATCAATCTTGGCGACATCATCTTCGAGGACGACGACATCTACGGCGATGGCGTCAATGTCGCTGCAAGGCTCGAACAGCTCGCGGAAGTCGGCGGCATCTGTGTCAGTCAGGCCGTCTATGACCAGGTTTCCGAGCGTCTTGACCTCGCCTTCGAGGACCTTGGCGAAAGAACGCTGAAGAACATCGCCCGCCCCGTTCGCGTCTGGCAGACGGTTCCGACCGAAGGCCCGCAGAGTGCGGGAGGGACAGACGGGGCGGCAACCGCCCGCAAGGCCGTCGTCAAGCCGACGATCGCCGTGCTGCCCTTCGCCAACATGAGCGGCGATCCGGAGCAGGAATTCTTCGTCGACGGACTGACCGAGGATATCCTGACGGAACTCTCCCGCCGTCACGAATTGTTCGTCATTTCCCGGAATTCCACCTTCGTCTACAAGGGCCAGGCCGTAAACCTGCGTGAGGTAGCGGACAAGCTCGGCGCCCAGTATCTGGTGGAAGGCAGCGTCCGCAAGGCGGGCGACCGCTTGCGTGTCACGGTCCAGTTGATCGACACGGCCAACGATGCACACATCTGGGCGGAAAAATACGACCGTACACTCGACGACATCTTTGCCATCCAGGACGAGGTAACAAGCGCGATCGTCGCCACGCTGCCCGGCCGGGTCGAGGCGGCCCAGCAGGACCTTGTGGTCCGAAAGAAACCATCAAGCCTTGCCGCCTATGAATGTGTGCTGGCCGCCAAGGTTCTTCACCACCGGTCCAAGAGGGAAGAAAACGCGCAAGCGCAGGAACTGATCGCACGGGCCATCACCCTCGATCCGGACTATGCCCACGCATATGCATGGCGTGGCTGCATCATGGGCCAGGCGTGGGTCTACGGCTGGCACGAAGACCCGGACAAGGCTTTCGAAACCTGCGTAAACTCGCTGGAAAAAGCACAGGCACTAGATGACAATGATGCCGATGTACACCGCATCCTGGCCGCGATCAGCGTGATCAGAAATGACCTGACCCGAGCACGCTATCACCAGGAGCGGGCTCTGGCACTCAACCCCAACTACGATCTCGTCGTTGTCCAACAGGGCGAGCTCCTGACCTGGCTCGGACGGCCACAGGAAGGGATCGAGTGGATCAGGAAGGCTATGCGGCTGAACCCGCATCATCCCGAACGGTTCTGGAGCCACCTCGGCAAGGCTCATTTCGCAAGCCGGCAATACAAGGAGGCGATCGAGGCCTTCATGCATCTGTCGACCATGGACGCCGTCCAGCACGCCTTCGTTGCCGCCACCTATAGCTGGCTGGGTGACAGCATGGCGGCCGGCGCCCATCTCGACCGGGCCATCCGCCTCGATCCGGAGTTTTCGATCGAAACGTTCCTGTCCACCATGCACTATGCCGAGGACAGCGACATCCAGCATCTGCGCGAGGGCCTGCTGAAAGCCCAGGAAACCGCGGTGGCCTGAATTAAGGGCGCTAGGCTTCAAGCCAATGGTTCAACAGGGCATCTTCCGCGAATTCGCCAAGGTCGGGATGGTTTGCGAGCACAACCAGGAAAGCCTTGACCACACCGACCTGCCTTGCGTCCAGTTCGGCAAAATGGGACTTGCGGAATGCATGCAGCATTTCTGCCGGCGTGCCCGGGTCGAGCGCCCGCAGGGTCGCCTCGCCGACATATTCGACGCTGTCGGCATTCCTCAGGGTCCACAGGAGATACGCCGGCAGATAATAGCGGAAGGCCTTCGGCGCGAAGGCCGTCAAGGCCGCGTAGTTATAGACGATCATGGCGTCACTCATGTCCCGCCAACGGATGCCGCCGTAAAATTGCAGGATGTCGCAATCGTCCATGCAGTCCGGATGCAACAGTTCGTCGTCCAAGGGCGGAGGATCCTCTTCAAAGGTATCCAGGATCTGCCTGCCCAGTTCTTTCTCGTCCATCTTACCGACCTGCTTTTTCTGCCGACGCGAGTATTGACCGCCGCGGTTGCCGTGTGAAGTGCAGTCCCGCGTGTTCCTCGGCTCCGTCCAGTACGCCGGCCCTGTGATTTCCATCACAGCGACCGGCCGGCCTTCCTGTACCCTTTTACGCAGCGTAAACTAAAGCGGGATCCTCGCTCGTCGAAACGATCCTGCTTCACAAAAGGCTATCCCCATGAGTATTCAGATAAACGTTGGCGACCACGTCAGCCCCACGCCTGGCTACATCACCGTTCCCGCCTCTTACCGCTGGATGTTCCGCTGGTCGCGCACCAGGGCCAGGATGATTGCCAGAAACATCGCCAGCGCAAACACGTATTTCGCCTCGCTGCCGGGCGGTCGTACGCTGACCGCGCTGCTCGGCGACAACTCGATCTGGATCAACTACAACGCCACCTTCAACTACTTTGGCGAAACCAATGCGGTCGGCGGCAAGGAAATCGCTGTCGGCAACAAGGCGATCCGTATCGGCAAATGGACGGTGCTCGCGACGATCATCCATGAACTCGCCCATGTGAACGGTGCAGACGGCAGCACCCATGCCGCCGAAAAAGCCGTCCTGGAATGCGGGTTGGGTTCGGCCGCCGAGCGTCGTACAGGGACCGATGATCCCAGAACCCCCTACGAACCGAGCATTACGGGTTGAGCCGTGCTTTCCCTGAAGTTGGGAAGACTGATTGTCCGGAGAACGGAACCATGTTGAAAGCGATCACCTTCGTCGCGGGCGCAACCGCCCTGCTGCTGCAGTCGGGAACCGCGCAGGCCTGCCGATGCGTGCCGCCGGACGACACAAACCAGGCCTATTCGTCCGCTGATCTGGTTGTCTATGGCAAGGTCACCGACATCGAAGGCAACCTTTCGACACCACAGGGTCAGACCGTCGGCTTTCAGGCCAGAACCACATGGAAGTCCTCGGCCCGGCCGTCTTTCCGGTTCGTCAACCGAACCACCTGTGCGATGGACCTCAAGGTCGGAGAGTCCTACCTGCTGTTCCTGCACGAGCTGCCCGAGGGCGGTGGTTTCGGAGCCGACAAATGTTCCGGCAGCCTCTCCGGTGCAAGGGCCGACGAAGCGGCGAAGCTGCTGAAAGACGCAAAACCTGAAAGCAGATAACCACTGAAGCCGTCGCACACCGCGCTACGGGTTGCCCGCCGACCCGTAGCGCGGCAGGCAGGTGTCCGGGCCTCAACCTGCTTGTCCGCAGGATGCCCATTTTCGCCTTTTATCAAAGACAGTTCCGGGAAAACTCGCTGGACACCCGGCCGATTTTTGCTTCACTGTCAGCCTGTTAACTGCCCCTTGCCCTTAAGCGCATCCAGAAAAGGAACATGACTTGTCCCTGGTCGGTACCCGGCTCCCATCCATTCCCCTGCCCGCAACCATCGGCGGTCCGGTCGACCTCTCCGCCTTGAGCGGGGTATCCGTTATCTACGCCTATCCTCGCACGAGCCCACCTGATGAACCGCCGATCGAGGGATGGGACCTGATCCCGGGAGCGCGAGGCTGCACGCCGCAATCCTGCGCTTTCCGGGATCACCATGCCGAGTTGAAGGACGCCGGCGCCAACCAGGTTTTCGGTCTCTCGACCCAGGATACGGAATATCAGCGGGAAGTGGCCGGTCGGCTGCACCTGCCCTTTTCGCTGCTGTCGGACAGCAGCCTTGACCTCTCGACGGAACTCGGGCTTCCGACTTTCGAGGCAGGCGGGATGACGCTGTTGAAGAGGCTGACGCTGATCGTGACGGACGGAACCGTGACGCATGTCATGTTCCCGGTTCCGGAACCTGCGAGGAATGCGGAGGACGTTCTGGAGTTCCTGAAGGCCCGGACGGGCTAGGCCAGTCCCGTTCCCGGTGTTTTCACGAACCTTTCGGAGGCGAGCCTAGTGACCGCCGCCTGAGCCCGCGCCCGCCGGTTTCGGCTTTTCGACGAAGTAAAGCGCGACGACCAGGGCCAGAAACAGTCCGGTCAGGATCGTGAAGATGTCGGAAAAGGACATCAGGAACGCTTCCCGCGAGACGATCCCCGCGAGTGTCTTGACGGCGGCATCCTGCGCATGTTCACCGAGCGAAGCGAACGCATGCGACATGGTCGTCAATGTCTCGTTCACGACCGGTCGGGACCAGTTCACCGTTTCGGACAGCCGTTCGTAATGAAAATCCTGCCGGTTGGTCAGCAGCGTGTTGATCACCGCAAGACCTACGGCTCCGCCAAGGTTCCGGGTCAGGTTGAACAGGCCCGAGGCGTTCTTGATCATCTGCGGCGGCAGCATGCCGAGCGCGATGTTGTTGATGGGCACCATGCAGATCATCAGCGAGCTGCCACGCAGGATCTGCGGAACGAAAAGCTCCCAGAAATCCCAGTCATGGGTGATGCCGGTGACCATCCAGGTTCCGATGGCAAAACCCGAGAAGCCGATAGCCATCATCACGCGCGGATCGAGCACGGACATCAGGCGGCCTGCGAGCGGTGCGCTCAGAAACATCGCAAGGCCGCTGACGAACATGGTCTCGCCGATCTGCAGCGAGGTATAGTCGCGCACGCCGCTCAGATAGACGGGATAAAGATAGGTCAGGCCATAAAGACCGACGCCCATGGTAAAGCTGAAGATGCTTCCCATGGCGAAGTTCTTGTCTGCAAAGGCCCTCAGGTCGACAATCGGTTCGCGTGCGGTGAAGGCCCGCCAGAAGAACACGAGCGCCCCGACGGTTGTCAGGAAGGCGAAGAACACGATTTCGTGACTCTGGAACCAGTCGTCGCCCGAGCCTTCCTCAAGGACGTATTCGAGCGATCCCAGGAAGACCGCCATGGCGGCAAAGCCCCACCAGTCGAAATGGTCCAGCAGGGACATGTCCGGTTCGTCGAAGTCGATCATGGTGATGGCGGCCAGGGTCACGACGATCCCCGGGATGACGTTGATCATGAATAGCCAGTGCCAGGAACCGTATTCCGTCAGGTAGCCGCCAAGGGTCGGACCGATCGTCGGTGCGAGGGTCGCAACGAGGCCGATGATCGGCGAGATGACGTTGAACTTTTCACGCGGGAAAATCAGGTAGGCGGAGGCAAAGACCGTCGGGATCATGCCGCCGCCCAGGAAACCCTGCAGCGCGCGGTAGATGATCATCTCCTCGATGGACGTGGCCGTGGCGCACATCATGCTCATGAAGGTAAATCCGGCAGCGGACAGGGCGAACATCCAGCGCGTCGACAGCATGCGCGACAGGTACCCCGACAGCGGGATCATGATGACCTCCGCGATCAGATAGCTCGTCTGCACCCACGGAATGTCGTCCTGGGATGCGCCGAGGCCTGCCTGGATCTCGGACAGGGACGCGGAGACGATCTGGATATCCAGGATCGCCATGAACATGCCGAACACCATGAACAGGAAGGTGAAAAGCTTGCGTCCGTCGATGGATGCGCTCTGCGCCGCTTCGCTCATTGCCGATAGCCTTGACGCCGGTATCCGCACTGGCGGACACCGGCGGGAATTGCGGTCGAAACCGCGGGGGATGGAAAGTCCTGGTCACAGCCGGGTAGACGCCGGTAGTCAGTCCAGTGCGGAAACACTCACTTCCGGGGTGCTGCCTCCGGTCCTTGTATCGACATTGACGACAACCGACATGCCGGCCCGCAAGTGTCCGCTGGCGAATTCCTCTTCCGGCACCCGGATCTTCACCGGAACGCGCTGGACGACTTTGGTGAAGTTTCCGGTCGCGTTTTCCGCCGGCAACAGGCTGAAGACGGACCCGGTCGCCGGCGCGATGCTTTCAACGACGCCATGGATCGGCTGATCCGGATAGGCATCAATCGAGATCCTGACCTCGGCGCCCAGACGAATGCCTTCAAGCTGGGTTTCCTTGAAGTTCGCGTCGATATGAGCATCCGCAAGGGGCACGATCGCGGCAATGCGGCTGCCTGGCTGCAACAGAGAGCCGACCTGCGCGGCCCGGTTGCCGACTATGCCGTCAACCGGCGCGCGGACGACCGTAAAGGCCAGGTCCCGCGCCGCCTGCGCCAGTTGGGTCCTGGCCGCGACGACAGCCTGTTCGGCTTCTTTCCTCTGGCCGTTCAGAACGTCGATATTGGCCTTGGCGAGTTCGACGGCGGCTTCGGCGCTTTCGACATCCGCCTGGGTGCGCTTGCGGGAGGCCTCGGCGGTTTCCAGGGTCGCCTTGCTGGCAAAATTGCTGTCCGCGAGTTTTTTCTGCCGGTCGAAATTGGCATAGGCCTCGTCGCGCTGCGCCTTGGCACCGGCAACCGCCGCCTTGGCCTGAAGGACCGTTGCCTTGGCGGCTGCGATCTGCGTGGTGATGCGGTCGACCGTAGCCGTGGCGCTTTCGATCGCATCATGTGCGGACTGCACCGCGAGCTTGTAGTCGCCGTCGTCGATCCGGAACAGGACCTCGCCCGCCTTCACACGCTGGTTGTCGCCGACCTCGACAGATGAGACATAGCCCGACACCTTCGACAGGATGACGGTGATGTCCGCCGTGACATAGGCATCGTCGGTGCTGGCGAAAAAGCGGCCCTCGGTCCACCAGTGGTAGCCCTTGTAACCACCGAACCCGAGGCCGGCGAGCAGCACCAGCGCGAAAACGCGCTTTGCCTTGCCAGCCTTCTTTTTCGGCGGCGGAGTGATTTCGCCGGTTTCCGGCCGGACTGCCGGCGACTTGCCCTTGGCCTCTTCCGTCTTGGCCGGTTCATTCTTCAGAACCGGAACCTCGGGCTTGGCCGCTTCCAGCGCGGCCGCTTCGGGGGCGCTTCCCTGCGGTCCGGAGTCGGCCGGTTCCTGCAGGCCGTCGCCCATCGAACCGTTGTCTGTACGGCCTTCCCTGAGTGCCACGTTGAATTCCTTTGCGATAAATTTGCCGTCCACACATTGACTGAACGGTTCGGTCAATACCATTTATATGTTCACAGCCAGGGCGGATGCAAGGGGTTTGCGTGGAATTATTGCTGTGCAATATGCTGCAAGCCGGCACACGGCGGAAAGCCCTGTTTGACAGAGGCCACGCAACCTCCTACTGAATCTGAGAGGGAGCCAAAGAGAAGCGATGACGACACTATCCCGGGAAAAACCGGAGCTGGCCGACGATCCGGATCTGAAGACCGACAACGCCAAACGCCGCCAGATTATGGAAGGTGCTCGGAAGGTGTTCCGGGCGAAAGGGTTCGATGGCGCCAGCATGGAAGTCATCGCCCGCGAAGCCGGCGTCTCCAAGGGCACGCTCTACGTCTACTTCACCAGCAAGGAGACGCTGTTCGAGGCTTTGATCCTGGAGGAACGGCTCGGTCAGGCGGAGCTTATGGCCGAAGTCCTGACCACCCAGTCAGACATCAGGACGGACCTCAAGCGCATTGGACGTATCTATCTGGAAAAGATGGCCCGCCCCGGTAAGCTGTCGACGCTCCGGATGGTGATCGGCGCTGCGGAAAAATTTCCGCAATTCGGCAATCTCGTTTACCAGGCAGGACCCTGTCAGGGCCGGAGAGAACTGGGCCGCTTCATTCAGGAGCGCATCGAAAAAGGTGACCTGAAATCCTGCGATGTCGAGCTCGCGGCCGGACAGTTCTTTGATCTTTGTGTTGCCGGCATCCTGCGCCGTATGTTGCTCAACGCCGGCCCGGCACCCGACGAAACAGAGATCGAAACGAATGTAGACGCTGCCGTGAACGTCTTTCTCGCGGCCTACGGAGCCTGAACCCGGTTTCCGGACCCGTCTCGCGTCGCAACTGCGGACATGGCGGAAAAAGCGACTATATGTCCCTGAAGCACGATAGTCCCAGGTGCCGGGCCTTGCGCTCCGCACCGTAAAACCAGACGCCCGATGACCGCAAAGACACCCCATTTTCAGTTCGACAACAGCTATGCCCGCGAGCTGCCGGGGTTTTACGTTGCCTGGGAAGGGGCAAAGGTTCCGGTGCCGGAACTCGTGCTGTTCAACCGGGATCTGGCCACAGAACTCGGCCTTGATGCCGACAGTCTGGAGACGGCGGAAGGCGCGGCGATATTCGCCGGTAGCGAACAGCCCGATGGCGCCTCTCCCCTCGCCCAGGTGTACGCCGGCCATCAGTTCGGCGGCTTTTCACCGCAACTCGGCGACGGGCGCGCGTTACTGGTCGGCGAAGTAATCGACGCGAATGGCAATCGTCGCGACATCCAGTTGAAAGGCTCCGGTCCGACGCCTTTTTCCCGTGGCGGCGACGGCAAGGCGGTGATCGGTCCGGTCTTGCGCGAATTTATCATCGGCGAAGCGATGCACGCCCTCGGCATTCCGACCACGCGGGCACTCGCCGCCGTGACCACGGGCGAGACGGTTTACCGGGACGGGCCCAAACCCGGTGCGGTACTCACCCGCGTCGCCGCAAGCCATCTGCGCGTCGGCACGTTCCAGTTCTTTGCCGCAAGAGGCCAGACGGACAAGGTTCGGCAGCTTGCCGACTACGCCATCTCCCGCCATGACCCGGATCTGGCGGGCGCCGACGGCCGCTTCCTTGGTTTCTTCACAAGGGTCATCGAGCGTCAGGCAGCGCTCGTTGCCCGCTGGATGCTCGTCGGCTTCGTTCACGGCGTCATGAACACAGACAACACAACGATATCCGGAGAAACCATCGACTACGGCCCCTGCGCCTTCATCGACGCTTATGACCCTGCGACCGTCTTCAGCTCCATCGACCACGGCGGCCGATATGCCTTCGGACGCCAGCCCGCCATCATGCAATGGAACCTTGCCCGTCTTGCCGAGGCGCTACTGGCCCTGATCGAACCCGACGACCTGGACAAGGCAGTCGATCTGGCGAGCACGGAACTTGGACGGTTTCCGGATCTTTACCGGAAGCACTGGCTCGAGGGAATGCGGGAAAAGCTCGGTCTCCGAATGGAAGACGAAGCCGACCAGGACCTCTTTGAAACTCTGCTGGCTCTAATGCACCAGCAGCAGGTGGACCATACCCTCCTCTTCCACCACCTTGGCGCGGCTGCAACAGGCGATCCGGAACCGGCGCGCAGGCTCTTCACAGACCCGACGGCCCTCGATCCCTGGCTTGTCCGCTGGCGGGGCCGGCTTGAAAAGGAAGGTACTTCCCCGGCCGATGCGAAGGACCGGATGGAGGAGGCAAACCCGATCTACATCCCGAGAAACCACAAGGTCGAGGAAGCCCTGGCCGCCGCCGAAACCGGGGACTATGCTCCGGCCAGACGGCTGCTTGAGGTCCTGAAAGGACCCTACTCGGGCCGGACAGGGCTTGAGGATTATAGCGGCCCGGCACCGGACAGTTTCGGACCATACCAAACCTTCTGCGGCACCTGATCCTGCGAGGATTGCGCCTCGACGGGATCCGATTTCCGGCGAGGCGGTGACGCGGGAGGTGCAAGTAAAGTTATCCGACCGCAGCACCAATGGGGTTGCACAGGATTGCCAAGTGGTGTTCATGCGCTAAACTCACCCTAGGGAAATTACTTGGCCCTTTCCGGTGAGGACCCGCGATGAAACTGATTTCAAAATGCATTTTTGCAATAAGCGTTGCCCTGATCGCCATTCTTTTCCACCCCTCCTGGCGGGCCCAGGCACAACCTATTCAGCAGGTGCGGCTAACCTTCAGCCCCGGCACCAGTGGCACTGTGGTCAATGGCAGGCTCCAGGGAGGTCAGATCGTCGATTATCTCGTGAACACCCGGGCCGGGCAACGAATGGTCGTCGACATGAACGCCAGCAATCTCAGCACCTATTTCAATGTCATGCCGGCCGGAAATCCTGCCGCGATCCATATCGGCAGCAGCGCCGGAAATCATTTCGACGGCAGGCTTCCAGGCAGCGGAGACTGGATCATCCGCGTCTATCTGATGCGAAATGCCGCCCGGCGGAACGAGCGCACGGACTATCAGTTGTCGGTTCAGGTCGGAAGCGGCGGCGGTCAGGCCGCGCAACCGCCGGATTACGCCGACGGGAATGCCGGCGGCCCCGATTTCTGGCAGGTCGTGAACGTCCCGCCCGGAGACTTCCTGAACATGCGCGCGGGACCTTCCTCCAATCAGCGGATCATCGCGCGCTTTTCCAACGGCCAGATCCTGCGCAATCTCGGTTGCAGGCAACAGGGCAATGCCCGGTGGTGCCAGGTGGAAACAATGAACGGTCGGGTAAGAGGCTGGGTTTCCGGACGTTATTTGCGCGAAAGCGGCGCACCGGGTTCGCAAAGGCCGCCTTCCAACCCGCCGTCGGCGAGTGGATATTCCCTCGACATCCACATTCGGGAGACTGGAGAGGTCGAGGTCGCCTGGCCGAGCGGCTGTACCGTGCTCTACAATACCGTGGGACGACGGATCCAAGCCGGCCGAAGCTGCAACCGCAGGCAACTGCAAAGGTCGGACGACGTGGCTTTGCGCCTCAAACGGTAGATCCGGAGCGCGCCTTTTCGGAATGCCCTGCCCTCACCCCGCAAGCCGTTCGACCAGGTATTCCATTTCCTGGTCGAGCCGTTCTCCGGAAAGGCCGATGAAACGCTCCTCAAGACTGATGGTGACCAGGCCGTGCACGGCGGCAAAGCAGGTGCGCGTGCGCGCGCCAAGCGTCTCCTCCGTCAGCTCCGGATGAACCTGTCTCAACGGAGCCGCTATGAACCCGAGCAGGGCAATGTTTTCCTGGATATGCCACTCGGGCACTTTCTTGCCTTCCGGAAGACGGTGGGCGAACAGCGCGGTCCAGAGCCTCTCGTTCTGCCGGGCAAAATCGAGATAGGTCTGCGCAAGCACCTTGAGCTGCGCCAGCGGTTCGTCCACGCCGGCGATCGCCTCGGCCATCACCTGCTTGATCCGGCCGAGCGTAACCGAATTCACACCGAGCAACAGCGCGTCCTGGTCTTCGTAATGTTTGTAGACCGACCCGACGGAATAACCCGCATCCGAAGCGATCCTGCGGATGTTCACCGCCTCCAGTCCGCCCATCTCCACTGCGGCGACCGCCGCTTCCAGCACCCGTCGCTGGGTCTCTTCGCTCTTTGCCTTTTGCCGACCGGACATTCCTGCTGCCTTCGCTAAAAGTGAACTCAGTTCATTTTTTTCTTGACGTAGCCTGAAACCTATGGCTTTGTCAAATGGTGAACAACGTTCACTTTTGTGGAGGCAAAATGTTCGAACCACTTCTTACCCAACTCAGAGCACTGATCCTGACCGGTACCCCCGGGAACGGGGACCGGCAGTCCATCGCCGATCTCACCTTGAACACGCGCATTGCCGCCAGTTCCGTCCGCGCGGCTCAGGCCGCCCTCGCCCGGGCAAAGGCCGAACAGCAGCAGGACCGCAAGCGGCTCGCGCAGATCAATTCCTCAATCGAGGACCTGGAAAACCGGGCGCGCAACGCGCTGCTGAAGGGGCTCGCCCCTCTTGCCCGGGAAGCGGCGGAAGCCATTGCGTTGCTGGAAGACGAAAAGGCCGCCCTGGGGGCCGCAATCCGCTCGTTCGACGAGGATCTTGCAGGCTTGAGCGAAAACCTTCACCGAGCCCAAAGCCGCCTGCGTGCCCTGAAACGGGGCGAACGGACGGCGGAGGTGCGCGACCGTATCCACAAGGCCCAGTCTCTCGGGGCCTCGGCCGATCAGTCCGCACTCGCCAGGGCCGAGGACCAGCTGGAGGCAATCCGGAATCAGCAGGAAGTCGACCAGCTCGCCGACCGGGAAATGCTCGCCCTGTCAGCAGCGGAGCGACCGCAGGCGCTCCTTGAAAAGCTCGGCGACGCCGGTTGCGGCGCGCCTGTGACGACCAGCGCGGACGATGTCCTCGCCCGCCTCAAATCCGAACTCCCCCTGATGATTGAAAACTGAGAAAGGAACATCCCATGCAGGAACCGACGATCAAGCATTCCAACAACTGGACGATCTTCACCATGGCCAGCTTCGGTGTCGCCGCCGTCATGATGGCTCTTGGCATCTACAACCTGGAGGCCAGCTTTTCCGCCAAGGGGTTTTACACCATGTCGGCGATCATGCTGGTGCACACCGCGGTCACCCTGACAAAAACCTTGCGCGACAAGGATGAAGCGGAAAAATTCCACAATCGGCTGGAAGACGCCAAGACGGAAAAACTCCTGATGGACATCAACAAGCAGGACCAGGCCTGATCATCAAAGAAGCGGAAGGGTGTGCCGCGAGCGGCCGCCCTTCAGGAGGAGAAGAATGAGCAAGTCCCTGATGACCACCAGGCGGTTCGCACCGCTGTTCTGGACGCAGTTCCTGTCCGCGTTCAACGACAACTTCCTGAAGAACGCCCTGGTCTTCCTGATCCTGTTTCAGGTCGGTAGCACTGCTTCCGACAGCAGCACGTCCGGTGCGCTGATCGCGCTCGCGGGCGCGGTCTTCATAACCCCCTTTCTGGCCTTGTCGGCGCTCGGTGGAGAGCTTGCCGACAAATACGAGAAGGCGCGACTGGCGCGCTTCACAAAGCTGGTGGAAGTCGGCGGCGCGGTTCTGGCCGTCGCCGGCATGGCCTTCTCCTCCCTGCCCCTGCTCTATTTCGCCCTGTTCGTCTTCGGCGCCATGTCCGCCCTGTTCGGGCCGGTCAAATACGCCCTGCTGCCGGAACATCTGGAAACGCCCGAATTGCCGCGCGCCAATGCCTGGATCGAGGCAGGTACTTTCCTTGCCATCCTGTTCGGAACGATTTCAGCGGGTCTGGTCTTCTCCGTGGACACTCCCGCCCTCGTCTTCGGCCCGGCGATGATCGCCCTTGCCCTTGCCTGCTATGGCCTGAGCCGCCGGATTCCGGGAGCGCCGGCCGCGAACCCGACCCTTGAGATCGACCGGAACATCTTCACCTCCACCCGGAAAGTCCTGTGCGACCTGAAGGCCGACAATCGCCTGTTCCGCGTTGCCCTGATGAATTCCTGGTTCTGGCTGGTCGGCGCTCTGGTCATGGCGATCCTTCCGCTGATGGTGAAGAACGTCCTTGGCGGCGACGAGCTTGCAGTCACCTATTTCCTGGCGATCTTTGCCGTTTCCATCGGTGTCGGCTCGGCCTTTGCCGCCTGGATATCGGCAGGCCGCGTCGTGCTTCTGCCTGCTCCCGTCGGCACCGCCCTGATTGCACTCTTCTGTCTGGATGCCGGTATCGCGCTTTCCGGTCTCACGGCCGCACCGGTTGCTTCCAGCCTGACGGAGTTCCTGTCGAACGATGGCGTTCTGCGCCTCAGCGTCGATATGGCGGGCCTTGCCATTTCCGGCGCCCTGCTGGTGGTGCCGACCTTTACAGCCCTCCAGACATGGTCCCGGCCGGAAAGCCGTGCGCGCCGCATTGCCGCGACCAACGCGCTCGGCGCCGCCATGATGGCGCTTGGCGCCCTGACGCTTGCGGGCGCCCAGAAGCTGGGTCTATCCCTGCCCATGATCCTGTTGTCGCTGGCAGCCCTGAACGCTGCCGCAGCTGCGGTGATGCTGAAGACCCTGCCGACGCAGCCGATGCGCGACGCCATCTCCATTCTCTACCGCGCCGTCTTCCGCATGGAAGTCAAGGGGCTGGAGAACCTGGAGAAGGCAGGCGAAGCCCCTATCCTGGCCCTGAACCACGTCAGCTACCTGGACGCTGGCCTGGCCCTTACACTGACGGACAAGGCGCCGACATTTGCCATCGACTACGGCGTCGCGCAGCGCTGGTGGGTCAAACCCTTCCTGTCGCTTGCCAACGCCCTGCCGATCAACCCGGCAAAGCCGATGGCGACCCGCTCGCTGATCCGGGTTGTGCAGTCCGGCGAACCCATGGTGATCTTCCCCGAAGGTCGCCTGACGGTCACGGGCACCCTGATGAAGGTCTATGACGGTGCTGCAATGGTAGCGGACAAGACCGGTGCCATGATCGTGCCGATCCGCATCGACGGCCTGGAAAAGACGCCGTTCTCCTATCTCAACCCTGCCCAGATCCGCAAACGGCTGTTTCCGAAGGTGAAAGTGACCATCCTGGAGCCGAAGCGTCTCAGCCTTCCGGAGGACTTGCGCGGTCGCAAGCGCCGTGCGGCGGCCGGTACGGAGCTTTATCAAATCATGTCCGATCTCATGTTCGAAACCAGCCTGGCAGACGACAAGACCATTGTCGAAAAGGTCATGGACACCGCGAAGGAACGCGGCTTTTCCGAAACGGCTCTGGAAGATCCGCTTACCGGCAAACTGAGCTATGGCAGGCTGCTGACCGGCATCTCGGTGCTTAGCCGCCGGATCGCCAACCTGACGCAGGGCGAAACCACGGTCGGGATCATGCTGCCCAATGCCAACGGTTCCGCAGTCACCGTGCTGGCGGCAATGTCCGCGGGCAAGGTGCCGGCCATGATCAACTTCACCGCCGGACTGGAAAACATTCTGTCGGCCTGCCGGACGGCAGGTGTCGAAACCCTGTTCACCTCCCGTGCCTTCGTGACACAGGCAAGGCTGGAACCCTTGATCGAAGGACTGGCCCCGCATGTCAAAATTGTCTGGCTGGACGAGATCCGCGACGAAATCGGATTGATCGAAAAGGTTCGCGGCCTGCTGACCCGCAAGCGCCCGCTGGCCGAGCGCAGCGCCTCCGACACAGCGGTGATCCTCTTCACCTCCGGCTCTGAAGGAAAGCCGAAGGGTGTCGTCCTGACGCACAGGAACATTCTTGCCAATGCCACCCAGGCAGCGGCGCGGATCGACTTCACGCCGTCCGACAAGGTTTTCAACGTCCTGCCGATGTTCCATTCCTTCGGCCTGACGGCAGGTACCATCCTGCCGCTGATTTCCGGCGTGCCGACCTACCTCTATCCCTCGCCCCTGCACTACCGGATCATCCCGGAACTGATCTATGCGTCCAACGCCACAATCCTCTTCGGCACGGACACGTTCCTGAACGGCTATGCCCGGGTGGCCCACGCCTATGACTTCCGCTCCCTGCGCTACTGCTTTGCCGGGGCGGAACCCGTCAAGCCGGCCACACGCCAAACCTATATGGAACGCTTCGGGCTGCGGGTGCTGGAAGGCTACGGAGTGACGGAAACCGCACCGGTGATCGCGATCAACACGCCGATGTTCAACAAGCCTGGCACTGTCGGCCAGCTGATGCCGGGAATGTCCGCGCGGCTGGAACCCGTGCCCGGTGTCGAGAACGGCGGCCGCCTGCACGTCTCTGGCCCGAACGTCATGGTCGGCTACCTGCTGCCGGAGAACCCGGGCGTCGTCGAACCGCTGGTCGACGGCTGGCACGACACCGGCGACATCGTCGAGTTCGACGAAGACGGCTTCATCGCCATCAAGGGCCGCGCCAAGCGCTTTGCCAAGATCGGCGGGGAAATGGTATCGCTTGCCGCTGTTGAAGCCCTGGCAGGCCAGATCTGGCCGGAGCATCTGTCGGCCGTTGCCGCCATCAAGGACGAACGCAAGGGCGAGAGGCTGATCCTCGTGACCGAAAACCCCAATGCCGACCGCTCCGCCTTCATCGAAGGCGCCAAGGCGCGCGGCGCGCAGGACCTGATGATCCCGGCGGAAGTCCGGGTGGTGTCCAAGGTTCCGGTGCTGGGATCCGGCAAACTGGATTTTGCCGGAGTGGCAACGCTGGTGGCCGGGGAAAGCGACCTGACCGAGGCGGCTTGAGGTCGTGAAGACCGCCTCCGGTTGTTCAGAGGCGGTCTGAAAGATAACCAACTTCGGGTCAGTCATCCCGGACGCAGCGCAGCGAAGATCCGGGACCGGAGAGCCGAGGTTCGGCGATTTGATAAATCACCAAACTCAAAGGCAGTGCCTCTCCGGTCCCGGCTCGCGCTACGCTTGGCCGGGATGACCAGGGGATGGCAAACACAAATTACGGAAAAACACCGCCCAGATCGCTCGGGGTGGTGTTCTTGTTTCGCTTGAAAGACAAGTAGCGAAGCCACTAGAGCCTCAGGCGAGTTCCAGCACCTCTTCCTTCGCTTTCGCAACCGCAGCGATCAGCCGGTCGATGTCTTCCTCTGTCGTCGCCCAGTTGGAGACACTGATGCGGAAACCTTTCCGGCCTTGCCACTGAGCCTGACCGAACCAGGCTTCCCCCGAATTCTGAACATGTGCCGCAATCCGTCCGCAGGCATCCTCGCGTCCGGGGAGCGTTGCGAAGACCTGATTGAAGTGAACCTGATGCGGCACCTCAAATCCGAGCGCCTTGAGGTCTTCCGAAATCCTGACCGCATGCCGGTGGAACCGCGTCACCATTTCCGACACGCCATTCCGGCCGAGGGACAAGAGCGCCGCCCAGGTCTCCGCGCCGCGCGCGGAGCGGCTGAACTCGGGCGCCCGGTTGGCGGGATTTGGTGTCGTTGCGGGCAGATAGCTTGCCCCGATTGCCATGGAGGCATGCATTTCTTCCGGATGACGGCAGAGCGCCAGACCGGCATCATAGGGCGTGTTCAGGGTCTTGTGACTGTCGACGACCCAGCTGTCGGCCTTTTCCAGCCCCTTGAGCGCAGCGTTGATGGTCTCCGCAGAACGAGCCCACAGGCCGAAAGCCCCGTCCACATGCAGCCAGGCGCCGGTCGCCCGGCACTTGTCACCGAGCTCATCGAACAGATCGCTCGCGCCGGTGCACACGTTCCCCGCCTGGGCAAGCACGAGCGTGCGCGCGTCCAGTTCCGGCAGCCTGTCGATCCGCATACGGCCCTGGCTGTCTGTCTCAATCCACTCGATCGAGCTGCTCGAAAGCCCTGCCATGCGGACGGATTTCTGGACCGTGGCATGGATCTCGGCACTGGCCACGATCCGCAGCTTCGGTGCGCCGATCAGCCCGTCCCCGCGCTTGTGCCCCTGTCTTGCAAGCAGAGCGTCCCGCGCGGTCACCAGCAGGGCCAAGTTGGACATGGTCGCGCCGGTGGTGAAGGCCCCGTTCGTGCCCTCGGGCAACCGAAGCAGATCGACGATCCAGGAGATCGCGGCTTCTTCCATCCGGATCACCGAGGGACCTGTCAGATCGTCGGCGACCTGGTCCCAGGCTGACAGGAGGGCCCGCGCGGCGGATGCCGCCGGCAGCGCGCCGCCGATCACATAACCGAAATAGCGCCCTGCGGCAGAAGCCACGGTTCCGGACCCACCCACCGTTTCCATCAGATCGAGGATAGTCTTCACGTCCATTCCCTCGTCCGGCAGTCCGGCATCAAGTTCCCCAAGACGGGAGAGATCGGGGTTCACCTGTCTGGAGGAAAGTTGTTTCAGATAGGCCGCACCTCGGACGGCGCCATTGGAAAAGGCTTCCGCCTGGGTTTCGAGAAGGCTATTTTGCATGTTCGTTTCGCCTGACCATATTGAAGAGTATCTATATAGATGAATATCAATATAGACGTGAAGTCAAGCGCTGCCGCCATGGCCGCCCTTTCCAGCCCCGTCCGCCTGCAGATCCTCCTGTGGCTGCTTGACCCGCGCCCCAATTTTCCGCCACAAAGAGACGGCGACCTCGTCGATGACGGCGTCTGTGTCGGCTACATCACCGACAAGGTGGGCCTGACGCAGCCGACGGTCAGCTCGCACATGAAGAAACTGTCGGAAGCAGGTCTCGTGACTGGCAAACGCATCGGCAACTGGATGTTCTACAAGCCAGACAGGGAACGGCTGGCCCTGCTTGGCATCGGCCTCACGGCTGTCTCTCGCGCCGATCCAGCGCGAGTGTAACCCGGCACCGTTTTCCACCCGGACGCGAAAAACCGTTGCGACCTGTGATTTGAATATTTCATATTGAAACTGCTTCGTTCACCCAACGTTGTGCAGATCCGGACATGCGCATTTTATTGATTTCAATAGTCATTCTGATCACCGGCATCGGAAATGCCTGGTCTGCGGGTGACATCGCTCTTGAAAGTCCCTTCAACGCATCTGCCTACACGCGCGATGGACTAAAGTTCATTCAGGCGGGGTTGAAGATAAAACAGTTCTATCGGGACTCGCTGGATGGATTTTGGAGCCCTGCCAGTTCTAAGGCTCTCGCAAAATATGTCCTTGAAGAACTGAATGAAAATCAGCCACCGTCAAATGCCGATGCAATGATACTCGTCGTATCGACGGTTTTGGAGATCAGGGAGAAAGGCTGGAAATACAGGTATATATCCAGCATCGACAAGGACATCCTGACGCCTGAACCTTTCGAGGCCATTGACAATAGTGAAGGTGAGGTCCGGAACTATGTCATTGATGATATGGACCTTGTCCAAGCCACCCAAACCACCCGTCAGATGAAGCAAGCACACTTTCAGGAGAACTCCGAGTTCAAGGCCTATAATTGGCTAAGAAACAGAAAGAACTGGGGGACCGTGGGTATATCCAGAGACAAAATGGCGTTCTCATATTCGACAAGAAGCGGCGGTTCGTGGAACACGATCACGGTGAGTGGCGAATCGACGGATAGTGGCAAGATCTTTCTTATGCTTGAAAGTCTGAACCCGAAGGGTGAGTACCGATTTCTTCCTTCTGACAGATTTGTGGCGCTCGCAGACCAGTTCCTTGAAGATTATGAAAAAGAACAAGTTTCCAAAGGAGAAAAGCCGAACGAAAAACAGCAGGCTAACCTGTCTCCGCAGGAGGACAGTCAACCTGAGCAAGAGACGCCAAAGAGCGGAAGCGGCACAGCCTTCGCTGTCACATCCGACGGCCACTTGCTGACCAATGCCCATGTCGTCGATGGATGCGAGCACCTCTCCGTCAATGGCAATGACGCCAAGTTGCTTGCAACAGAAGAAAATTTCGATCTGGCGCTGCTCCAGATTCCCGGCCTGCACGTTAAGCGAGTCGCGATTTTCGCTGATAGTCCGGCTCCTCTCAATTCGGACATCACAACGACAGGAAATCCCCTCGCCGGGCTGCTGGGTGGCCTCAACATCACACGTGGTACGGTCGCGGCTCGAAAAGGCCTGGGCGGCAGAGGCATTGATATGCAGATCACTGCGCCACTGCAGCCCGGAAATTCCGGAGGCCCTGCAGTAAATTCGTCGGGACAGGTCGTCGGCGTTGTTGTGTCCGGTCTGAACGCGAGTGCGATCGCCGATATCATCGGAGATATTCCGCAGAACGTGAATTTTGCCATTCGCGGCACCATCGCACAGCTCTTCCTTCACCAGAACGGCATCACTCCGCAAAAGGCGGAAAAGAGTGAAGCCCTGCCACCTGAAGACATCGCTTCGCAACTCAGCGAATATACATTCCAGGTCAATTGCAACGCAGGGCTCGGAGCCGAATAGATCCCTGAATTTCTGGATGTTCATCGCGCACCGGAATAAGACCGCCAAGCTTGCCACCCGAACAGATCGCCGACCTGCTGGCGACAGTTACCGTCCCGGTCGATTGTTCCTTCTCGATGGAATAGAGCACAAATCCACACTTGCGAAGCAGGCAAGCTTGCGCTTTATCGAAAGGCAATCCGGCCCGTCCGGACTAATAGAATCTATGAGGATCCGACAACCATGACCACGCCCGCCTATGACGACCAGAATGTCTTTGCCAAGATCCTGCGCGGCGAGCTGCCGAGCCACAAGGTCTACGAAGACGACAAGACCATCGTGATCATGGACATCATGCCCCGCGGCGACGGCCATGTTCTGGTCGTGCCGAAGGCCCCCTCCCGCAATATCTTCGACATTGCCGAGGAAGACCTGAATGCCGTCATGGCAACGGTACAGAAAACGGCCCGCGCGGTGGTCAAGGCATTTGATGCGGATGGTGCGACCATCCAGCAGTTTTCCGAGCCCGCAGGCGGCCAGGTGGTGTTCCACACCCACGTGCACGTCATTCCACGTTTCGAGGGCGTCTCCTTGAAGCCGCACACCGGCGCAATGGCGGACAACGGCCTGCTGGCCGAGCAGGCGGACAAGATCCGCGCCGCTCTGGCATAAGGTGCGTGTTCCGCGGACGCCTGCATCGGCCCGGACCGCGAAGTAGAAATACAACGATGGGCGGGCAATGTTGTCCGCCCTTTGCCGTCTGACCTGCAGCCGTTCACCTGCCTGCCCGGCAAGATGCCGATTCCTAATGGCTCAAGAGGTTGCCTGACTCAGGCGATCCCGGCCTGAATAGCTGCATCTTCCTGTTCCTTGGCCATGTTCTGGTCGTCCTGAAGCACCTTGACGACGGCAGGCCGCTCATAGAAGCGCTCCGTATATTCCTTGAACTCGTCGAGCTCCGGTACGATCCCGAAGCGCATGCCCCAGCCGAGTCCCATGCCCCACAGGACGTCGACGGCGGTGAACCGCTCACCCAGCACGTAAGGCCCCTTGGCAAGCTGCGCCCGCATGTTTTCCATCACCGTGTCGAAACTGCCGTAGGCCGACATGGAATGAGGCGGCTCCTCGCGCTTGAGCGCCTTGTCGATCAGGGCGGGTTCATAGCAGGAGGCCATGTGCACGAACCACCGCAGGTAAGGCCCGCGGAGAGGATCGTCCAGAGCGGGTGCAAGCCCCTTTTCAGGGAAGAGATCGGCCAGATAGATATAGATCGCCACCTGTTCGGTGATCACCGCATTGCCGTATCGCAGGGCCGGAACCTTGCCGGCCGGATTGACGCTGAGATAATCCGGTTGCCGGTTTTCGCCGAGCTTGAAATTCAGGACGTTCAGCTTGTAGGGCGCGTCGAGCTCTTCCAGAAGAACGCGAACGCCGGTTGCCCGGGTTTGCGGGGAATAAAAGAGTTCCACCTGATCAGCCATGCTCACCTCCACCGAACGGAAAAATTTCTTTCTACCAATAACCTAGCGCATTCGCACGCCATCAGCCACAGGCCGAATCCGCATAACACGACATGTTTTTGAAGACTGTGTGAAATTGCGCTGCGGGTTAACCTCGCCTCAAACGCGGCCATGCATTATGGCACTGCATTTCCGGTGAACCCGAGGGGTTTGCCTGTCACAATGGCATCAATGAGGGGCGGCAGACTTGCCAGGCAGTCCAGACAGAGCGGGGGATCAGTTGTTTCCTGTTGAGAGCGATCGCGGAGAAAGCCGCCCCCTGCGCTATGTTCTTTCCGCCGGCAGGACCGGCACCGTCTTTCTCGAAAATTTCCTGAACACGCATCTTGCTGGCGTGACCGCCGTTCACGAGCCGAGTGAGACCCGCACCCAGATGATGCTGGCAAACCTGCGCAACGACTGGGGCATCGGCGGCAGCATCCTGAAACGGGTTTTCATGGCCTCGCGAGACAAGCGCGAAGCTTCCGTCCAGGGTGATTATGTGGAGCTCAACCCGTTTCTTTGCGCCATGACGGACCTTCTGCCCGCGCCCGGGTCCGACCTCCGTGTGGTGCACATGGTCCGCGACCCCGCGAGCTGGGCTCAGTCGCTCGTCAGCTTCAAGGCCTCGACGCGCTTTCGGCCAATGATCGACTACGTGCCGTTCGCCAAGCCCTATCCTTCGCCCCGCCCCGAAGGCTGGGGCCGTTTGTCCGAGTATGAACGGGCGCTTTGGCGCTGGAACTGGTGCAACGAACGCATCGAAGCCATACGGGCCGAGTGCAGCGCCTATGCCGTCGTGCGCTACGAGGACCTCTTCAGCGACAAGCCCGGTGACACGGAAACAACGCTCGAGCGGATCTGTTCAACACTCGGCCTGCCGGTTCCTGGCGACATCGGCACGGACGACATGAACCAACGCATCAACGCGAAACCTCCAGCGGACGTCGATCAGGACAAAACGGCGGCAAAACGCATATGCGGCTCCCTCGCCCGCGGGTACGGTTATGCGTATTGACAGGAAAAAGGCCTTTCTTGCCGTCGCCATCAGTGCCGTCCTTTTCGGCGCACTTCTATGGGTCGCGAGATCGTCTACCGTTGATCTGTCGAAGCTGGACCCGGCACTGATCGGCTCACTCGTTTGTGTCTATATCATGCTGACGATGAGCCGCGGGCTGTTGTTGCGGGCACTGTCGCCTTCGCCGTCTGCCCGTGGTCTGGCGGTCTGGTTCCGGCTCGCCGCACGCCATCAGGTCCTCTTTTCGCTGACCCCAAGCGGTGCGGGGGACATCGGCTTTCCCTATTTGCTTCATCTGACGACAGGTCTTCCCGCAGCCGAAGGCGTTCGCATTATCGCTCAATACCGACTGAGAGACACAGCCGTCCTCGCGAGCCTCGGAGCGGTCGGTGCGATTTCGACAGGCCTCAGCCCGGTTCTCGGCACGCTTGCTCTCATGGCAAGCCTGGTTCTCATCTGGTTCGTCGACGATGTGGCGACACTCGCGCTGAAGATCGCCTCGGCAAATGCCCCGGCCGGCCGGGTTTCGGCCTTCCTGAAAAGTGCCATTCCCGAAGAACCAGTCAGGTTCAGGACCAAGCTGCAGCGCACCGGCCTTTCCTGTGTGACGTGGGCTTTGGCTTCGTCCGGCGTCGCGCTGGCCTTCTCCACTTGCGGACATCCGCTGAATGTTGGCGAAACGCTGCTGGTCCTGGTCATGATCAATGCTATCGGCGCAATCGCGATCTCCTTTGCCGGGCTTGGCGTGTCAGAATTCGGCGTCGCCGGAGCCCTCATCGCCATGGGAACGCCTGCCTCCGAAGCAGCGTCCATTGCCATCATCGCCCGCCCGCTGATGCTGGTGGCGATGATCACCGGCAGCCTGGCACTCGATTTCCTGTCAGGGCTGGCTGGCAGGATCTGCGAACCTAGCGGTGCTTCCAGGCAGTAATCCTGAACAGCGGAACGCCCATCGGAACACTTCGCAGCAGTCGTCTTTCAAGATGCGTTGAAGCCGCTTCCTCGATCTCATAGATGGTCGTGACGTGGTAGTCGCCCTGAAAGCCCGCGATACGGCGACCCATCCGGTAAAGCCAGTTCTCAGTCGGACCGGACAGTATCAGGACGCCGTTGTCCGAGAGCAGCGTCACGAGCTTTTCCAGAAGCTCCGCGAAGTCGTTGTTGTGCTCCAGCGAGTCGATGGCGAAAACTGCGTCATATGCCCCCTTCGGGGCATCTTCCAGCGTCTGGCGGACAGCGGAACCATTGTTCTTTTGCAGGAACGAAGCCGCGACTTCATCCTGTTCGACGAATTCATATTGCACCGACTTGTCGAGGATATGGCCCAACTCTCCGACGGAGGCACCAAAATCGAGAACGCGGCGCATGCCTGGCACCGACTGACGTGCAAGCCCGGCGGCGGTGAACAGACGCATCCAGCTTACATAGGCCGCAGCCAGA
>JBNKGB010000071.1:0-23443 GCA_050289605.1 Roseibium sp. | reverse complement strand
GGCCGATCCGGCGACGGACGAGGAAAAGACGGTCAAGGCGAAATACGACGCCATCAAGGGCTCGGCCGTGAACCCGGTTCTTCGCGAGGGCAACTCCGACCGCCGCGCACCGAAGGCGGTCAAGGAATACGCCAAGAAGAACCCTCACCGCATGGGTGAATGGCTGCCGACCTCAAAGACCCACGTCGCCACCATGGGCGCGGACGACTTCTTCGCCAACGAGAAGTCCGTAACCGTACCCGGCGCTTCCGCGGGCAAGGCTGCCATCGAATTCGTCGCCGAGGATGGCACGGTCACAGCCCTCAAGTCCGGCTGGCAGCTGGACGAAGGCGACGTCGTCGACGGCACCTACATGAGCGCCAAGGCCCTCTCCGCCTTCCTGGAAAACGAAATCCAGGACGCGAAGGACCAGGGCATCCTGTTCTCCGTGCATCTCAAGGCCACGATGATGAAGGTTTCCGACCCGATCATCTTCGGTATTTGCGTCAAGGCCTTCCTGAAAGACGTCTTTGACAAGCACGCAGCAACCTTCGCCCAACTCGGCGTCAACCCGGATCTCGGCATCGGCGATCTGGAAGCCAAGATCGCAACGCTTCCGGCAGACAAGGCCGCCGAAATCAGCGCCGACATCAAGGCCGCTCTCGACAATGGCCCGGCCATGTACATGGTGAACTCCGACAAGGGCATCACCAACCTGCATGTCTCTTCCGACGTCATCATCGACGCCTCCATGCCCGCCCTGATCCGCGCCGGCGGCAAGGGCTGGGGCCCGGACGGCAAGGAAGGCGACGCGAAGTGCGTCATTCCGGACAGCTCATACGCCGGCGTCTATTCCGCAGTGATCGACTTCTGCCGGGCGCACGGCGCTCTGGACCCGTCCAAGATGGGCACCGTGCCGAACGTCGGCCTGATGGCCCAGAAGGCCGAGGAATATGGCTCGCATCCGCAGACCTTCAAGGTCCCGGCAGACGGGACCGTCCGCATCGTCGATGCAGCCGGCAACACCCTGATCGAACATGCCGTCGAAGGCGGTGACATCTGGCGCGCGTGCCTGACCAAGGACGCCCCAATCCGCGACTGGGTCAAGCTTGGCGTTTCCCGTTCCCGCCTATCCGGCATGCCGGGCGTCTTCTGGCTCGACAAGAACCGCGCCCATGACGCGGAACTGATCAAGAAAGTCGAAGCCTACCTGCCGGAACACGACACCTCCGGTCTCGATCTTCAGATCATGGCTCCGACTGAGGCCGCGAAATACTCCACCGAGCGCATCGCGCGCGGCGAAGACACCATCTCCATCACCGGCAACGTGCTGCGCGACTACCTGACCGATCTCTACCCGATCCTGGAAGTCGGCACCTCGGCCAAGATGCTCTCCATCGTTCCGCTGATGAACGGCGGCGGCCTGTTCGAGACCGGTGCCGGCGGCTCCGCTCCCAAGCACGTCCAGCAACTGATCGAGGAAAACTACCTGCGCTGGGACAGTCTCGGTGAGTTCTGCGCCCTCGGCGCGTCGCTGGAACATCTCGCCAACGTCAAGGACAATGCCAAGGCCCAGGTTCTGGCCGATGCCCTTGATGGCGCCATTGAGAAACTGCTCGACAACGACAAGTCCCCGGCCCGCCGGGTCGGCGGCCTCGACAACCGCGGCAGCCACTTCTACATCGCGCTTTACTGGGCTGAAGCCCTGGCGGCGCAGGACAAGGACGCGGACCTGAAGGCGCATTTTGCCCCGATCTCGGAAGCCCTTGCCGCCAACGAGGACAAGATCGTCCGCGAACTGAACGGCGTTCAGGGCGCACCGGCGGATCTCGGCGGCTACTACCATGCCCCGCAGGAAAAGGTCGCTGCCGTCATGCGCCCGAGCACAACGCTCAACGGCATCATTGGTTGATCTACCCGTACATTAATAGGTAGATGAAGGGCGGCTCCGGCCGCCCTTTTGTTTGCGTCAGGGAGTGCAGCTAACGTGTTCACCGGAAACAAGGAAAAGCATCCGGTCGTCCGGAATGGCGCGCAGGAAGAGTTCACGCTCTTTTCGGCCACATGCGACACCCGTTCCGCCAAGTGGTGGCCGGATACGAGCTTTCTGGTGCATGCCCTCAGCAACGCGGATTTCTCGACCCTTCGCGGCGCCATACAGCTGCTTGGCGATCAGCACGAACCTCTCTTCCTGACAGGGCCCGGAAGCGTGACAAACGAACTCTATGCCCGGCTGGAACATCTCGGCTACATGAGCGTCACGGAAAAGCCCCTGCCCGAAGATCTGCAGGGACATCTGGTCGAACGCCGCCTCACCGACTACGGCAAGGAACACATAGCCGACTTCGTCATCGCGCAGCGCATTCAGATGGAGGAGCTTGGCGGCAACCGGGAACCGCTGGAAGAGTTCTGCAACAGGTTTGACAACCTGCGGGAGCATCACTCGGGGTTCCCGCTCGAGGCCCTGCACACGTTCCGGATGTTCTTCTCAGATCCCCGATACGATTTCGAATTGGACCAGTCTTCAAACTATCTTTTCCGGCTCTACAAGATGTTCGGCATCGTGGAGGTCTCCGATGAAGGTGTCGCACGCGCGACCCGTTTCGGCTCAATGAATGTGCCGTTCCTGTTCGATTTGCTCCTGAAGGAACGCGGCGGCACGACAAGACACTGAAGCCCTCAGGGCCGGTCGGGACCGCAGGCATAAAGTTGTTGCGCTAGCGCAACATCAGGCGACCGGCTGGAGAGCGATTGCTCTTTCCGCTTGCGCAACGCGCTCAACGAATCTATCTGACCGTCCACCGCACCAGGCGGTGTTATCTGATTTGAAAACGGGACATCCGGACATGACGACCATGCGCCGCGCGCCCAATGGGGCCGCCAACCTTCGCTAAACCGCGTCCGCGGTGGCCGGAGGCAGATCAGGGCAAGACAGTCTTGCACCTGAGGCTTTTCCTGTTTTCAAAAAGGTTCCCGACATGGGCACTCCTCAAAAGGATGGCGCGGCGCCCGGCGGCGTAGCGGCACCCATCCATCGTTTTTATTCCGACCGCGCCTGGATCGAAGGCGCGGCGGAAGATCAACTCACTCTGGTTGCGGGCATGGCCGGCGTTTCCAGGGTCGCGGCATATCCGGACCTGCACCCGGGCAAATACGGACCGGTCGGCAGCGCCATTCTCGCCGACCGGATCTACCCGCAACTGATGGGCAACGATATCGGCTGCGGCATGTCGCTCTTTGCCCTGGGCGTGCCCCGTCGCAAGCTAAAGGTGGACAAGGCGGCACAAAGGCTTCGGGTGCTGGAAGATGTCTGGTCCGGTGATGCCGCTGCGCGTCTTGCGGCGGAGGATCTGCCCGGCGACTTGCACGGCCAGATGCTCGGAACCATCGGCGGAGGCAATCATTTTTGCGAACTGCAGCTCGTGGACAGCGTATCCGATGAAACCGCGTTGTCAGGCGCGGGTCTGTCGAAGGGGGATGTGGTCGTGCTTGTGCATTCCGGCTCGCGCTCCCTCGGTACGGCGGTCTTCGGTTCCGTTCTCGATGGCTTTGGCGGCCTCGATCCGGAAAGCGAAGCGGGCACAGCCTATCTCGCGGCTCATGATCGGGCCGTCCGATGGGCAAGCCTCAACCGACTGATCATAGCGGAACGGACCGCCGAGGCCCTGCACTGCGACATCCGCCTTGTTGCGGACGCTCCGCACAACCTGATCGAAGCGAATCCGGAGGGTTATCTTCACCGCAAGGGTGCCGCCAAGGCCGATCTTCCACTCGTTCCGCTCGCAGGCTCCAGAGATGCCTTCAGCTATCTCCTGAAGCCGCATCCGGCTAAACCGGACGCTCTTTCCTCCCTGGCACATGGCTCCGGCCGCAAATACGACCGGCGTTCCATGACCGGGCGCGCCGGCGTGACCAGATCGGATCGGGAGGCGCTTGCCCGGACCTCCTTCGGCGGTTTGGTGATCTGCGAGGACCGCCAGCTTCTGATCGAGGAGGCACCGAACGCCTACAAGGACCCGGCACAGGTGCTGAAGGATCTGCAGGCATTCGGGCTCGCGCAAGCAGTTGCCCGCCTGCAACCGTTGCTGACCTACAAGAAGGCTGCGCCTGAAGGGCTCGACGCCGCACGCGCCGACAAACGCAAACGGCTTGACGACAGGAGGGCCATGCGATGAGGGACGGACAACAAAGCCGCCTTCTTGTCACCAGTGGCGACGGCCCGCGCGAATGCTGCCGGGCTGTCTCCCATGTCCTGCGGCAGATGGAGAGGGAAGCCCTGGAAGCCGATATCCGCTTCGAGGCAGAAATATCCGGCAGCCGGCCGGAGCCCCCTTCCGCTCTTGTTACTCTGAGCGGCGCAGGCGCGGAAAGGTTGTCCGGGCGCTGGCTGGGCACTGTGCAATGGACCTGTCAAAGCCCGTTCCGTCCGCATCACAAGCGGCGCAACTGGTTTGTGGGCGTCTTCGGCGTGGAAGACCGGGACTATCCGGAAGCGGCGCTGGATCCGCGAACGCTCAGGTTCGAAACCTTCCGCTCCGGCGGACCGGGTGGCCAGCACCAGAACACCACCGACAGCGGTGTCCGGGTCACTCATCCTGAAACCGGTCTCTCAGCCGTTTCCACGGACGAGCGCTCCCAGCACCGGAACCGGCGGCTTGCACTTGATCGCCTTGAGGCAAAGCTGCTGCTGCAAAGGCACGAGCGGCAGGCGCGCCAGCAGAGCGAGCAGAGCCTCCTGCACAAGCGCTTGGAGCGGGGAAACCCTGTGCGGGTGTTTCGCGGAGAAATGTTCCAGGAGGTCACAAAATGAAAAAGGGCGGCTCGTCGAGCCGCCCTGCTTTTTGGCGAGTGCCTTGCCGTCATCCGCGGATGAAGGACAACACATCCTTGTTGAATTCTTCCGCCTGGACCTGCGCCAGACCATGTGCTCCGCCGGGATAGATCTTCAGTGTCGCATCGGCCACGATTTCAGCCGCGCGGTGTGCCGATGCCTTGATCGGCACGATCTGGTCGTCGTCGCCGTGAACGATCAGGGTCGGGCGCTTGATGGCCTTCAGGTCGTCCGTGTAGTCGACCTCCGAAAACTCACGGATACAATCGTAGTGGCCCTTGATGCTACCGGCCATACCTTGTAGCCAGAAGCTTTCGCGCAGGCCCTCGTTGGTCTCCGCGCCCTCCCGGTTGAAGCCGTAGAAGGGGATCGTCAGGTCCTTGAAGAACTGCGACCGGTTGTAGGCGGTACCCTGGCGGATGCCGTCGAAGACCTCCAGCGGTGTCCCGTCGGGATTGTCCGCGGTCTTCAGCATCAGCGGCGGAACGGCACCGACGAGAACAACCTTCGCGACCCGGTCGTTGCCGTGACGGCCGACATAATGGGAAACCTCGCCGCCGCCGGTCGAATGACCGATCAGGATGACGTCGCGCAGATCCAGGTGCTCGATCAGTTCGGCAAGGTCATCCGCATAACGGTCCATGTTGTTGCCGTCCCAGGGCTGGGCGGAACGGCCGTGTCCGCGCCGGTCATGGGCGATGACCCGGAAGCCGTTCTGGCCGAAAAACAGCATCTGCGCATCCCAGGCGTCGGCCGAAAGCGGCCAGCCGTGGGAGAAAACGATCGGCTGCCCCTGGCCCCAGTCCTTGTAGAAGATTTCCGTTCCATCCGAAGTCGTAAGTGTCGTCATTTCCAGGTTCTCCTTTGCTATCAGCTCCTTGGCCGCTCCAAGACTTGGAGCCAGCATCATTCCAAGACCGATGACCCCGCCCCCTATCAAGGTCTGACGGCGGTCGACATTCGGTCCGGTGAACTTGATTTTCATCAGGCACTCTCCATTTACATCGTGCACGATTTAATCGTGTGCGATTTATATGTCGATGATGGCCGGTCTTGTCAATGCTTGCCATTGAAAAAAATGCCGCTTAGGAACGGATCATGTCTGAAGAAACCCACCGCCAGAAACCGTCCACTCCGTCATCCGACGCCGGAAACTCAGGCTTCGGCGAGGACCTTGACGACTTTCTCTGCTTTGCGGTCTACGAAGCCAATCTGGCCTTCAACCAGCTCTACCGCACATTGCTGGAAGACCTCGGCCTGACATATCCGCAATATCTGGTCATGACCTTGCTCTGGCGCCGCAACGAACGGTCGGTCAAGGAGATCGGCGAAGCGCTCAGTCTCGAGTACAACACGCTGACCCCGCTTTTGAAGCGGCTTGAGACAACGGGGCTTGTCGCAAGGATCAGGGACCTGGAAGACCAGAGGGTGGTGAAGATAAGGCTCACTGCTGACGGCGATGCCCTTCGGGACAGGGCCAGGGCCATTCCCGGATGTGTCTCGCAGGCGTCCGGCCTTTCCGACAAGGCCTTCAACGAATTGAAGGCCGCACTTGAAAGCCTGCGCTCGAATTTGAGATCCACCGATAAGGCCTGACTGCGCTTGGACTGGTCCGCCCCTGCGCTGTTAGCCGGCCGGAACGGGGGGGGGCAACCGCCTGACCTGACCAGGCGTCTGGTTGAACTGTCGCTTGAAAGCCCGGTTGAAGGCGGCTTCCGAGCTGTAGCCGATCCGTTCGGCGATATCGATCAACGGCAGGTCGGTGTCGCGAATCTCCCGGCGCGCGCGTTCCATGCGCCAGTGGGTAACATAGGCGAGCGGGGTCATTCCGACGAGGGACGTGAAACGGTCGGCGAAGACCGTGCGCGACATGCCGGCCTCGCGCGCAAGCGTTTCCACGGTCCAGGGCCTTTCCGGTTCCCGGTGGATCCTCGACATGCTCCGGCCGAGTTTCGGGTTGAGGACAGCCGCGAGACATCCTGCCCTGTCGCCCTCCCGGTCGACGAAGGTGCGCACCACCTGGATGAAGATGATTTCCGTCAGCCTGTGAACGATGGCGTCGGATCCCGGCATTCCGGCCCGCACCTCGCTGGCCACGAAACGCATGACCGCCTCCAGCCAGAAGGCGTTCATCGTCTGCGTGTTGGGCACATGAATGACCGCAGGCAGGGCCTCCAGGATCGGATGGACCGAACCTTCCTCGAACTCGAAATGGCCGCAGAACAGCTTGCAGCTCTGCTCCTCGTCGGGGCCGCCGTAATAGAGCGCACCCTCGCCCGAGTAACCGGACTGACGCACCACGTCGTCGACTTCGGCCGCGTTCCGGCCCAGTTCGTCGCTGAGGATATGGGCCGCACCGTGGGGAATGACCGCCAGATCGCCGCTTGCCAGGTAAAGCGGCTTCTCCAGCCCTTCGACGGAGAGCCAACACGCCCCGCGCATGGCCATGTGAAACCGGGCCACATTGCCGAAGGCGGGCACCCGGACCGCCCAGGGCGGCGAGAAACTGGTGTGGAAATAGACCGATCCGCGCAGTTTCAGCGCGTCCAGGATCTGGCTGAGGGCGTCGTTCTTCATCAGGGGCTCTTCCAGGAACTTCAATTGCCCGAAGTGTGCGAAGCAATGCCACCGGACGCAAGTCTGCCGGACGATCGATCAATTTTTGAGGACTTGCGTGCATGGATCAAACGGACAAGCGCGAACATCCTGATGACAGACGGGATTGTTGCCCCGTTACCCCCAACCAACTGGAGCTTCGAAATGTCCATCCGCTTTGTCACCAAAACCATGCACGCCTACCTGGACTATCCGGTCGCGCTGGCCCTGATCAGCCTTCCCCTTCTTCTGAACCTCGGACAGTCCAACCCGGCAGCGTTCTGGCTGTCCTTCGTCACCGGGTTCGCCGCCCTGGCTCTGACGATCCTCACCGATCACGAAACCGGTATCATCCGGATCCTGCCCTATTCATTCCACCTCCTGGTGGATTTCGCCGTCGGGCTTACCTTCCTGATTGCCGCATTCGCCCTCGACCTTTCCGGCATCGATTTCGCCTACTACCTCGTCAACGCCCTGGCCGTCCTGACCGTCGTCGGTCTGCACAAGCCGGAGGAAACTCAGGCCCAGCCGGCATGATTGTCACGTGGCGCGCTCTGCCGAAGAAAGAACACCGGTTTCCAGCCGGTGTTTTTTTGCGCAGAAGGCCGGACGATCTGCAAATCTTGAGGGATCTATGAGCATGGAGAAGCCGCTCTCCAGGACGCAAGGTAGTGGCGGCCGGTGATCAACCCGGCCGGAACGACACTCAAGTCCATTTCAGGAGACCATGATGAACTTCACGAGAAATCTTGTTGCCGCCACGCTTCTGGCCACCGCAGCCCTTTCGGCACCGGCTTTTGCCGCGGACGAATACAATACCTCCAACGGCCTGACCGCCGCCGGAGCCCCCCTGGGCCTCCATGGCGTCGATCCCGTCGCCTTTGTAAATCTGGGCAACCGGATCGACGGCACCGCGAAATTCACGGCAGTCCACGACGGTGTTGCCTACTATTTCGCCTCCCAGGACGCGATGGACAAATTTACCGCCCATCCGGAAGCCTATCTGCCTCAGAACGGCGGCTACTGCACCTTCGGCGTCAGCGTCGGCAAGAAATTCGACGGCGACCCGCAGTTCGCTGCCGTTGTCGATGACAAGCTCTACCTTTTCCTCAACGAAGATATCTTCCGCGAGTTCCAGAAGGACCAGGCCGGCACCATCGCCAAGGCGGCAGCCAACTGGAAGAAGATCCGCTCTACCGATGCCAGGGAGCTTTAAGACAAAGAACCAGGCGCGCCGGATGGCGCGCCTGATCCGTTAGGAAGATCGCTGTTCGCTTCCAGCCCCAAATCGGAGCACCGTGAAGACAAACAGGCCCATGGTCAGCAGGGCCAGAACCGAACCGGCCTTGGCAAGCGTCTCGGCCCCTTCGCTGATGGCCAGCACGATGCCGGGCACCAGCACCAGGATGCTTGCGACGGACAACACATAGTGAGCCCTGGCCAGCCTCGAGGCAGCCGCAGAGGGTGTCAACGCGTAGTAAGCGCCAAACACCGACATGGCGACAAACCCGATCAGGTTCAGATGCCCATGGGCAGGTGACAGGGTGTGGTCCTGGGTTGCGGACATCTGAATGCCCCAGGCCATGCCGCACAGGGCGAAGACCGCGCCAGTCGCGAAAAAGAGGGTTGCGAGAGATCTCATGCTCCCCCCTCCTGCCCTAGCCCGAGCGGCGGACCGGTAAAGGTCAGGTGATAGCGCCGCGCACAGTCCTCGATTGCAGCCATGTCCTCCGGTATCCTGTACTTCCCCTTTGCCATGTCATGAAAAAACCCTTCGAAGCCTCCGGGCGTCAGGATAACCAGATGCCGGCACGGGACGTCGCTCACCACCTGGAAGGTGTGTTCCCGGCCGCGCGGAACGAAGGCGGTTTCCCCCGGTCCCCGCACGAAGCTTTCCCCTTCCAGCCAGAATTCGCAATCACCCGTCAGAACCACAAAGGTCTCATCGGCGTCGTGATGGATGTGCCGCGGCGGCCCGGACTTGGGCGGCGAAACGGAATCGGTAATCGACATGGAGCCGCCGCTTTCGTTCGACGGCAGTATTGTTCGGTAGGTCACCCCTAGCCATTCGACGGCATCGGGACCAAGCAGAGAATTCAACATCGTTTCCCTCAATCGACAGATGGAAACGAAAGCGCTTTCGTCACGGAAGGACTACCGCAATTGCTTCTATATGAAAAATTTATATTTATTATATAAGCTATTATCATGATAAATTTATTGAACTTCGACCTCAACCTGCTGAAGGTTCTGGACGCATTGTTGCAGGAGAAAACGACGGTCCGGGCGGGTGAACGACTGGGCCTGTCCCAACCTGCCGTTTCCGCCGCCTTGCGCAGGCTTCGTGTTTCGCTTGGCGACGAACTGTTCTTCCGGCAGGGGCAGAAAATGGAGCCGACCGCCTTTGCCCGATCCCTCGAAGAACCGCTCCGTGATCATCTCGAGCAGCTGACAACGCTGCTTCAAGGCCCCCAAAGCTTCGACCCGGGAACGTCGACGGCACGTTTCAAGATTTCCGGTAGCGATTTCTTTGCCGAGATGCTGATGCCTGACCTGGCCTCCAGGCTGTCCGTCCTCGCCCCCGGCATGAAGATCCACCTCGTGGACCTCGTGCCTGACAACTATGTCGACACGCTTGAAGACTACATGGTCGACCTTGCCCTTGTACCCGACCTCCCCACACCGGATTGGGTCCACAGCCGCCCCTTGTTCAGGTCTACCTTTTCCGTCATTGCCCGCAAGGATCATCCTCGTCTCAAACGGGCCGGTCTCGCCCCTGGAGACACGCTCCCGATCGATCTCTTCTGTGATCTTGGCCACGTCCTGTTTTCACCGGAAGGAAACAGCCGGGCCATGGGCGACGAGGCCCTGGAAAAGGTGGGCCGGGAGCGGCGTGTGGTCATGACGTTGCCGGTCTTTTCAGGTGTCTACCGTGCCGTTGCCGGATCGGATCTCATCGCTCTCCTGCCAACGCAACTCGCTTATCAGATCGCACCAACAACAGGTCTGGAGGTTTTCCAGCCCCCAATGCGTGTGTCCGCTGCGGAGATCATCATGATCTGGAACCGGCGTTCGTCCGCCGATCCCGCCCACGCCTGGCTACGAGACCAGATTGCCCAATTGATGGAGGCGCTGGACGGCAGGACGGCCGGATGAAACCATCGAACGGTTTTCTGCGCTGCGATCGATCGAGGCCACCTGAAGAATTGCGCCACACTGCCGGCCGGTGCAATCCGTCTGGTCTGGTTGGGAAGAAGCCAGCTGCTTTCCAGAAAATCCGGTCCCCAAACGAACCTGACCGAACGGGCGCCTGTCGATCTTGCGGCCATTCGAACCGGGCATTGGTCGTCCGCCCCACCGCCACACCCTGCAAACCCACAAAGAAGAAGATAAACAGATAAAATCTACTGGACATATTCTGTTGCTTAACAGCTTTCTGTAGAGAATTTTTCATTCACGTTAATATTTGTAAACAAAATCGTTTTATTAAACTTTTACATATTTAGATTGTTGGTAATAATTACTTGTAAAGTATAAAGAAGTCGCATAATTTACCATTGCAGGATATACATCGAGAGACTTCGCAATGCCATATACCAGACTAGGAACCATGATCGCTGGCGCTGCCTTCATCCTCGGCTGCGTTCAGATTGCGATGGGTTTGGGTGTTTCCGTCGGCACGATTGCCGAAGCGGACCCGCTGCTTCTGTTGGGCAGCCTGACGAGCGAACAGGCAATCGACAGCGGCGTCATGAAGATACTGGCAGCGGTCGCCTTCGGCGTCATCACCGAGATCAGCCGCTCCGTCGAAAGAAAATAGATCTTTGCAGGTCACCCGAACCTCTTCGGGTGACCGGAATGCGTTACACCGCCACAATTGGCGTGGAACGAAGCAGTTCTGACGTCTCTCCGAACGAAGTCCCACGGTCCAATCTCCGCCTCTCCGCCAGGACAAATCGATGCCGTTCGCTCTTGCGGCATTCTCCTGGTTCGCCGGCAAGCCGGTTTTCACTGACGGCTCCCCTGCCCGACACCGGTCCGTTCAAGCGCACAGTCGAAGTGTTCCCCCGGCGTCTCCTGTCCAGAAGAACCATATACCGGGCTCCTACGTCTTCCTTGCGCCACCTTGGGACCGCTTCATTTCCCGTCTTGCATCCCTCAAAATTTTTGTATACAAGCGCACACAATAATTTTCCGGTACAAGTTTCAACCGGCAATCCCCCTTCGATTATTCCCATAACAACCGCAAGGCAGGGCGTTCCATGGCAAAAATCAAAGTCGACAATCCGGTTGTCGAACTCGACGGCGACGAGATGACCCGGATCATCTGGCAGCTCATCAAGGACAAGCTGATCCATCCCTATCTCGACATCGACCTGGAGTATTACGATCTCTCGATCCAGAAGCGAGACGAGACCGACGACCAGATCACGGTCGATGCCGCCAGTGCCATCAAGAAGCATGGCGTCGGCATCAAGTGCGCCACCATTACTCCGGACGAGGCGCGCGTCGAGGAATTCGGCCTGAAGCGCATGTATCGTTCGCCCAACGGCACGATCCGCAACATTCTCGGCGGCGTCATCTTCCGCGAGCCGATCATCATGCAGAACGTCCCCCGGTTGGTGCCGGGCTGGACCCAGCCGATCATCGTCGGCCGCCACGCCTTCGGCGACCAGTACCGCGCCACCGACTTCCGCTTTCCGGGTAAGGGCAAGCTGACGATCACCTTCACAGGCGAGGACGGTGAGGTCATCGAACACGAGGTCTATGACGCCCCCTCCGCCGGTGTCGCCATGGCCATGTACAATCTCGACGACAGCATCCGCGACTTCGCCCGCGCTTCGCTGAACTATGCTCTGAACCGCCGGGTGCCCTGCTACCTCTCCACCAAGAACACGATCCTGAAAGCCTATGACGGCCGCTTCAAGGACATCTTCCAGGAGATCTACGACGCGGAGTTCAGGGAGAAGTTCGCCGACGCCGGCATCTGGTACGAGCACCGCCTGATCGACGACATGGTGGCAAGCGCCCTGAAATGGTCCGGCGGTTACGTCTGGGCTTGCAAGAACTATGACGGCGACGTCCAGTCCGATACGGTGGCGCAGGGCTTCGGCTCGCTTGGCCTGATGACTTCCGTGCTGATGACCCCGGACGGTAAGACCGTTGAGGCGGAAGCCGCCCATGGCACGGTGACCCGTCACTACCGCCAGCACCAGAAGGGCGAAAGCACCTCGACCAACTCCATCGCCTCGATCTTCGCCTGGACCCGCGGCCTCGCCCACCGGGCCAAGCTCGACGGCAACGACCAACTGGCCCGTTTCGCCAAGACCCTGGAAAACGTCTGCATCTCGACCGTGGAATCCGGCCACATGACGAAGGACCTCGCCCTCCTCGTCGGCCCGGACCAGGGCTGGCTGACCACCACCGGTTTCCTCGACAAGATCGAGGAAAACCTGGCAAAGGCGATGGCCGGTCACTGACGCGGTCCTTTCACAACGACCAAGACCAGGCGCTCCGGAGATCCTCTTCGGGGCGTTTTTGGTTTTCATGCCTGATTGTCCCCCTTACCGCCGCACTATAGGCTTCGGCACGCACAGGAGCGGAGGAGAGACCCGGTGCTGACAATCAAGGAGCTGAAAACACCTCTGATCGGCCCGGTGGATCTCAATCTGGACAAGGCGTCTTGCCTGGCAGTCTCCGGCCCTTCCGGCGCGGGCAAGTCGCTGCTCTTGCGTGCGATCGTGGATCTGGACGAAAACAACGGCACGGTCTCGCTTGACGGCACGGCGCGGGAGGCGATCCCTGCGACGCTGTGGCGCAAGAGGGTTGCCTATGTGCCTGCCGAAAGCGGCTGGTGGGCCGATGAGGTCCGGGATCATTTCGGCGACACGCCGGACCTGCCGAAGCTTCTGGACGCCGTCGGCCTCCCGGGCGCGCTATCCTGGCAGGTCGGGCGGCTGTCGACCGGCGAGCGCCAGCGCCTTGCCCTGGTTCGCGCTCTGCAGAACCTGCCGGACGTCCTGCTGCTGGACGAGCCGACCTCCGCGCTCGATCCGGCCTCCGCCGAACGTGTCGAACAGCTTTTGAAGGATCTCATCGCAAAGGGAACCGCCGTCCTGTTGGTTACCCACGATCCGGAGCAGCCGCGGCGGCTCGGTGCCCTTTGCCGTCACATGAAGAACGGCTGTCTTGAGGCAGAACAGACCACCGGAGCCCCGGCATGAGCGGGTATCATGCGCTTTCCTATTACGACGTTTTGGCCGCTTCCGTGTTCCTGATCCTGAACGCGGCCATTTCCATGGTTCTGAGCCTCGGCCTGACGCGCACTCTGATCGTCTCCGCCTTGCGCATGACCGTTCAGTTGTTGCTGGTCGGTCTCGTCCTGAAATTCGTCTTCTCCTCCGGATCCCTGCTATGGACACTGATGGCCGCCGCTGTGATGGCGGGTTTCGCCGGCCGGGAAATCCGGGCTCGCCAGAACAGGCGCCTCACTGGCCTGTGGGGTTCGGGGCTTGGCTCCGGAGCCATGCTGGCGGCAGGGACGATTGTCACTGCCTATGCCCTTGCCGGCCTGATCCGCCCGGATCCCGTCTGGCTGCCGCAGTTCGCGCTGCCGCTCTTCGGCATGGTGCTCGGAAATACCATGACCGGTGTCAGCCTGGGGCTCGACACGCTGCATGCCGCTCTTGCCCAAGGCAAACGCAGTGTGGAAGCGCAACTGCTGCTGGGGCGCAGCCGGTGGGAGGCAACCAGGCCGGTCATGCGACAGGCGCTCCGCTCAGGCTTTACGCCCATCATCAACGCCATGGCGGCGACCGGTGCCGTGTCGCTCCCCGGCATGATGACCGGCCAGATCCTTTCCGGCGTCGACCCGCAGGAAGCAGTGAAGTATCAGCTTCTCATCATGTTCCTGATCGGTGGCGCAACCGGGCTCGGTGTGCTGGCAGCAACCTTCGGCAGCCTCTGGCGTCTGACGGACGCCAGGCATCGGCTGCGCCTCGACCGGCTGAGTGGGGAAACCTCATGATAGATCTCTTCGGTGCCGATTATTCCGTCTATGTACGCGCCGCCCGGCTGGCCTTGTCAGAGAAAGGCGTTGCCTACGAGTTGCACCCGGTCGATGTCTTTGCTCCGCAGGGACCGCCGCCTGAGCATCTCGAGCGGCAGCCTTTCGGCAAGATCCCTGCGCTGAAGCATGGCAGTTTCACGCTGTTCGAAACCACGGCCATTCTGCGCTACGTCGATGAGGCCTTCGACGGCCCGTCCCTTCAGCCGTCAACGCCGGAGACCCGGGCCCGCATGACCCAGATCCAGTCGATCCTGGACAATTATGCCTACAGGACCCTGGTCTGGGACATCTATGTCGAGCGGGTTTCCAGGACACGCCGCGGCACCCCGGCGGACGAAGTCAGGATCGCCTCGGCACTAGGCCCCGCCCGGACTATCGTCGCGGCTCTAGAGAATCTGATCGAACCGGGGCCGTTCCTGCTGGGAGAGCAGCTCACCCTCACCGACTGCCACGCGGCGCCGATGCTTTACCTCTTCGCGAAGGCGGACGAAGGCAAGGTTCTCCTCAAAACCGCGCCAAAGCTATCGGGATGGCTCGAACGCTTCCGGCAAAGGGAGAGTTTCCTTGCGACGGAGCCGGAAAAGCGGGACTAGTCCCCCAACGCAAAATCGAGCGCCGTTTTTGCGTGCAGCACCGTGGTATCGAAGGCAGGCACATCAAAATCATCCGCCTTCACCAGCATCCCGATCTCCGTGCAGCCGAAGATGACGCCGTCCGCGCCCTTTCCGACTTCTTTCTCCACAACGTCCAGATAGGTCTGCTTTGAATCCGCCCAGATCTCGCCCCTGCAGAGTTCCTCATAGATGATCCGATGGACTTCCTCCCGGTCATCCGCCTCCGGAACCCGAACTTCGATCCCGTGTTTTTCCTTCAGATGGCCTTTGTAGAAATCCTGCTCCATGGTGTAGCCGGTTGCCAGCAGCAGCGGCGCCTTGCAGCCGGCGGCCCTGATCGCCGGGGCGGTGCTGTCGGCAATATGCAGAAGCGGAATGCCGATGGCCGCCTGCACGTCCCCGGCCATCTTGTGCATGGTGTTGGTGCAGATCACCAGACACTCGGCTCCGCCCCGTTCCAGGTTGCGCGCGGCCCCGATCATCAGCTCCGTCGCCCTGCTCCAGTCACCTGCGGCCTGCGCGGCCTCGATTTCGGCGAAGTCGAATGACCAGATCAGGCACTGGGCTGAGTGCAGGCCTCCCAGTCGTTCCCGCGCCATGCGGTTGAGTGTCTGGTAATAGACCGCCGTGCTTTCCCAGCTCATGCCGCCGAGCAATCCGATGGTTTTCATGTCTGGTTTCCCGTCTCTCCTCGCCCGTCCCGTCAGCTCCGGCACTTCGGGTCACGGTGATTCATTTTCTCAGGACACTGGCGCAGCTGCCTGTTTTCAAACAGCAGATCCTGTGATGCAGCACTCTCAGTCCTCGTCGACCGGATACTTTTCCCGGACCTCTTCGTCCTCGACAAAGAGTTCCGGTTCCTCGCGGATGTCGTCCGCGGAGGCGAAGACGCCGGCCTGCTGCAGTTCCTCCTCGGCCAGCTCGCCGAGAACCTTCTTGCCTGCCAGGGCGCGTTCCCGTGCCTCGTCAATGACCTTCTTGGCAAGCGCTTCGTCCCGGTCCATCAGCTCATGCAGCGCGCCGGCCTCCAGAACCAGCAGCTGGCAGTCCGAATAGGCGGTGATGTTTGCTGTGCGACGGGTCTGATTGATCAGCGCCAGCTCGCCAAAGAAACTGCCTTCACCGAGATAGACCGTCTCGTGCGGCAGCTTGATCTCCACTTCGCCATCGGCAATGAAGAACATCCTGTCGGCCACGTCCCCCCTGGCGGCAATGATCCCTCCCTTGCGAACGTTCTGGGCCTGAAGAAGCTTGGCGACCTCGGCAATCTCCGTCGCCTTCAGGTCTTCAAACAGCGGCACCCGCGCGACCATGGACCAGGTGACCACGAAATCACGGCTATGGATCTCGCGCGCAAAGGCTGACGCGATGATCCCAACCGGCAAGGCGATCAGCCCGTAGCCCATGAGCATGACCACGCTGGCGAGCATCTTTCCGAGATTGCTGACGGGCACCACGTCGCCATACCCGACCGTGGTGACCGTCGTGATCGCCCAGTAGATGCCGTGGAGGATCGACCGGAATTTTTCCGGCTGCTCGTCGTGTTCCACCAGGTACATGAGCGTTGCCGCCAGCAGGATCACCCCGAAAATGATCATGCTGGATCCGAGCAGGGCTTTCCGTTCGGCGGCGACGGCCGATACGAGCGAGCGCAGGGCCGGTGAATAGCGGGCAAGCTTGAGAAACCGCGACAGCCGCAGGATCACCACCATCGTGACGCTCTGGTTGGGCAACAGCAGCACGAACACGAGCGGCAGCGCGCCGATCAGATCGATCATCGCATCCGGCCGCAACGCGTAGCGGACACGGGACCAGACAGGTCCGTATCGGCGCAAGGGCGGGTGCAGGTCCGCAACATAGAGCCTCAGCAGATATTCGAGAAGAAACACCAGGCCGCTGGCAAGCTGCACCACCCTGAGATGTGTTCCGAGAAAGTTCCGGATTTCAGGAACGGTTTCCAGGACGGCAAGGGCAATGTTCCCGATGATCAGAAGGACCAGGAAATTCCGCAGCAAGCGCGCGGCGACGCGTCGCTTGCCCGTGTCCTCAAGGACTTCATATAGCGCCCGCTTGAATTCGCCGCCGTGCACACTGCGCTCCGCTTTTGACTGACGTGTTCCCGATAGTTGCATGAATATCGGAAGATTGGGTTAGCGCAAAATCCTGCCGCCCCTCCTCGCAGCGCTACCCGAAGCCGTGATCCGTCTTGTGGAAGACGTGATTGGGCATTTTCGCAGCAGGCCCCATCTCAAAAATGTGGGCAACACATGACGATGGAGAACAGAATGACAATCGATGCCACCCGGGCCCGCGCAGGCGAAACGACACCGCATCACGTGGTGCTGAAGATGCTCGTGACGTCCACGTTCCTTACCGCCGCGGCGCTGGCGGTCACCGCGCTGCTCCACTGAAGCAGTCCCGGCACCAAAATGAAAAAAGCGTGCCCTGGGGCACGCTTTTTCACTCCCAGATTTTGAAACCCTCAGAGCCCGGTCAGATAGGCTTCGATCGCCGAGACCGCCGCATCGGCTTTCGATCCGTCCGGACCGCCGGCCTGGGCCATGTCCGGACGGCCGCCGCCACCGCGCCCGCCGAGCGCCTCGGAGCCGATGCGCACCAGATCGACCGCGCTGACCTTTTCCGTCAGATCCTGGGTGACCGACGTCACGATTGCAGCCTTGCCGTCCTCGGCCACGCTGATCAGAACGACCACGCCGGAGCCGAGCTGGGCCTTGGCTTCGTCCGCCATGCCCTTCAGATCCTTCGGATTGATGCCTTCGACGGTGCGGGCCATCAGCTTGAAGCCGCCGGCGTCCTTGACCGGAGCCCCGCCGTCGCCGCCACCACCCATGGCGAGCTTCTTCTTAGCATCCGCAAGTTCCTTTTCGAGCCGCCTGCGTTCCTCGACAAGCTGGGCGACCCGGGCCGGAACGTCGTCGGCACCGATCTTCAGGAGCCCGGCGATCTCGCGCATGCGCTTGTCCTGCGCGTCGAGATACCTGCGGGCTTCGGCGCCGGTCAGCGCCTCGATGCGGCGGACACCGGAGGCAACCGCGCCTTCCGAGACAAGCGTCACGAGGCCGATGTCACCGGTGCGCCGGACATGAGTGCCGCCGCAAAGCTCAAGCGAATAGGGCTTTCCGGCCTTGGCGCCGTGCAGCGCGGTGCCCATGGAAACCACCCTGACTTCTTCGCCGTATTTCTCGCCGAACAGCGCCATGGCACCGGCCTCGATGGCATCGTCCACCGCCATCAGCCGGGTCTCGACCGGGGCATTCTGCAGGATAATCTCGTTGGCATAGGTTTCGACGACGGCAAGCTCCTCATCGCTCATGGGCTTGGGATGGGAGAAGTCGAAGCGCAGGCGCTCCGGGCTCACCAGGGAGCCTTTCTGGACCACATGCGTTCCCAGCACCTCGCGCAGGGCCTCGTGAACGAGATGGGTCGCCGAATGGTTGGATCGGACGGCCGTGCGGCGGGCATGGTCGACCTTCAGTTCCAGGGCGAGCCCCGGAACCAGTTCGCCCTCTTCCACGCTGACGCTGTGGACGAACAGGCCATCGGCCTTTTTCTGGGTGTTGGTGACCTTCACCTTCAGTCCGTTGGCCAGCATTTCACCGGTGTCGCCAACCTGACCGCCGCTCTCCCCGTAGAAGGGCGTCTGGTTCAGGACCACGAAGCCGCTTTCCCCGGCAGAAAGTTTCGTCACTTCCTTGTCGTCGGCGGCAAGAGCGGCGACCACGCCTTCGGCGGTTTCCGTTTCGTAGCCGAGGAAGTCGGTCGCCCCGTGTTTTTCCTTCAGCGCAAACCAGACCGCTTCCGTCGCAGCGCTTCCCGATCCGGACCAGGCGGCACGCGCTTCGGCCTTCTGCCGATCCATGGCAGCGCTGAAGCCGTCCGTGTCGACGCTGATGTCGCGGGCCCTCAGGGCATCCTGCGTCAGGTCGAGCGGAAAACCGTAGGTGTCGTAGAGTTTGAAAGCGGTCTCGCCGTCCAGCCGCCCACCGGCGGAAAGATCGGCGGTCGCCGTATCGAGCAGGCCGAGACCGCGTTCCAGCGTCTTGCGGAACTTCGTCTCCTCCAGCTTCAGCGTCTCGGAAATAAGCGCTTCGGCCCGTACCAGCTCCGGATAGGCCCGGCCCATTTCGCGCACCAGCGCAGGCACCAGCTTGTGCATCAGCGGCTCTTCGGCCCCGAGCAGATGTGCGTGGCGCATGCCCCGGCGCATGATCCGTCGCAGCACGTAGCCACGACCTTCGTTGGAGGGCAACACACCGTCGGCGATCAGGAAGCTGGTGGAACGCAGATGGTCCGCAATCACGCGGTGGCTGCCAGCGGCTGCCCCCTCCGCCTCAACGCCGGTCAGGTTTTCCGAGGCGGAAATCAGCGCCTTGAAGAGGTCGATGTCGTAGTTGTTATGCACGCCCTGCATCACGGCGGCGATGCGCTCGATACCCATGCCGGTGTCGATCGACGGACGCGGCAGGTCGAGACGGGCATCCGGCGTTTGCTCGTATTGCATGAACACGAGGTTCCAGATCTCGATGAAACGGTCGCCGTCCTCTTCCGGCGATCCTGGAGGGCCGCCCCAGATGTGGTCGCCATGGTCGTAGAAGATTTCCGAGCACGGGCCGCAGGGACCTGTGTCGCCCATCGACCAGAAATTGTCCGAGGTCGGAATGCGGATGATCCTGTCCTCGCTGAGACCGGCGATCTTCCTCCAAAGATCGAAAGCCTGGTCGTCTTCGGCGAAAACCGTCACCAGCAGCTTTTCCTTCGGCAGGCCGAATTCCTTGGTCACCAGGTTCCAGGCGAGCTCGATCGCAAGGTCCTTGAAATAGTCGCCAAAGGAAAAGTTGCCGAGCATTTCAAAGAAGGTGTGGTGGCGGGCCGTATACCCGACATTGTCGAGGTCGTTGTGCTTGCCGCCGGCGCGCACGCATTTCTGCGAGGTCGCCGCACGGGAATAGTCGCGCCTTTCAAGCCCGGTGAAGACATTCTTGAACTGGTTCATGCCCGCATTCGCGAACATCAGGGTCGGATCGTTGCGTGGCACCAGCGGTCCGGACTCGACCACCTCGTGATCGTTCTTCTTGAAATAGTCCAGAAAGGCGGAGCGGATTTCATTAACGCCGGTCATGCAGGTCTCGCATCGATCACGGCCCGGACGCCCGGGCCTGTTGTAACTTGTCTGACGTGTCCAATGCCGATGAGGCGCCACGCCGGAACAGCCTTTTAACTTTGACCTCCAACCCTGTCCAGCGGTTGCCACACGCACCCGGGCGGAAACCTGCGGCAAGACCGCCGAAAGTGCCTTCCGCGAAGCGCGCCCAAACGCAGAAAGGCCTTCTTCCGGTGATCGGAAGAAGGCCTCTGGAAGGCCGGACCATACTGAACACATGTCCGGGACTTGAAAGGATGAGCCGGTCCTAGTCCTCGGCTTCCTCCGGCGCGCCGTCCGGGTCGATGATCGCATCGGCGATCAGACCGGCGTTCTGGCGGATCGCGAGTTCGATCTCCTCGGCGATTTCCGGATTTTCTTTCAGGAACTGCTTCGCATTCTCCCGGCCCTGGCCGAGACGCTGGCTGTTATAGGAGAACCAGGCGCCGGATTTCTCGACGATGTTGCCCTTCACGCCCAGGTCGATCAGTTCGCCCGTCTTGGAAACGCCCTCGCCGTAGACGATGTCGAATTCGACCTGACGGAAAGGAGGAGCCAGCTTGTTCTTGACCACTTTCACGCGGGTCTGGTTGCCGACGACCTCGTCCTTGTCCTTGATCGAGCCGATGCGGCGGATGTCGAGGCGAACGGAAGCATAGAATTTCAGCGCGTTGCCGCCCGTGGTGGTTTCGGGCGACCCGAACATCACGCCGATCTTCATGCGGATCTGGTTGATGAAGATCACCATGCACTTCGACTTTGAAATCGACGCGGTGAGCTTGCGCAGGGCCTGGCTCATCAGACGGGCCTGCATGCCCGGAAGGCTGTCGCCCATTTCGCCCTCAAGTTCCGCCTTCGGCGTCAATGCGGCAACGGAATCGATCACCAGAACGTCTATCGCGCCGGATCGGACCAGCGTATCCGCAATCTCCAGAGCCTGCTCACCAGCATCGGGCTGGGAAATCAGCAGATTATCGATATCGACGCCGAGCTTGCGGGCATAGATGGGATCGAGTGCGTGTTCGGCGTCGATAAAGGCGCAAATGCCGCCGTTCTTCTGGGCCTCGGCCACGGTGTGAAGGGCGAGCGTCGTCTTGCCGGAAGACTCCGGTCCGTAGATCTCAACGATACGGCCACGCGGCAATCCGCCTATCCCCAAAGCGATATCCAGCCCCAGCGATCCGGTCGAAACCGTCTGCACTTCAACGGCCTGGCCCTGCCCCATCTTCATGATGGAACCCTTGCCGAAGGCCCGTTCAATCTGGCTAAGCGCTGCATCAAGCGCTTTTGTCTTATCCATCTGGCTGCTTTCTACGAGACGAAGTGTACTTTGCGACATGCTCACGCTCCTTATTCCATGATGGACGCGTCGTTTCAATCAGAGCGTTTGTACACTTTTTGTTCTCACTTGGCAAGATTGCAAAACCGATTGGTATTAAATTGAAATTCGCTCTTTGTTTCCAATATGTTCTCATCCGGATAATTACAAGTAACGTTACGTAAGTTTTGATCCGGGAATTTCGAATGCGGACAACGGAAAAGAATCAGCCCGGCGCCTTCCGGGTGTTGCCCGTCCGGTTCCGATCTGCTAGCCCGCATCCCTGGCCGTCATCGGATCCGGCCCGGTCCGACATCGCGATCCTTCACGAGGACGTTTTCACAAGTGTTGCCCTCTCCCCCCAATCCCGTGGTCGCTATCGGCGCGATCCATCTCGACACGATCGCCCATGCGGCGGAGTCGATCCGGCCCGAAACGTCGACCCCTGCGCGTTTCTCGTCGAAGCCGGGCGGCGTTGCCACCAATATCGCCCGCGCGCTCGTGAGGCTTGGCGTCGACACCCGCCTGGTTGGAGCCCTCGGCGACGACAGCGCGGCGGAGGTTCTCGTCCAGCACCTGAGCGAGGAAGGGATCCGCCTGTCTCATGTCCGGCGCCTAGGTTACGCAACCGGCCAGTATCTTGCCCTGCACGACCCGGACGGCACGCTCACGGCCGCCTGTGTCGACGACCGCGTTCTCTCGGAGGCCCCGGCGGACATCTTCGACAACGTTCTTGCAACGCTCCGGGCCCAGCTGCCGCCGGAAGCCATCTGGTTCCTGGATGCAAATCTGCCTGAACGGATGCTTGTCGGGATCGCCGCCAAAAAGGGAACCGGCCTCCTGGTCGCCAATGCCGTCTCGGATGCGAAGGCGCCGCGCCTGAGATCCTTGCTTCCAAGGCTCGACTGCCTGATGCTGAACAGAGGCGAAGCGGCGGCACTCACCGGCCTGTCCCGGGAGGCCTCCCTGCAGGACCTGGCGCATGCTCTGGCAGCCACGGGACTTGCAAGCTTCGTGCTGACCGGCGGCGCGGAGGACGTTCACGTCTGGAATGCAGGCTCGCTTTCAACCCTGCCGACGCCCCCCACCGACATCGTGGACGTGACGGGCGCGGGCGACGCGCTGGCTGCCGGTACGCTTGCGGCCATGGCACGTGGGCACACCCTGACCGATGCGGTTCCTTTCGGCCTTGCCGCCGCCGGACTGACCTTGCGGGCGACCGGCGCACTGGCCGAAACCCTGTCCTGGGACACCCTCGACATTAATTGACCATCTGGACAAATTCCAACCTTGGCGGAATGCGTCCCAGACCCTATAAGACCGCGATATCCCTTCCGGCCCGAGGAATGGCCGGACCGCCTCAGAAGAAAGGCCCGCTCCCGTGACACAGTCAGCCCCCAACGCCGCACTCAAGGATCTGATCGTCTATAACGATGAAGTCCGCGAGGCTCTTGCCGCCGGCAAGCCCGTCGTGGCGCTTGAATCGACCATCATCACGCATGGCATGCCGTTTCCGCGCAATGTCGAGACAGCCCGGCAGGTCGAGGCAGACATCCGCGCCGAAGGCGCCGTTCCGGCAACGATCGCCCTCATGGACGGCAAGATCATGGTCGGCCTGTCGGACGCGGATCTTGACCGCCTGGCGAAGGCCGAAGACGTCATGAAATGTTCGCGCGCAGACCTCACCTTCGCGTTGGCGACCGGTCGCTACGGTGCGACCACGGTGGCCGCGACGATGATGGCCGCGCACGCGGCCGGCATCGGCGTCATCGCAGACTGGGTGCCGGCGCACTTTCCACGCGACGAACACGGCCTGCGACGATTCGACGGCACGGCACTTTACGAGCACGAAGACCCGAGACGTGGCGAACACGCC
>JBNKGB010000070.1:0-24563 GCA_050289605.1 Roseibium sp. | reverse complement strand
TGTACCTTTGCTGCCTCAGGAGGAGACCCCAGCTATGGCTCAAATGGTGACTCCAACAACTCCAACAACTCGGGACACAGAAGCAACAGAGACAACATTAGTGATAGTAACAACAATCACGGCGACAACGACAACAACGCGGATGCCCGGCGTCAGCGCCGTCGCCGCCAGAACGGCCGCAGAAACGCAGCCTGAGTCCGAAACGGCCCGGATGCTCTCCGGGTCGGGCTTTCGGCGTGATCGGTAGAGTGTCTCGATGCTCTGAAAAAGTTTGCACCGGGAAGTGGCCTTCCCGGTGCCATGCCTCGTGGTCGATGGGTTCAGGACCGCGCAGAGCCGCCCTGAATTGAAACTTCCGGAAGGTCTGCAGGTCCCAATCCGAAACCGCCGCGGTCCGGCTAAGGATCTGCATGCTTCCTGTCCACAAGGCATCCTGCCGCCCCAAGACGGCCGGACTTCTTGTTGTCTTCGGAGACCTGGTGGGAACCCCGCCACAAACTGAAAAGAACCGCCAGTATTCAGGTCGATTCGAAACAGATCAGCCCCGTTGAAAGTAAAACTAAATTAACCAACCTGAAACTGCAATCGCGGCCGGATCTCAGTCTGTGGGCATGTGGATAAGAGTAAACGTCAATATAAACAATTGCTTGTGACGGATTTCTCGGAATATGCGATTGCCGGCGCGGATGGCCCGGGATCAGAGCAATCGCGAGGCTGAACCAGAAACGCTTTAGTTTCAAAGAATTGATTGCGTTATCTACTTAATTTATTGGATCATAAAAAAAATTTATGACATTGGCTTTTATCCGAACGGTCGACAAAGTGTTGTTATCTAACGGAAAAAATCGCCGGGATTTTGAGGTTGTTTTGACGTTGCAGTCAGAAGTTCATTTCGGGAAAGTGCTGACACACAAATCGCCTGCACGCTCTGTTCCCTAGAAACTGCGGTTTTGACCCAGCCATATTAATTTGTTTTTTGGGGTCATAATTAGTTTTTATCGCAGTCACTATTAGGTTGACCTTACCGTTAGGTGAGTTTATTCCGGCGGCAGAAAACATGGTTAACGGCGTTTAACGCCGCCCGGTCTTCAAAAAAAACGGAGCAAATCCGTAAAAAATAAGGTGCACGTCGGCTCCAAACGGACCTCGACCCCAAACATATCGCCTGTCTTTAACTGGCAACTGCTTGTGGTGCGGGCCTTGCGCATCGGCGGGTCGGCGGCGTTTTGCGTCCGCCTGAGCCGCCGCGCACAAGTGATAACCGCAACGGGCCGGTCCCCCACTTTTGCCGGCCCGATACGACCCATCGGCCACAAGCTGCAGCGCCGGGAAGGAAGCTTCCCGGCGCTGTTTGTTTAACTGGCTTTGCGGATGGGGCCGACCAAAGCGGCAAAAAAGCAAAGTGCGGCACCAGTCGTGAAGAGCAGCAGTCCCGCCAGCGGTGAGCTGATGCAACCTTCCTGCGCCGCGGCGATCCGGATATCTGCACCGGCGGAGAGGGGAAACCATTCCCTGTGGGACACAGCACCGAAAACAATCACCAGGAAGCTCGCCATCAGGGCGATACGCTTGTTGCGTGCCAGAAAGACGACGAGAACCACGACCACCAGAAGGCCGCCCCGGGGTGAAACCAGTGAATCGAGCAGTTCAGCGGAAAGGGATGGCGAGCTGGTGGTCGGGTCCCAGCCAGGGCGTTCCTTGTCACAAACTTCCGCAAATCCCTTCGCCATATAAGACGTTAAAAAAAGAGCGGCCAAGGCCGCTCTTTGCAAAATATGTAAAAGGCGATCCGGAAACATGTCTCACATGTTCGGATAGTTCGGGCCACCGGAGCCTTCCGGAACTGTCCAGGTGATGTTGCCGTTGGGATCCTTGATGTCGCAGGTCTTGCAGTGGACGCAGTTCTGCGAGTTGATCTGGAACCGCGGTGCGTCCTCGCCTTCCTCCACCCACTCGTAGACACCGGCCGGGCAGTAGCGGTTGGAAGGGCCCGCAAAGACGTCGTGCTCGGAGGTCTTCTGCAGGGTTTCGTCCCTGACCTTGAGGTGGATCGGCTGATCTTCCTCGTGGTTGGTGTTGGACAGGAACACCGAGGAAAGCTTGTCGAATGACACCACGCCGTCCGGCTTCGGATAGTCGATCTTCGGGCAGTCCTTGGCAGGCTTCAGGGTTTCGGAATCCCGCTTGCCGTGCTTCAGCGTGCCGAAGAAGGAGAAACCGAACAGTTCGTTCGTCCACATGTCGAGACCGCCGAGGCCGATGCCGAGCCATGTGCCGAATTTCGACCAGAGCGGCTTGGCGTTGCGGACCTTCCTCAGGTCGTCGCCGATCGGCCCGTTGCGCCAGGCGGTGTCGTAGTCGGTCAGTTCCGTATGCGCCTCGCCGCGTCCGATGGCAGCCATCACCTCTTCGGCCGCCAGCATGCCCGACAGCATGGCATTGTGGGAGCCCTTGATACGCGGCACGTTGACGAAGCCGGCAGAGCAGCCCATCAAAAGGCCGCCGGGGAAGGAGAGCTTCGGCACGGACTGGTAGCCGCCTTCGGTGATCGCGCGGGCACCGTAGGAAATGCGCTTGCCGCCCTCGAAGGTGTCACGGATCGCCGGGTGGGTCTTGAAACGCTGGAACTCGTCGAAGGGCGACAGCCAGGGGTTCTCGTAGTTGAGGTGGACGACAAAGCCGACCGCCACCTGATTGTCCTCCAGGTGATAGAGGAAAGAGCCGCCGCCGGTCTTGCCGTCGAGCGGCCAGCCGAAGGAGTGCTGCACGAGCCCCAGCTTGTGCTTCGCCGGATCGATCTCCCACAGTTCCTTGAGGCCGATACCGAACTTCGGCACGTCGCTGTCCTTGTCGAGGGCAAATTTCTCGATCAGCTGCTTGGCTAGGGACCCGCGCGCGCCTTCGCCGATGAGCGTGTATTTGCCGCGCAGTTCCATACCGCGGGTGAACATGGCGTTGGGCTTGCCGTCTCGGCCGATGCCCATGTCGCCCGTCGCGACGCCGACGACCTTGCCATCGTCGTCGTAAAGCACCTCGGCGGCGGCAAAGCCCGGGTAGATCTCCACGCCAAGGCCTTCAGCCTTTTCCGCCAGCCAGCGGCAGACGTTGCCGAGAGAGACGATGTAGTTGCCGTGGTTGTTCATCAGCTTCGGCAAGAACATGTTCGGCAGGCGCATGGATCCCGCCGGACCGAGCACAAGAAAATTGTCCGCGCTCACGGGCGTCTTGATCGGCGTATCTTCTTCCCGCCATTCCGGGAGCAGCTTGTCGAGGGCGATCGGGTCGATGACAGCGCCGGACAGGATGTGGGCGCCGACCTCTGAGCCCTTTTCCAGAACGACGACGCTCAGATCCTCCCCCTTTTCGTTGGCGATCTGCTTCAGCCGGATTGCTGCCGCAAGTCCAGCAGGACCCGCGCCGACAATAACAACATCCACTTCCATGCTTTCGCGTTCGCCAAGCGCTTCCTGTTCGCTCATTTATGTCTCCCTCAGCCCGAATGGGGCATGGCCAATGCCCATTTCGCCCTATTTGCCCCAATTTGCAGCGCAAAACACGACATTTTTCGTCGCCGTTTGCGATTTCCGGTGGGCTCAACCTCGCTTGGAAGCAGATAGATCAAAGCAAGCTCGAGGCGTCAAGAGGGATGATGACGTTTACGTAAGCGTTATTAGTGGCATTTGAAGGCCCTGCGTGTGCACAGTCCTTGGAAAACCCGCGCCGGCGGGCAGGTTGTCGCCCGGCAGTCTTGTACTCGCCCGTCATCCGGGTAAAATCCGCCGCCGGAGACCCGAGACTTGCAGCAAATACCCGACAACCTACGCCAGATCGAAGCCCTGCTGGATTTTTACGCCGGCGCGGGCGTGGACTGTTTCCTGGGCGACGAGCCGGTGGACTGGTTCGAACTGACACGCGAGCAGGCCGCCAGGCAACAGCAGCAACGGGCGGCTGCACCGCTTCCGGCTTCTCCGCAATCCGGTTTCCAGGGCATGGCTCCGGCGCGAGGGATCGTGCCGGCAAGACCCGGGCAGGGACCTGCGGCGCCGCCGGCTGCCGCGATGATGCCCGCCAGTGCTCCAACGGCCGTTCTCCCGGACAAGGAAGTCATCGCTGCGGCCAGAGATATGGCAGCCTCGGCCGCGACGCTGGACGACCTCAGGGCCTGCCTCGAAGCCTTCGAGGGCTGCAATCTCAAGCTGACCGCGAAGAAGCTGGTTTTTTCCGACGGCAACCCGTCGGCCAGGCTGATGTTCGTCGGCGAAGCGCCGGGCCGCGACGAGGACCTTCAGGGTACACCGTTCGTCGGACGCTCGGGCCAGCTTCTCGACCGCATGCTAGAGGCGATCGGTCTCGACCGCTCCGCGGCCTATATCGCCAATGTCGTGCCCTGGCGCCCGCCGGGAAACCGCACGCCGACACCTCAGGAAACCGAAATCTGCAAGCCTTTCATCAGGCGGCAGGTCGAACTGGTGAACCCGGACGTGCTGGTCTTTCTCGGCGCGGCTTCCGCAAAGACGCTGCTGGGTGTCCAGGACGGCATCCGCAAGATGCGCGGGCGTTGGATGACCTATCCGGGCAGGGGCAAGGAAATTGCGGCCATCGCGACGTATCACCCGGCCTATCTCCTGCGCAGTCCGCTGGAGAAGCGTCTTTCCTGGCGCGATTTCCTCGCCATCCGGCAAACCCTGGAAAAGGGGCGGGGCACCTGAGACGCAAGGACGCAAGCCTTGTTGGCGGCCGTTCGAGATCGTGATTATGGCGCCCGTAAGCCGCTGGCGACTGCTCCAAGGGAATGTGTGCGATTCGATTCGTGACGGAGGCAAAGCGACGTTGCGTTAACTTGGCATTCAACCTTGAGATTGTAAATTATCCCTATTGAGTGTGAGGGATGATTTGAACAATCTGGCTGTGTCAAACGAGGCTAAAATCAGCGCGCCGGCTCTGGTGGTCGATCTTTCGGACATGTCCTGTTTCGAAGCGTCCACGCGCGACCTGACCGAACGGGGATGCTGGATCGTCTCCGACAAGGTCGATCGCCTGAACGAGGAGGTCGGTCTGCGCATCGACGGCTACGACAAGCTCATCCGCGGCACCGTCATCGCTTATGCCGACAGGGAAGCGCGGATCTCGTTCGAGGCGAAGAAAGACGCTCCGGTCGAGAAACGGCGCGAAATCAGGCGGTCGGTTTATATAGCCTCCATCGTCTGCGGCAAGAGCAGCCCGGTCTCCATGAAATGCCACATCGTGGATGCCAGCAGGTCCGGTTGCCGTCTCGAGGCGGAGAAGATCAATCGGCTCCCCGCCGAAATCGAAATCTCCATCCCGGGGCTCGATCTGCCGATCGACGGCACGATCGTCTGGCGAAAGGACAATCACGCCGGCGTCAGGCTCAACTGGCCCTTTGAAAATCAGCCGGAGCAGATGGAAACCCTCGAGGAAGGCGAAATGCAGGCCGCCGAGCCGAAGCCTGTGCGGAAAAAACGGATCAGCGCCTTCGGTTCCTGAGCGGGGTTGCCTGGGGACCTCGGTGCCGGTCCGGTTTACCGCGTCAGGTGCGTTTTTGCCCGCCGATGCGCCTTTGGCGGCCGACGCGCCTTTGCAAGCCGGGCGGCAATGCCTATATCGGAATGAGATTGTGTCCCACCCAGGGTTTTCTCTCGTGCATTCCAGATTCAGCCGATTTCTCCCGTTGCCCTTCCGCAAGAACAAGCCGGTCATTCCCGTGGTCCGCTTGCAGGGGGCGATCGGCATGTCCGGACCGATACGGTCGGGGCTGTCGCTCGCAACCGCCGCCCTGCCGCTGGAAAAGGCGTTTTCGGTGAAAAAGGCGCCCGCGGTCGCCCTTATCGTGAACTCTCCCGGCGGCTCCCCGGTGCAGTCGCGCCTGATCTTCAAGCGCATCAGGGATCTCGCCAAGGAAAACGAGAAGGACGTGCTGGTGTTCGTGGAGGATGTGGCGGCCAGCGGCGGCTACATGATTGCCCTTGCCGGCGACGAGATCTTTGTCGATCCCTCGTCCATCGTCGGTTCCATAGGTGTCGTCGCCGCCGGGTTCGGCTTTACCGAGCTCATCAAGAAGATCGGTGTCGACCGGCGGGTCTATACGGCGGGCGAGAAAAAGGTGACCCTCGATCCCTTCCAGCCGGAAGTGCCGGAAGACATCGAGTATCTGAAGAGCCTGCAGCTGGAGATCCATGAGACCTTCATCGATCTGGTCAAGTACCGGCGGGGCGACGTTCTGTCTGACGATCCGGATCTCTTCACCGGAAAATTCTGGACGGGCCGAACGGCAATCCAGCTGGGGCTGGTGGATGCCATCGGCGACCTCAGGAGCGTGCTCAAGGAACGCTATGGCGAAAAGGCCGAACCGAGGCTGATATCCGCACCGAGAGGCCTGCTGGGCCGCAAGGCCGGGGTCGGCGTGTCCCTGTCCGGTGCGCGCTTGACCGAGGGGCTGGGCGAAGACCTGATATCAGCCGCCGAGGAGCGGCTGACGTGGATGCGCTACGGGCTTTAGCGGGATCGGGGGCAGCCGCAGGACGAAGGAAACAAGGGGAACGGAATGACGGAATTGATTGGCGTGGCGGCGCTGGCCGTCGGTGGATACTGGATCATGCAGCGGGTCAAACGCAAGATGGCCGAGGTCGAGAACCAGATTTCCAGGGCGGCCGCCAAGGCCGACCCGAAGGGCAGGGGGGCGAAACTCGTCCTCGATCCCGTGACGGGCAAGTACAAGCCGCAGGCCTGACGCCGGCCTGAAACCACCGGATCGGAGCCTCCGCCCGCCCAAGGCGCCGAGGAGGGCAGAGACCCTCCCCGCCGACGGACCTAGCCGATAGCAGTTGCCCGGAAAAGGCCCCACCTTGCCGAGGTCTTTCGGGCTGTGTGAACGAGCACACTTGCCGTGGTCAGAAGCAGCAGCAGTTCTCCCGCCGGTCCCGCCAGCCAGATGCCCCGTTCGCCGAGAACGTGGGGCAGTGCAACGACCAGCGGCACGAAGAAGAGATAGGGCTTTGCCAGACTGAGCAGGGCCGCTCTCCCGGCATCGCCAATCGCCTGAAAATAGGTTGCCACCATGAACAGCGGACCCGCTGCAAAATACATGGCCGTCATGGTCGGCAGGATGCGGGCAACCTCGTCGGCGACGGCGGCGTCCTCGACAAAGAGAAGGCCGATCGGGCGGGCAAACAGCAGGAAGAGCACCTGCACGACCCCGCAATAGGCCAGCGCGCTTGCAAGGCCGAGGCGCAGGGCGCCGTCGGATCTTTGCCATAGGAGCGCGCCGAAGTTGTTACCGATCATCGCCTGAAGCGCCTGGGCAAGACCCAAGAGCGGCAGGTAGGCGAAGGTCATGATGCGGGTGATGATGCCGAAGGCGGCCACGGTGGTCTCATAACCTTGCGCCCCGATGGTCTGGAGCATGGTGAAGGTTGCCGCCGAGCCGAGCGCGATGCCGATGAAACTGAGGCTTTGAGGCGCACCCAGGGCAAGGATGGATCGCCAGTCCGACGTCAGCCGGTATCTCAGGAGAGCGCCCGGACGAAGGACCGTTGACCCGCGAAGGCGGAAGGCAAGCACGCAGGCAAAGGCCAGCAGCTGGGCAAGCACCGTTCCGTAGGCGCTGCCCGCGACGCCAAGGTTCAGCACACCGATCAGCACGTAGTTGAAGCCGATATTGGCGAGCGACACCGTCAGACTGAGACCGGCCATCAGACCGACCCGGCCTTCGTTGCGCAGGGCATCGACGTTGACCGATAGCAGGAACATCAGCGGCGAGAAAGCGGCCGTGATCGCCAGATAGGTATGCGCCATGGCGGCGATGGAACTCTCTCCGCCGGACGCCGCCAGCGTCGCTGGCCGCCCCAGAAACAGGAACAGGAGGATGACGGCGGCGGCGATGCAAAGTGCCAGCCCGTGCGCTCCGGCAAAGACGGCACGGGCCGCGTCGGTGTTCCCCGCACCCAGCGAGCGGGCGAGCAGGCTCGACATGCCGCTCGACACCAGCGTCGCCAGCGCGGCCAGCAGCATATAGGCCGGAAACATCAGCGTGACGGCACTGAGCGCGTCCGGTCCGGCAAAGAGGCCGAGAAAGACCGCATCCATGACCGTGAGCAGCCCGGTCATGCTCATGACGAAAATGATGGGCAGCGCGGTTTTGAAAAGCGTGGGGGCAAGAGCCCCATGCGTGAACGTGTTCGTCCGGGAAGGTTCAGACGGCATTCCAGTCTCCTGGTCGTGTCATTTCGAAGAGAAGGAGGGGCCCGCGTTGCCACCAGCACGAAATGCGTGGAGCATGGAATGATTGCTGAAGTCAGGACTTCACCAGGACGGATGTCCGCGGGCGGCAGGTGCCTGAAACCGCATTTTCTGTAGCGCGCAAGCGGCCGCGCGGTCAATCCCGGAAGGGGGAGGCCCGGACCGGACACGGCGCAGTGTTGCTTTCCGGGCGCAGCGGAATTCGGGGAGAGGTTTGGGGAAGACACGGCGCCTTGACCTGACAGGCACATCGTGGCACCTGTCGCCACCGGAATGGCGGGTCTGTCCGCCGCAACGAGCTCATTGGCGGAAGTATCCCATGTCGACCGAAACTCTGCCGGCGCATATGCGGCCGGAAAATTCCTTCCAAGGCCTGATCCTGACCCTGCAGCGCTACTGGGCCGACCAGGGCTGCGTGGTTCTGCAGCCCTATGACATGGAAGTCGGTGCCGGTACCTTCCACCCGGCGACCACGCTGCGCTCGCTTGGGCCCCGCCCTTGGAGGGCCGCCTACGTGCAGCCGTCCCGCCGCCCGACCGACGGCCGCTATGGCGAGAACCCCAACCGGCTGCAGCATTATTACCAGTTCCAGGTGATCCTGAAGCCGTCGCCCTCCAACCTGCAGGAGCTGTACCTCAATTCGCTCTACGCCATCGGGCTGGACCCGAAGCTGCACGACATTCGTTTCGTGGAAGACGATTGGGAGAGCCCGACCCTCGGTGCATGGGGGCTCGGCTGGGAATGTTGGTGCGACGGCATGGAAGTGTCGCAGTTTACCTATTTCCAGCAGGTTGCCGGCTTTGAATGTTCGCCGGTTTCCGGCGAGCTGACCTATGGCCTTGAACGACTGGCAATGTATATCCAGGGCGTCGATAACGTCTACGACCTCAACTACAACGGCCAGGAAGGCGATGCCAGGATCAGCTACGGCGATGTCTTCCTGCAGGCCGAACAGGAATATTCCCGGCACAATTTCGAACACGCGGACACGGAAATGCTGTTCCGGCACTTCCGCGACGCGGAAAGCGAATGCCGGGCGCTGCTCGAAGCCGGTGCAAAAGCGCGCGAGGAAGCCGGCGCTGCCGTGCATCAGCTCGTCCTGCCGGCCTATGACCAGTGCATCAAGGCCAGCCACGCCTTCAACCTGCTTGATGCGCGCGGAGTGATTTCCGTGACCGAGCGTCAGAGTTACATCCTGCGGGTGCGTGAACTTGCCAAGGCCTGCGGCTCGGCCTTCCTGGAAACGGAAGCCGGCGGTGTCGGCTATCACAATCAGGCGGCGGAATAGGCCAAGCCATCCCGCCAGCCATGTCTGCTCCTGTTCGTCAGTTCTGGAACAGGATCTGCTGGCCCTGGCTGCGCTGAACCGTGAACTCACTGTAGATCGCATCGCCGCGCACGAGCTGGAAGCGGTGCCCGAGTGTCGTGTTGATGTTGACGGACGCAAAGGGCGGAATGCGCGCGGTGAGCTCGGCCCGGCCGTTTTCAGGAACGTAGACAAGGTCGACCGGATCGTCCGTGCGGTTGGTGACGGTGATCAGGGCCGAATATTTGGCCGATTGCGCCGGGCGGGGACGGACGTTCTGGTTGCCGGTGCTGACGTTCGCGGGTCTGCGCCCCTGGCAGACCTGGAAGATGCCGTCGACCTGCGTCCCCTCCGAACACATGATGCCGCCCCACTGGTAGCCCGAGCGGCCGTCGCCGGTGCGGACTTCGAACCAGTCGTAGCCGTTCATGACTTCCGGCGTGCGGCGGAGGATGGTGAGCGGGGTACCTTCCCGAAGGCTGCCGACACGGGCGTGTTGCATGCCCGGGCCCGCCCGCAGAACACCGCCGAGAGAGCGACCCGCCGCACTGACCAGCTCCGGATCGCCCGAGGCCGGCGGCGGCAGCTCGCCTCCGGTTTGCGCTTCGGATCCGGGTTCGGCTTCCAGCCGCCAATCGAGCAGGGCCGTTCCGATCTGGAGGAACATGGCGCCGGGGGCGCCGAAGAAGCGGGCGTTTCCGCCTTCGTAGCGGATGCCGTTCGGGGCCTGCACCTGGAAGAGCGGCGATTGACGTGCTGCTGCAGGAGCGTTGTCGCTGATGGGGCCGCTAAGGGTTGCGGAACCCGGCTCCAGCGGGTTGACCATGACGTTGTAGACAAGGTCTCCGGCTGAACACAGATACTGGTCGGCGAGAGAGGCCTTCGCGTCCAGAAGGCTCAAGGGAGAGAGAGCGATAATTCCGGCCAGCGGCAGGATGCGCGGCAGTCGTAGGCTGATTGTCATCGGTACGGTCCCCAGCAAGTTTGTTGCAGCCGGCAGGTTGTCCCAGTCGCGCCCGTTGGCCTGTGTTGCCCGTTACGGTTTGTCGTTGCCAGGTTGTGCAAGGGAACGGGTCCCTCAAGAGAAGCTGATGACAAGCCGGACGGCAAGAGTTAGCCTCCGGATCATATTTTCAGGAGGGGTTTATGGTCACCTGGGTTGTTCTTGCATTTCTGATTGCGATTTCTGTTTTTGCGATCTCACTATACAATGGCCTCGTCAAGAAACGGCAGATGGTCCAGGAAGGCTGGAGCGGCATCGACGTGCAGCTCAAGCGCCGGGCGAACCTGATCCCCAATCTGGTTGAAACCGTAAAGGGCTATACGTCGCACGAGAGCGAGACGTTGGAGGCCGTGACCCGGATACGAACCCAGGCGTCGGCGCTACCGGCTGATGATGTGGCCGGACGCGCCAGGGCGGAAGGACAGCTTTCGCAGGCACTCGGACGGCTGTTCGCGGTTGCCGAAGCCTATCCCGACCTGAAAGCCAGCCAGAACTTCTCCGACCTGCATGCATCGCTCGACGAGATCGAGAATGCCATCCAGATGGCGCGGCGTTATTACAACGGGGCCGTCCGGGGCCTGAACGTGGCGGTCGAGAGCTTCCCCTCGAACCTTGTTGCCAACCAGTTCAAGTTCGAGAAGGCCGAGTATTTCGAGATCGAGAACGAAGCGGATCGGGCCGTTCCCCAGGTTCAGTTCTAGGGGGCGGGTGTCATGCTGAAACGGCTTCTTGGCTGCGGCCTTGGCGCGCTTGTTCTGCTATGGGCGGCCATGTCCGCCGAGGCGGACGAACGGATCCTGGAATTCGTCTCCAATGTCGATGTCGCAAAGAACGGGACGCTGACCGTCACGGAAACCATCACGGTCCGGGCGGAAGGGAACCAGATCAGGCGCGGGATCTTCCGGGATATCCCGCTGGCGGTGGAAGGAGCGAACGGACGCACCTACAAGGCCGGCTTCAAGCTGCTTTCCGTGCTGCAGGACGGGCGGCCAGCCCCCCATTTCGAGGAGGGAAACAACCGCGGCGTCCGGATCTATGTCGGCGAGAAGAACGTCTTCCTGACGCCGGGAAACTACACCTATACGTTCACGTATGAGACCGACCGCCAGATCCGCTTCTTCCCGGATCATGACGAGGTCTACTGGAACGCGACCGGCAACGAATGGGTTTTCCCCATCGACAAGGCGACGGCCCGGGTGGTGCTTCCCCTTGGGGAAAAGGCGAGCAAATGGACGGCCTATACCGGACGGTACGGTGCAACAGGTTCGGACTTCGAGGTGCGCGCCGAACAGGGCGGTTCGGAGGTGCTTTTCTCGACCACCAAAGCCCTTGCCCCCTACGAGGGCCTGTCGGTCGTGATCGGCATGCGGCAAGGAGCCATCGCACCGCCGACCGATGCCGACAAGATGCGTTATTTCTTGCAGGAGCACAGGTCCGAACTGATCGGAGGCGCGGGTCTTGCGCTGGTTCTGTTCTATTATCTTGTTGCCTGGTTCCTGGTCGGCCGCGATCCGCGAAAGGGAGTGATCTTCCCGAGGTTCAAGCCTCCGACGGATATCTCGCCGGCTCTGTCCAAATACATCATCAATCGCGGTTTCAGCGACGGCGGCTGGATCGCCCTGTCGGCGGCATGCCTCAACCTGGCGGTCAAGAAGCGCCTCAAGCTGGAAGAAAACGGGGGAACCGTCACCCTGACATCCATGCCGGGCAATCGGTCCGGAAAGAACACCAGCGCCGGATTGCCGAAAGGCGAGGCCGCGGTGGCGCGGTGGCTCGACGGCAGGTCCAGCCCTCTGACCCTGAGCAAGTCCAATGGCACGTCGATCCGGACGCTCGGCAACAGGTTCCGCAACGCGATTGAAAAAGAGAGCCGGGACGTTTTTTTCCTGGCGAACCGGCTTTACCTGATCCCTGGCGTCGTTCTCAGCATTGTCACCATCGTTGCCTTGCTGGCCTTCGGGCAACTTGATCCCGACCAGATCGGCTTTGTCATAACCTTCCTGGTGTTTTCGGTCTTCGCCTCGGTCTTCGCGGTCAATGTGGGCAAGGTGCTTCTTCGACTTGCGGGCATGCAGTTTCGCATGGCGATGATTTTCGGGATCTTCGGGGTTGCGGTCGCGGTTGGCGCTTTCGGCTCCTATCAGGTCGCCGGAGGATTCGACACCCTGCCCATCCTGCCGCTCACCGCTGCAGTCCTGGTGTCACTCAACATTCTGTTCTACTTCCTGCTCGGAGCGCCGACCGCGCTCGGACGTCAGGCCCTGGACGAAATCGAAGGACTGAAACTTTACCTGTCGGTCGCGGAAAAGGAACGTCTCAACATGACGGGCGTGCCCGACATGAGCACCGGTCATTTCGAGGATCTGCTGCCCTACGCGGTGGCGCTCGGAGTGGAAAAACCCTGGGCGAAAGCTTTTGAAGCCTGGCTGGCAACGGCTGCCGGTGCGGCTGTCGCCGCGAGCTACCACCCCGGCTGGTATTCGGGCAGGCATTTCGACGCCCGCCATATCTCCGATAACCTCGGCTCGACCGCCAGCTCCATGGCCGGGTCGTTCCAGTCGTCCCTGCCGGTGCCCAAATCCTCCAGCTCGGGGTTTTCCAGTGGGTCTTCGGGCGGCTCCTCGGGCGGCGGCGGCGGTGGCGGCGGGGGTGGAGGCTGGTAGGCCTCGCGACGGACCTGCCGCATTTGATGCAGGAAATCCCGGGGAGGCCGGGCTGACCGGAAACATGGAAAAGGAACAGCCGCGACGATGATGTCAGAGACGATCTCCTTCAGCAAAATCACGCGGTTCAGACAGACGACCGGTTTCACGTTTTCAGGCCGCTCGCTGACACGGTGCATTTCCTCGGGCCTCTGTCTCCTGTTCCTTGTCATGACCCGCCTTCCGGTGCATGCGGAGGAACGGATCCACCGTTTCGTCTCCGACATCGAAGTTGCGCGGAACGGCACGCTGACGGTGACGGAGACCGTCACGGTCCGGGCGGAAGGCGACCAGATCAAACGGGGGATCTACCGGGACATTCCCCTCCTCCTGGCCGGAAAGGGCGGCCAGACCTACCGGGTCGATTTCAGACTGGTGTCGGTCTTGCAGAACGGCGAGCCGGCCCCGCACTTCGAGAAGAAAAGCGGTTCCGGAATTCGCATCTATGTCGGCGAGGAAAGTGTCTTCATCCCTGAAGGGATACACACCTACACTTTCACCTATGAAATCGACCGAGAGATCCGGTTCTTCGACAGCCATGACGAACTCTACTGGAACGTTACGGGCAATGAATGGATCTTTCCCATCGATGAGGTGAAGGCCAGCGTTCATTTGCCCGAGGGCGTCAGGGCGAGCGAGTGGACAGGCTATACCGGCGCGTTCGGAGCTGTCGGACAGGACTTCAAGGCCCAGGCATCGGACGGGGCCAGGCAGATCGATTTCGAAACCACACGTCCGCTCGGGCCCCGCGAAGGCCTGACGATTGACGTCAGCATGCCGCCCGGTTCCATTTCACAGCCGACGGACGCGGAAAGGTCTCGCTATTTTCTGAGCGACTACAGGCTGGGTCTTGCAGGGGGCATCGGCGCGCTTCTGCTTCTGATCTATTGCCTGGCCGCGTGGCTGAAGGTCGGCAGGGATCCCGCCAAAGGGGTGATCATCCCTCTTTTCGAGGCACCGGAAGGCCTGTCGCCGGCGCTGGCCAACTATATCGAGAACCGTGGTTTTTCCGATGGCGGCTGGCTGGCGCTGTCGGCTGCCTGCATCAGCCTTGCCGTCAAGAAGCGCCTGCGTCTTGAAGAAAACGGCGAGGACACCGTGTTGCGGGTAACGGACGAGAGCCGCAACGGCTCGTCCTCCGGGTCCGGGTTGCCAAAAGGGGAAGCGGCTCTGGCAGAATGGCTCACCGACTTCGAGCAGCCTCTCAGGCTCAACAAGTCCAACGGCCTGTCGATACAGTCTCTCGGGCAGAAATTCCGGAACGCCATCACCAGTGAATACGGCAGTGATTTCTTCAAGGGCAATGGCCGGTACATCCTGCCGGGCGTGCTGATCAGCCTTTTGACCACCGCCGCCATGATCTTTCTGCTGGGCAGGACCGAGGATCAGGTGGAATTCCTGATGCTGTTCCTGTTCCTGTCGGTCTTCGCCACGATACTGTCCGTGTTCCTGGGCTTCCTGCTCGTATCGGGGACGAATGTATTTGCGCGTCTCGCAGTCAATCTCCTGTCCCTTGGAGCAACGCTCTACGGCGCTGCGCTGCTTGCGGACCTGATCAGCGGCGCGCTTGCCTCGATGCCGGCCTTTCCGATGGTGGTATTTGTTCTTCTGGCAACAAACCTGGTGTTCATCTCCATAATCGATGCGCCGACGAAACTCGGCCGGGAGAAGCTCGACCAGATCGAGGGCCTGAAACTCTATCTGTCCGTCGCGGAGAAGGATCGTCTCAACATGGCGGATGCACCGGACATGAGCACCGTTCATTTCGAGAAACTGCTGCCCTATGCGATCGCGCTCGGGGTCGAAAAGCCGTGGGCCAGTGCGTTCGAGGCCTGGCTGGCCACGGCTGCCGGCACCGCGGCGGTGGCCGGATACAATCCCGATTGGTATTCCGGCCGAAAATTCGACTCCCACCGGATTTCCGAAAGCGTGGGGTCGACGGCAAGCGCCATGGCGGGGTCGTTCCAGTCTTCGCTGCCAGTTTCGGAAACTTCGAGTTCTGGCTCCTCCGGCGGGTCTTCCGGTGGCGGTGGCGGCGGCGGCGGAGGCGGCGGGTGGTGATCCACTCGAGCCCAGGCGTGCGCGCAGATCGACGCCCGGTCGATGCCGGACGAATTGAAATCAGGAGCAGGAAGGGCAGTGACGATGACGTCTGATACACTTTCCTTCAGCGAATTCACGAGTTTCAACCTGGCGATCCTCGTCTATTTTCTGGGCGTCAGGCTGAACAAGAAGATCCCCTTTCTGAGCCGGTTCAACATACCCGAACCCGTTTCCGGCGGGCTGCTGGTGGCGGCGGTCGCCCTAGTCGCCTATCTGGCTCTCGGCAAGGAAGTCGGATTTTCGCTGAAGTCCCGCGACTACCTGCTCTATTGCTTCTTCACCGCGATCGGCCTCAACGCCCGCTTTTCCGACCTGGCCAAGGGCGGCAAACCGTTGCTTCTGCTGCTGGGGCTGACTGTCGTCTATATGCTCTTGCAGAACGCCGTCGGGGCGGGCATCGCGGTTGCCATGGGTCTACCGACCGGTTTCGGCCTCCTGGGCGGCACGATTTCGCTCGTGGGCGGACATGGCACGGCCATCGCCTGGGGACCGAAACTGGCGGCGGACTACGGTGTGCCCGGCGCGGTCGAGATCGGCGCGGCTACGGCCACCCTCGGCTTGATCGCCGCCAGCCTTCTGGGCGGTCCCGTCGGAAACTACCTGATCGAGCGCAAGGGCGCGAAGCCGGATCCGAACCGTCCCGCGGAAGCGCCGATGATCGGTATCAAGAGCGACCGGGAGGCGGGCACCAACGTGACCCACACCGGCCTGATGCGCTCCCTTCTCGTCCTCAACATCGCGATTGCGCTCGGCAATGGCCTGCAGGAGGCGCTGGAGGTCGGCATCGGCCTGGATCTGCCTGTCTTCGTGACCTGCCTGTTCTGCGGCATCCTCCTGTCCAACATCGTGCCCGCGATCTTTCCGAAAATGACCTGGCCTGCACGCAGCCGTTCGCTCGCTGTCATTTCCGATCTGGCGCTCGGCATCTTCCTGACCATGTCGCTGATGAGCCTGCAGCTCTGGACGATCGCGGGCCTGGCCGGTCCGATGATGCTGATCCTGGCGATCCAGGTCGCGGTCGCCGCGCTCTTCATCGTGCTGGTGCTGTACCCGGTCATGGGTCGGGACTATAACGCGGCGGTCCTGGGGGCGGGGTTCGCCGGGTTCTCGCTCGGCGCCACGCCGACGGCCATCGCCAACATGACGGCGGTCTCCAAGCACTACGGGACGGCGACGCAGGCCTTTCTGATCCTGCCGCTGGTCTCCGCCTTCTTCGTCGACCTTGCCAACGCGGCCATCATCCTGCTGTTCCTTGGCGGATAAGCCCCACGTCCGGCAAGGTTTTCAGGCCGTGCCGACCGTTTTGGCGAAGGGCAGGCGGCCGTCCTTCTGCGTGGCCAGAAGGTTGTCCGCCTCTTCGGCGCTGACGGCCCTGGCATAGAGGAAACCCTGGCCGTAGTGACAGCCGTTGGCGCTGAGGGCTTCGTGGACCTCGCTCTCCTCGACGCCTTCCGCCACCGCATCGATCTCCAGCCCTTTCGACAGCACCAGGATCGCCTCGACGATGGCGGCGCATTGCTTGTCGACCAGCATGCGTTCGGTGAACGACTTGTCGATCTTGACCTTGCGGATCGGGAAATCGCGCAGATAGCTGAGGCTGGAATGGCCGGCGCCGAAATCGTCAAGCGCAATGAAGATGCCGGCTTCGGTGAGCTCGGTCAGGAGGCGCTTGGCCAGTTCCGGGTTCTTGACCAGAGACGTCTCGGTGATTTCCAGCGCCAGACGTTCCGGTGGCAGACCTGTTCTTTCCAGGAGCGCGAGGATCTGGGCGGGAAGGCCCGCATCCTGCAGCTGAACCGGCGACAGGTTGAAGGAAAGATACAATTCCCTGGGCCAGTTTCGCGCTACCTTACAGGCCTCTTCCAGCAGGTGTCCGGTCAGTTCGGATATGATGCCGCAGTCTTCGGCGATCGGAATGAACTGCTGCGGCTCCACGTCGCCGTAGTCACTGTCATGCCAGCGGGCGAGGGCTTCGAAGCCGGCAATCCGTCCCGAATTCATGTCCAGGATCGGCTGGTAGTGGACCCGGACTTCTTTTTCGGAAATCGCGCGGCGCAGGCGCTGTTCCAGCAGGGTCCGGTGAAGGATCGAGGCGTCCATGTCGACTTCGAAGAAGCGGTAGGTCGACCGGCCGGAGGACTTTGCCCGGTAGAGGGCGATATCGGCGCGACGCAGGAGCTCCGTGATCGCATGACCGTCCAGCGGATAAAGGGCAATGCCGATGCCGGTGCCTATGGAAATCTGCCTGTCGCCGAATTCGAAGCGGTCGCTGACGCTGGTCAGCAGCCGGCGGGCGAAGCCGGAAGCTTCGGTCTTCTCCGTGAAGACCGGAGAGACGATGGCGAATTCGTCGCCGCCGAGACGGGCGACGATCCCTTCCTTGCCCACCGTCTCGGCCAGTCGGTCGGCAAAGCTGCGCAGCAGGTTGTCGCCAAAGGCATGCCCGTAGACATCGTTGATCGGCTTGAACCCGTCGAGGTCCAGCATCAATACGGCCCGGAAGCTGTCCGGCTTCATGTCCCGGCTGAGATCGGAGAAGGCTTCCAGCAGGCGGCGGCGGTTCGCCAGCCCGGTCAGGGGGTCGTGCTGGGCAAGCGCGAGCGCTTCCGAGTGGGCCGAGGACCTGGCCTTGAGCTCCCTCCTGAGGCGCAACGTCGCCCAGATGCCGAGGCCGATACCCAGCATGGCAAGGATGAGGAGGAGGCTCGCGACGATTTGGTAGGAACGGTGAGAGTGACCTGTTTCGAGACCTGTGACGGTCTCCGGAAAAAGATGCAGAGCTGCGAAACTGACTACTATGATGACCAACAGTGCTGCCAGAAAAAGGGGCAAGAATCCGCTGTTGGTGACTTCCCGGTCCGCCACGTATCAGGTCCCAAAACAATATTCCTCGAACTCGGTGCAGAGCTTCACATGCATTTGTTGAAGAAGAGTGAAGCTACACCTTGGAAAAAATACTCTGCAAAGGGCTTCCCGCAAGAGGATGGAACCGGATGGGTTTGAAGCGGGGACCGGCCTCAAAGGGGGGTGACAAGTCGTCACCGACTTGGTAACGGACGCGCTGTGTATTTCCGGCAATATTCCACCAACACCAAAGGCCTCGATTTCCATGCCCGATCTTCTGCTTGAGCTGTTCAGCGAAGAAATTCCGGCCCGTATGCAGCGCAAGGCGGCCGAAGACCTGAAATCCCTCGTGACCAACGCCCTGGTGGAGGCCGGTCTTACCTATGAGGGCGCAAAGGCTTTCGCAACGCCGCGCCGGCTGGCGCTTCACGTGGCGGGTATTCCCGTCGGTTCCGCCGCCACGCGTGAAGAGCGCAAGGGCCCCCGGGTCGGCTCGCCCGAGAAAGCCCTCGAAGGCTTTCTGCGCGGCGCTGGTCTTGCCTCGATCGAGGAGGCGAGCATCCAGAGCGACCCGAAGAAGGGCGATTTCTACGTGGCGGTGATCGAAAAGCCGGGCCGCTCGGCGCTCGACATCATCGCGGACTTCATGCCCGGGATCCTGCGCAATTTCCCCTGGCCGAAATCCATGCGCTGGGGCTCGACGTCCACCCGCTGGGTGCGGCCGTTGCATTCCATCGTCGCCACCTTCGGTCCGGAAACCGAGGAGCCGGAGGTGGTGCCGTTCGAGTTCGACGGCATCCGTTCCGGCAAGACCACACGCGGGCATCGCTTCCTTGCGGACGAAGCCTTCGACGTGCGCCGCTTCGACGACTACGCCACGGGCCTGGAAAAGCACAAGGTGGTGCTGGACGCGGACCGGCGGAAGGAAATCATCCTCAATGACGCCAAGGACCGGGCGCTGGCACTCGGGCTGGAACTGGTCGAGGATCCGGGGCTTCTGGAAGAGGTCGCGGGCCTGGTCGAGTGGCCGGTCGTGCTTTCCGGCACCTTCGACGAGGAATTCCTGTCGATCCCGGACGAATGCATCCAGCTGACGATCAGGGTCAATCAGAAGTGCTTCGTGCTGAAAGACCCGAAAACTGGCCGGCTGGCCAACCGCTTCGTGCTGGTTTCCAACGTGGTTGCCGATGACGGCGGCAAGCTGGTTGTTGCCGGCAACGAGAAGGTGATCCGCGCCCGTCTGTCCGATGCGCGCTTCTTCTGGGAGACGGATCTCAAGGGCAAGCTTTCCGACAACCTGCCGAAGCTTGGCGAGGTCAAGTTCCACGAGAAGCTCGGCAGTGTCGGCGAACGGGTGAACCGCCTCATTGCGTTGTCCGCCGAGCTCGCGGAGATCACGGGGGCCAACGAGGCAAAGGCAAAGCGGGGGGCGGAACTCGCAAAGGCCGACCTCGTTTCCGCGATGGTGTTCGAGTTCCCGGAACTGCAGGGATTGATGGGCCGCTATTACGCGCAGGCCCAGGGCGAGGACGCCTCCGTCGCGACCGCCATCGAAGAGCACTACAAGCCGCAAGGACCCTCCGACAGCGTGCCGACCGATCCGGTGGCGGTTGCCGTTGCGCTTGCCGAAAAGCTGGACCTTTTGGCCGGGTTCTGGGCCATCGACGAAAAGCCGACCGGCTCAAAGGATCCTTACGCACTCCGACGTGCCGCGCTTGGCGTGATCCGGATCGTGCTGGAAAACAACCTCAGGATCAGGCTTGGCGAGCTCATCCTGTCGGCGGCCCGCCTGCATTCAGTTGGCATCGCCGATCCGGCAGCACTCGTCGGCGATATCCTGAGCTTCTTCGGCGATCGCCTGAAAGTTCACCTCAGGGAGGAAGGCGCGCGCCACGATCTTATCGACGCGGTGTTCGCGCTGGAGGGCCAGGACGACCTCTTGATGGTCGTCAGGCGTGTCGAGGCGCTTGGGGCATTCATTTCCTCCGACGACGGTGCCAACCTGCTGGCGGGCTACAAGCGTGCGGTCAACATTCTCAAGGCGGAAGAAAAGAAGGACGGCGCCCCGGTCACCGGCAGGCCGCATTCCGATCACTTCCGTGAGCAGGCGGAAATCGATCTGGCGTCCGCCATCGATACGGCCCGTGCGGAAGCTGCCGATGCAGTGGCGACGGAGAATTTCGAAGGCGCGATGGAAGCCCTGTCGAGGCTTCGTGCGCCCGTCGATCGCTTCTTCGAGGACATTCTCGTCAATGCGGAGGACCCGGCGCTCCGGATGAACCGCCTGCAGCTGCTGGCCGAAATCCGCGACGCGACCCACGTGGTGGCGGATTTCTCGAAAGTGGCCGGATAGTCGATACCAATTGGGTGAAAACCAAAAAAGGCGGGCCAACAAGCCCGCCTTTTTTCTTGAGTAAACCCAACCGGTTTGAATGTCTGATACCCCCTCTTCACTAGAGGGAGGGGTTAGGGGTGGGGGTGCCACTTGCTTTCGCAAACAAGGTTGGGCACCTGCTCAAACCTTACTCCGCCGGCTGCTGTGCCAAACGGGGAACCGGGTTTTCCTGGATCGGCCAGTGGATGACCGCGGCGAAGAGGCCGAGGACGATGCCGCACCACCAGATGGCGTCGTAGGAGCCGGTTTCGTCGTAGATCTTTCCGCCCAGCCAGACGCCCAGGAAAGAGCCGATCTGGTGGGACAGGAAGACGAAGCCGAAGAGGGTCGCCATGTAGCGCGGGCCGAACATAACGGCGACGAGGCCGGAGGTCGGCGGCACGGTCGACAGCCACAGCAACCCCATGACGCCGGAAAAGGCGAGGACAGTGGTTGGGCTCGGCGGGACCATGATGAAGATGAAAATCGCGATCGCCCTTGCGAGATAGATCAGCGACAGGAAGTGCGACTTCGAATAGCGTCCGCCGATATAGCCGGAGGCAAGCGAGCCGACGATGTTGCAAAGCCCGATGAGCGCGATGGCGGTGGCGCCCCAGGACGGGTCAAGGCCGAGATCGGCGATATAGGGCGGCAGGTGCACGGTGATGAAGGCAACGTGGAAGCCGCAGACGAAGAAGCCGAAAGTCAGCAGGATATACCCGCGCGTGCCGAAGGCTTCGGCCATTGCGGACCTGAGGCTCTGCTCGGATGCCGGGTGACTGTCCTTCGGCATTTCCGACTTGCCCTTCAGTGCGGCGGCGAGGAAAGGGATCAGCGCGACGAGACCGGTAAAGACAAGCAGGGTGTCCTGCCAGCCGATCGAGGCGATCATGGCTCCGCCGAGCGGGGCGAAAAGAAACTGCCCGAGCGACCCGGAGGCCGTGCCGATGCCGAAGGCAATCGATCGCTGCGCGGGCGTCACCGTTCGGCCGAAGGCGGCCAGGACCAGGGAGAAGGAGGAAAAGGCGATCCCGAGCCCGATCAGAACGCCGGCCGAGACATTCAGGGCAACCGCGCTTTCCGCGTCGACCATCAGGACGAGACCGGCGGCATAGAGGATCGCACCAAGGGTCATGGTCTTCCAGGTGCCGTACCTGTCGGCCATCATGCCGGCGATAGGCTGGCCGAGACCCCACATGAGGTTCTGGATGGCTATCGCCAGCGCGAAGATCTCGCGGCTCCAGTCGCGGGCTTCGGTCATCGGCTGGAACAGCAGGCCCATCGCCGAGCGGGGGCCGAAGGAAATCAGGGCAACAAGGCAGCCGCAGGCGATTACCAGCGGGACATTGGGGCCTGAGCGCGCGGAATAGACTTTTCCGGTCATGAATCGCCTCTTATCGTAAAGTTGCGATAAGTTAGCGTTGGAAACCAATTCGTGAAAACGATTTATTTTGATCGTTTCATCAAATTTCGAGATGAATGCAGGTCGCCGAACAAGTCAGGGCAGAGCGGTTAGCCGGCATCTCGGGTTTTAGGTGTTTTTCGATTTAAGAGTTTGAAATCAAAGGGACAAAAATTTCATTTCCGGTTTTCCCGCAAAAAGGATGGATTTTTGCCGGGGAAGCTCTTATATAAGCTCTGAAAGAGCAAAAGGTAAGGGCCGTCGAGCCCGTTTTCTTTTGCGTTCAATATGCTCAAATTGAGCATAAATGAATTCCGGGCCATCGAACAGACACGGCCGGCACAAAAGAGGAAGGTCGCCATGACCATTGCCCAGATTACCGCACCGATCGGCCAGCCGGTCGCAGGAGGCCTGAGCGCCTTGGAGCGTTACGGCAAGCTGGAGCGCCCGGACCTGCGTTACACGCCCGAAGTCGCAGAGGCGACCGCCCCGATCTACGAGAAGGTCAAGCACATCATTCCGGCCATCGAATGGCCGGCGCTGGCGCCGACCATCCATGCGATCAACAAGCTGAAGAAACAGCGCAATGCCGTGATTCTGGCGCATAACTACATGACGCCGGATATCTACCACGGCGTTGCCGACATCGTCGGCGACAGCCTGCAGCTCGCCATCGAGGCGACCCGCACGGACGCGGACGTGATCGTGCAGTGCGGCGTGCATTTCATGGCCGAGACCTCGAAGATCCTCAGCCCGGAAAAGACCGTTCTGATCCCTGACATGCGCGCCGGCTGCTCGCTGGCGGAATCCATCACGGGTGCCGATGTGCGCGCGCTGCGCGAGCGCAATCCCGGCATTCCGATCATTACCTATGTCAACACCTCGGCGGACGTGAAGGCGGAGTGCGATATCTGCTGCACCTCCTCCAATGCGCTGCAGGTGGTGGAAAGCTTCGGCGTCGACAAGGTGTTCCTGATCCCGGACAAGTACCTGGCCGCCAACGTCGGCAACAAGACCGATGTCGAGGTGCTGATCTGGGACGGTGCCTGCGAGGTGCACGAGCGCTTCACGGCCGAGGAACTGCGCGACTATCGCAAGATCGAGCCGGACGTGAAGATCATCGCCCATCCCGAATGCCCGCCGGACGTGGTGGCGGAAGCGGACTTCGCCGGATCGACCGCCCACATGATCGACTGGGTGAAGACGAAGCGGCCGGAAAAGGTGATGATGGTCACCGAATGCTCCATGGCCGACAACGTTGCCAGCGAGACGCCGGGCGTCAACTACATCCGCCCGTGCAACCTGTGCCCGCACATGAAGCGGATCACGCTCGACAAGATCCTCGATGCTCTTGTCGAGATGAAAGAGGAAGTCGTGGTCGATCCTGCGATTGCCGACCGGGCCCGCACGGCGGTCGAACGCATGATCAACTTGAAAATCTGACCGGCTTCAGTCTAAACCGCACTACAATCTCTTCCGGTCCGGGGTCAGCCCCGGGCCGGCAAGTCTTTCGGGCAATGCCCAGTCTGTTCCAGGAAGTGTTCCATGGCCGTGTCGGTTGAGGATTTTGCGCCTGCCCATTCGGGCAAAGATGTGGATGATGTCGTCATTCTGGGCGGCGGCCTCGCGGGCCTGTTCTGTGCGCTGAAACTCAGCCCGCGGCCCGTTACCGTGATCACCAACGCACCGATCGGCGAGGGAGCGTCTTCCGCCTGGGCGCAAGGCGGCATTGCCGCCGCGATCTCCGAACAGGACTCGGTCGAAAAACACCGGGACGACACGCTATCCGCCGGTTGCGGCATCTGCGAGGAGAAGATCGTCGAGCAGATGACCCGGGAGGGCAGCGCGCGTGTCCACGATCTCCTGTCCTACGGCGTTCCGTTCGACCAGGATCTCGAAGGCCGGCTGAAGTTCTCCCGAGAGGCGGCGCATTCCCACAGCCGAGTCGTTCGCGTGCGCGGCGACATGGCCGGCAAAGCCATCATGGATGCGCTGATTGCCGCCGTCCGCAAGACACCGTCGATCCGCATCCTGGAAGGCTATCTCGGCGAGAGCTTCCTCGGCGAGGGCCGCTATGTCACCGGTGTCCTGGCCCGCCGCCGCGGCGGTCTGGAGCGCATGGCCTTTCCTGCAAAAGCCGTCGTGCTGGCCTCGGGCGGCATCGGGCACCTCTACGGCCTGACCACCAACCCGCAGGAGGCAAACGGCCACGGGCTTGCCATGGCGGCGCGCGCCGGCGCGGTGATCGCCGACGCGGAATTCGTCCAGTTCCATCCGACCGCCATCAATGTCGGCAAGGATCCGGCCCCGCTCGCCACCGAGGCGCTGCGCGGCCATGGCGCGACGCTGCTCAACAATGACGGCGAGCGCTTCATGGTACCGCTCCATCCCGACGCCGAACTGGCCCCCCGCGATGTCGTTGCACGCGGCATTTTCCGTGAGGTCCAGGCCGGCCGCGGCGCGTTCCTCGATTGCACCGAGGCCGTCGGCAAGACCTTCGCCGAGGAGTTCCCGACCGTCTACGGTTACTGCATGGAGGCCGGCATCGACCCGGTCGCGCAGCCGATCCCCGT
>JBNKGB010000069.1:0-24925 GCA_050289605.1 Roseibium sp. | reverse complement strand
GGTTTCGAAGGGACCTTTCTTGCCGAAAGTGGAAAGTGTGCGACCCGTTTTCTCATTTTACTTTGCGGAAGTTGTTGGTGACCATGTCGTCGGCGGAGGAGGAATGCCGGTTTCCCACCCCGGTCTTTGCCCCGCGATAAAAGCACGGCACGCAGTTCGCTCAGCGCTGCGTGCCGTGTTGTATTCCGCCCGGTCTTTCCGTCGTTTCGATGTCCGGTTGACCTGGACCGGTGCCTTCCCGACGAAATCCCGGATCTTTACCGTGGCCGCTGGCGCTACGGCGATAAGGACGCGGGCCGGAACTATGCCGAAGACGTTGAGCGGCTGATCGAGGCGCTCGCGAGCGAGGGCCGGGGGCCGGCTCAGTTCTCGCAAGCGGATTGCGATAGGTTCCTGGCTGCGCGGGACGACGTCCTGACCGGCTTGACCTGAAGGCGCCGGCCCTGCCGGATCAGACCTGAGGGATCAGATTTGGCGGCTGCGTTTTGCGAAAATGCGCCCGGACATTTCCTTTGCCGGCAAAATGATCATCCGGGGATCGAGAACGGCCGGCCAGTTGACGTCGACGGGGCTCATCCTTGCCAGCGCTTCCGCGAAGGGGGAGGCGTCGGCGGACGCTTTCGACACCAGGTCCTTGGCTTCGGCGCGGGGAACACCGTTGCGGGCAAGGACGAAACTGGCGGTCTCCGCCATGATTTCCGGATTGGCGTCAAGCGTTGCCGCCAGAGCGTCCGGATGCGCCTCAAGCGTTTCGGCCAGGGCCTGCGCATGTCTGAGCGCGGTGCCGGCGGTCATCAGCATCTGCGGCAGGAACATCCATTCCAGCGGCCATCTGGTGCCGTCCCGTTCTTCCATCGGACTTGCGGCGGCCGCAAGGCCGGCCTGGGCGGTCTGGGCGATCCGGTTGAGCACCAGAATTGTTTCGGACTGAACCGGGTTGGCCTTCTGCGGCATGGTCGATGAGCCGCCGCCGGTGCCGCTGGCAAGTTCGGCAATGTCGGTGCGTCCCATGACGATGAGATCGCCGGCCATTTTGGCAAGGGCGGAACTGACCTGTAGAAGCCAGGAAGACAGCTCCAGCAAGGGCGCGCGGTTGACATGCCAGGAGGGGCCGTCTTCCAGCCCGAGTTCCTCGGCAAGGGCCGCAGAGACGGCGGGCCCGTCCGGTGCGATCGCGCCGTTGATGCCGGAGGCGCCGCCGAACTGAAGCCTGAGGACGGATTGCCGCAAAGCGGGCAAGGCGTTTTCCGCATCGATCAGCGGATGCGCCCATTGCGCGATCCGGTAGCCGAGGGTCACCGGCGTAGACACCTGGCTGCGGGTCCGACCTGCCAGAAGCTGGTCCGCGTAATGCTCCGATTGGCCTTCCAGGGTCTTGATGAGTGCCGCAAGCCGCTCTTCGAGAATTTCAAGGCAGGCACCGGTCTGCAGCACCTGTGCCGTATCCATCACGTCCTGGCTGGTGGCACCCCAGTGGAGCCACTTGCCGGCCTCCTCTCCGGTGACCTTGCGAAGTTCCGCAACCAGCGCCGGAACCGGGACGCCGGCCGAGCGGGTCCCGGCGGCAAGGACGGATGGGTCGACGACGGCATCGATGAGCGTTTCGGCGATGACGCGCGCAGCTGCTTCGGGGATGACGCCGAGGTCTCCCTGCACTTTCGCGAGTGCGCGTTCGAAGATGGTCATATGGGCAATGTCGCTGGCATCGTCGAGGAGCCTCGCGATCTCCTCGTCAGCGAACAGGCCGGCATAGATCGAGCTGGAAAACAGGGAAACGGACATGGCTCACACCAGTTTGGTCATTGCTCTTTATTGAGAGCCATGAGGACGGGCGGGTCAACCCGTGATCAGGGAAAGGCCGAGAATCTCCCGCGCCTGCTGCCAGGTGGCGACCGGTCGCTCGTATTTCTCGCAGAGCTCCACGGCCCGTTTCACCAGCGCAGCGTTGGAAGGCGCAAGCCTGTCGCCGTCCAGGCGGACATTGTCTTCCAGGCCCGTCCGCGTATGGCCGCCGGAGGAGATGCACCATTCGTTGATCGTGAGCTGATGCCGGCCGATCCCGGCCGCGCACCACTCGGCACCGGGCGCAAGCCGCTCGACGGTCCGGATGTAATAGTCGAAGACGTCCCGGTCGGCCGGCATGGCGTTTTTGACGCCCATGACGAACTGGATGTAGAGCTTGCCCGGAATGCGCCCGTCCCGGTTCATGGCGGCGGCCTGATGGATGTGGCTGAGGTCGAAGGCCTCGATCTCCGGCTTCACGTGATGGGTCCGCATCTCAGCTGCAAGCCAGTCGACCAGATCCGGCGGGTTTTCGTAAACCCGCGTCGGGAAATTGTTCGATCCGACGGAGAGCGAGGCCATGTCGGGCTTGAGCGGGATCATGCCGCCCCGCTCCCGGCCGGCACCCGAGCGTCCGCCGGTGGAGAACTGGATGATCATGCCGGGGCAGTGCTTTTCCAGTCCCTCCTTCAGCCGGGCGAATTTGTCCGGATCCGAGGACGGCGTCTCATCGTCGTTGCGTACGTGCGCATGAACGATCGTGGCTCCCGCCTCGAAGGCCTCCTGCGTGCTTTCCACCTGCTCGGCGATTGTGATCGGCACGGCCGGATTGTTCGCCTTTTTCGGCAGCGATCCGGTGATTGCAACGCAGATGATGCAGGGTTTGGTCATGTCGGTCTCTTTTGCCCAGATCTGGCTGTTGTTCCGAATTTGCGGAGCGATGCGCTCACCCCCGTTGTTCCTCATCCTGAGGAGGACCGTCAGGTCCGTCTCGAAGGATGGGCGGCAGGCACTGGAGCCAGCGGCCCATCCTTCGAGACAGCGCTTCGCGCTTCCTCAGGATGAGGGTGTTTGTGTAGGGCGCCGCATAGAGAAAACACCAAAGACGCCTTTGGTCCAACCCGCTCCTAGATATCGAAGAACACCGTCTCGTCCTCGCCCTGCAGCTTGACGTCGAAGCGGTAGACCGTCTTGCCGTCGCGCACGGTCTTCTTCGCGATCAGCGTCTGGCGGCGCCTTTCCCATTCGATCAGGTTGATCACGGGATCGGCCGCATTGGCTTGCTGTTCGTCCTCGAAGTAGAGCCGCGTCTGCAGGCCGACATTGATGCCACGGGCAACGATCCACAGACTGATATGCGGCGCCGCGACCTTGCCGTCAGGCAGTCGAACCGGTCCCGGCTTGACGGTGTCGAATCCCCATTCGCCGGTCTCGAAATCGGTGATCACCCGGCCCCAGCCGCGGAAGCCCTCCTCGACGTCGCCGTCATGTTCGGGATGGGCGTAGATACCGTCCGCATTGGCCTGCCAGGCTTCCAGCAGCACGTCCTTGATCGGCGATCCCATGCCGTCAATGACGCAGCCTTCGATGCGGATGCGCTCTCCCCCGGCATTGGGGCCTGCAATGTTCCAGCCGAGTTCCTGGCGGTAGATGTCGAAGCCTGCGGCTCCCGGAGCGAGCCCGATGTGAACATAGGGGCCGGCAGTCTGGCTTGGCGTTTCTTTCAGGTAATTCAGGTCCTGAGGCATGATCAGTTGCCCTCCAGGCGGTTCTCGAACAGGGTCGACCGGCGTCCGCGCAGGACGATGTCGAACTTGTAGGCGATGGTGTCCAGCGGAATGGTGGCGTTGAGATCGAGGCGCGCGATCAGCTGCTCGATGGCGTCCGGATCCGGGATCGTGTTGACGATCGGGCATTTGTGAATGAGCGGGTCGCCCTCGAAATAGCATTGGGTGATCAGCCGCTGCGCGAAGGCCGTGCCGAAGATCGACATGTGGATATGGGCAGGGCGCCAGTTGTTCACCCAGTTCCGCCAGGGGTAGGCGCCCGGTTTCACCGTGCGGAAATAATAGTAGCCGTTCTCGTCCGTCAGCGTGCGACCGCAACCACCGAAATTCGGGTCGATCGGAGCCAGATACGTATCCTTCTTGTGCCGGTAGCGGCCGCCGGCGTTCGCCTGCCAGATCTCGACCAGCGTGTTGGGGATCGGTTTTGCATTCTCGTCCAGCACGCGGCCATGCAGGATGATCCGCTCGCCGATCGCGCTCTCGCCCGCCTCGGCGTAATTGTGCAGCAGATCCTTGTCGAGCGGATCGATGTCGTTGTGACCGAAGACCGGCCCGGTGATCTCGCTGACCGTGGTTTCCAGACTGATCATGGAATACTGCGGCGAGCGCGAGACGCTGGTCTTGTAGTCGCGTGTTAGCGCCGGCGGGTGCCATTCACGGTCACGCTGGTAAAGGGGTCCTGGTTTCATGCAATGTCCTCCCAGTCGAACGGGAAATCAGCTCTGTGCCTGATGGCCGTTCTGTTCCATCTCGGCATAGGTTTCCTTGGCGATCTTGAGGGCCTGGTTGGCCCGTGGAACGCCGGCGTATATGGCGACATGCTGAAAGGCTTCGAGCACGTCCTTTTTGCTGGCGCCTGTCCGGGCGGTCGCCCGGATGTGCATGGCGATTTCCTCGAAATTGCCGAGCGCGGCCAGGAGAGCGAGCGTCAGCATGGAGCGCTCGCGCGCACTGATGCCGTCCGAAGCCCAGACCGTGCCCCAGGCGCCTTCCGTGATGAGCGTCTGGAACGGTTCGTCGAAGGCGGTCTTGGCGGCTTCCGCCCGGGCGACATGCGCCTCGCCGAGTACCGACTTGCGGACCTGCATGCCCCGGTCAAAACGTTCAGACATGGAGGGCCTCCTTGATAAAACCCATCAGGTGATTGGTGTAGTGATAGGGCTGCTCGACGCAGGGCAGGTGGCCCGCATCGGGGATCTCGACATAACGGCTGCCGGGTACCAGCTCCGTCGTGGCGCGCACCAGGCTCGGCGGACTGGCGAGATCGTCCGCCCCGCCGATACCAAGCACCGGAAGGCGCAGCCGGGACGTCGTTTCGGTCAGGTCCGTTCCTGCAATCGCCGCACAGCAGCCGATATAGCCCTCGACCGGGGTCCGGGTCAGCATGTTGCGCCAGGCGGCGCATTCTGCCGTTTCCAGGAAGCCCTTCGAAAACCAGCGCTCCATGATCGGATCCGCCAGGCTCTCGATGCCGCCTTCGCGGATGCGGGTGATCCGGTCCTGCCACATCGACGCCTCGCCCATCTTCGCACCGGTATTCGACAGGACCAGCGCCTTGACGCGCTGCGGCTGGCGGCTCGCCAGCATCTGCCCGATCATGCCGCCCATCGAGAGGCCGACGAAGATGCAGCTCTCCACCCCGATCAGGTCGAGGAACTGTTCCGTGTCTTCTACCAGCTCCTCCATGGAATAGGGGGCAGGCGGGCAGGAAGAGAGGCCGTGGCCGCGCTTGTCGAAGCGGATTAGCCGATAGTCCGACGCCGGCAGGCGGTAGACCACCTTGTCCCAGAGCCGAAGGTCCGTGCCGAGCGAATTGGCGAAGACGATCGGAAGACCGGCGGGGTTGCCGTCTTCGCGCCAGTTGAGATCAACGGAGGGGAGCCTTGCGATCCTCATCAGTAGGGCAGTCCGACATAGTTGAGCGCAAACCAGGCCTGCGCGGCTTCATTGTAATGCAGCGACTCGATCTCGGCCCGCTGCATCTTCAGATCGAAATCCGACTGGTTCGGGAACCGGTGCAGCATGTTGGTCGTCGCCCAGCTGAAACGCTCGGCCTTCCAGATGCGCGCCAGCGCCTTTTGGGAATAGGTGTCGATGCCCCTGCTATCCTTGTCCTCATAGTACTGAACCAGTCCCTCGAAGAGATAGTGGACGTCGGAGGCCGCGGTGTTGAGGCCCTTGGCCCCGGTCGGCGGCACGATATGGGCGGCATCGCCGCACAGGAACAGGCGTCCCCAGCGCATCGGTTCGCTGACGAAGGAGCGCAGCGGGGCGATGGACTTCTCGATGGAAGGGCCGGTCACCAGCTTGTCGGCAACGGAGTCCGGCACACGGCGTTTCAATTCTTCCCAGAAGGCTTCGTCGCTCCAGTCCTCGACATGGTCGGCGACCGTGCACTGGATATAGTAGCGCGACAGGTTTTCGTTGCGCATCGAACACAGCGCAAAGCCGCGGCTGGAATTGGAATAGATCAGTTCGTCATGAACCGGAGGCGTTTCGGAGAGGACGCCCAGCCAGCCGAACGGATATACCTTTTCATAGTCCTTGCGCACGTCATCCGGAATGGTCTTGCGGCTGACACCGTGGAAACCGTCGCAGCCGGCGACGAAATCGCAGTCGATGCGCTGTGAAGAACCATCCGCTGTGAAGGTCACGTAGGGCGCGTCGCTGTCCGCGCCGCAGATCTGGACGTTGTCGACTTCGTAGATGATCTTGCCGTCGGTGGCCTCACGGGCATCGTAGAGATCGCGCGTCACTTCCGTCTGGCCGTAGACGATCACGCTCTGGCCGACCAGTTTCTGGAAGTCGATGTCGAACATCTCGTTTTCGTAGGAGATGGTGGTGCCGCGGTGGATGAAGCACTCCCGGTCCATGCGTTCGGCGACGCCGGCCTCCCGCATCAGGTTGACGAAACCCGTCTCCAGGATGCCGGCACGGATGCGGCCGAGCACATATTCCTTGGTCTTCCGCTCCAGAACGACGGTTTCGATGCCCTTCTTGTGCAGCAACTGCCCGAGCAGCAGGCCGGATGGGCCACCGCCCACGATGACGACTTGAGTGCGCATGGATGCCTCCCTTGTTGAAACAATATTGAATGTTCGAAAAAGAGAAGTAAAATGAGAAATTGAGCATTTTGGTTTCCAATTTTGATAAGTGACGTACGAATGATCGATCGGCGCATCAAATTCCGACACATCCAGTGTTTCGTGGAAATTGCCCGGGAGCGCAGCCTGAAACTGGCCGCGGACAAGCTCAACCTGACCCAGCCGGCCATTTCCAAGACGCTGAAGGAGCTGGAGGAGATCATCGGAGCAACTCTGATGACCCGAAACCGGGCCGGGATCGTGCTCACCAAGCAGGGCAAGGTCTTCCTGCATTTCGCGCAGATCTCGCTGGCTAGCCTGCAGCAGGGGCTGGACGGGGTGGAAAAGGAAGGTGGTGCCCGCGCCACGCTGAAGGTCGGGGCATTGCCGAGTGTTGCCACCAGCTTCATGCCGCCGCTGGTGAAGGAATTCTCCGAAATGGCGCCCAACGTCATGCTGCAGATCATGGACGGCCCACACAGCTACCTGATCGAGCGGCTGAAGATGGGCGAGCTTGATCTCGTCATCGGACGGCTCGGCCGGCCGACCGCAATGGAAGGGGTGTCCTTCACCCAGCTCTATTCCGAACGCGTCGACATCGTGGTGCGGGCCGGTCATCCGCTTCTCAAGGCACCGGACATCAAGCGGATCGTCGACTGGCCCGTCATCTATCCTCCGGAAGGCGCCGCGATCCGCCCGCTCGTCGAACGGTTCCTGATTGCCAACGGCGTCGGCGAGATCCCCAAGAAGATCGAAACGGTGTCCGGTGCCTTCGGCCGCGTCTATACGCGCCGGACCGATGCCGTCTGGATCATCTCCGCAGGTGTCGTCCAGAACGAGATCGCCGACGGCCACCTCGTCCGCCTGCCCATCGACAGCGACATCACCAAGGGACCCGTCGGCCTGATGAACCGCCCCGACAGCCAGCCGAGCCCCGAGGAACAGGTCTTCCGTCTCGCCGTCCAGACCGTGATCGAACAACTCGAGCTGAAGTCGTAGCAGGCCCGTTTCATTCCGAATGTTGTCATCCCTGCGCAGGCAGGGATGACAAAAAGAAATGCCGCTGCTTTCCTCACACTCCCTTCCGGTGCACTCTCGGCGGGTCCCCGAATTCCAACCGGTAAGCCCGGGTCATGGCGCTGGTGTTCCGGTAACCGCAGCGCTCTGAAATTTCGGCAATGCTCATCCGGGTCAGCTCGACGAGCCTTCGGGCTTCCCGCAGGCGGATGGCCTTGTAGACGGCAAGCGGCGTCATGTTCATTTCCTGCTGGAACCGGTCCTCAAGACTGCGCTGGTCGACCTTCAGATGGCGGGCGAGGTCCGGGATCCTCATCGGATCTTCGATTGTCCGGCGCATCAGCGCGGTGGCGCTGCGCACAAGCGTGTCCGAGCTTAGCCGTTGAACAGGGTCCTGAAGGTTGAACTTGTCGCCATGCATGAAGAGGGCGCTGACCTCGAGCGCGAACATCGGGCTGTGGTGGCGCTTGATGAGTTCCAGCGTCAGTTCGAAGGCCGTCGATGCGCCGCCGCAGGTGGCAAGGTCGTCCTCGAGGACAAAGCGCTTTTCCGTCACTTCAACATCCGGAAAGGCTTCGGCAAAGGCGTTGAATTCATCCCAGTGGATGGTGGCCCTGCGCCCGTCCAGAAGGCCCGCCGCCGCCAGCAGCCACGCGCCCATGTCGAGGCCCGCAAGCAGTGAAAACCTTTTGCGGGCCGCGCGCAGGACCTGGTTCATCCGGGGGGTGACGTAATCCGAATGACCGTAGCTCGGCATCAGGAACAGGAACCCGCCCTGCGGGCGTGCCTCCGACCACGACCGTGTCTCGACCGGCAGGCCGCTGGAGGAGGTCACCGTGCCGCCGTCCAGGCTGAAGATCTGCCATTCGTAGAGCTGCCGACGCGCGATCGTGTTGGCCGCGCGGAAGGGTTCGATGGCGTTGGCGAGGCAGTGGTTCGAGAAGGAGTCGAACAGCATCACCGAAATTTTCTGCGGCAAGGAAGGATTTCGTGAATCCTGCATGATTCTTGACCAAAACTGCACAATGTCGGTGTGGCGTTTGTCTCATGCTGTCGTTCACCAGGCAAGAGGAGGGAGCCATGCATTTCGGACTGAGCGAAGAACAGGAGATGATTGTCTCGACGGTCAGGTCCTTCGTTGAAAACGAGATCTACCCTCACGAACAGATGGTCGAACAAACCGGCCAGGTTCCGCGCGAGCTTGGCGAGGAGATCAAGCGGAAATGCATCGACCTCGGCTTTTATGCATGCAACTTTCCCGAGGAGGTCGGCGGTGCCGGACTAAGCCATCTGGATTTCACCCTTGTCGAGCGTGAACTCGGCCGCGGATCCATGGCGCTGAACCACTTTTTCGGCCGGCCGCAGAACATCCTGATGGCTTGCAAGGGCGAGCAGAAGGAGCGTTATCTGCTTCCGGCCGTGCGCGGCGAGAAAATGGATGCCCTCGCCATGACCGAGCCGGATGCCGGCTCCGACGTGCGCGGCATGAAATGCCAGGCTGTGCGCGACGGCGGCGACTGGGTGATCTCCGGGTCCAAGCATTTCATCTCCGGGGCCGAACACGCGGATTTCTTCATCGTCTTCGTCGCGACCGGTGTCGACGACACGCCCAAGGGTCCGAAGAAGCGCATCACCTGCTTCCTGGTCGACCGGGGCACGCCGGGCTTCGAGGTGCGTGACGGCTATCGCTCCGTCAGCCATCGTGGCTACAAGAACTGCATTCTCTATTTCGACAAGTGCCGACTGCCCGATTCCCAGATTCTGGGTGAGGTCGACGGCGGCTTCGAGGTCATGAACGAGTGGCTCTACGCCACCCGGCTGACGGTTGCCGCCATGAGCGTCGGCCGCGCCCGGCGCTGCTTCGACTACGCTGTCAACTACGCGGCGGAGCGCAAGCAGTTCGGCCAGCAGATCGCCAAGTTCCAGGGCGTCAGCTTCCAGGTCGCGGACATGATCACCGAGATCGACGCCGCCGACTGGCTCACACTCGCCGGTGCCTGGCGCCTCGACCAGGGCCTTCCCGCCAACCGCGAAATCGCCAGTGCCAAGGTCTATGCCTCGGAAATGCTGGCGAAGGTCACCGACACGACGCTGCAGATTTTCGGCGGCATGGGCCTGATGGACGATTTCCCGATCGAGCGCTTCTGGCGCGACGCGCGCGTGGAGCGGATCTGGGACGGCACCAGCGAAATCCAGCGCCACATCATCAGCCGCGAAATCTTCCGCCCGCTCGGAGCCTGATCCATGCGTTCCCTCGAACGGCTCCTGAGGCCGAAGTCCATTGCGGTGATCGGTGGCGGCTTCTGGTGCCGGAACGTGATCCGGGAATGCCGCAAGTCCGGGTTCAACGGGGCCCTGTGGCCGGTTCACCCGACGCAGCCGGAGATCGGCGGCGTTCCGGCCTTTTCCTCGCTCGGCCAGCTGCCAGGCGTTCCGGACGCGGTCTTCGTCGGCGTTAACCGGCATGCCGCGGTCGAACTCATCGGCGAGCTCTCCAGGCGCGGTGCGGGCGGCGCGGTCTGCTTTGCCTCCGGATTCCGCGAGGCGACGGCGGAACTTGCCGACGGCGGCGACCTGCAGATGGCCCTGGTCGAAGCCGCGGGCGACATGCCGTTCCTCGGTCCCAACTGCTACGGCTTCATAAACGCGCTCGACGGCGCCGCGCTCTGGCCGGACCAGCACGGTCTGGTTGCCGCTGAGCGTGGCGTTGCCATCGTCACCCAGTCGTCGAACATTGCCATCAACCTGACCATGCAGCAGCGGGCATTGCCGATCGCCTATGCGGTGACGGCAGGCAACCAGGCCCAGACGGGCCTGTCGGAAATCGGCGAGGCCCTGTTGCAGGACGAGCGGGTGACGGCGATCGGGCTGCATATCGAGGGCGTCGACGACCTTGGCCGGTTCGAGACCTTTGCCCGCAAGGCCCATGCAATGGGAAAACCTGTCGTCGCCCTGAAGGTCGGCCGGTCCGAGCAGGCACAAGGGGCAACGGTCTCCCACACCGCCTCGCTCGCCGGGAGCGCTGCTGGAGCCAGTGCCCTCTTCAAGCGCCTCGGGATCGCCGAGGTCGCCAATCTGGAAGTGTTTCTCGAGGCTTTGAAACTCGTTCACGTCGCGGGACGCCTGCCGGGGAACCGGCTCGCCTCCATGTCCTGTTCGGGTGGCGAGGCCAGCCTGATCGCTGACATCGCGACGGGCCGGTACGTCAGCTTTCCTCCCCTTGGGCAGGACCAGAAAGCGGCTCTCAAGGAGGCGCTCGGCCCCAAGGTGGCGCTCGCCAACCCGCTCGACTACCACACCTATATCTGGAACGACATAGACGCCATGGGCCGCACCTTTGCGGCGATGATGCTGGGCGATATTTCCCTCGGGATCGTCATTCTCGACATCCCGCGCCAGGACCGCTGCAACGCGGAGGACTGGTTGAACGTGATCGGCGCGATCGAATACGCCGGCCGCACAAGCGGCAAGCGCATGGCCGTGTTGAGCTCCCTTCCCGAGACGATGCCGGAGGCCTTTGCCGCCGAACTCATGTCAAGGGGTATCGTTCCCCTGTGCGGCATGGACCAGGCGGTTGCCGCGATCGAGGCGGTGGCGGCGGTCTCCGGTTCCCTGTCGGAAGAGGCCATCCTGCTGCCTGCCACCCTGACCGGTGTCACCACCCTGTTGGAGCAGGACGCGAAGGTCCGGCTGAAGGCGTTTGCAGTTCCCGTGCCGGAGAGCCTCGCGGTAGAGGGGGCTGAGGAGGCCGCGTTTGCGGCGGAGAGGATCGGCTTCCCGGTGGTTCTCAAGGGCACCGGCATCGCGCACAAGTCGGACGCCGGCGCCGTTGCCCTCAACCTAACCTCGGCTGACGATGTTCTGACGGCCGCCGCCCACATGCCGGTCTCGACGCTGCTGGTGGAAAAGATGGTGACGGGAACCATCGCCGAGCTGCTGGTCGGCGTGGTTCTTGATCCGGCGCACGGCTATGTCCTGACCCTCGGCGCCGGCGGTGTCCTCACCGAACTTCTCAAGGATACGGTCTCCCTGACTGTGCCAGCTTCGGCAGAGGAGATCGAAACGGCGCTGAAATCGCTGAAGATCGGACCTATGCTGACCGGATACCGGGGCGGCCCTGCCTGCGACATGCAGGCGATCGTCGCGGCGGTTCTGGCAGTCCAGGCTTACGTGACCTCGGCGCCGGTCGAGGAAGTCGAAATCAATCCGCTGCTCTGCGGCAGGGACTTTGCGGTCGCAGCGGATGCACTCATCAGATGTGGAGCGGCCAATGACGGATAATCCGATCAAGACAACGAGAAACGGCCATGTGCTGGAGGTCGTCCTGGATCGGCCCAAGGCAAATGCCATCGACCTGGCGACCAGCCGCATCATGGGCGAGGTGTTCACCGAATTCCGTGACGATCCGGAGCTCAGGGTCGCCATCGTTACCGGGGCCGGGGAAAAGTTCTTCTGCCCGGGCTGGGACCTGAAGGCGGCTGCCGAGGGCGATGCGGTGGACGGGGATTATGGCGTCGGTGGCTTCGGCGGCTTGCAAGAGCTGCGCGGCCTCAACAAGCCGGTGATCGCGGCGGTCAACGGCATCTGCTGCGGCGGCGGACTGGAACTCGCCTTGTCGGCAGACATCATCCTGGCGGCGGATCACGCGACCTTCGCCTTGCCGGAAATCCGTTCCGGCACGGTGGCCGATGCCGCCAGCATCAAGCTGCCCAAGCGCATTCCCTATCACATCGCCATGGAAATGCTGCTGACGGGGCGCTGGTTCGATGCCGAGGAGGCGGCGCGCTGGGGCCTGATCAATCATATTTACCCGGCTAACAATCTGATGAACGAGGCTCGTAAAATGGCCGAGGTGCTCGCCTCCGGTCCGCCGCTCGTCTACGCGGCGATCAAGGAAGTCGTCCGGGAAGCCGAAGACATGAAGTTCCAGGATGCCCTGAACCGCATCACCAGAAGCCAGTTTGCAACGGTGGAAAAACTCTACCGCTCCGAGGACCAGAAGGAAGGCGCGCGCGCCTTTGCCGAAAAACGCGATCCGGTCTGGAAAGGCCGCTAGGAGTTCAAGATGCCACTCACAATGAACCGCGATGTTTTCATTACCTGTGCAGTCACCGGCTCCGGCGGCACGCAGGACAAGTCCCCGCATGTGCCGCGCAGCCCGAAGGAAATCGCCGCCAGCGCGATCGATGCGGCAAAGGCGGGCGCCGCCGTCGTCCACTGCCATGTGCGCGATCCGGAAACCGGCGCGCCGTCCCGCAGGCGTGACCTCTATCGGGAGGTCACTGACCTGATCCGCGCCGCCGACGTCGACGTCGTGCTGAACCTGACGGCGGGCATGGGAGGCGACATGGTGTTCGGCAGCACCGAGGCACCGTTGCCGCTCAACGAAAAAGGGACGGACATGGTCGGCGCCTCCGAGCGCATGGCGCACGTCCGCGAATGCCTGCCGGAGATCTGCACGCTCGATTGCGGCACCATGAACTTCGCCGAAGCCGACTACGTCATGACCAACTCGCCCGGCATGCTCCGGGCCATGGGCGCGATGATGACCGAGCTCGGCGTCAAGCCGGAAATCGAGGCCTTCGACACCGGCCACCTCTGGTTTGCCAAGCAGCTCGTGCAGGAAGGCACACTCGCCTCTCCCGCGCTGGTGCAGCTTTGCATGGGTGTGCCTTGGGGCGCTCCGAACGATCTGAACACCTTCATGGCCATGGTCAACGCCATTCCCGAAGACTGGGCCTGGTCAGCCTTCAGCCTCGGCCGCGATCAGATGCCCTATGTGGCCGCATCCGTTCTGGCCGGCGGCAACGTGCGCGTCGGCCTGGAAGACAATCTCTTCCTGGAAAAAGGCGTGCTCGCCACCAACGCCCAGCTGGTTGAAAAGGCGGTCGGCGTGATCGAGGGCATGGGCGCAAGGGTCATCGGACCCGAAGCGGTGCGCGAGAAACTGGGCCTGACCAAGCGCGCACCCGGCGCTTAAGGCACCTCACGATGCCGCGCAGGGTTCTCATCACGGCGGGCGCCGCCGGTATCGGCCGCGTCATTGCCGAGCGCTTTCTGGAGGACGGCGACGAGGTTGCCGTCTGCGATGCCGACCCGGCGGCGATTGCCGGGTTTTCCGGTGATCATCCCGGCGTATTTGCGGCGGTTGCCGATGTCACCTGCGAACCGGAGATGGACGGTTTCCTGTCCGATCTGGAAGGCCGCTGGGGCGGGGCGGACGTGGTCTGTGCCAATGCGGGCACTGGCGGTCCGGCCGGGGCAATTGAAACGCTGGATTATGGCGATTGGCAGCGCTGTGTCGCAACCAATCTCCATGGCGCCTTTCTGACCTGCCGCTGGGCGGCCCGGGTGATGAAAGCACAGGGCCATGGCCTGATTACCCTGACGTCGTCGACCGCGGGCCTCTTCGGCTATCCCTACCGCTCGCCCTATGCCTCGGCCAAATGGGCCATGGTCGGCCTGACCAAGACGCTGGCGATGGAGCTCGGGCCCCACGGCGTTCGTGTCAACGCGGTTTGCCCCGGCGCCGTTGAAGGCCCGCGCATGGACCGCGTCGTCGCCATGGAAGCGGCCGCGCGTGGTGAAACGGAAGAGGCCATTCGCGAAAGTTATGTCAAAGGCGTGTCGATGAAGACCTGGGTCACGGCCCGCGACATCGCCAACAGCATTCATTTCATGGCGTCCGAAGGCGGCGCCAGGATTTCAGGACAGGTTCTGGCCATCGACGGCCATACGGAGACCCTTGCACCATGACCAGAAAAGCAACCATTGTCGGCGGCGGCGTTATCGGCGGCGGCTGGGCCGCCCGCTTTCTCCTCAACGGCTGGGACGTTGCCGTTTTCGATCCCGATCCCGAGGCCCAACGCAAGATCGGCGAGGTGGTCGCCAATGCCCGCCGCAGCCTGCCCGCGCTCTATGACCGGGCATTGCCTCAGGAAGGCAAGCTCACCTTCCACGATACGCTGGAAGCAGCGGTTGAAGGCGCGGACTGGATCCAGGAAAGCATTCCAGAACGCCTGGACATCAAGCACAAGGTGCTCGGCAGCCTGACGGAGCTGGCCCCGGCAACGGCCGTCATCGGCTCCTCGACCTCCGGCTTCAAGCCGTCGGAATTGACCGCGAAGGGCGCGCGGGCGATCGTCGCCCATCCCTTCAACCCGGTCTACCTGCTGCCGCTGATCGAATTGGTGGGAGATGCGAAGGAGACGGAACGGGCGGCGGAGATCCTGCGCGGCATCGGCATGTTCCCGCTGAAGGTCCGCAAGGAAATCGACGCCCATATCGCCGACCGTTTTCTGGAAGCCGTCTGGCGCGAGGCGCTCTGGCTGGTCAAGGATGGCATTGCCACCACGGAAGAGATCGACGAGGCGATCCGCATGGGCTTCGGCCTGCGCTGGGCGCAGATGGGCCTTTTTGAGACCTACCGGGTCGCGGGCGGCGAGGCGGGCATGAAACATTTCATGGCCCAGTTCGGCCCCTGTCTCACCTGGCCCTGGACCAAGCTGATGGACGTGCCGGAGTTCACCGACGAACTGGTGGACCTGATCGCGGGCCAGTCGGACGCACAGTCCGGACACATGTCCATCCGCGAACTTGAGCGGCTGCGCGATGACAACCTGGTCGGCATGATGCGCGCGCTCAAGAAGCGCGGCAGTGGTGCCGGTGGTGTCATCAATGCGCACGAAGCCAGCCTGCCGTCGCTGGAGGACGGCGGACTGCCGGTAACCGGCGACCGCCAGATCCCGCAGAGCTGGACGGACTACAACGGCCACATGAACGAGGCCTATTATCTGGAGGCTGCCGCCGCCGCGAGCGACCGGTTCATGGAAATGATCGGTGCGGATGCGGACTACATCGCCTCAGGCAGGAGCTACTTCACGGTCGAGAACCATATCCGGTATCTGGATGAGCTGATGGCGGGCGAGCACCTGACCATCCGCACGCAGGTCCTGAATGGCGCCGGCAAGAAGATGCATCTGTTCCACTTCCTTTATGGGGCGGACGGCAAGCTGGCCGCCACGGTGGAAACCTTCCTGCTCCATGTGGACCTGACCACCCGCGCCAGCAGCCAGCCTGGTCCCGAGGTTGCCGCAAAACTGGAAGCCTATGCCGAAAAGCATCGGTCCCTGCCCGTGCCGGACGGCATGGGCCGGTTTGTCGGACAGCGGTGAGCGGTTCCCTTCTGATCGACGTTCGCTCCCGGATCGGTTCGCGGTCACATTCTGGAAGCGCAGCCTGCCAGGGCGGCGAAGTCGTCGTCGAGCAGGTGAATCGGAATGCTCGAGACGAGTTCGCTCTGGCGGCCTTTCGAGTGGAAGGCCGTCAGGAATTCCGGTTCCGACAGGCAGGGGGCAAGACTGCGCGTCACGCTGCCTGACAGCACGATGCCACCGAGCGACATGAAGGTGAGAGCCAGGTCGCCGACGACCCGACCGAGGAAAGTCGCCCATTGCCGGGCGGCCGCCTCGCAGACGGTGTCGCCGCCGGTGACCGCAAGTTCGGCGATCTCCGTGGGCGATAGCTCTTCGATCGCCTTGCCGTGTTCCAGACAGCACCACTCGAATATTTCCCGCAGCCCAATGCCCGAGAGCGCCCGTTCGACGGAGGCACGGCCGCGGTTGCGGGCAAGATACGACCAGAGCCGCAATTCGGTCTCCGTTTCCACGGGCAGCGTGCTGTGCCCGCATTCGCCTATGCCGACATGATCGCCGGCGGCTGTCGGGAAGAGGGTTGCCGCGTTGAAGCCGGTGCCCGCCCCCGCCACGAGCCTTATCGCATTGCTTCGCGCTTGCTGCGTCGGCAGATGCAAGGGTTTCAGACGGGCTGCGTCGATATGGTCGAGCGAATGGGCCAGCGCTTCGAGGTCGTTGAGAAAAATGACGTTGGCTCCGCCCAGGGCCTTGCCGATGCACTCGGCGCGGAAGGTCCAGGGATGATTGGTCATCTGGATGGCCGTGCCGTCGATCGGTGCCGCGATCGCGATCACCGCCGAACCGCAGGCCGGGCGTCCGGTGCCGGTGAGAAAGGCGTCGATCGCTTCTTCCGGCGTCTTGAAGTCGGCATTGCGGAAACGGGCAATCGTCTCCTCGCGCACCTTGCCGTTTTCCACCAGGGCAAGACGGGTGTTGGTGCCGCCGATATCCGCGGCAAGTCCCTGTACGTGGCTCATAAACGGTTTCCCGAGGCAATATCGAAATAGGAAATCTTGGCAAGGTCGAAGGCGATGGAAGCCGTCCTGCCCGCGGTGACGGCTGCGTCGGCGGAAAGGCGGGCAACAGCTTCCGTTCCGCCAAGATGGATGACGGCATAGGTGTCGGCGCCGGCGGGCTCCACCACCTCCAGCAGGCAGTCCGCCCTTTGGATGCTTCTCCCGTTCACCCGTTCAGCGTCCGTCATCGCCTCGGGCCTCAGGCCGACCAGGATGTCCGCCGGGCCTCCCGCCAGGAAACCGGCATTCGTGGCCGGGTCCACAAGCTCGATGGCGGTGCCCTGCGACGTCGGGATTTCCAGCCGGATCCCGTCCTCCGAAGGGGTTGCCCTGGCTTTCATCAGGTTCATGGACGGCGCGCCCATGAAGTCGGCCACAAAGGCATTGACCGGCCTGTTGTAGACCTCTTCCGGCGTGCCGATCTGCTGAACGATCCCGTCCTTCATCACGACGATGCGCGTTGCCAGCGTCATGGCCTCGATCTGGTCGTGGGTGACATAGACGATCGAGGCGCCTGTCGTCTGGTGCAGGCGTTTGATCTCGGTGCGCATCGTCACCCGCAGCTTGGCGTCCAGATTGGATAGCGGTTCGTCGAAGAGGAACAGTTTCGGCTCGCGCACCAGCGCCCGGCCCATGGCGACCCGCTGCCGCTGCCCGCCGGAAAGTTCCGCCGGCATGCGCCGAAGCAGATGCTCGATCTTCAGCAGTTCGGCGACTTCCGAAACCTTCGCTTTCTTTTCCGCCTCGGGCACCTTCCGGACCTCGAGCCCGAAGCCGATATTCCGTTCCACGCTCATGTTCGGAAAGAGCGCATAGGACTGGAACACCATGGCAATGTCCCGGTCCGCGGGTTCGTCGGTAGTCCGATCCTTGCCCGCGATATGGATTGTGCCCGAGGTAATGTCCGTCAGGCCGGAAATGCAGCTCAGCAACGTGGACTTGCCGCAGCCGGAGGGGCCGACCAGCACCAGGAACTCGCCCGGCTCCATGGTGACGTTGATGTCCTTGAGGATGTGAACGTCACCGTATTTCTTCTGAAGATTGTCGACAGACAGGATGGGACTATCCGGCATGACGGCGTTTTCCTTCTTGCGTTCCCATGGCGGCTCAGCCCTTGACAGACCCGGCGACCAGTCCGGAGACGATGAATTTCTGAAAGGCGATGGCGAGGACGGCGGGCGGCAGGGTGGCCAGCACACCGACCGAGGCGATGACGCCATAGTCGGTGACACGTCCGGCGGAGAAATCCGCAATGGCGACGGGCAGGGTCTTGGCGCTGAGGTCGTTGGTGAAGATCAGCGCATAGAAGAACTCGTCCCAGGCGACCAGAAACGACAACATGGCGGTGGCGGCAATCGCGGGCAGGGCGAGCGGCAGGACCACCTGGCGGATCGTGTAGGAAGTGCTTGCCCCTTCCATGAAGGCGGCCTGTTCCACCTCCACCGGCAGCACGTCGATATTTGCCTTCATCAGCCAGGTCGCGAAGGGCAGCAGCATGGCGGTATAGACGATCACCAGCGTCAGCGTCTTGTTGAGCATGCCGAGGCTGGAAAAGGTCGAATAGAGCGGCAGGATATAGGTGATCGGCGGCATCATGATCGTTGCCAGGAACGCGAACAGCAGCACCATCGAAGCCTTGCGCCTGGAAAAGGAATAGGCGGCGGGAATGGCCAGCAGCAGGGCGATCAGCGTGGCACCGCCCGCGGTCAGGATCGAGTTTCGGAGCGCGCTCAGGAATCTCTCGCCGCTGCCGCCGTCAAGATCCATCAAGGTGGCATAGCGGCTGAAATCGAATTCCGAGGGGATCCAGCGCAGGGGCACTTCGGTAAGGTCCGTCGGCGCGCTGATGCTCATCACAACCAGCCACAGCAGCGGACCTGCCGTGAAAAGGGCCAGCAGGATGGCACAGCCATAGATGATGAGGGATTGGCTCAGCGAGCGTTTCATGCCGCGCCTCCGGCAATCTGGCGCCTTGTGGCGGAATAATAGAAGAGGATCAGGACGGCACTGATGCCGGCCACCAGCACCGCATAGGAGGCGCCGCTGCCGCTTCTGAGATAGTTGAAATATTCCTGGTAGACGTAGAAACTCGCCGTCTTGGTGCTGTCGGCCGGGCCGCCGCCGGTCATCACGTAGATGATGTCGAAGACGCGGAAGGCCTCGATGGTCCTGAGCACCATGACCACCATCAGCGGACCCATGATCCACGGCAGGGTGATCGCGCGAAACCGCTTCCAGGGACCTGCCCCCTCGACGGCCGCCGCCTTGTTGAGGTCTTCCGGCACGGTCTGCAGGGCGGCAAGGGCCACATAGGCGACCAGCGGGAAATTCTTCCACACGTCCGCGAGGATGACCATGTTCATTGCCGTCGCCGGCGAACCGATCCAGCTGCGGTAGTCGCTGATCAGGCCGAGCTGATAGAGCAGAGAGTTCAGCGCGCCGTAATCGGGATGATAGATCAGCCGCCAGGCGACCGCGTTGACGATGGTCGGCACCGCCCAGGGCAGGATGATGAGCGCCCTGAGCATGAGCTGGCCACGGAACTGCTGGTTCAACAGCACGGCAACTCCAACCCCCAGGACGCCTTCCAGCCCAACGGAAACGATTGTGAAGTAGAGCGTGCGATGAAGGGCGGCCTGAAAGTCCGGATCGGTCAGCGCGAAGAGATAGTTTTCAAGGCCGACGAAATGCACCGGCTTGGGCAGCGCCGATATGCGCGTATCGGTGAAGCTCAGCCAGAGCGTGCTGGTGAGCGGGATCAGCGTGATCAGCGCGAGCACGAGCATGGCCGGCGCCAGAAGCATCCATTTTTCTTTGGTCCGGCGTCGGCCAAGCATAAAGTCGGTCTCCTTTCAGTCGTCGCCGGCCGGCCCGCTTTCAGCCAAGATAAGCCGAAAGCAGGAGTGTTGACCGGTTTGAAGCCCTGGCGCTTAGCGGATGCGCTTCACGCGGTCGGCGGCTGCCTCGAGAGCTTCATCCACCCCGGCTTCGCCGAGCAAGACCTTGTGGATGTTCTTCTGCAGGATGTCGGAGACTTCCGTGTAGGAGGGCACCAGAGGGCGCGGATACATCACGGCGATGGATTCCTTGGCCGCCGCGATCAGGTCTTCCTGACCTTCCATGACCTTGGCTTCGTCATAGGAGGCCTTCCAGATCGGAAGGCTGAGCTTGGCGTAGTCGTCCTGCACGTCCTTCCGGGTGAGGAACGAGATATAGGCCCAGGCTTCCTCGGCATGTGCGCTGTTCGACGGAATGCCGAGGCCCATGGAACCGTTGACGCCGGAGGCGGTGGTCTTGCCTTCAACACCCGGTGCCGATGCGACCTTCACCTTGCCGGCCACCTTGCTTTCCTTCGGATCGTTGGCAAGGGCGTTCATGTATGTCCAGTTGAGCGCGAAGGCCGCTTCGCCGTTGGAAAAGACCCGGCGGACGTCTTCCTCGAAATATTCGCGCGAGGACGGATTGGTGAGCCCCTCGTCCAACGTCGCCTTCATGAAGGTGACCGCATCCTTGGCACCGCCCGCGGCAAATGCCGGCTGGCCTTCCTCGAAGAACGCGCCGTCATTGGCCGCGGTCAGCGTGGTGAAATCGCAGATCATCGCCTCGGACTGGGACCAGCTCCAGACGAGCGGATATTCCACGATGCCCTTTTCCTTGATGGTGCGGGCCTGGGTCATGAGCTCGGACCAGGTCTTGGGCGGTGCGGAGATGCCGGCTTTTTCCAACATTTCCGTGTTGTAGAACAGGTATTTGGTGTCGAGGATCCACGGCATGCCGAAGCGCTTGCCGTCATATTCGACCGTGGTCCAGGCGCCGTCGAAAACCTTGTCGGTATAATCGGCCGGGATGCGGTCGGTGACATCGGTCAGGAAGCCGCCGGTGGCGAATTCGGCCGGCCAGATCACGTCGAACAGCACGACGTCGTAGCCGTCGGCACCGGCGCCTGCCGCTGCGATGATCTTGTCGTGAAGGGCTTCATAGGGGACGAATTCCAGGTCCACCTTGACGCCGGGATTGGCGGCTTCGAACCTGGCGGTCATCGACTTGATGTCGTCTTCGCTATAGGCCGCCTGGCTCATGAAAAGTGCATTCAAGGTCGTGTCGGCCAGCGCGTGCGATGCCATGGCCAGGGTCGCGATTGCGGATCCAAAGATCAGTTTTCCAAACGTCTTCATTTCGCCCTCCGGTTCTTGCTGAGCGGATGCATCCTAAGCTCGGAATTTTTATTTTGTCAAATTGATAGAAAAAATAATTTCTGATCTATTGTGACCATGACCGACATGCCCGCGATCCCTGCCTCGTTCCGCACCAGCGGAACCAATCTCACCCGAGCCAAGACCCACAATCACCGTGTCGTCCTCGAGGTCGTCCGCACACGCGGACCGATCGGCCGCACGGAAATCGCTGAAATCACGTCGCTTTCCCGGCAAACGGTGCAGAACATCGTCGGTGAGCTGGAAGGCTGCGGCATTGTCGAAATGCATGCCCGGAAGGCGACCGGCCGGGGCCATCCGGGCATGAAGGTCACTGTGCGAGCCGAGCATGCCTACTCGCTCGGGTTCCACGTCGACCGTCTGTCCGTGACGGCGGTCGCCTGCGATCTCCTGGGGGGCATCGTGTGGCAGGAAAGCCGGCGGCACGCCGCCTCCACGGTCGCAGCTGCCAATGAACAGATCCTGGATCTTGCAGAGAATTTCCGCCGTGCCCATGGTGATATGGCGGAGCGTCTGTTCGGGGTCGGCCTTGCGGCACCCGGCCCGTTCGAGGTCCCGGGCAATGCGGTCCGCGACAGGGACGCGACCAATTTTTCCGAGTTCGGATCGGCTGAAAACCTCGGCCACCTTCAGGAAACGCTCGGCCTGCCGGTGGTCCTTCAGAACGATGCCTCCGCCGCCGCGCTGGGCGAGCATGTCTATGGCATCGGCCGCAATTTCGGCAGTTTCGCCTTCATCCAGTTCGGCATGGGTCTGGGTGCCGGCTTCGTCATCAACGGCGCTCTTTATGCGGGAGCCACGAAGAACGCGGGAGAAATCGGCCATGTCATCGTCAATCCGGCCGGTCCGGAATGCACCTGCGGCAATCGCGGCTGTCTGGAACGCTATCTCTCCCTCAACGCACTTTGCGAGCGTCTTGGCCTCGAACCCACGGATCCTGCCTCGGTTGCCCGGATCGAAGACCTCTTCGCAACCGGAAACGGTAAAGTTCTTGACTGGATGACCGAAGTCGCTCCCTACATGCGCCAGCTCGTCAACATGGTCGAGATGATGCTCGACCCGCAGGCGATCATCCTCGGCGGCATCATCGGACCGGAGTTCCTGAAAGCCCTGCTGGACCGCGCCGGGCCCTTGCCCGAACGCATCGACGGCGTTCGCAAGAGCGAGGACAGGATCCGGGTCGGCACGTCAGGTGCTGCCGCGGTCGCCCTCGGCGCGACCGCCGCCGCCGTAGACGCCCTCTATGCGCCGTCCGTGTCGCATCTGCTGCTGTGACGTCCCGGCGGGTGAGACTGCACCGGAAATCCGGACTTGATCGTTACACCTTTTGGCCCATCCTTCTTCAAGGGGAATGCAAATGGGAGGGACCGTCCGACCATTTGCCGGAAGGAGATCGGGAGTGGAACGGAGGCTTTCTGCGATACTCGCGGCCGACCTTGTCGGATATACGCGCCTCATGGGAGCCGACGAGGCCGGGACTCACGACCGGCTGTCGAACCTGCGCCGGACTGTCCTCGAACCGCTGATCGCCGAGCATGGCGGGCGCATCGTCAAGCTTATGGGGGACGGGCTACTGGTCGAGTTTCCGAGCATCGTGAACAGCGTCAATTGCGCCATCGCCTGGCAGGAAAGCGTTGCCGTGCATGAAGCGGAGACCGCCGGGGGTGACCCGCTTCGGTTCCGGATCGGTATCAATCTCGGCGACGTCATCGTCGACGGCAGCGACCTTCTGGGCGATGGTGTCAACATTGCCGCTCGCCTCGAAAGCCTGGCACCTGCCGGCGGAATATTCATCTCCGAAGACGCTTATCGCCAGGCCAGAGGCAAGGTGAATGCGGCTTTCGAGGACCTCGGTGAACGGCACCTGAAGAACATTACCGAACCTGTGCGGATCTTCCGCGCAGGTCCGGAAACGGGACCATTGGCAGGCGCTTCCGCAAGACAGGTCTCGCTGGTCGGCGAAAGGGCTTCCATCGCTGTCCTGCCTTTCACCAACATGTCCGGGGATCCGGGGCAGGAATACTTCTCCGATGGCTTGACCGAAGACATCATTGCCGGACTTTCCAGGATCGGCTGGCTTTTCGTCCTGGCGCGGAATTCTTCGTTCGTGTTCAAGGGTAAGGCCGTCGACATCCGCCAGATCGCGAGCGAGCTCGGGGCGCGCTACGTGCTCGAGGGAAGTGTCCAGAAGGCGCTGAACAAGGTCCGGGTCACCGCGCAGCTTATCGATGCCCAATCCTCGGCTCACCTCTGGACGGAACGCTACGACCGGGATCTCGACGATATTTTTGCCGTGCAGGACGAGATCGTGGGCTCGATCGTTCACGCTTTGGGAGCGGCGGACGGCGTTCTTGAAAAATCGGAAAGGCGGCGTAGCGCGGCGGCAATGACCCGCCACCCGACGGCCTACGATTGTTATCTGCAGGCCAGGGAACAATTTGACCGGCAGGACGACAAGAATTTCGAGGCGGCGGAAGCCCTCTACCGCAAATCGATTTCCCTCGACCCCGGTTTTGCCCCTGCCTATTCGGCACTCGCCTGGCTGTGCCTCCTGCGGTTCAAGCTGGTGCGCACGCAACCCTTCGAGGAGGTTCGTCAGGAAGCCTCCGCTCTTGCCTTCGAGGCGCTGCGTCTGGATGCCAACGAGTACCGGGCGCACGCAGTGCTCGGTTTTCTGCTCTCGCACGAGGGCAAATACTCGCAAAGCGCGGCGCATTTCGACCGGGCCCTCAGCATCAACCCGAACGATGCGAACATCCTGGCATGGTCGACGGAAGACCTGGTTTACTGGGGGCACGCCGAGGAGGCCTGCAGACGCTGCGAGAAGGCAATCCGGCTGAACCCAAAGTGCCCGGATTTCTATTACTGGCTGCTCGGGTTCGCCTATTTTCATCTCGGCCGGTACCAGGAGGCTTTGGATGTCCTGGAGCGGATGACGGCACCGCGCTACTCACGCCGTCTTCTGGCCGCGACCTACGCGCATCTGGGCAGGATTGGAGACGCACGCGGCGAAATGGAAAAATACCTCAAAATCGATCCGGAGTTTTCGATTGCCGCCTGGGAGAAGACCGAGGCCTACGCCGACCCCGATGAACTGAGGCGGTTTACAGACGGCCTCAGGAAAGCCGGGTTTCCGGAGTGATTGATCGATGCGCGGGTGAGCGGCATGTCTTCGGCGGCACCTGCTGCACGGAATATTCCCTTGCGGCAGTTCCTTCACTCCGTGAGAATGCCGATCGGGAGAAGACGTTTACCGAGTGACGAAGTTCTTGATCGGAGCCTTGAATTTATGTCCAAACGATTTTCAGTGCTGTTGATCAAGCCATCTCACTACGACGATGACGGCTATGTCATCCAGTGGCTGCGCGCGCCGATCCCGTCCAATTCGCTTGCATCCGTGTTTGCTCTCGTCAAGGACTGTGCCGAGCGCAAGGTGCTCGGGGAGGATGTCTCGATCGAAACGCAAGTGGTCGACGAGACCAACACAAAGGTCGAGATCGGGAAACTGGTCAGGTCCCTGAAGCAGGCCGATGGCTGTCTTGTCGGACTGGTCGGCGTCCAGACCAACCAGTTCCCCCGCGCTATCGATATCGCCAGGCAGTTCATTGCTGCGGGCATTCCGGTCGTTGCCGGAGGATTTCATGCGGCCGGCAGCATTGCGATGCTGCCCGAGGTCCCGCCGGAAATCGTCGCGGCACAGGAACTGGGGCTGTCCATTTATGCCGGTGAAGCGGAAGGCCGCATGCAGGATCTTCTGAAGGACGCCTGGGCGGGCGAGTTGAAGCCGATCTACAACTTCATGAAGGACCTGCCGGGCCTTGAAGACGCGGT
>JBNKGB010000068.1:0-25125 GCA_050289605.1 Roseibium sp. | reverse complement strand
CGTATTCGCGGCATTGCGATGGAAGGCGAGGCGCAGATCGTCTTCGTCGATACGCCGGGCCTCTTCCGGCCACGCCGCAGACTTGACCGGGCGATGGTCAAGGCGGCATGGGGTGGTGCTGCGGATGCCGATATCGTCGTCTGGGATCCGGAAAAGGAAAAGACCATCTCCGCCTCCAGCCAGCAGTCGGCCATCGACTACAACGTCTTCGAAGGCAAGAAGGTTAAGGGCCTGCCGCGATACACGCTCACCCGTGGCCGCGTTGCGGTGGAAGACGGCACCGTCAACCATCAACAGGGCCATGGCGAGTTCGTCGCCCGCAAGCCCTTCCAGGCCGTCAACAAGGCGCTCAGCACGTGGAAGGAACTCACCGCGCCGCGTAAGGTGGAACGCACGGGAATTCCGGCCAGCGGCGTCTGATCTCACATTCCCCTCCCTGAAAACGGGAGGGGACCTACCGGTGAAACTGTCGAACCAGCCCCGACTCGTGTAGCGAGGAACTTGATGACTGCTCTTGCCAGCGCAAAGGACACCGAAATGGTGGTAAGCACACAAAGCGCCAGCCCGAACCGGGTGATCGATATCGAGAAGCTCTCCCTGACCTTCGAGACCAACGACGGTCCGGTGCATGCGCTCTCCGATATCGACTTGAAGATCGAGGAAGGCGACTTCGTCTCCTTCATCGGCCCCTCCGGCTGCGGCAAGACAACCCTGCTCCGGGTTATCGCGGATCTGGAAAAACCAACGGCCGGGTCGATCACGGTCAACGGCGTCTCTCCGGAAGAAGCGCGCCTCAACCGGGCATACGGCTACGTCTTCCAGGCAGCAGCGCTCTATCCCTGGCGAACCATCGCCAAGAACATCGCCCTGCCTCTGGAAATCATGGGACTTCCCGGTGCCGAGCAGGAAAAACGGATCGCCCGGAACATGGAATTGGTGAACCTCATCGGTTTTGAAAAGAAATATCCCTGGCAGCTTTCCGGCGGCATGCAGCAGCGCGCATCGATTGCCCGCGCCCTCGCCGTCGAGCCGCACCTCCTCCTGATGGACGAACCCTTCGGCGCACTAGACGAAATCGTCCGCGATCACCTCAACGAACAGCTCCTGCAGCTCTGGGCCAAGACCAACAAGACCGTCGTCTTCGTCACCCACTCCATTCCGGAAGCCGTGTTCCTGTCGACCAAGATCGTCGTTCTCTGCCCGCGCCCCGGCCGCATCTACGACGTCATCGAAAGCGACCTGCCGCGCGACCGCAGGCTGGATATCCGCGAAACCCCGGAATTCCTGAAAATCGCGCACCGCGTCCGCGAAGGCCTGAAGGCCGGACATTCCTATGAGGATTGAGGAAGGCTCTGTATCATGACCGACGCAACCCTTCCCTCAACGCGCAGCACAAACCCGTTTTATGGCCTGATGTCCGGAACTGTTGGCCCTGTCACTGTGGTCGTTCTGGCGATCATCGCGATCTGGTACCTCTCCGCGATTGCACTCAATACGAAGTTCCAGCGGGAACTCTACGAGCGCGCCGGTCAGACGGATGTTTCCGTCTCCCAGTTGATCACTGACACACTGGCACAGGAGCGGCCGGTCCTGCCCGCCCCGCATCAGGTGATCGTGGAGATGTGGGATACGACGGTTAACAAGAAAATCACTTCCAAGCGGTCGCTCGTCTACCACACCGGGATCACGCTTTCCTCCACGCTGCTGGGGTTCCTGATCGGCACAACGCTCGGCATATTTCTGGCCGTCGGCATCGTTCATTCCCGGGTCCTGGACAAATCCATGATGCCCTGGATCATTTCCTCGCAGACGATCCCGATCCTGGCGATTGCTCCGATGATCATCGTGGTGCTCAACGCGGTCGGCATTTCGGGCCTGCTGCCGAAGGCGATGATATCGACCTATCTGTCGTTCTTCCCTGTCACCGTCGGCATGGTGAAGGGCCTGCGCTCGCCCGAACTCATCCATATGGACCTCATGCACACCTATTCCGCGACGCGCTTCCAGAGCCTCTGGAAACTGCGCCTGCCCTATGCCGTGCCCTATCTTTTCACCTCGATGAAGATCGGCATGGCCGCCTCTCTGGTCGGGGCCATCGTCGGTGAACTGCCGACCGGCGCCGTGGCCGGGCTTGGCGCGCGGCTTCTGGCAGGCTCCTATTACGGTCAGACCGTCCAGATCTGGTCGGCATTGATGATGGCAGCCTTTCTTGCCGGATCACTCGTGGCCTTTATCGGTGTCCTTGAGAAAATCACACTGAAACGCATGGGGATGGCCCGATGAGCACGTCGGCAGCAACCAACCGCCGCCTGGATATGCCGGCGCTTCTCGCCTGGTTCATCGTCGCGATGGTCCTCGTAGGTCTTTTCAGCACCATCTTCACGCCTGACCTCGGCATCATGGACGTTCCCCGGCTGGCGCTGTGTCTGGTCATCCTGGCCATCGCCGGGGTGCGCTATGAACTCGGCTTCATGCGCAACAAGATCGGTGATCTGATCCTGGGTCTGGTCACCGCCATCGCCGCCTGGCTGTTGCTCGGCACCGTTTCGCACCATGTCGGCGAAGCCGGGCTCGGCTTCTGGGCCCTGGCGGCAGCCACCTGGGCGGCTTCCTGGCTGTTCGTGGAACGTCTTGCTTCCTGGCGCGGCACGTCGCCCGGAGCCACAAGGCTGATCAACCTCGCCATTCCCGCCCTCTTCGGCGTCACCATCCTTGTGCTCTGGCAGGTCGTCGTGACCGGCGCCGGCGTGCCCAAGGTCCTCTTGCCCGCACCGTCCGAAATCTGGCTGCGCCTGACGACATCGCTGCCGACGCTCTGGGCGGATTTCCGGCAGACCTTCCTGAAGGCCGTGATCGCCGGTTATGTCATCGGCTGCGGTTCCGCCTTTATCACCGCAATCCTGGTCGACCGGGTACCCTTCCTGCGGCGCGGCCTGCTGCCCATCGGCAATCTGGTCTCCGCGCTGCCGATCATCGGCGTCGCCCCGATCATGGTCATGTGGTTCGGCTTCGACTGGCCCTCCAAAGCCGCCGTCGTCATCATCATGACCTTCTTCCCGATGCTGGTGAACACCGTCTCCGGCCTTGCCGCTTCCGACGCCATGCAGCGCGACCTGATGCGGACCTACGCCTCCAACTACTGGCAGACGCTCTTGAAACTGCGCCTGCCGATGGCAATGCCTTTCATCTTCAACGCCCTGAAGATCAACTCCACGCTCGCCCTCATCGGTGCCATCGTGGCGGAGTTCTTCGGCACGCCGATTGTCGGCATGGGCTTCCGGATTTCGACTGAAGTCGGGCGCATGAATGTTGACATGGTCTGGGCGGAAATCGCCATCGCGGCACTGGCCGGATCTGTCTTCTATGGCCTCGTCGCTCTTCTGGAACGGGCCGTAACCTTCTGGCATCCGTCAGTCAGGGGGTGATTTTCATCTCCACTTGTCTTCCCGGATATGCCAAAAGGCATAATCCGGGATCCAGTAACCACTTCGTCGATTTGTATGAACCAACAGACGTTTTCGACTACTGGTTTCCTGCCAAAGTTTATGCCCGCGCAGGCGGGTGCAGGAATGACAAGCAGATAGGTACGTCTCTTCCATGACCCCCAGCCGCGATATTTCCCGCCTGATTGAAATCATGGCCGCGCTCCGCACGCCTGTGACCGGCTGTCCTTGGGATCTGGAACAGAATTTCGCGACGATCGCTCCCTATACGCTCGAGGAAGCCTATGAGGTCGCCGACGCGATCGCCAGGAACGACCATCTGGAATTGCGTGAGGAACTGGGCGACCTGTTGCTTCAGGTCGTCTATCACGCCCGCATGGCCGAGGAAGAGGACCACTTCGACTTTGGCGATGTGGTCGAAAGCATCACCAGGAAGATGATCCGCCGGCATCCCCATGTCTTCGGCGATGAAACCGGCGAAAAACCGGAGCTCGTCAAGGGCATCTGGGAGCGGATCAAGGCGGAAGAACGGGCGGAAAAGAAGGCCGAGCGGGAGAAGCTCGGCCTTGCGGAGCCGCAAAAAGGCTTTCTGGACGACGTCCCGACCGCCTTCCCGGCGCTTCAGGAGGCCGACAAGCTCCAGCGCCGCGCCTCAAGGGTCGGATTCGACTGGAACGACGCCCGGCTCGTCCTCGACAAGATCCGCGAAGAAACCCACGAACTGGACGAGGAACTCGCCAAGGGAGCTCCGGACAAGGACAGGATCACGGACGAACTCGGCGACACGCTGTTTGCCCTCGCCAACCTCGCCCGCCACCTCGACATCGACCCGGAAGAGGCGCTGAGGCGCACGAACCGCAAGTTCCGCAAGCGCTTCGCCGCCATCGAAGACCACGCCGTCGAAAACGGTACGACGCTGGAAGCCATGACCCTCGATGAAATGGAAGCGGCCTGGCAGGCGGCAAAGGGTAAATAGGAGCGGCGGTTCTACTACCAGTCGCCAGCCGCCACGGGGATTGTTCGACTATCCTTGCAGATAGGCTGAATAGGCTTCCCGGAATGGCCCGCGCTGCTTATCGCTGACACGAACCTCTGCCGTGACGAATTCCTCGTCATCCGTACGGTCCAGTACTTCGGCCATCTGGTAGAGCTTTGCCAGCAATGCACCTTCGGCCACCGGAATTTTGACGCTCAGCACATCGTCGTGCTTCGCCATGAAGGCATCGATCCGCGAAGACAGTTGCTCGATACCCTCGCCCGTCAGCGCGGACAGGGCAACCGGCCCCTCGGACCCGGCCTCGGCCAACAGCTTTTCCCGGTAGGCGTCGTCAAGGCAGTCGATCTTGTTCCAGACTTCCACGATCGGGGCACCGGTCTGTGCGTCAACGCCTAGATCCTCGAGCGTCTTCTTCACGTCCAGGGCCTGGGCGTCCGTGTCGGCATGCGAGATATCGCGCACGTGCAGGATCAGGTCGGCCTCCAGCACCTCTTCCAGTGTCGCCCGGAAAGCGGCCACCAGATGGGTCGGCAGATCGGAAATGAACCCGACGGTATCGGACAGGATGATTTCCCGCCCATGCGGCAGCGTCACCTTGCGCAGGGTCGGATCGAGTGTCGCAAACAGCAGGTTCTTGGCAAAAACGTCCGAGTTTGTCAGCCGGTTGAACAGCGTCGATTTGCCGGCGTTGGTATAACCGACGAGCGCCACGACCGGCTGGGGGATCTTCTTGCGTTTCTTGCGGTGCAGGTTCCGCGTCCGGCGCACACCTTCCAGCTGCTTTTGCAGGGCGATGATACGGTCCTGGATCTGCCGTCTGTCGGATTCGATCTGGGTTTCGCCCGGCCCGCCCATGAAGCCCGCGCCGCCACGCTGGCGCTCCAGGTGGGTCCAGGAGCGCACCAGCCGGCTCTTCTGCCAAGTGAGATGCGCCAGATCGACCTGAAGGCGGCCTTCCTTGGTCCGGGCACGATCGCCGAAGATCTCAAGGATCAGTCCGGTCCGGTCGATGACCTTCACTTTGAAGCGGCGTTCGAGATTTCGCTGCTGAACCGGTGTCAGGGGATGGTCGATGACGACGAGGTCGAGGTCTTCGCTGGCGGCGATCCCGGCAAGTTCGGCCACCTTGCCGTCGCCGAACAGTGTCGCAGGCTTCGGATTGTTGATCCGAATGATCCCCGATTGAACCACATCGAGATTGATGGCGGCTGCGAGACCCAGGGCCTCCTCAAGTCGCGCCTCCGGACTGCGGCTCGCGCGGAGCTCCTGCGGGCCGGCCTCTGACCTTAGCTGCAAAACCGGCTCCAGGACCATCGCACGAAAAGGCTGGGGCAGACGATCCACCCCAGTGTCTTTCAATCTTAGCGATTTCTGGCCTGGTTCCTCGGAACCATTGGATTTTGAAAAATCGTCCGCGCGAGACTTCGGTTTCAATCAGCTTGCCTTTTCCGCGTTTTCCTCTGCCTGATCGAACAGTTGAACAGGTCCGTTTGGCATAATTGTGGAAATTGCGTGTTTGTAGACAAGCTGGGAGTGTCCGTCCCGCCGAAGCAGGACACAGAAATTGTCAAACCAGGTCACGACGCCCTGCAACTTCACACCGTTGATGAGAAAAATTGTCAGGGGAGTTTTTTGTTTGCGAACGTGATTAAGAAAAGTGTCTTGGAGATTTTGTGCGCGCTCAGCCATCAGTCTTTTTATCCTATTTGTTCCGGATGCGGCCGAGCATCCGGCGTTTCAGCAGCTTACAGTCAAAATCCGTTCGTTTACAATCGTTTGGAATTCGACATGCCGCCTGCTTCTTGCATTGCCCACCATCAAGAGCCGTCTGCCTCAGCTCTATATTGTTTTGAACATTCGTTGCAACAAGGCCAATCGAATCATACCGCCTGCAAATCAGTAGCAGTATGGAACAATTCGCGCAATCGGGTTGCAACCGTGCCGGGATGTCCGTTCCCGACACTCCTGCCGTCGACCTTCACCACCGGCATCACGACGCTGGTCGCCGCCGTCACGAATGCTTCCTTGGCCTCGTAAGCCTCACTTAAGCTAAACGGCCTTTCTTCAAAGGTCAGCCCCTCTTTTCGAATAAGCTCGAGAACCGCCATCCGCGTGATACCGCGAAGGATGCCGCTTTCGGCAGGACGGGTCACAACCTTGCCTTCCTTGGTGACAATCCAGGCGTTGGTGGATCCGCCTTCGGTCACGAAACCGTCGCTGTCCACGTACCAGGCTTCCTTGCCGCCGTTTTCCTTGGCGTTCTGCTTCGCCAGCACGTTCGGCAACAGGGCCACAGTCTTGATATCTACACGGGGCCAGCGGTTTTCCGGATAGCTGACGACGGCAATTCCCTGCTCGGCCTGGGCCGCCGCCGCCTTCGGGCTCGTGGACCTTGCGGTCATGACGATGGAAGGCGCGACATCTTCAGGAGGAAAGAAGTGGTCGCGCCGGGAAACGCCGCGCGTCACCTGGATATAGATCAGGCCGTTTCGCACCCGGTTCCGCCGGACCACCTGATGCATCACGAATTCAACGGCCGCGCGGGTCATGGGCCAGTCGATACGCAGTTCCCGCAAGGACCGGTCGAGACGATCAAGGTGGCGGGGCATGTCGACGATGTTGTTCTGCCAGACCTCGCAGACCTCATAGACGCCATCCGCGAATTGATAGCCACGGTCTTCCACATGGACCGCGGCATCGGCGTGACGAACATACTGGCCGTTGACATAGGCAATGCGGCTCATGATTCCTCCTGGAGGGAAACGGCTCACGGTGAGCCCTGGCATTTTGAAATCTTCTGACGCCTCAGCGGGACAATTGCAAGGCCTCTGCTTTGCGAAACAGTCTCAAAAGAAATCGAGGCTGACGCGGAACATCTGCTCCACCTGACGCACCCGGTTTGCGACCGCGAATATGACGATCCTGTCCTGCGCCTGGATCTGCAGATTTCCGTTCGGCGTCAGCACTTCGCCGCCCCGGAAAACGGCACCTATCCTGATGCCGGACGGCAAATCGATGTCGCGCAGCGGCTTTCCGACCAGCGGAGACGTGTCCAGCGCCTCGGCCTCGACGATTTCGGCGGCCCCGTTCTGGAGCGAATGCACGCCGCGGATACGCCCGCGCCGCACATGCTGCAGAATACGGGAAATGGTCACAGCTCGCGGATTGATGAAGGCGTCGATGCCAAGCGCATTGGCAAAGGCCGGATAGCTCGGGTTGTTAAGCAGGGACAGGGACCGGCGGCAGCCGAGTTTCTTGGCCATGACGGACGACAGGATGTTGACCTCGTCCTCGTTGGTCAGTGCCACGATGGTATCCGCCTCCCCGGCGTCCGCTTCGTTCAGGATCGTCTGGTCGAGCGCACTGCCGTGCAGGATGACGGACCGCTTCAGTTCGTCGGCAACGGCCATAGCGCGCTCGCGCGAGGCTTCGATCAGCTTGACCTTCGTGCCGCTCTGGCGCTGTTCCAGTGCCTTGGCGACATAGAGCCCGATGTTGCCGCCGCCGGCGATCACCACTTTTGCGGCTTCCGGCTCTTCATGCCCGAAGATACTCAGCGTCCGGCGAACCTGATCGCGGCGGGCGACCACATAGGCGAGATCCCCGGTCAGGATGGAATCGCTGCTCTTCGGCACGAACAGGCGGTTGTTGCGGTAGAGGCCGACGACCACGGCACCAAGGTCCGGAAAAAGTTCGGTAAGCTGACGCAGTGGAGTATCGACCACCGGGCAGTCTTCCTCGCAGATGATGCCGACGACCACGACATGATCGTCGGCAAAACGCACCGTTTCCACCGCGCCGGGAAGCGCCAGACGCCGCAGCACCATTTCACCGACTTCGATTTCCGGCGAAATGATCACGTCGATCGGCATGTTATCGCGCGAAAAGAGATTGCGCCAGCGGCCCTGCAGGTAGGACTGCGCCCGGATACGGGCAACCTTGGTCGGGACGTTGAACAGGGAATGCGCGACCTGACAGGCCACCATGTTGACCTCGTCATAGAGGGTCACAGCGACGATCATGTCGGCATCCTCGGCGCCAGCCTGGGCCAGCACGTCCGGATGCGCGCCGTGTCCGACGAAACCCCGCACATCCAACTGATCGCCGATCGCGTTGATCAACTGCGGCGAAGAGTCGATCACCGACACATCGTTCTGCTCCGCGGCGAGGCGTTCGGCAATGCCGTAGCCGACCTGACCGGCTCCGCAAATAACGATTTTCATGGAAAGAACCCTTTCCCGCTCAACAGTTTACTACGAGGCACCATCACCCTCAGGTCATGCCGAGGGTCTTGAGTTTCCGGTGAAGTGCAGACCGTTCCATACCGACAAATTCGGCAGTCCGCGAGATGTTACCGTCAAATCTCTTGATTTGGGCCTGCAGATATTCCCGCTCGAAGATCTCCCGGGCCTCGCGCAAGGGCACGGACATGAGATGTTCGCCGGTCCCGGAGGTCGGCAGGCTCGGAAGCGTCTCACCGATCTCGGCGGGCAGGAGATCGGCCGTGATCGTGCTGTCGGGATCACCCCGGCTCAGGATCATGAGGCGCTCCACATTGTTGCGGAGTTGGCGCACGTTTCCGGGCCAGTCATGTGTCTGGAGCACCGCCATGGCATCGTCCCCGATCGGCCGCAGCGGAATGCCGGAGGCCGCGGAGATCTGTTCCATGAAATGGTGGACCAGAACGGGAATGTCCTCGCGCCGCTCCGCCAGTCCCGGAACACGCAAGGGCACGACGCTTAGCCGGTGATAGAGGTCCTGCCGGAACAGACCCGATGCGATATGTTCCTCAAGGTTCTTGGAGGTGGACGACAGGATCCTGATATCGACCTGAACCTTCTGGGTGCCGCCGACGCGGGAAAAGCTCTGTTCCACAAGCACACGCAGGATCTTGCCCTGGGTCTCGGCCGGCATGTCCGCCACTTCGTCCAGGTAGAGCGTGCCGCCATGGGCCTCTTCCAGCGCACCGATCTTGCGCAGGTTTCCGTTTTCGTCCTCGATGCCGAAAAGCTCTTCTTCCATGCGCGACGGCGTGATCGTGGCCGCGTTCAGGACCACGAACGGGCTTTTGGCGCGCGGTGACTGGTCGTGGATCATCCTGGCGGCCCGTTCCTTGCCGGACCCGGAAGGACCGACGATCAGGATCCGGCTGTTGGTGGCACCGATCTTCTGGATGGTCTGACGCAGGTTATGGGCGGCCGACGAACTTCCGATAATTTCGCTGGTTTCCCCGCTGCGCTGTTTCAGGTCCCGGATTTCCCGCTTCATGCTGGAGGCTTCCAGGGCCCGCTCCACGATATGGATCAGCCTGTCCGCCTTGAAGGGTTTCTCGATATAGTCGTAGGCACCGCGCTTGATGGCGGAAACAGCGGTCTCGATGTTGCCGTGCCCCGAAATGATCACCACAGGCATGTCCGGGTCCGTTTCCCGGAAGATGTCCAGCAGCGCGAGCCCGTCGAGACGGCTTCCCATCAGCCAGATATCGAGAACGACCAGCGAAGGCCTGCGTTCCTTTACCGCTGCGAGTGCGCTGTCTGAGTCATGCGCCGTCCGGGTTCCGTAGCCGTCATCGTCCAGAATTCCGGCTATCATTTCCCGAATGTCGGTTTCGTCGTCTACGACAAGAATATCATGCGCCATGTGCGATCACTGCTTGGTCTTCGGGTTCCTGTTCGCCGACGTCCGCGTGCGCGGCCAGTGTCAGGCGTACAAGGGTGCCCGTGTCTTCGGGATTGGTTTTGGGAGCGTCCAGCAATTCGATGCCGCCCCCATGGTCTTCCAGGATCTTGCGGACGATGGCCAGGCCGAGGCCGGTCCCTTTTTCCCGGGTCGTCATATAGGGCTCCAGGAGCCGGCTCCGGTTTTCCGCAGGCAGTCCGATACCGTTGTCGATGACATCGATCACGATCCGGCCGCTGCCGTCCTCTTCGCCGTGCAAATGCACGGTCACCTTGCCTTTCGGCAGATCCTCGCCGGTTCTGGCGTTCACGGCCTCCGTCGCGTTCTTGACCACGTTGGTCAGCGCCTGGCCGACGAGACGGGCATCGAAGATTGCCTTCACAGGCGTCTTCGGAACCTCGGCGGTCACGCTGATCTCCGGATTGGCAACGGATTGCATGAAGGCCGCCTCCCGGACGGCTTCCCGCAAATCGCCCTGTGTCTTGGCCGGCTTGCGCATCCGCGCAAAGGAAGAAAACTCGTCGACCATCTGTCCGATGTCCCCGACCTGCCGGACGATCGTATCGATGCACTGGTCGAAGACTTCCCGGTCTTCCTCGATGCGCTTGCCGTAGCGGCGGCGAATGCGCTCGGCGGACAGCTGGATCGGGGTCAGCGGGTTCTTGATCTCGTGAGCGATCCGGCGTGCGACATCGGCCCAGGCCGAGTTGCGCTGCGCCGACACGAGATCGGTAATGTCGTCCAGCGTGACCACGAAGCCATGCTCGCGCCGGGTCGACTGTTCTGAGGTGATGCGCACATTGATCGTGCGCAGCCGCCCACCCCTGGATATTTCGATCTGCGTCTCCGGCAGGCGTTCGCCCGGGTTATTCAGGACCGAGGAAATGCAGTCCTCCAGTTCCGGCACGACTTCGATCAGCGACTTGTTGAGGATCTGGACTTCGTCCAGCTGAAGCAACTGAAGGGCGGAGCTGTTGATCAGCATGATGGAGGCTTCGTCGTCGACCCCGATGACGCCGGTGGACACTCCGGAGAGCACCGCCTCATTGAAACGGCGCCTGCGATCGATCTGCTCGTTCGCCGCAAGCAATGCATCCCGCTGCCCAAGCAACTGTCCGGTCATCTTGTTGAAGGTCTCGCCCAGATTGGCAAGGTCTCCCTCCGACTTCTCGGCGGGAACCTTGACGGCGAGATTGCCCTTGGAGACTTCGTCCGCAGCGGAAATCAGCATCCGGATGGGCGACACAAGCCGGTTGGCGAAGCCGAAGCCGATCCAGATCGCAGACAACAGCAGCACAAGCGCCACGCCCAGATAAACCAGCGCGAAGGCCACCTGAACGCCGAACCGGCTGTTTTCCATCTGCTGGTATTGCGACGCCCCGGTTTCCGTCAGCCTGAGATACTCCACCACCCTGGGATCAATCGCACGCACCGCGTAAAGGTAGAAATTGTCGTATGCCGACAGCTTCATGATCCCGCCGACGATGTTCGACTTGCCCGGTGCGATCAGGATCGGATCTCCGGACTTGGCCTTGAAGAAACTGTCCGGAGGGGGCTGCGGGATGTCCGCTTTCGGATCGAGAACCAGCCGAGTAACCACCTCGCCGTTTTCGTTGAGGATGAAAGCGGCCAGGATCCCGCGCAAGGACACCTGGGTTGCGAAAAACTGGTCGAACCGCGTGGGCTCGAAATCGTAGACGGCCTTTGCCCTGTCGATGTCGTTGGTCATGGCGATCAGGTCGCCGCGCAGGACCCGGGCATGCTCCTGGAGATAGGCCTGAGCGACGGTCAGCGCATTATCGATAATCTGGCGCGTCCGGTCCTCGAACCAGCGATCCAGCCCCCGGTCGAGCGTGATTGCCGCGAGAATTGCCATCAGGACGGCCGGCACGGCAGCGGCAAGGCTGAAAAGCGTGACGACGCGAACGTGCAGGCGCGCCGCAGCGCGGCCCCTGCGCCGGGCTTGCCAGAGTTTGTGAATTTCGACGGAAATAACCCCGAGCAGGACAGCGGCAAGCGCGCCGTTGATCGTCATTGCCGTCATGATGACGTCGCGGGTGGGATCGATCGACGTCAGCCCCATAAGGATGACGAAGGTCACTCCGATCGAGAACAGGGAGATTACCATGATGGCAAGTCCCACGCGCCGCCACATCTTTCCGCTCGCGCTCGATTTGGCGACGGAGTGCTGTACCGCTTCCAGTATCATTCGGCCTCTGCTGAGCTGCCGCGGTCTGCGCGGCCGGGGCGTTCTCGACTGTTTGCGGCAAACTTATCACACAATGTTGCGAAATTACGACAGACTTGAAAACAGTGGAAAAAATGCGGTGGATGACCGGAATGCCCGCCTTGGACCAGGGACTTCCGGCTTTCGCACAATGCAGCCGGTCAACTCGGTCCTTGCGTCTGCGCGCGCTCGGCGCTGGAAGGAGCGCTTTTTAGAAAGTCGGAGGTGACACCGAGTCGCGCGGCAATCCTGTCGATCGAACCGTCCAGTTGCATTTCCTCGATGCTCCGGTTGAAAGCGGCAATCAGTTCCTGTGCCCTTGGATTATCCTTGGAGACGACGAGATGATAGCCTTCGCTTTTCAGCGTCACGCGGGACCGGACCATCTCGACCCCCTTGAAGATTTCCCTAGCCTTCCTGGTGTCCAGGGAACTTTGCGACAGAATGATGGTGTCGGCGCGGTTGTTCGCCAGAAGCCGGCCGCAGGAATCAATGGAATCTGCAACTTCCCTCGTGATGAGCCCCTTGTCGAGGAGTGGAACAAGTTCGCGCGGCACCGCATAGCCGTCCGGATAACACAGCGTCGTCCCCACCAGGTCCTCAAACCTTCTTATGTCCGCCAGATCCCTGCGGTCGGAACGCAGATAGATGCCGACATGCTCGTAGGCAAAGGCTCTGGAAAACGCCATGCCTTCCCGTTCGGACCGGTAGAACCAGGGATAACTCGCATCGACCTGTCCCGTCGTCACTTCCACGTAGCCCCTGCGCCACGGCAACCAGACGACCCTGGTGTCGTAGCCGGCGCGTTGAAACGCGGTCTGGACGACCTGCGTGGCGAACCCTCCCCCCGGCATTGCTTCCGTGACAAGAGGCGGGTTGTCGGGAAAGGCGGTCAAAACTACCGTCTTCCCGGCGCCCTGCGTCGCCAAAGGCATGCCAATCATGCAAGCCAGCAACAGAAAGACCGCGAAGATTCTCGCTGGCATGTCCAATGTCCCCGGTTCGACGGGTCACAGCAGACCTGACGCGACACGGTCGCGTCAAGCACGTAGTTTTACCTGGCGGAACGTAAAACCTGGATGTCCAGATCCCTGATCTTCTTGCGCAATGTGTTTCGGTTTACACCAAGAAGTTCAGCCGCCTTGATCTGGTTTCCGCGGGTCGCGGCCAGGGCCGCGCTGATCAAGGGGTATTCCACCTCCCGCAGGATCCTGTGGTAGAGCCCCGGAGGCGGCAGGGCCTCTCCGAATGTATCGAAGTAGCCGGAAAGATACCGCTCAACGGACCCGCCGAGATTGATGTTTTCCGGTGCTTCTTCCTCCACCGAGGAGACTGTCGGCTGGCTCAGTTCGTGCTCAAGCAGGCTCTCGCTGATGACATCCTGCGGATAGAGCGCGGCGAGCCGCCGAACGAGGTTTTCCAGTTCGCGCACGTTGCCCGGCCAGCGATAGCGGCGCAGCAGGTTGAGCGCCCCCTGATCGATCTGCTTGGCAGGCAGGCCTTCCTTTTCGACCATCGAGAAGAAGTGACGGGCAAGGTCGGGTATATCCTCCACGCGTTCGCGCAGCGGCGGAAGCCGGATCGGAACAACGTTGAGGCGGAAATAGAGGTCTTCGCGGAACAGGCCCTGGTTGATCAGGTGGCGCAGGTCCTTGTTGGTCGCCGCGATAATCCGGACATCGGTCTTGATGGGCGTGCGTCCGCCGACCGTCGTGTATTCGCCCTGCTGGAGAACGCGCAAAAGCCGCGTCTGGGCTTCCATGGGCATGTCGCCGATTTCGTCCAGGAACAGGGTGCCGCCGTCGGCCTGCTCGAACCGGCCGGAACTGCGGTTCTGCGCGCCTGTGAAAGCGCCCTTCTCGTGCCCGAACAGTTCCGCCTCGATCAGGTCGCGCGGGATTGCAGCCATGTTGATGGCTACGAAAGGTCCGTTCCGACGCTTGCCGTAGTCGTGCAGGGCCCGGGCGACGAGTTCCTTGCCGGTACCGGATTCGCCGTTGATCATCACGGTAAGGTCGGTCTGCATCAGACGCGCCAGGACGCGGTAGATCTCCTGCATGGCCGGCGAACGCCCGACAAGGGGCATCCCCTCGCCCGCGTCCTCCAGTTCGACCGCCGGGCGCTTCTTCGGCTCTTCCAGTGCCCGCTGGACGATGCTGGTAAGTTCTTTCAGGTCAAACGGTTTGGGAAGGTATTCATATGCCCCCTTCTCGGACGCCTTGATCGCCGTCATGAAGGTGTTCTGCGCGCTCATGACCAGCACCGGCAGATCCGGACGCATCTTCTTCATGCGCGGAAGCACGTCGAAAATGTTTTCGTCCGGCATGACGACGTCGGTAATCACCAGATCACCGTCGCCGGAGGACACCCACCGCCACAGCGTAGAGGCGTTCGAGGTCAGCCGGACAGTATACCCCGCCCGGGACAGGGCCTGATTGAGCACGGTGCGGATGGCCGCGTCATCGTCTGCAACTAGGATCGTGCCTGTCGGCATGGTCAATCATTTCCTCTGCTGGGCCGGTCTGGGGTGAAGGTTCCTTCGCCCGTAAACGCCGGCATCAAAATTCGGAAAACGGTTTTATGGCGATGGCTGTCGCATTCGATCACGCCGCCATGATCACCGATGATTTTGGCGACAAGCGCCAGTCCCAGGCCGGATCCATTTGTTTTTGTTGTAATGAAAGGCTCAAAGAGATGCGGTAGCAGATCGTCCGGTACACCCGAACCGTTGTCCTGCACGCAGAATTCCAAAGGCAGGCTGACCTTTTCGGCCGTTCCGGGAACGGACAGCCGCACCCCCGGGCGAAACGCGGTCGAGATCCGGATTTCTCCGTCCGGATCGTCACCGATCGCCTCGCTGGCATTCTTGACGAGATTCAGGAAGACCTGAATGAGCTGGTCCTTGTTGGCGTAGACCGGCGGCAGCGAGGGATCGTAGACCTCGACGATCTTCTTTCCCCTGGCGAAGCCGCTGTCCGACAGACGTTTCACATGGTCAAGAACCACATGAATATTGACCGGTTCCCGCTCGATCGGACGCTCGTCGGAAAAGACCTCCATCCTGTCGACCAGCTTCACGATCCGGTCGGTCTCATCCATGATGAGCCGCGTCAGCGACCTGTCCTCGCTCGGAACGGACTGTTCCAGCAACTGGGCGGCGCCCCGAATCCCCGACAGGGGGTTCTTGATCTCATGGGCCAGCATCGCCGCAAGGCCCGTGACCGTCCGAGCCGCCCCGCGCGACGTCAGCTGCCGGTCGATCTTCTCGGCCATGGTCCGTTCCTGGAACATCAGGACCACGGCGCCCGGCCGTTCCGCAACGGGAGCGGCGTTGATATCGATCACCTTGGGTGCACCGATACGCGGTGAACCGATGTCCACTTTGTATTCGTTCACCGGTGCCCGGCGTTCGCGCACCTGGTCGATCAATGTCAGAAGCGGGCTGCCGAAGGGAACGAAATCGCTGATAGGATGACGCCGCAGAACTGACACGCTCGAGCGCATGAAAATTTCCGCGGCCATATTGGCCGATTCAATGACGCCGTCCGGGGCAACCAGCAACACCGGATGCGGCAAGGCATCCAGAATGGTCGGTCCGTCGATTGCAAGAGCCGCGGTACGGCCGGTTTCAGTGTCTGTCACGCGGCAGTCCGTTCGTTTGAGGAGGAGAACCAGTCGTTGGCAAGACGCGCCACTTCGCTCGCCTTGTTGGAAGTCATGAGCACCTTTCGAACGCCGGAAGGCACAGGTCCGGAGCTCGCGGCCACCTCGTCCAGATACCAGCCGAGGTGCTTTCGCGCGATCCGCAGACCCGGAAGCTGCCCGTAATGAGCGAGAATATCCTCGTAGTGGCTGACGACGAGATCGGCGAGTTCGGTGCCGGACGGCGGCGCAAGCCGTTCCCCGGTTGCAAGAAAATGCCCGACATGCCCCGGCAGCCATGGCCGACCAAAGGCCCCTCGTCCGATCATCACTCCATCGGCCCCGGAGGCTTCCAGCATCCGGACCGCCTCGTCGAAACCGGCACAATCGCCATTGGCGATCAGCGGCACGGAGACAGCTTTTCTGACTTCAGAAATCGCGTTCCAGTCCGCCCTGCCCTTGTAGAACTGGCAGCGGGTACGGCCATGCACTGTGATCAGAGCGACACCGGCGGCTTCCGCCCGGCGGGCAAGCTCAGGCGCGTTGATAGACCCGTCGTCCCAGCCGAGGCGCATCTTCAGCGTGACCGGAATGTCGACGGCCTCAACCGTCGCCTCGATCAGGGTCAGGGCGTGATCGAGGTCTCTCATGAGCGCGGACCCCGAATAACCCGAGGTCACCTTCTTGGCGGGACAGCCCATGTTGATGTCGATGATATCTGCGCCGAGATCGGCAATCACCTTAGCGGCCTCGCCCATCCAACGGGCTTCACGGCCAGCAAGCTGTACCACGTACAGCCCCTTGTCCTGGGCTTCGGCACGCATCTGTGTTTCGGCATCGCCCCTGACGAAGGATTCGCTGGCCACCATTTCACTGACGACCATTCCGGCCCCGTAGCGGGCTGCAAGCCGGCGAAACGGCAAATCGGATACACCCGACATGGGGGCAAGCACGGCCCGGTTTGGCAATTCGTGCCTGCCGATCCTGAGGGTTCTTAATGTAAGCGACACAAGGCTCTCTATTTTGCTCAAGGACTGTGCAGCGATGAAACTGCCTATATTGTAGACAATTCACGCAATGCAACAAGTCAAAATTTGCAGTCTGAACAAGTTCTTCGTTAAAGACGGTCCGAAACGTATGGTTTGCCCAACCATCAAGGAGACCGCACATGGCTAGGACAGCGGCAGCCCTCATCGTTGCCGCAGGACGTGGAACACGCCTGGCGGACCCACGAAACCCGCAACCGAAGCAATACCGGACCCTGGCAGGGCTTCCGGTGCTGTCCCATACACTGAACACGCTTGCGAATCATCCCCGCATTTCCCGCCTTTTGACGGTCATTCACCCCGACGACGTCCGTCTTTACGAGGACAGTGTCGCCGCCACGTCAATTCCGGTGGCCCGGAAGCTGATGACCCCGGTGAGCGGCGGAAACACACGTCAGCAATCTGTGCTCGCCGGTCTGAAGGCACTTGCGTCCTCCGGCGCAGATTATGTCCTGATACACGACGCCGCCCGCCCCTTCCTGACGGAGCAGATCATTGACGGCCTGCTGCGGGAACTCGACGCGGGCGCGGAGGGAGCGCTTGCCGCCGTACCGGTCGTCGACACGCTCAAGAAACGCACCGATGCGACCGGTCCGCTGGAAACGGTCGACAGGACAAACCTTTGGGCAGCACAAACCCCGCAAGGATTTCCGCTGGCGCGTATTCTTCACGCGCATGAGCGGGCTGCCGAGGCCGGACTGACGTCCTTTACGGATGACACTTCGCTGGCGGAGTGGGACAACATGACAATTGTCCTTTGTGAGGGCGATCCGGCCAATTTCAAGATCACCACGGCGGCGGACCTCGCTCGGGCCGAACAACAGGCAAGGTTTCTTCCCATGCAGAGCAGCGGCGCGGCGCCCCGTCCCCTTTCCGAACTCGCGGATGTGCGAACCGGCATCGGCTACGACGTTCACGCCTTTGAAGACGGCGATGCCGTCATCCTGGGTGGCGTCGGCATTCCCCATTCCCGGAAACTGAAGGGCCATTCCGACGCCGACGTCGTGCTCCACGCCATCACCGACGCAACCCTCGGCGCAATCGGCGACGGCGACATCGGCCAGCACTTCCCGCCCAGCGACCCGCAATGGAAAGGCGCGGCATCGGACCGGTTTCAGCACGATGCCCTCAGACGGCTCGCCGACCTGGGAGGCAGGGTCGCCCATATCGACGTCACCATCGTCTGCGAAGAACCGAAGATCGGCCCACACCGGCAGGCTGTAAGGGAATCCGTCGCCGCCATCTGCGGCCTCCCGGTTTCCCGGGTGTCGATAAAGGCAACGACATCGGAAAAACTGGGCTTTACCGGTCGCAAGGAAGGGATCGCCGCCCTTGCCTGCGTCACGGTTCGCCTACCGTTCGAAGACGGCAAGTGAGGTGTGAAATGAACGACATATCGCCCCGGAGCCTCGACGATCTGGCACCGCTCGCCGCGACGGTCCTCGACGCTCTGATTGCGCGGGGATGGATGGTCGCAACGGCGGAATCGTGTACAGGCGGGCTTATCAGCGGTGCCCTCACTGAAATCGCGGGCTCCTCGGCCGCGGTGGATCGCGGCTTCGTCACCTATTCGAACGAAGCCAAGACCGAGTTGCTCGGCGTGCCGGCCGACCTTATCCAGAAGGTTGGCGCGGTCAGCAAGGATGTGGCAATCGCCATGGCGGAAGGCGCTCTCACCCGATCAAATGCCCAGATCGCGGTATCCGTCACGGGCATTGCGGGCCCGGGCGGCGGAAGCGCGGAAAAGCCGGTCGGCACGGTTCACATCGCCGTCGCCTGTGAAGAAAGACCGACCACGCATGCCCATTGCTGGTTTGCGGACCGGGGCCGCCGGGAGATCCGCCTGGAAACGGTCAGAACTGCCTTAACATCGATTTTAAATGCGATTTCCTGAGTAAAGACACGTTAAGTCTGAACGGATGTTCTCCTGTGTTTCCACAGGAACCTTGCCTATAGTCCGCCGAAACAGTCTCGTCGGAACACACCTCTTCGCGTCATGAAACAGTTTACTGCAAGTCTGGCTCTTTCCCTGTGCCTCTGCGGCACCGCATTTGCCGGCGCCTTTCCCCAGACCGGGGACTTTTACCTGATCTCCAGGGATCGCGGCGGCCAGTTCGTCGGAAGTCACAAGCTGTTCCGCGAATACGCGCAGGGACTGACGAAGGTCACATTCTGCAAGCGGGATTATTTCGTTCAAAGCTATTCGGTCGCCTGGACGCAGCTTGAGAGCGAACGCGGGAACACCGTGCAGATCGAATACAACTTCGGCAAAGGCTGGCGTCCGATCTGTGGCCGGCCCGAGCGGCAGGTCACTCTGACCGACCTCGGCATTACCATGAGCCCGGAGGAACTGCTGAGAACCCGGAAAGATCCGGCCGCGCCAAAGAGCAGGGTTTCAGCCATCAGCTCACTGTTCCAGTCCAACCAGCCGGATGATGCCGTCGGGAGCTACCACTCGCGCTGACCCGGCCAAAGCTCTGCTCAATCGATATCCTGTGCCGGCATACCTCTGTGCATTGCCACGTCCTGAACCGTTAGGCGGTCGGCCACTCCGGGGCCTACGGGTAAACAGCTCCGAAACGGAATGGATAAATCTTAAATAAATCAGATTTCCCCTTCGAAATGAGTTTTACAAACTCTGCTTGTATACCCATCACTGGAAGAAACCTGTTCGAGTAATATTTTCGCTGCAAAGGTAGCCGTAAATGCCAATTCTCCGGAATATTTTCGCCACCGGCATATTACTCTGGACAGCCTCGCAAGCATTCGCCGGAAGCGACCAGCCTGCCGTGGAGGACATCTTCATCATCTCCAGGGACAGCAATCACGTTTTCCGCGGTTCGCACAAGATCTACCAAAGAATGTCCGACGGCCTCATCGAGGTGAAGTATTGCGGCCGATCCTTCTGGGTCCGCTATGCAACTGTCGCCTGGACCCAGCTCGAGGTCGAACAGGACTATGTCGTTCGAGTGGAGTTCAATCGCGGCAAGGGCTGGCGGCCGATCTGCGACCATCCCGAAAGACAGGTGACTCTTGAGAACCTCGGAGTGAAGGAAGATCCGAGACTTGTCATTCAAAACGACGGCACGACGGAACAACGGGTAAACCGGTTCGCCGTCATCAGTGAATCCTTCCGTCTCAATTCCGGTGACGACACCGCCAAGTCCTACCACAGCGACTAGTTGGATTCGGCAAAGCCGGTAAGACCTCGGTAAGCGTCACATACTATTATTCTTCCTGGACATTGCATGATCGGATAGCAATACGCACAAGGACAGATGCAATGCGGCGCTTTGCAGCGTTTTTCTCGACAGCATTGGCAGCCGGCTACCTCCCGGCTGGAATCGCATTTGCGCAAAGCGATTTCTACATTCGCTCGCAATATGAATCCGGCGGCTTTACGGGCAGCCACGAGATCCTGACACAGCCGAAGGACGGCTATTACGAAGCCAGGTATTGCGAGAGATCCTTCTGGGTATCTTCAACCACGATCCTGTGGACGGAAGGAGAAGCCGCGGCCGGACGCAAGCTCATCCTTGAGGAAGACTCCGGTGACGGATCGGCGCGGAAGGTCGTCTGCGCGGACTATTCCGCCTTCGCAACGCTTGACGATCTTGGGCTGAACAAGAAGGAGGTGGAGCGCATCCGCTCCGAAAACCAGCCGCTCGACATGCAGTCCAGCCGGATCCGCACGATCCGTGACGCCTTCAAGCAATTCAAATAGGGGCATTGGCGGGAACCGGGCCTGACCCTCAGGTTCCGTAGACCTCGTCGGCGCGCGCCTCGAAGGCGCTTGAAAACTTCCTGAAAGCCTTGTCGAACATGACGCCCATCAGGGAGCCGAGCGTCCTGCTGCGGAATTCGTAGGAAATAAAGAAGCCGACAACGCAGTCGCCCTCTTCGGCTTCCTCGAAGGTCCATTTGTTTTCAAGATGCTTGAACGGCCCGTCCAGATATTCCACCAGGATGGATTTCTCGTCCGGACGCAGCTCCACCCGGCTGGTGAAGGTTTCCTTGAACATCTTGTAGGCAACCGTCATGTCGGCAATCAGCACCGTATGACCGTTTTCCGTCTCCTTGCGTCCGCGCACATGCAAATCCTGGCAAAGCGGCACGAACTTCGGGTATTGCTCCACGTCAGCCACGAGGCGGAACATGTCATCCGCCTTGTGCCTGACCTTGTGCGTGGAGGAAAAACTGGGCATTCAGCTGCTCGTTGCTGTTCCGAGTTCTCGCGTCAGTGGCCAAGTTTGGCCTGGCGCGCGGCACGAAGATCGGCGAAATCCTCACCCGCATGGTGAGAAGACCGGGTCAGCGGGCTGGCCGAAACCTTCAGGAACCCCTTGGCATAGGCGATGCGCTCGTAGCCCTTGAATTCTTCCGGCGTTACGAAGGAAATCACCGGGTGATGCTTCTTCGACGGCTGGAGATACTGCCCGATGGTCAGGAAGTCGACATCGGCGGCCCGAAGATCGTCCATCAGCTGAAGCACTTCGTTCCGCACTTCGCCGAGCCCCACCATGATGCCGGACTTGGTGAACATTTCCGGGTCCAGTTCCTTCACCTTCTGCAGAAGGCGAATGGAGTGGAAATAGCGGGCACCGGGCCGCACGGTCAGGTATTTCGACGGCACGGTTTCCAGATTGTGGTTGAACACGTCCGGCTTGGCGGCAACAACGATCTCGAGCGCGCCGTCCTTGCGCAGAAAGTCCGGCGTAAGAACTTCGATCGTGGTCGAAGGAGAGGCCTTGCGGATGGCGGCAATCACATCGGCGAAATGCTGTGCGCCACCATCATCGAGATCGTCCCGGTCGACGGACGTGATGACGACATGTTCCAGCCCCATGGCGGCAACCGCTTCTCCCACGCCCTGCGCTTCCTTCGGATCGACGGGACCGGGCATGCCGGTGCGCACATTGCAGAATGCGCAGGCACGCGTGCAGGTGTCGCCGAGGATCATGAAGCTGGCGTGTTTCTTCGACCAGCATTCCCCGATGTTCGGACAGCCGGCCTCTTCGCACACGGTCACCAGATTGTTGTCCCGAACGACGTTCTGGGTCTCGCGATAGACGGGAGACGTCGGCGCCTTGACCCGGATCCATTTGGGCTTGCGCTGGACCGGATTGTCGGGACGGTGGGCCTTTTCCGGATGGCGCGGGCGCGCATCGGATTTTTCCTGGGGGCGATTAAGCGTGTCGACGATCGTAACCATGGGCTTTAAGTGTCTTTATTCCCTTGAAAGGTCAAGCCATAAAGCTGGTGAGCCAGCTATGTGATTTACGCAGGTCTGCTAAGCTCCTCAAGGCGCTCCCGGGCTCTGCCGCCAAGCGGTTGCGATTTCCGGTTTGCCTCGTTCATCTGAACAATCACGGTCACGGCCTGCGCCACCGGCCGGCCATGCTGGAAAACCTTCTGGAACAGCTTGAACGAACTTCGGCCGACTTCAAGCACGGCGGTGCCGATGTCCACACTCCCTGGCCAATGGACCTCGGACAGGAAATCAAGTTCCAGCCGGGCGATCACAAAGGCTGCCCCCTCCTCCGCAAGTGCGTCGTTGTGGAGCAGCTCCACCCGGCCCGTTTCCAGGAACGTCGCGAAGACCGCGTTGTTGACATGCCCCTGCCGGTCCGTGTCCGCATACCGAAGCTTGTCGTGGGTTACGATAGGAAAGGCGTCGATATTGGACGCCGTCTCGGGCAATTTCGTCACTTGAACACTTTTTTCCAGACAAACAGGAACAGGATCGCCCCGAGCACCGCGACAATCAGCCGGTCGAGCAATCCGCCGGTGACGTTGAGATTGAGAAGATGTGCCAGTTCCCCACCGACGAGCGCCCCGACTAGCCCGACCACGAGACTGCCCAGAAACCCGCCCCGGCTGTTCAGCACCCGATGCGCTACGGCGCCCGCGACGAGACCGATGATGATGGTAATGATCCAGCCCATCGCGAGCTCCTTCTTGAAACCTTATGCGATCAGGCGGGCCAGCAGTACCACGACGATCGCCCCAATGGCCGAAACGACAATCTGGTTTACATAAGTATTGCCGAGGTTGATGTTGATGCCGGTGACGTTGAACAGAAATCCGCCGACGAATGCACCGATAAGCCCGGTGATGAGATAACGGACCAGACCGCCACCGCCGACAACAATGCTTGCGAGCCAGCCGGCGAGAATACCGATCGCGACCCAAATCAAAATTGCTTTCACATCCATGACTGTTGGCTCCGTGTGCCTTTAAACCCAGACGGTTCAACGATACCCGTTTCTCCGTCCGGGTCCAATCCTTGGATCGGCAATTTTGCCTACATGTTCAGGACGCGGCCGTAAGCGTCGAGAACCGACTCTTTCATCATTTCCGAAAGGGTCGGATGCGGGAAGACCGTGTGCATCAGGTCTTCTTCCGTCGTTTCCAGGTTCATGGCGACGACGTAACCCTGGATGAGCTCGGTAACTTCCGCACCGACCATATGCGCGCCGAGCAACTGGCCCGTCTTCGCGTCGAAGATCGTCTTGATCATGCCGTCCGGCTCGCCGAGGGCGATCGCCTTGCCGTTGCCGATGAACGGAAAGCGGCCGACCTTGATGTCGTAACCGGCTTCCTTGGCCTTCGGTTCGGTCAGGCCGACGGAAGCCACCTGCGGGTTGCAGTAGGTGCAGCCCGGGATCATGGACTTGTCCATGGCATGGACGTCCTTGCCGGCGATCTTCTCGACGCAGATGACACCTTCATGCTCGGCCTTGTGAGCCAGCATCGGCGGCCCGGCGACGTCGCCGATGGCATAGATGCCCGGCACGTTGGTACGCCCAAAACCGTCGATCACCACGCAGCCGCGGTCGGTTTTGACGCCGAGCGCCTCGAGACCCAGGTTCTCGATGTTACCGACGACGCCGACGGCCGAAATCATTTTTTCGGCGGTCAGGTCCTGTTTCTTGCCGTCCTTGGTTTCCACGGTTGCGGTAACGCCGCCGGCACCTTTCTTGACCTGGGAAACCTTGGCGTCGAGCAGGAACTTGATGCCCTGCTTTTCCATCTGCTTCTTGGCAAGGCCCGAAATTTCCGGATCCTCGACCGGCATGATGGTCGGCATCATTTCGATGACGGTCACATCGGCGCCCATGGTTTTGTAGAAGGACGCGAACTCTATGCCGATGGCCCCCGATCCCATGACGATCAGGGATTTCGGCATGGACGGCGGTACCATGGCCTCGAAATAGGTCCAGATGTCCTTGCCGTCCGGCTCGATGCCCGGGATGACACGCGGACGCGCGCCTGTCGCCACGATAATGTGCTTGGCCTTGTAAACGCCCTCACCCTTGGTGCCTTTCGGCGCCGGATGCTGGGGCTCCATGGCCTTCTTCGAGGTCTTGGAAACGGTGACTTCGCCGACCTTGGAAACCTTGCCCTCGCCCCAGAGGATGTCGACCTTGTTCTTCTTCATCAGAAAGCCGATGCCACCGTTGAGCTGGCCGGAGACCCCACGCGAGCGCTTGACGACCGCGGCAGGGTCGAAGGAAATGTTGTCGGCGCTGAGGCCGTAGTCCTTGGCATGCTGCATGTAGTGGTAGATCTCGGCGGACCTGAGCAGCGCCTTTGTCGGAATGCAGCCCCAGTTTAGGCAGATGCCGCCCATGTGCTCGCGCTCTACAATCGCGGTCTTGAACCCGAGCTGCGCGGAACGGATGGCGGTCACGTAACCACCCGGCCCGGAGCCGATGATGATCACGTCGTAATTGGTATCAGCCATGGTGTTTTCCCCGGCGAAAGAAGTCTTCAATCAAAAACGGCGCGGCGTCGCCGCCGCGCCGGAGAGCTGCTTTAGACCAGCATGCTCATCGGATTTTCGATGTAGCCCTTGAAGGCGGCGAGCAATTCCGCCCCGAGCGCTCCGTCCACGCAGCGGTGGTCGGTGGACAAGGTGACGGACATGACGGTGGCAACGGCCAGTTCGCCATTCTTCACCATAAACTTTACCGTGTAGGCCACCGAATACAAAGCGGAAACGGCAGCCTTGTATGCCTGGGCGGTGTTAGGATTCCCCTCGCCCAGAATGGTCAGAAAGTTCATGGCAGGCACATCCACGAAGGTTAC
>JBNKGB010000067.1:0-25361 GCA_050289605.1 Roseibium sp. | reverse complement strand
GTTGGTGATGTCCGGGATGATCAGGCCGATAACGTCCGTCCTGCTGGTGCGCAGGGCCCTTGCCGTCACGTTCGGCCGATAGCCGAGCGTGTCGATCGCCTCCCTGACCTTTTCACGCAGGAAGGGCTTTACCGCGGCCTCGCCCGCCAGGACGCGCGAAACCGTGCCGACGGACACACCCGCAAGCTCCGCAACATCCTTGACTGTGGGCATCCTGGACATCTTGCCGGCTCCGCCGCTATTTGACCGCGCCGGCGGTCATACCAGCAATGATATGCTTTTCAAGCAGAACGCCGACGAAGACGAGCGGAAGGATACCTGCGGTGGAAAGCGCGGCCATCGACCACCAGTTGATGCCCTGGCTGCCGGTCTGGCTCGCGATCATGACGGGCAATGTATTGGTGTTGGTCGAGGTCAGCAGGGCCGCGAAAAAATATTCGTTCCAGCACAGGATCAGCGCCAGGATGAAGGCCGCGACCATGCCCGGAAGGATCAGCGGCACGATGATGCGCGCGAAGGCTCCCCAGATGGACAGGCCGTCGACGAGCGCGGCTTCCTCGAGTTCGACCGGGATGGTGGCGAACTGGTCGCGCATGATCCAGACGACAATCGGCAGCACCATCAGCGTATAGACCGCGATCATGCCGGAATAGGTGTCAAGCAGCGCAAGCTCCTTGTAGAGAACGAGGAATGGCAGGGCGAGTACGACCGGCGGCATGATCAGCTGCGACAGGAAGAAGAACGAGATGTCGGAGTTGCGCATGTAGCCGAACTTGTAGGAGAAGCGGCTGAGGCCGTAGGCGGCGAGCGTTCCGAGGAAAACCGCCAGGCATGAGGCGGAAACCGAAATGATCGAGCTGTTCCAAAGCCGGCGCATGAATTCCTCGCGCACGGTGGAGGTCTCGAAGATGGTGTCGGGGGAGAGCCCGAGCGAGCGCCAGCCGAGCCAGCTCGGATGGAAGTTGAACCACGGCACCAGATTGCCGCGCATCACGTCCGCGGCTGTCTTGAACGACGTCGATACCGTCCAGAAAAGCGGAAAGATGCAGACGATCGCCCAGGTGATCAGGAGGCCATAGACGAGACAACGCATGGACCACCAGCGCAGGCGCTGGCCGCGACCGTATTTTTGAAGATCCATCGAAACCATCAGAGCCTTCCCGTCATGCGCCGTACGATACGGTCCGTGATCTTCAGGAGACCGGTCATGCCCAGGACGATGACAACCAGATAGGCGATTGCCAGCAGGGTGCCGTATCCCACGTTGGAGCGGTCGCGGTATTCGCGGTAGATGAAGCTGGTGACGGAATCCGTCGCACCGCCCGGCCCCCCGGCGGTCACCGTGATGATGATGTCCGCCAGCTTCAGTTTGAAGATGATGCGGATCATGACGGCGGTGACGGAAACAGGCAGCATCAGCGGAAAAATGACCTGCCAGAAACGTTGCCATTTCGTGGCGCCGTCCACTTCGGCCGCTTCAAGAACTTCCCTGGAAAGCGACTGCAGCCCGGCCAGCAGCATGATCATCATGAAGGGAATGAACGTCCAGGCGTCCATGATCATGACGGAGAGCTTTGCCGTCAGCGGATCGCCGAAGAAGGACGGGTTCTCCCAGCCGAGCCATCGTCCGAATCGGGCAATCGGGCCGAAACGGTTTTCAAGCATCGATTTGCCGACCATCCAGCTGACCGCAACCGGCGACAGCATCAGCGGCACCAGGAAGGTCACGCGCCAGAACTTGCGCGCGACGATCTGCTGGTTCAGCAGCAGGGCCAGGCCGAAGGCGATCGCATATTCGACCGCGATGGCGAGGCAATAGAAGATCATGTTGACGAGGGCGTTGGCGTAGAACGGATCCGAGATCATCCGGCGCAGGTTGTCGAGCCCGTTGAAATGCCGCCCGGTGAGCGAGGCCAGGTTCCAGTCGGAAAATCCGACCCAGAGCGCGAACAGCAGCGGAAACACCACCATCGACACGACGAAAAGAGCCGCAGGCAGCACGAAGAGCGCCTTTTTGCCGGCCTCGCCGTAGATCACCACCCGCGTCGCGCAGAGCACCGTCGCCCAGAGAAAGTAGGCGTAAAGGACCGGGCGCCAGTTGTCGAAGCCCAAGGTGATCCAGCCCAGCTCGTGGCCGGCCTGGAGGACAAAGGAGGCCACGAACCACGCGGCGCTCAGCCAGAGGGACGTCAGGCCCCAGAAACGGCGGTTTGCGGATATGGAGCCGGTTTCGACCGTGTGCAGCAGGTCGCCTTCGACTGTCGACATGTCATTCCTCGCCCGGACTGGAAAGCTGCTGGCGGGAAGGCCCCCGCCAGCGGTTTGTCAAAAGATCAGAGCCCGAGGCTGGCCCGGTAGAGCTTCAGCTGGCTCTCCCGGCCGATCTGGTCGGTGATCTTTTCCCAGGCGGCGGCAATCGCGTCCGCGGTTTCCTGGGCGGACTTGTACTGTCCCGCAAACCCCTTCGCCAGTTCGTCTTCCGCCACCGAATAGTATTGGAAGATGCCGGGAATACGCGGTTCGATGGCAGCGTTCGGATGGTTGTAGCTGTCGGCGTTCGAACCGAGATAGTCCTCGATGTAGGCGCGGTCGTAACCGGCGGCTTCCCATTCGTCGAAGTTGAAGTGGGACTGGCGGTAGGGCTGGAAACCGGAGGGATAGGCGGAGGTCCACAGCGAAATGTCCTTGCCGCCGAGATGGGCGGCGGCGGACCAGGCTGCCTTGCGTTTCTTGTCGTCTCCGGAGACCTGCTTGGTCACATAGACGCCCCAGCCGAGATAGGCCATGTTCGGCGCTTCGTTGTAGGTGTCTTCCCACTGACCGGACTTGCGGTTGTAAACCCGGTCGGAGCCGCGGTTGATGCCGAAGCCGACGACATCGCCGACGACCGACGTGTCGGACGTCCGCGCGCTGGATCCGACGTCCCCCCACCACATCAGCATCGAGCCGGTGCCGGCGAGGAACTGTGAGAAGGCCGTGGTGCCAGGATCCGCGTTGATCTGGTCGGCCGGATAGACACCGGCCGAAATCAGGTCCATGACATCCTGGATGGCCTGAACCCAGGCAGGGTTGTTCACCAGCGGCTTCATGTCTTCCGGATCGAACAGCCAGGCCGGGTCGCCCGGATATTTCGCATAAGCCGTGGCGCGGTTCTCGATGAAGTAGAAGCCGAAACCGCCCCAGCCCTTCAGCGGGTCGAGATAGCCGTAGGCGGGCAACCCGGTGAGCGGGTCGGTCTTGCCGGCAAGGGCCTTGGTCACCGCATTGACCTCCTGCCACGTCTTCGGCGGCTCGTTCATGCCGGAGATGGAGCCTTCGCCGAAATAGTCCGTCCGGTAGGCGAAGGTGTGGCAGTCGCCGTCGATTGTGACGCGGTAGGTCTTGCCATCCCAGGTTCCGACAGGCGGCTTCAGGTAACCCACAAGGTCGTCCGCCTCGATCTGGGCGGCGACCCATTCGGGCATCTCGTCCAGAAGCCCGCGGCCGGCGGTGTCGCCCTCGAAGGGCGCGCCCATTTCAAGGATGTCGAAATCGACCGTTCCGGTGGCAATCGACTGCTGCAGGCGGGCGTTGTAGTCGGCCTGAGCAAGGTCGATCCAGTTGATCTTGGCACCCGTATAGGCTTCCCATGGCTTCAGGAAGCCGCGGAACAGGAAGTTGTGAAGGTTCTGGTTGTTGAGACCCATGAAGGTCAGCTCGACGCCTTCGAATTCGCCTTCAGCCACATTGGCCTTGGTCGGCCCGAGGCAGAGTTCGCCGACCTTCTGCCAGTCGGCGTCCGTCGGTGAGCCCTTGCCCACGCCCGGAATTTGCAGGATCTTCGCGCGCAGGTCGTCCGCGGCGAAGGCCTTCCCCGGAAACCCGCCCACTGCACCCGAGACGCCAAGCAGCGCCGCGGCGCTGGCCGTGCCGCGAAGTATGTCGCGGCGGCTTGCCTGACGGCGCATCAGAGCATCGTAAATCTCGATTTTCATATCATCTCCTCCACGTTTCATTTCCCTGCCGCCCAGCGGTCTTCCGGCTTGTTTTACCGGTCCGGTTTTTGGGCCTGGTTTTTAGCTCTGGCCTCGGGCGGATGTATCTGCTAAGCAAGAAATGAAACGTTTCATATCTTGCTTGAAGTTGCTCCTCTTCTCAACTTCGCGTCGAGCATCAGGCGGCAACGGAGAAATGTCAACAGGAAATGAAACGTTTCATGGAGGGGGTTTCCAGCGGATTTCCGGCAAGGGCCAGGACTGTTCATTTTCCGGCCCGCCGCCTGAAAACCTGTGCCTGGAAAGCAGAAAACCTCGCAAGCGGCCTTGTTGAAAGGTATGCCCGCGAGGCGAATGGGAGTGAGATGGCTGAGGTCAATATTATCGGGGCTGAGAAGGCCTACGGTGCCCTGAACGTTCTTCACGGCATAGATATCGATATCGCCGACGGCGAGTTCGTCGTGCTCGTCGGGCCGTCCGGCTGCGGCAAGTCCACCTTGCTGCGCATGATCGCGGGCCTTGAAAGCATTACCGGCGGGACGATTTCGATCGGTGGCAAGGTCGTCAACAACCTGCCGCCGAAGGACCGCGACATCGCGATGGTGTTTCAGGACTACGCGCTGTACCCGCACATGACCGTCGCCGAGAAAATGGTTTTCGCGTTGCGCCTGCAGAAGCTGCCGGCGGGGGTCATCAAGGAGCGTCTTCAGGCCGCGGCCGAGACGCTCGATCTCGTACCCTATCTCGACCGCTATCCGCGCCAGCTGTCCGGCGGCCAGCGCCAGCGCGTGGCGATGGGACGGGCCATTGTCCGCTCGCCGCAGGTGTTCCTCTTCGACGAGCCTTTGTCGAACCTCGACGCCAAGCTGCGCGTGCAGATGCGCAAGGAAATCAAGGAACTGCACCAGCGGCTGAGGACGACGACGGTCTATGTGACCCACGACCAGGTCGAGGCCATGACCATGGCGGACAAGATCGTCGTCATGCAGGGCGGCAATGTCGAGCAGATCGGCTCGCCGCTGGACCTCTATGACTGGCCCGCGAACACTTTCGTCGCGACCTTCATCGGCTCGCCTTCGATGAACCTTTTCAAGGGACGCTACAGGGTGGACGGCAATCTCTTCGTCACGGAAGCCGGCGACGAGATCGTCCTCGATTTCAAACCGGACGCGGCCGATGGTCAGACGATCCTGCTCGGTGTGCGGCCGGAGCATCTGTCGCTCGCCGAAAACGGTCTGAAGGCGACCGTCAGCGTGACCGAACCAACCGGCCATGAAACCATGGTGTTCCTGCGCTATGGCGGCAGCGAAATCGTTGCCGTGTTCGCCGAACGTCACGACTTCGGGCCGGGCGAGGAGGTTACCATCGCGGCTCGCCCCGAAAAGCTGCACCTGTTCGACGAGCAAACCGGTGCCACACTGCGACCGGCCCCTGCCTGAAGGGGCTCTGCACCGGGACGATGGCCAAGGGCAAACCCGCAGTGGAATTGAGCCTGACTGGTGGATCTCACCGGATGCAAATCGTCCCGGCGGCAGCGAAAGACCGTGAGGGCTTAGGGCGATAACAGCCTTGCAGAAGGCTGTTGGAGGCTCATGCGGCCGCGCTTCATGCTCCAGGCCGAGCGAAATCTAATTCCTCACGAGCGCCCGCAAGATCTGGGTCAATTCCTCGGCCTTGCCTTCCTTTAGCCGACTGAGGAGTTGTTCTTCCTGCTCTCCCCCGACGCTTTCCAGTCGGCCAATGAGCGCCCCGCCCTTTGCCGTCAGGAACACCAGGACCTTTCGCCGGTCGTTCGGATCCGGAGCGCGATAGACCAGCGACGCCTTTACCATTCGATCGATGATCTTGGTCAGCGTCGTCGAATCAACCAGTACGCGCGCGGCAAGGTCCCCCATCGCAGCGCCGTTGACATCCTTGAGGGCGCTCAGAATCCGGAACTGCTCGATCGGAACGCCTTCCGGGCGCAGCTTGTCCTGAAGGTCCTCTTCCAACTGCCGGTTCACGCTTGCGATAAGATATGCCAGCTGGTTTTGCATCAGCCCGATCCGAGCATTTGAGAAATTGTCATTTTCATTATCATCAAGTTCATAGAAATACTCCCTGTCGGGGCTGCGTGCAAGTCGGTGCCGCACACGTGTCGGGTTTGAAGTGCCGAAGCCGATCCGAACTCCAGTCCCGGCAGGAATGTTCAGGACGCTTGCCGATATCATGTAAGACTAGTAGATTTATCAGGGAGCGCATGTTTTACCGGATCTGTTTCAAACAGAAGGCGCTCAAACGGTCATGAACATCGGAAATCACTGAAACGAAAAAATGAATTCGCATCCGCGAATTCGATTTTTAAGGTTGAGAAAGAAGAATTATTAGCCGGGCTGCCGGCCGATCATTGTCAAGGGTTTTGCATATCCTGCGGGGCAAGCGCGAATATGGACGGGCGTGCAATCAGAATCGGCTTGTTGACCCCTGGAGACGGACCGGCAGGCATCTGGTCGCCCTCCGCGCAGGCCAGCGCCGTGCTGGCGGTGGCCGAAATCAACGAAACAGGCGGTTTGCTCAACCGACAAGTGGAACTTGTCCTCAAGGACGGGGGAACCACCGGTCGGGAAGCGGCTCTTGCCGCGGAAGATCTGATCGACCTGGATGGCGCCGATGCCGTTGTGGCTCTACTGCCGAGTTTCGCACGCGGATCGGTTGCCCGGGCAATCGGGGGCCGCGTGCCCTTTATCTACACACCGCAGTTTGAAGGATTCGAGAGCGACGCCTCCGTGGTGACAGTCGGCGAAACGTCGGACGAACTGCTGAAACCCGGACTGGCGTGGCTGTGCGAACACAAGTCAGCCCGGCGGTTCTACCTTTTGGGAAACGATTATATCTGGCCGCGCTCCACGCTCGCAACCGCCCGCAGGATCATACATGACCTTGGCTCAAGCGTCGTCGGCGAACGCATCCTGCCCTTTGGCTTTACCGATTACGCACCGGTTCTGGCGGAAATCCGCCGTTCCGGAGCGGATGTGATCATGCCCTATCTTCTTGGGTATGAAGCACTGGGCTTCAACCGGGCGTTTGTCGATGCGGGCCTCGACAAACACGTGCTCAGGTTCTCTTCCGCATTCGATGAAACGGTGCTTTATGCATTGGGGCCGGATTGTACCGAGAACATGTTTGTCACTTCGGCCTATTTTTCCAGTTTGCGTTCCCGAAATAACGAGCGTTTTCTGGAACGATATCATGCGTCTTTTGGTGAAAGCCCGCCGCCCACAAATGGCTTCGGGCAGTCATGCTATGAAGGCGTTCACTGCCTGGCCGCACTGGTGGAGGCCACCGGCGATCTCGATCCCCGCTTTCTTCAGCAGCGCGTCGGCAAGACCATGCAGGATCGTACTGCCCGCGGCTTCGAAACAGCAGCCGTCGCGGGAGGAACCCGCCCGGTTCTCCTGGCCACTGTCGATGGTATGGATTTTCGTATTATAGATTTTTAGATTTTCGTCCAGGACTCCGTCCAAGGAAAATCCCGTCCTCGCTAAAGAAACCGGCTTCATATCAATGCGCTACAACCAGCATCCGGCTACGCAGTCTTCGCCGGCCACTGCAAGATCGAGCTCCTGATATTCCCGCGAAATGCTGCGGCGCAGCGCGTTCCGTTTGCCTGCAAAATAAAATTTAGTTGCAATTTCAGCTAATGTGATTTCATATAAATACGCCGAGACCAAAAAGTCTCCCGCACAGGCCCGTCAACACCCGACGTTCGACGGGCCCAAGGCAAAAGCCACCAGAGAGGCGAACAATGTCCCATTCACATACCAAACCGCCTGCGCCCGTTGCGTTGCGCGTCAAGGCGATAGAATCGCTTTTGACCGAAAAGGGCGTGATCGGCGAAGGTGTCGTTGACGCCATCGTCGATGTTTTCGAGCATGAGCTCGGTCCGAAGAACGGTGCCAAGGTCGTTGCCAAGGCATGGACCGATCCGGAGTATAAGTCCTGGTTGCTCAAGGACGGCACCGCAGCCATCGAATCTCTCGGATTTTCGGGGTTTCAGGGTGAATATATGGTCGTGGTGGAGAACACGCCCGAGGTTCACAACGTGGTCGTTTGCACCCTGTGCTCCTGCTATCCGTGGCCGGTGCTCGGGCTGCCGCCCAACTGGTACAAGACCGCGCCCTACCGCAGCCGGGTGGTGCTCAATCCCCGCTCGGTTCTTGCCGAATTCGATCTCCACATTCCCGGCGACGTCGAAGTCCGGGTCTGGGATTCCACTTCCGATGTCCGGTACCTGGTTCTTCCCGAACGCCCTGCCGGCACCGACGGCTGGAGCGAGGAGCGACTCGCAACACTCGTCACCCGAGATTCCATGATCGGCACCGGCGTGTGCAGCAACGCTGCCTGATCCTTGCCATTTCACTCCCCCTGAACCGGAGACACGGAAATGAACAGTATTCACGATATCGGCGGGATGGACGGTGTCGGACCGCTGCCGCTTGAGGAAAACGAACCGATCTTCCACGAAGAGTGGGAAAGGCGAATGTTTGGCGTGAAAGTCGCTCTTGCGATCGAGGGTGTCTACAACATCGACGAAACGCGTTGGGCGATGGAACGAATTCCGGCACTGCGCTGGCTGCAATCCTCCTACTACGAACAATGGATTGACGGCGTTACCCGCAGCCTTCTGGAGAAGGATATTCTCACACAGGAGGAAATTGACGCCCGGATCGAAGCACTCCAGAAGCAGGGAGGCGAATGATGCCCGTTACTCCTGACATGATCCCCGGGATCATCGCCACGAATTTCTCACCCAAGGCGGATGTGCCTGCAGCTCCGGCGTTCAAGGCCGGTGACAAGGTCCGCGCCAGGGTGATGGCAAAACCGACACATACCCGCCTCCCGCGTTACCTGCGCGGACGGGTCGGCACGGTCGTCACGCACTACGGCGGTTTTGTCTTCGCGGACACGAGAGCCGTCCTGCAGGGCGATCACCCGCAGCATCTCTACTGCATCCGTTTCGAAGGCTCGGACGTCTGGGGAGCGGACGCCGGGCCCAAGGATGCGATCTATGCCGACCTCTACGAAAGCTATCTGGAGGATGCATGATGGCCGGACCAAATTCGTTGTCCGATTTCGATCCCCTGAAAATCGAAATCGCTTCCGCACGACCGGAAAGTGTGGATGCGCCGAAATTCGTTCAGCCGTGGCATGCCCAGGCCTTTGGCACATCGATGGCGCTGAGCCGGGCCGGGCTCTTCACCTGGGCGGAATGGGTGGAGACCTTCAGCACGGTAATACGCAACCTGCCGCCGGAGCCCGGCGAGGACAGCAATTCGACCTACTACCGCCAATGGGAGACGGCGCTTGAGACCATCCTTGCGCAGAAGGGGATCCTTGATCCCACCGAGATTTCCCAGGCCGCTGAAGACTGGCGCAGGTCTTACCTGGCCACACCACATGGCCATCCGGTGGAATTCAGGCGCAGCCTTGAAGAACATGCCGTCGCTGATGGCGATGAAGATCATCACCATCACCATCACCACCGTCATCATCATGGCCGCAAGCCGGAACCGATTGCCGTCAGTCCGGCACGGTCTGGTATGGCCGGACAGGTGAGGATGGCCTGACGAATTGCACTCCGGGATTGCGCCAACCCGGATCGGTTGAATCTACGGCGGAGCACTTTCGCCGGCGCTTAAGTGCGGGGTCGCGCGACCTGAAAATTTCTCTTCTGAAAAGAGGGGCACGCATCCCGCCTGCAACTCCAGAGGGACAGGCCACCCGGAACTTGGCCAGGAGGACGTTATGGACACTACAAAGGCATTCCCTTCGATCAACGCTCTACCAACGGACCGCACCACGGTGGCAAAAGCCGCGTTGCTTGCGCTTGTCTTAGGCACGGGCATCCTTTTAACCGCAGGCTTTGCTTCACCTGACCTGTTGCACAATGCCGCGCACGACAGCCGTCATTCGCTCGCCTTTCCCTGCCATTGACGAGAGGAGCATGCCGCGTATCGCGGTGGTGAAACCACGATGATCAGCCGGATATTCGGTTGTGCCCTCGGCGCGGGATGCGCTGCCGGGCTAACCCTCGCGTTTCTGCAGGCGGTCTTCACTGTACCGATCATACTGCAGGCTGAAACTTACGAGACTGTGGCGGCTGCGGGTTCGCTTCAGCACACGGTCGCAACGGGAAACGATGTCGGCGTCTGGTTCGTCCAGGGGAGCGACGTTCACCAGCATGGAGGTGACACGATCGGGGCCTCCGGAGGCCACTCCGAAAACCGGGAACCTGAGAATAATTGGGAACGCATGGCCTTCACGAGCTCTACCAGCGTTCTCATCGGCTTCGGTTATGCTCTCCTACTGTTGGCCGTCATGCTGCTGAGCGGAATAAAGATAGACGCCACGTCCGGGTTGCTCTGGGGCCTTGGCGGGTTTGCTGCCGTCGCCCTGGCGCCTTCCCTCGGACTTGCGCCGGAACTGCCGGGCTCGGCCGCCGCCGACCTTTCAGGGCGTCAGCTGTGGTGGATCGCGACGGCCCTTGCCACGGCGGGCGGGCTTCGGCTCGTTGTCGCGGGAAGATCCACTTTGGCGAAGATCGCCGGTGTTGCGACGGTTGTCGCGCCGCAAGTGATAGGTGCGCCTCATCCGGCTGCCTACACTTCTGCCGCACCGGCGGAACTTGCGGGCCAGTTTGCCGCCACTTCGCTGGTGTGCGCAGCCGTCTTCTGGGGCGTACTCGGCACCAGCCTCGGCCACATCTGGCAAAGACAAGGCAACCGTGCCTGAGGACTTGCCCCCAACCGTCAGGCCGGGACGTCTTGGCCTGACGACCCGTTACTCAACACATCGTCAAAGACGGCGCCCGGTTTGAAACCCGCGCCTGAGCGGTCAAGCGTGGTCGGAGCACATCCATATAGTAGCGCTTTCATATATCGCGTTTTCATATTAAATCGCCGCGAGACAGGCGAGCTGCGCCCGATTTGACCAAGAGGCCTCCCGGGGAAAGGAAAAAAGATGGCAATCAACAGACCGAACGTGCGGCAGATAATCGAGATCGCCTCCGAACTTGGCATGACCATGTCTGAAGACAAGGCAGCGGAATATCTTGCCGTCATGCAGGCCAGCTTCGATCCCTATGACCTGGTCGATGAAATGCCGGACAACATTCCGGAGGTAAAATATCCAAGAACGCCGGGTTTCCGGCCCTCGCCGGAAGAAAACGAACTCAACGCCTGGTACTACAAGAGTGAGATCAAGGGCGCGCCGGAGGGAAAGCTTTCGGGCAAGACCGTCGTCATCAAGGACAATGTCGCAGTGGCCGGAGTGCCGATGATGAATGGATCGTCGACCCTTGAGGGCTTCGTTCCCAACTTTGATGCAACGATCGTGACCCGGCTTCTGGACGCAGGTGCCACCATTCTTGGCAAGTCGACATGCGAACAGTTTTGTCTGTCGGCGGGCAGTCATTCCTCTGACCCGGCACCCGTGCACAATCCCCACAAATACGGTTATTCCGCCGGCGGTTCGTCCTCCGGCAGCGCCGCACTCGTGTCGAAGGGAGAGGTCGATCTGGCGATCGGAGGCGACCAGGGCGGCTCCATCCGGGTTCCCGCGGCCTTTGCGGTGTCTATGGAATGAAGGCCACCTATGGGCTCGTTCCCTATACGGGGGTGATGCCCATCGAAATGACGGTGGACCACACGGGACCGATCACCGGCAACGTGCGCGACAACGCGTTGATGCTGGAAGTGCTCGCCGGCGCCGACGGCCTCGACCCGCGGCAGTATTCGCCCAAGACCGAAACATATACCGAGGCGCTCGATCGCGGCGTGCGCGGAATGAAGATAGGCATCCTGAAGGAAGGCTTCGAGGTCCCCCTCCTGGAAGGAGGTGTCGCCGAAAAGGTGCGGGCCGCCGGGGAGCGCTACCGGGAGCTTGGAGCAGACGTAGAGGAGGTCTCCATCCCCGAGCATCCCCAACTCGCCGCGCTCTGGGGGCCGATCGGCATGGAAGGTCTTGCCGTTCAAATGATGTTCGGCAACGGCATGGGCTACAACTGGAAAGGACTGTACGACGTCGCGCTCATGGAAGCGCATGCGGGGTGGCGGCAGAAAGCCGACGATCTGTCAAAGACGCTTACCATCGCAATGCTTGTCGGCCGCTACATGCAGACCCGCTATCGCGGCGCCTTTTACGGCAAGGCTCAGAACATCGCGCGACGCATGAAGACGATCTACGACCGGGCTTTCGCAGCCTACGATGTCATCCTAACGCCAACCGTTGCGATGAAGGCAACCAAGCTGCCGAGGTCCGACGCTCCCATCTCGGAAGTCGTATCAAGATCCTGGGAAATGCTGGGCGCAACCGCACAGTACGACGTGACAGGCCATCCCGCGATGTCCATTCCCTGCGGCATGAGCGAGGGCTTGCCTGTCGGTCTTTCCATCGCTGCCGGCGATTACCAGGAAAGCAAGATCTACCAGGCCGCGGCCGCCTTCGAGGCTTCGGTGGACTGGAGATACGCCTGAGCGGACTTCGCGCCTGAAATTCAGGCTGCGGTCCAATCGCATGCCAGGAGCAGGGAAGCAGGCGCATAGATCATTTCCTGCTCCTTCTACGCAAGACCAGCGCCGGGCTTTCCGGCGTCAACCGGAGGGAAAGCAATGTCCAAAATAATGGCAATGGCAATCAGTGTCGGGTTCTTTGGCGGTATCGCCACATGGTCGGTTCTTTCCGTGGGCACGATCCTGTTGTGGGGGGTGTTCACGGCCTGGGCCTCGTTTTTCGCGGCAGGCGGCGACAACAAGGCAATCACGCTCAACATCGCCTGCAATTCGTTCGGTTCCCTCGTGGCCTGGGCCGTTGCGGTGCTTGCCCTCGTCAATCCCATCCCGGGGCTGCCTGGCCCGGTCTGGGTGGGAATTCTCGTCGCCTTGAGCATCGTCTTCTTCGTGCTCGCCTCGCAGATTTCGGCTCTCGGGTTCGTTCCCGGCATTGTCTTCGGATATGCCACGACATTTGCCTATCTCAGCCAAACCCCCAACGCCTTTGCTCATGAGGCCCTGCTGTCAGCAGGTTTTGACAACGTGCTCCCCCTCGTCGTGGTTTCCATGGCTATCGGAACGCTGTTCGGAACGGCTTCCGCAAGGGGTGTGGGTCTGCTTTCGGCACGATCCGAAACGGCATAATCCGGACCTGTGCAATCCGGCCGGGCTCAGTTTCTGAACCCGGCCGGCATGTTTCCATCTCGATCGCCTCGATGCCCAGTTGTTGATACAACTGATGGCTTCGTTTCAGTCGCTGACACCCAGAACGGCGTCAATATTGGATCCCTTGCGAAATCCCTCGGCAAGTTTTGAAACGACGTCCCTTGCGCTGGTCCGTTCATTGACGAAACCGACACCCTGGCCGGCATAAAGGCTCAGCTTGTCCGCCATCTTCGGGCTGTCGACCCTGCGCAGGCCTCCGCCCATGAAGCGGAACAGGTTCCAGCCCCCTGGACCCGGGATCGCGCGGTGGGGCGTGCCGTATTTCCAGCCGTAGGAATAACCGGTCAGGAACTTCGGCGCGTCGGTGTCCGCCTCGATCAGCTTCTGCTTGTAGGCCTCGTTGGTGTCGCATTCGAGACACGTCAGGAATACGGTACCGCACCAGATGCCTTCCGCGCCGAGACATCTTGCGGCACGTACCGCCCGGCTTTCGCTGATCGATCCGGCCGCGATCACCGGCCGTCCTTCGGCAACATCCACCACCGCCGGAAGAAGGGCCATCAGCCCGACCCGGCCACGGATGTGGCCGCCGGATTCGATCCCTTGCGCGATCAGCATGTCGGCGCCGTCCCGGATCGCCTTGCGCGCCTCCCTGACCGATCCGACCTGCACTGCCGTGACAATACCCGCCTCCTTCGCGCGCGGGATCGTCTCCTCGAAGTCCCCGTAAAAGAGGGAGAGGACCTTGGGTTTTTCTTCAAGTACGACCTTGAAGGAAGCCTCGAAGACCTCCGGGCCACCATATTGCGGCACCAGGTTCACGCCGAACGGCCGGTCCGTGAGTTTTCTCGTTTCATGGATCCAGTTCCGCAGCACCCTGGGTGGCACGCGCAATCCGCCCAAGTGCCCCAGACCGCCGGCCTCGCTGACCGCCGCCACCAGGTCCGGCCCCGACAGGCCCGCCATGCCGGCCTGGAACACAGGCAAGCGGATGCCGCACAGGTCGGACGCCTTCGTGGACAGATACGGACCGCGGTCAGCGGTCCAAAGACTGCCGGGATCCGTGCCCGGACTACCGATTTCGCTTTCAGACGCCATGGTTGCCTCCATATTCAGGTCCATGTAGACCAATCTTTTCCACCCTGTAAAATGATGTTATTTGAAGCTAAGCATCTCTTTTTCAGAACGATGGGAGAATACTGGTGGAGATCCGGTCCCTGAAAACCTTCCTGGCCGTGGCCGAACTCGGGACGGTGTCCAGGGCGTCCGAACGGCTGCACTGCGTCCAGTCCAATGTGACCTCGCGCATCAAGGCGCTTGAAGAGGAGGTTGGCGTCGAACTCTTCACGCGCGGGCGAAACGGCATGACCCTCACGCCGGCCGGTACCTATTTCCTCGACCATGCCAAGGCGGTGGTCGATGCGGAAACCAGGGCCGCCGCCTCGCTTGCAGATTTCGCCGGCGAAGCGAGGCTGCTCAGGATCGGCAGTATGGAGTCGACCCTGGCAATCCGGCTTCCCGCGCTCCTGTCACGGTTCCGGCGTGAAAATCCTCTTGTCCGGTTCGGGTTGCATTCCGGCCCGACGGACGAGCTGGTCGGGCTCCTGCTCGAACACAAGATCGATATTGCCTTTATTGGCGGGCAGTTCCGTCACCCACACCTCAAGGCTCAAATTGCCTTTTCCGAGGAAATGGTGCTTGCGACGGACAGGAGCGTTTCCGGCCCTGAAGAGGTCGGCGCAATGCCTCTCATCGTGTTCAAGCCCGGCTGTTCCTACCGCGCATATGCGCAGAACTGGATGCGCCGGTCGGGTTACGCACCGAACGATGTCATCGAACTCGGGACCCTGGAAGGCATTCTCGGCTGCGTCGCCTCGGGGGTCGGCGTGACGCTGCTTCCCAGATCTGTCGTCGCCGACAGCCGGCACCTGGGCCTTTTGAACCTGCACGAACTTGCCGATCAGGACCGGTTTATCGACACGCTCGCGGTTCGAAACGAAACCGCCCCCGGTAATGGCGCCGTAAATGTGTTCATGGATCTCGTCTACGAGGGACGCAGTCCCGGCACCGGAGCGGCGAAACCGTTTGGCTGACCATTTTTTGTTCTGTTCTAGAGATGGAAACTATCAAAATTTACTGTCTATACGTGAAGGCTTGGATCGATAAAATCTGTGCGGTTTCAAACAGTGAACAAGGCGGACAGATGAAACTTGGAGATACCGGCCTCGGCTTCGGCATGGTCACGATTGTCTGTCACTGGACAGGAGTCTTCGTCTTGCCGGGCTTTCTGATCCTGTCCCTGGCGACCCTGGCCGGCGAGGCTGAACCTGATCCGGCACGGCTTGAACTGCTGACGACGCTCGGCTTCGTGTCCGCGCTTCTGTTCTCGTTCCGCATGTACTGGCGGCTGAAGCAATATCACCCGATGCCGCTCGGAGGCGCCAAGCCGGTGGAGGTGATCGTCGGCCGCTGCGTCGCTTTCGGCCTCCTGCTCGCCGGCGTGGTCCTGCCGCTGATACTCTGGGCGGCGCTTTCGGCCGAAGGCGAAGCGTTCCGGGTCCTTGGCCTGACGTTTCCGCGGATCTGGCCGATAGGCCCCGTCGCGGCGTTCAGCCTGATGGCGCTCTTCTGGCTCGGCGCCCTCGCCTTCACGCTCGGCTTGCTGCTGCATCTTTTCGGCGCCTTCAGGCATCAGGTCATCCTGAAAGATGACGCCGTATTGCGCATGATGGGCAAGGACGTCGAAGTCTGACCGGTTCCTTCGGACTGGCTGGGGCCGGGCGTACGGATTTCAGCTTGCCTGCCGCGCCTCTTCTTCCTCGATCACCGGTCGAATGTCTTCGGCAAGGTTGCCGAGGTGACGGTTGATGGCCTTGCTGGCGGCCTTGACGTCCCGGGACTTGAGCGCCATCAGAATGGAAGAGTGATGTCCGATCACCCGGTCCCGGTTTCGCCGTTGGATCGCCGACAGGAACCTTGCTCGCCACAAACGTGCCAGAAAGGCCCTGTGGGTCTCCGCCAGCGCCGTATTGTGCGATGCCCTGGCGATCGTCATGTGAAATTCCATGTCGATCTCGAAGAAGTCGAGCGGGTCGAGATGGTCGTAGCTGTCCGCCATGCGCCGGTTGATCGCCTCCAGGATCTCCAGATCCTCCACGGTGGCATTGACGCAAGCCAGTTCCGCGCAGAGCCGTTCAAGCGCCAGAAGCACGAACACCTGGTCGGCGATTTCCCTGAAGCTCGGACGGGCGACGATCGGACTGCGGGAAGGCCTCAGCACGACCAGGCCGTCCTTGGCCAGCATGCGGATGGCTTCCCGCATGGGTGTCCGGCTCACCCCCATTTCGGCGGCATTGTCCCGCTCCTTGATCGGGGCGCCCGGAGGCAGATTGCCACGGAGAATTTCCCGGCGTAGCCGTGCTGCAATTTCCTCGGCCAGAATAGGTTCCGACATTTTCGACCGCTCCGACAGGCCACAGGAAACTGTTCCGCGCCAGTCGTTCGCACAACCCGGCACGGCCCTTCCCGATAGATAAGCCCGATTTAGTCGCGTTTGGTATACCAAAACTCGTTGATTGTCTAGGTAGATTTCGCTAGCCTGCCTGTGGTTTGGTATACCAAATCATGCCCACCGGGCTGAAAAGGGAGGAATTAGGATGAAAGTTAAGGCGCTACTCACAGCGGTGGCCGCGACGGCACTGATGGCGATGCCCGCAACGGCTGAGGAAACCCATCTGAGGATCCAGACCCACTACGGTCCGGAGACCATTTCGGGCAAAAACGCGGCGCAGTTCGTCGACGACGTTCAGGTGATGTCGAACGGCGAGATCACGATCGAGATGTTCTATTCGTCTTCGGTCGTCGCCTCGGTGGAAACCTTCGACGCCGCCGTCAGCGGCATTCTGGATTGCGACATGACGGGCGGAGCCTACCAGACGGGCAAGAACCCGGCCTTCCAGTTCGTCGGCGACATTATGGGCGGCTACGACACGCCGTATCAGCAGCTTGGATGGCTCTACAAAGGCGGCGGCTACGATGCTGCGCAAAAGCTCTACAACCAGTATGGCATGCAGCTTGTCGGCTGGTGGGTGGTCGGGCAGGAGTCGCTCGCTTCCACCAAACCGATCAATGGCGTCGCTGATTTCAAGGACTGGAAATTCCGTTCGCCTCCGGGCATGGAAACCAAGATTTTCGAAAAACTGGGCGCTTCGCCGATCGTGATGGACTTCACCGAGGTCTTTACCTCGCTCGAGTCCGGCATCATCGAAGGAGCCGACGCCTCGATCCTGGCTAACAACAAGGGCATGGGCCTCTACGATATTGTCAAGCACGCCACCTACCCGGGCTTCCATTCGATGCCCTCGGACCATCTGGCCTGCAACAAGGACGTCTGGGACAACATGCCTGAGCATCACCGCCGCATCCTCGACACCGCGATGCAGAAGCTTGCCCTCCAGCAGGCCCTGACGGCGGAATACGAGAACAACAAGGCCGCTGCCGAACTGCGCGCCGAAGGCGTGGTCCTGCACGACTTCAGCCCGGAGGATCGTGCCGCCTTCCGTGCGGCAGCGGTCTCGACCTGGCCTGAATTCGCAACGACGGACGAAGCCAAGGCGCTTGTCACCTCGCACACCGCCTATCTCAAGTCGCAGGGTTTGGCGAACTGATAATCCCTGATACCGTTTGAACCACCGGCGGATCCCGTCCGGAGCCGCCGGTGGTTCAGTCTGCAGGACAGGTCGTGTGGGGCGACCAGAGGAGGGATGCATGCAGAAGAAAAGCGTCTGGCTCGGACCGATGCGCGGTCCGGTGCGAAAGGCGATGCTCTTTTTCGTGGGCCTGGCGGCGCTGAGTTGCGGCTGGCTCGTCTTCGGAGCGGTGTTTCTGGGCTCGGACATCGGCATGCAGGAGATGCTGCGGCCGGGTGATCTCGTTTCCGTCAAGGTCGCGCTTTACGCGCTTTTGTTCGCACTCTTTTTCACCTCGCTCTTCCTGTCGGACACCGTCGGACAGATAGAGCCGCCGCCCCGCGGATTTGCGGACATCTTTTCGCTGGTCTGCAGCCGGCTGGCGATGCTCGGCATCGTCTTCGTGGTGATCGTGATGTTCTACGAGGTCGTCGCCCGCTACGTCTTCGAGAAGCCGACGCTCTGGGCCAATGAATTCTCGCTGTGGATGGCGGGCTTCATCTTCCTGCTCGCCGGGCTATACGCCATGCAGCAGCGCAGCCACATCCGTATCTACATCATCTACGACATCATGCCCCGTTGGGCTCAGAAGGCCGCCGACTGCGTTTCGGTCCTGCTGATCTGGGTTTTCGCGGCGGCGCTGGTATGGGGTGGCTTCACCGAGGCCTGGACGAAACTGTTGCGCTGGGAGGCCTTCGGGACGGCATGGAACCCGCCGATCCCGGGCACCATCAAGCCCGCGATCCTCGGCATCATCGTGCTCGTCGCGCTGCAGTCGCTGTCGAACCTCATCGCCGACTGGAACATCCCCCCCGAACATCACTCCCCGCTGGATGAAATCGACGAAACGGAGATCGAGAACATCCGCCGCACGCTGGAGACCAAATAACATGGATCTGCTCGCAAGCCTGGGCTGGATGAAGGTCTCCGACATCGGCACGCTGTCGCTGATCCTGCTGATCGGCATGTTCGTCCTGCTCGCCATCGGCATGCCGCTCGGTTTCGCGTCGGCCTTCCTGGCGGTTGCGACGCTGGTTATGAAATTCGGTCCCGAACTCCTGTTCCGGGATTTCGGGCGCGGCCCCCTGTCCGTACTGGCGCAGGCGATCTACCGGCAGATGACCAATTATGTGCTGATATCGGTGCCGCTCTTCATATTCATGGCGGCGTTGCTGGAGCGATCCGGTGTCGCCCGCCACATGTATTCCTCGCTTAACGTCTGGCTTAGCCGCACCCGGGGCGGCATTGCCATCGTGACGTCCCTGATGGCGGTCATCATGGCGGCGATGTCGGGCATCATCGGCGGAGAAGTCGTTCTGCTCGGCCTGATCGCCCTGCCGCAGATGCTTCGGCTGGGCTACAACCAGAACCTTGCCATCGGCACCATCTGCGCCAGCGGCACACTGGGAACGATGATCCCGCCCTCGATCGTGCTGATCATGTACGGGCTGGTGACGGAGACCTCGATCAAGGGCCTGTTCACGGCCTCCTTCCTTCCCGGCTTCATGCTGGCGAGCTTCTTCATCCTCTATATCGTCCTGAGGACCCGGCTCGACCCCGAGCAGGCCCCCCTGCCCGAGCCGGATCCTGAGGACCCTCCGGGATGGGAAAAGGCGCTGATGTTCGTCGGCTTCCTGTCGCGCTTTTCCCTTTGGATTTGCGGCGCGTTGCTGATAAGGGCGCTGTTCTTTACCGCGACCGGCGCCAACGAGATCGTCGAAGGCGTCGATCCGATTCCCCTCGGCATGGTCAGCGACATTCCCTGGATTGTCGGCGTCTTCGTGGTGGCCTGCCTGATCATCTTCTTCGTGGTCGGACGGGAACGCACGAAAACGGGCTGGCAGATGGGGAAGGGCCTGATCGCTCCCACCGTTGTCATCGGGGTTGTGCTCGGGTCCATCTACGGCGGCATCACCGGCATCACGGAAGCAGCCGGCATGGGCGTCATCGCGGTCTTCGTGATCGGACTGTTCCGGCGCGAGATGAGTTTCGAGATCGTCTGGGACAGCCTGATGCGGACGCTCAAGTCGACCGGCACGATCATCTGGGTGACGATCGGGGCAGCGTCTCTTGCCGCCGCCTATACGCTTTCCGGCGGGCCGAACTATGTGGCCAACCTGATCATCGGCGCGGAACTTCCGACCATGGGGATCATCCTCGTGATGATGCTGATCTTCCTGGTCATGGGCATGTTCATGGACTGGGTCGGGATCGTGCTTCTGATCATGCCCGTGTTCCTGCCCATCGTGCTCAAGCTTCCGGTCGCCGAACTCGGCGTTTTCGGGACACTCGAGCCGCGCTACGTCGCGATCTGGTTCGGGGTCGTCTTCTGCATGAACATGCAGGTGAGCTTCCTGTCGCCCCCCTTCGGACCGGCGGCGTTCTATCTGAAATCCGTCGCCCCGGCCCATATCTCGCTGACGGACATCTTCCGGGGGTTCCTGCCCTTCATCGGCATCCAGCTTCTGGCCCTGGCGGTGCTTTTGCTGTGGCCGCCGATCGTGACGCTGCTGTTCTAGCGGCATGATGCAAAAAGGAGGCGGCCCTGCGGCCGCCTCCCCTGCCCCTTCCGGAGAGCAGGAGCTGAATTCAGCTTCCTTTCTTTACCTCTTCGGCGAGGTCGACGCCGTTCAGCGCCGCGACATGGTCGCTGAGCATCGGCACGTAGTCGCCGGCGTGGCCCGTGGCTTCAGCATGCACGAAATACTGCCGCGCGGGTCCCGCGATGACGTTCATCACGCCGGCCTCGGCCGCCATGGCGTTCAGATAGCGCAGGTCCTTGGAGGCATTGGCGATGGTGAACTTGTGCGCGTCCCGGTTCCTGTCGCAGACATAGTTCATGAAGGTGTCGAAGAAGCCGTTGGCCAGCCGGGACGAACCGATGACCCGACGAACCTCCTGCGGCGGCAGGCCGACCTTGGCGCCCAGGACCGTCGCTTCGGAGTAGAGCGCCGCATAGCCCATCGAGATGAAGTTCATCAGAAGCTTCATCTTGTGCCCGGCGCCCGTCGGTCCGACCCGGTTGATGTTGCCGGCCCAGCACCGGATCACCGGCAGCAGCCGTTCGAACAGCTCCTCGTCGCAGCCGACCATCGTGTCCAGCGTGCCCTCCTCCGCTTCCTTGGGGGTCCGTCCGAGGGGCGCGTCGACCAACGTCGCGCCGCGGGCGGCGAGCTCCGAGGCAAGGGCCAGCGTCGAGGTCGGGTCCGAGGTGCTGGTGTCGATAACGACGGCGCCGGACCTGACGCCCTCCAGGAGGCCGTCCGGCCCCCTGAACACCGCCTCGACCTGTGCCGAATTCGACAGGCACAGGTGGATGATGTCGCATCGCCGCGCCATGTCAGCCGGACTGTCGGCTTCCTCCGCCCCCAGGGCAATCAGGTTGTCGACGGGAACACGGTTCCGGTGTCCCTTCACGATCAGCGGGTAGCCGGCGCCGAGCAGGTTCTTGGCCATGCCGTGGCCCATATAGCCAAGGCCGATAAAACCGATGACGGGTTGGCTCATCTCCAGATCCTTTTCTTCAGGTCAAATGCTGCCGGGTCCTGCCGGTCCGGCAGGTCGGGAAGGGTTTTCGGCGGGAAAATGCCGTGGGTGCCTACCGCAGGACGGCGGCCCCTGGCCGGAGCCGAGGGCGCGGACGGAAGCGCCGGTGCTGTTCCGGGGATTTCCGTCGCCCCAAAATGGTATACCATTTTTCCGGCGGCACAAGTCGTGATCGTCCGGGATTCCTCCGGCCGCTGGTGCGGCAGGTTCCCGGATGCTTCAAAACGGAATGGAAGTGGTCTAACGTGCGACGTCCCAGATTTCCTGGTTCCGGATCGCTCCCCGGGATGCCCGCTCCAACACGTCCGCCGGGCCGTTCCTGAGCTGCCGCCTGTCCAACCGTCGAGCGTTCCTGTTCATGTCCTTCACCATCCGGCAATTGCAGTATTTCGTGGCCGCCGCGGAAAAGGGCTCCATTTCCGGGGCCGCGCAGTCCCACAACGTGTCGCAGTCGTCCGTGACCGAGGCCATCAAGGACCTGGAAAGCGACCTCGGCGTAATCCTGTTCGACCGTCACTCGCGAGGCCTCAACATCACCCACAAGGGGCATCAGTTCCTGCGTCATGCCACCGAGATCCTGTCGAATGTCGCCGACGCGCGCCGGGCCTTCGATCAGCAGCAGGACGAAGCAACGGGAACTCTCCATCTTGGCGTCACCTCACTGGTGGCCGGTTATGTCCTGTCCGATATCCTGGCCCGTTTCCGCCGGGCCTATCCGGCCGTCGAGGTGACGGCGATGGAGGACAGCGGCGAATATCTGGAGCACCTTCTGATCGGTGGAGAACTGGATGTCGCCGTCATGGTGGTTTCCAACCTGCGCGACCGGATGGCGCTTCAGTCCGAAATCCTGGAAGTCTCGCCCTATCGCCTGTGGCTGCCGCTGGGACACCGGCTTGAGACACCCGACAGCATCGCGCTCGACGATATTTCCGAAGAACCGCTGATCATGCTGACCGTGGACGAAATCGAGGAGGCGACCGCCAAGCTCCTCGGTGCGCTCGGGTCGCGTCCGCCGGTTGCCTTCCGCACACGTTCGGTGGAGGCGGTTCGCAGTCTCGTTGCTACTGGAGCAGGCATTGCCATTCTGCCGGACCTCGTTTACCGGCCGTGGTCGCTCGAAGGTGATCGCATTGAATCCCGTGACGTTTCCGGGACGCTGCCGGTGGTTCAGGTCGGGATTGTCTGGCGCAAAGGTTCCGCGCCCAAGCAGACCACCTTGAATTTCATCAACATCGCCAAAGCGCACCGGATGCTGCGCAATCGCTAGCGTTGGCTGCTTGTGATCACAAGCTATCGGTTCTACCGATAGATGCTTTCTGATTTATGAAATTGCGAACGCCAACCCTCGGGCGCATGCTTCAAGCCGCTCATTTCAGAAGCAGCAATTGAGCAATCCATTCTGAGGGGAAGGCTTGCAAATGAAAAAACTGTTCTCGTGCTGTTCGGTCCTGTCCATTCTCGCCGCGCAAAGCGCGAGCGTTCAGGCTGCCGACATGCTCACCCAGCTCGGCGAGCCGGAAGGCCAGGTCAACATCGTGGCTTGGCCGGGCTATATCGAACGCGGTGAAACCGACAAGGACTACGACTGGGTCACCAAATTCGAGGAAAAGACCAGCTGTAAGGTTCAGGTCAAGACCGCCAATACGTCCGACGAAATGGTCGCGCTGATGAACGAGGGCGGTTTCGACCTCGTCACCGCCTCCGGCGACGCGTCGCTGCGCCTGATCGCCGGCAAGCGCGTCCAGCCCGTCAACACCGATCTCATTCCGAGCTGGTCGAAAATCGATGACCGGCTGAAGAATGCGCCCTGGCACACGGTGGACGGCACCCACTATGGCACGCCCTACATGTGGGGCCCGAACGTCCTGATGTACAACACGGACGTCTTCAAGGAAGCACCGAAGAGCTGGAATGTCGTCTTCGAGGAAATGACGCTTGCCGACGGCAAGTCAAACGCCGGCCGCGTCCAGGCTTATGACGGCCCGATCCATATTGCGGATGCCGCCAACTACCTGATGACGCACAAACCGGAACTCGGCATCAAGAGCCCGTACGAACTGAACGAGGACCAGTACGCCGCCGCGCTCGAGCTGCTCCGCCAGCAGCGCAAACTCGTCTCCCGTTACTGGCACGACGCCTTCATCCAGATCGACGACTTCAAGAACGAAGGCATCGTCGCTTCCGGTTCCTGGCCGTTCCAGGTCGGTCTCCTGCAGGGTGAAAAGCAGCCGATCGGCTCGACAATCCCGGAAGAAGGTGCAACCGGCTGGGCCGACACCACCATGATGCATGCCGAAGCGGCAAATCCGACCTGCTCCTATCTGTGGATGGAGCACACGCTCTCGTCCAATCTCCAGAGCGATCTGTCGGTCTGGTTCGGCGCGGTGCCTTCGGTTCCCGAGGCCTGCACCGACGGCAGTGGCCTGCAGACGGCTGAGGGCTGCGCCGCCAACGGCCTTCAGGACTTCGAGAAGATCAAGTTCTGGACCACGCCGGTCTCCAAGTGCGAGAGCCAGGGACAGTGCGTGCCCTACTATCGCTGGGTTTCCGATTACATCGGCGTGATCGGCGGGCGCTGAGCCCCAGATTCCGACCCCAAACGACGACAGGCCGCCAACCGGATTTCCGGCTGGCGGCAGGATCGAGTGCGAAATGCAATCAGCTGTACTTTTTTCAAATGTCTGCCGTCACTACGGCACGGTGCGGGCGGTCGACGGTGTCTACCTCGATGTCCGGGAAGGCGAATTCTTCGCCATGCTCGGCCCTTCCGGCTCCGGCAAGACCACCAGCCTGCGCCTGATCGCAGGCTTCGAACAGCCGACTTCCGGCCACATCGAGATCTTCGGCGAGACCGCCGAGGGCGTTCCGCCCTACCGGCGCAACGTCAACACGGTCTTTCAGGACTATGCGCTCTTTCCGCACATGAGCGTCCGGGACAATGTCGCCTACGGGCTGATGATCCGTGGAGCGGGCAAGGCGGAGCGCTACCGGGCTGCCGACGAGGCGTTGGACCTGGTGCGCCTGCCGGGCTACGGCGACCGGCCGCCGAGCGCGCTTTCCGGCGGTCAGCGCCAACGCGTGGCGCTCGCCCGCGCCATCGTCAACAAGCCAAAGGTCCTGCTTCTCGACGAGCCGCTCGGCGCACTGGACCTCAAGCTGCGCGAACAGATGCAGGAGGAACTGAAGTCCCTGCAGCAGACGCTCGGCATCACCTTCATATTCGTCACCCACGACCAGGGCGAGGCCCTGTCCATGGCGGACCGGATCGCCGTGTTCGACAAGGGCCGGATCCGCCAGAGCGGCACGCCGGAGGAGATCTACCGGCGGCCCAACAGCCGCTTCGTGGCCGACTTCGTCGGATCCTCCAACGTGCTGGATCCCGATGCCGCGGGAAAGCTGACCGGAAAAAAGAGCTGGGCGAGCCTCCGGCCGGAAGCAATCCGGGTTGGCTGCGAGGATGGGCTGCCGGCAACGGTCCTGTCGACAAGCTATTCCGGTGCCGTGACACGTCTTGCCCTTGACGTCGAGGGCCTGCGGCTTGCCGCCGTCGTGCCGGCGGACCACTCAGCCCCGAAGACCGGAACCGCGACCCGCGTGTCCTGGTCCGCGGAGGCGCTGCATTACATGGAGAGCGGGGAATGAATACGGCCGCACCGGCAATCCTGCCGGCCGGCGGCAGCCCGCTGGCCCGGCTGTCGGACCTTTTCTGGCGCCGCCCGTCCGCGTTGCTTGCGGTGCTGCTCGGACCGCCACTGCTGTGGCTCGGCGTCATCTATCTCGGATCGCTGTTCGCCCTTCTGGTCCAGAGCTTCTTTTCCATCGACGAGTTCTCGGGCCTCATCAATTACGAATTTACGTTGAAGACCTATGCCGAACTGCTGCGACCAGCGAATTTCGACATCATCCTGCGCACGACGCTGATGGCCGCCTCAGTCACCGTGGCCGCAGCGATCATCGCT
>JBNKGB010000066.1:0-25652 GCA_050289605.1 Roseibium sp. | reverse complement strand
CTTCACCCAGTTCGGCAACACGATCGCGCGCGCCTATATGCCTTACGACAAGGACGGCGTGCATTACGGCAAGGTCGAATTCAACACCCGGTTCCTGGGCCGGTTCACGGATGACGAGATCGCGGGAACGATCATTCACGAAATCGGCCACACCCTCGGCATCGGGTGGGACACCTGGCGAAAGCTGTTCCACGAAAACACCGGCAGGTTCAAATCAACCGCCGTCAGCAAGCTGCGATCGCTCGAACTGATGGAAGTCGAGCTCGACGGCGGCCCGGGCACCGCGCTCTCTCACTGGGACGAAGACCGCTTCGACCGGGAACTCATGACCGGATACCAGGACGCGGGCGAATATGTTTTGCCGGTCACGATCGATGTGATGGAAATCCTGGGTCATAAGATCAATGAACGTCTCCCGGTCCGCAAACCGTTGAAGGAGCTTCTTGAAGACGCTGCAAGAGTGGTCTTCTCCCGCCAGGACGAAGCGCGGCAGCTTGATCTGGAATATTACAAGGAAACCGATCTCTTCGAGACCATTCCGCACGTGACACCGGCGCGTACAGATTCTGCCGGCTGAGGAGCGAGGGGCACGCAACCGGCTTTCGGAGCGAGAGACTTCAGGCTTCCACCAGGGTCTCGTCGTTCAGGAAAGCCGTTTCCGTGATGCAGCCCTCGCGGACTTCGATCATGTGGCCCTGGGGCACTTCCTTCCAGCAATCGCGGGCCTTGTCGAGAGGCTCGGAGACGACCATCACGCCGTCAACGAATTGCCGGTAGTAAAGCGTCGGCGCATGATCGTCGGAGGCATAGCGGGCGGCATAAAGCGTTTCACCGTCCGACCAGCCGGCGGCGAACCGCATATGAGGGGTTGCCCCGGATCTTCTGGAAAGCGTTTCGGCCTCGAAGACCGCACGTGCCATGGCCGCGCGCGGGGCCTGCTTCAGTCCGTAGGAGACCGCTACCAGGAACAGGCTCTCGCTGTCGGTTCCCCCTGTACGGTCCTGGTAGAGATCGTCCGGAATGATATTGTCGAACCGCCTGCGCACCTTGTCGTAGCCGCCGATCTGGCCGTTGTGCATGAACGTCCAACGCTCATGTGTGAAGGGATGGCAGTTGTCGCGGGTGGTGGCCGTACCGGTCGAGGCGCGCACATGCGCCAGGAAGTGGCCCGAGCGGATGTGCCGGGCGATCTGCAGCAGGTTGGGGTCCGACCAGGCCGGGCGCACGTCCTTGTAGAGGCAGGGCGTTTCCCGGTCGCCGTACCAGGCGACCCCGAAACCATCCGCGTTCACGGACGTCTTGCAGGACAAGGCATTGCGGCTCTGGTCGATGAGCGAGTGCTCCGGATCGCAGATCACTTCTTCCAGATATTTGGGAGCTCCGCTCCAGGCAGCCCAACGGCACATTCGCGCTCAGTTTCCTTCAGGAGTGTCCGCTTGCTTCAAGCGGCGCTTTGCATGGCCTTGAACCGCGCCGTCTTCTCGTCGCACGCATAGTGGTCCGCGGCCGGATAAGGATTGCGGGCAAGGTCGTCGACGGCCGCAACGATCCTGTCAGCCTTCTCCGATGTCATGAGAACGGAAAAGTTGAGTCTCGTCCAGCCCGGTTTCCTGAGTTCCTCACCGGAAAGTATGCCGGCGCGCAAGGCGTTCGACGCTTCCTCGTCGATTCCAAGGAGCCGGTGGGCATAGGGGCCCGCACAGGCACAACCGCCGCGCGCCTGAATGCCGTAGAGGTCGGACAGCATCCTGGTGACAAGCTGCTGGTGAATGTAGCCGCCGCGTTCCAGATCGCGCACGCGGAAGGAAAACACCGGCAGGACTTGGTCTGCCTCCGGGTTTCCCAGAATTTCGATGGCCGGATTGTCCTTCCAGACGCTCAGGGCCTCGCGGCGCCAAGCGGCGTTCCGCTCGTCCATCTCCACCTGCCCGATGGCTTCCTTCACCAGGAAGACAAGCGCCGACCGGATATCGCCGACGACATTCGGGGTACCGGCTTCCTCGCGGGCCGCGATATTGGAGGTGTAGTCATGCGACCAGGGCGATACGAAGCGGACGGTGCCACCGCCCGGGAACACGGGCGTGTCCAGCCGGACGGCATCCTTGCGCACGATCATGACACCGGAGGCTCCCGGGCCGCCGATGAACTTGTGCGGAGAGACGACGACGGCGTCCTTCTGCACTGGCGTTCCGGCCTTCATGTCAACCGGAAGGTAAGGCCCGGAACCGGCACAGTCCCAGACGCTCAGGGCGCCGTAGCGTTTCAGGAGACAGGTGACGGCTTCGTCGTCCGTCACGATGCCGGTGACGTTGGACATCATCGAAAACGCGCCGACGATCAGGCGACCTTCGCCAGCCTCCTTCAGAACCGCTTCGAGTTCGGCGAGATCGGGGCCACCCCGGGCCGCCTCGCCGATTTCGATCACTTCGGCTCCGCTTTCGCGCCAGGGCAGGATATCGGAGTGATGTTCATATGGCCCGATGACCACCAGCGGGGTCTCGCCGCGTGCCGCGGCACCGGACACCCCCAGGAGGTGAACCAGCCGGTTCAGGCCCGCAGTTGCTCCGGAGCCGCAGAAGACGGTGGCATAATCGTCGCCGGCGCCGCAAACACGAGCGATTTCGCCGCGCGCGGCTTCGCGCATGCGGGTCATCATGCTGCCGCAGAAGGAAGCCTCCGTATGGCTGTTGGCATAGACCGGCAGCACCTCTTCCAGAACGAACTCCTCCACCTGCCGCAAGGCCCGGCCGGAGGCGACATAGTCGGCGTAGATCATCTCACGATCCCCGAAGGGGCCGGTGATGGTGATCCCCTCGCCGATCAGGCCTGCGCGCAGGCGCGCGATGAGGTCGGGTTCGCCCAGGCTTTGCTTGAAACGATCAAGTGCGGTGCCGTTCTCTTGGGTCATTCTAGTCTCCGTATGCCGTGCGACAGATCATACGACCCTTGGGAAGGAGAATTCCTCACCTCATTCGATTGTCATTTCTTCAAAGTTGTGTCATTTGATCGTAAATGGAGAAAAAATTCGATCATATTGACCGGGCGCTTCTGCGGGCGCTGCAACGCGATGCCCGTCTGTCGCAGCGCGAGCTTGCCGACAGAGTCGGGCTCTCTCAGAACGCCTGCTGGCGGCGCCTGAAATCCCTTTATGAAGGCGGATTGATCGAAGGCCACACGGTACGGCTCAATCCCGAGCGGCTTGGGCTGAAGCTGACGGTTTTCGTGATGATCCGTACGCGCCATCATTCCAAGGACTGGCTGGAGACCTTTCGCGCCGAGGTATCTTCAATCCCGAATGTGATCGATTTCTACCGGATCGCGGGAGACTACGACTACATGCTGAAGGTGGTGGCCGAAGACATGAATGCCTTCGACCGGATCTATCAGCGCCTGATCGAGAAGGTCGACCTGGACACGGTCACGTCCTACATGACCATGGAGGCGATCGCGGATGCCCGCGATCTGCCTATATAGAAGCTGATCGCTTCTAAAGTGTCAGAGCATCTTATTCGCGTTCATCTGAACGCAGATTGCTCTAGCGGCGGCGCCCGCCTCCCCGGTGGACAGCCCCGCCGCCACCTTGCCTTTGCGGACGCGGCTGTGCCCGCTGGACGTTGCGCTGCCGGTTGACGTCCCGGTTGCCGGCCGAGCGAGCTTTCCGGTCCTGGCTCAGATGCGCGGGAGCCTGCGGCCGTTTTGCCTGCCCCGCCGCGGGCCTTTGAACCGGTTTTTGCGCCGCCGGCCTTTGGGCGGGTTTCTGTGCAGCCGGTCTCTGGGTCGGCTTTTGTGCAGCAGGTCTTTGACCGGCAGGAAGGTTCCCCGGCCGCTGCACATTCGGCAATTGACCCGCATTCGGCCGGTTCTGGACTTTGTCGCCCGCCGGACGATTGGCCAGGGCGGCTCCGGTCCCGGCACCTATCGCGGCGCCTGCACCTATGTTGCCGAGCCTGTCCTGAACGGCTTCGCGTGAGGGTGCGTCGACATCGCCCCAGCGGCCGCCTTCGAACTTCTGCCAGTTCTCGCCGTCCCGGCGGTAAACGGACCCGTCCTTCCCCGCAAAGACGTCGTTTCTCCGGTCGAGATTTGACAGTTGGCCAGGTGCCCCGTCCTTTTTCCAGCGATTAACCGCGCCGGCCTGAATTTCTTGGGTGCGCGACCATTGCGGGCCGGTGACCACCTTGCCACCCCAGGACCCGTAGATCCCTCTCGCACCGCCGGCAACGATGCGGTTGCCGGTACGCGGGTTATAGGCGGTAATGAAACCGGCGCTGCCGCGTGGGCCGCTGATGGCAGCGCCGCGAATGTAGCCCCCCGTACGCGGATTGTAGATGCCGCCGCCAGCAATGCCGCGGTAGGGACCATAGGCGTAGCCGTAGCGTCCGTAGGTTCCACGGATCGGATTGTAGAAAGCGCCGATGCCGTAGGTGACGGGACGCGGGAAGTAGATCGGCCGGATGCCGGGCCGGTACCACGGCCGGTAATACCAGCCGGTGCCGTAGACAAAGACGCCCCAGGCCAGGAAACCGGTGAGATACCCCATCGTGTAGCCGTACCAGACCGCCCCGGGTTCGCTGTCATAGACGCGTACATAAGTGGTGTTGTAGACCGGTGACGAGGGCGGGATCGTATAGATCTCGTCCGGCACCGAGGTCGCCACCTGGAACGGGCCTTGCGGGCTGTCGCCGACAAACCAGATACCATCCTGCAGAACGTAGTACTTCGCCCCGACCTGGATCACCTGATCGTTGGTGTTGGTGGCATAGGACATGGAGGTGCCGTCGATCGGCGTGAATTCCGGGTCGCCGGCATAGGAGACATCCGCGCTGACGGAGCCCACTTCGACACGGGCGGTCGTCGGAATGCTCGCCTTCAGCCGCGCCTGTTCGGCTTCGGAGGTCCCGGGGACGGAAGAGCGGACCGAATAGTAAGGCGCGTCGTCCGGAAGGTTCTGGAAATCGGACGGCAGGTCGGGCGTGGTGAATTCCCAAGGGCCGTCGAGCGAGGCCGACTTGAACCAGCGACCAGACACCAGAATGTACCAGGTGGAGGTGGATTTCAGGAAAAAGACGTCGCTATCTGTATTGGACGCCCATTCCAGACCGGTGCCTTCCACCGGCTCCAGTTTGGGGTCGCCGTCAAAAACGATCATCTCGGCGGGTTTGTCGGAATAGATCACCTTGGGAGGCTTGTTGTCGGGGAACGGTTCGCCCGGAATGGCTTCCCTGGTTTCCTTCCAGTTGTCGTCGTCCGGCAGCGACTTGATCAGATCCGGCAGGTCGGCGACCGTCTGCCAACCGGCGGAAACGTCCTTGGTCGTCAGCCAGGATTTTTCGTCCCGCAGATAGAATTCCGACGTGTCGTCGACCTTCAAGATGTCCCAGTTGGTGTTGACCACGAAACTCAGGCCCTGGTCACCCTTGACCGGCGCAAGGATCGGCGCTCCGTCGGTCTGGACCAGGATGGCAGGTTCGGTGGAGACGAAGATCGGCGGCGCTTCCGAATTTAGCCCCTCGACGTCGTCCATGCGCTTGTATTCGGCAAGACCCGCGGTGATCCGGTCCTCCTTCACGGTGATCGTGCCGGTCGGCATGATCTTGCCGACCTGCAGGGTGAGATCGGTGAGCGAGGCTCTGTCGAGCGCGGAAAAGTCGAGCTGCGTCACCTGGATCTGGCTGACATCCACCTCGCCCGCGTCCGTGTCGGCCACAGTCTGTCCGCTGACACCGATGACACCGAACACCGGCTTGGCGTCCTTGTCCTTGATATATTCGGCAGCAACAAGGGCTTTCAGGGTCTTGAAGTTGTCCCACTCGGTGAATTGCGGCTGGTAGAGGACAAGGGTCGCGCCGTTGCCGGTCTGGTAGGACCGCGGCCAGCCGGTGTTCTGTTCCGGTTCGGACAGCTGCAGGTACTGACCGCTGACAAAGCCGTTCTGGCCGTTGAAGCTGATGGAGCACCAGGCGCCGGTGTCGTCGCAGTTCTGCATGTCCACCTGGGAGCCGCTCGGTACGGTTCCCAGCGAACCGAATCCGGTGCCGGGCCCTTGGCGGAAATTCACATTGGCGGTCGTCACCGCAGGCGCTGCAAGCACGCTTTGAACGAAAACCGGCTGAACGACCAAAATTGAAGATAAAAGAACCGATAAAATCTTACGCATCACACCCTCCTTCAGGCGGAACTGCCGCGCCCGATGCCGAATCGGAGCCAAACCAGTTGCCGGCTCTCCCGGACGCAACCGGACGCTTGCGGCTATCCTGCACAGTTCACGGCAAAAATGTCCAGCACATGACGCTAGGTGAGGCGAGCTTCGCAGGACATGGATCCTGATTTGACCGAGCATATCGCCACAACCAAAGCCGTTCGGCATCAGGGGCTTATTCGAGTTTTTTCAGAGGACCACAAAAAACCGGCGTGACTTCCGTCACGCCGGCATAACCTTGGAGAAAACATCGCCTGAATTAACAAGCCACCGAGGAAAGACGTTGCGAGCCCATCACAACCGCCTGGCCGCTTCGTGCGGACTGTTGCGCGGCAAGTCCCATTTCAACGGACCTGCGGCCGTCGTCCAGCGTGACATCCGGCACCTCCTTCTCGCCGCGCACGACAGCGACAAACCCCTGATGCTGGAAGAAAGTGGAGCCATTGTGATCGCCCGCGTCAAGGATCGTAGGATCAACCGGCATCTCGATGCGGCGCGGCCCCCTGGGGGCACGCGGTGAAATGACCAGCAGTGGCACCGGCGGTTCCCCGAGATTCGCGGGCCAGAAGCGGCCCGGCCCCGGCACGAAAGCCTCGATCTTGCCCTCGGGACCGAGCGCGGACACCTCTTCCTGGTAGCGCGCGCCTTCGGCGAACATGCACAGTTCCAGCATGGCCCTCGCGCCGTTCTCGAAATCGACGATCACATACCCGTTGTCGAGCACATCCGGCCGTTCGCCGTCGTAAATCTCGTCCTTGTGATTGGCGTCCTGGCCGGCCGAGGCCATTACCCTGACCGGCTCGCATTTCATGATCAGGCGCATGAGATCGAAGAAGTGGCAGCACTTTTCGACGAAAGTGCCGCCGGAATAGCGGTTGAACCGGTTCCAGGCGCCGACTTTGTGCAGAAACGGAAAGCGATGCTCGCGGATGGTCAGCATCCGAACGCCACCAGTGACCGCTTCGGCCTGTTCGATCAAGGCCGCAACAGGCGGCATATAGCGGTATTCCATCGCCACCCAGACGGGTGCCGGATAGGTCGCCTTGAAGTCCTCCAGCGCCGCAAGATCCTTCGGATCGGTAAAGAGCGGCTTTTCCACCAGCAGCGGCAGCGGCCGTATGCGGCTGATCTCTTCCATCTGCGGCATGTGACAGTGGCTCGGGCTGGCGATCAGGAGACAGTCCAGTTCCTCGACCTCCAGGACCTGAGACACGGACCCTACAAATCTGGCATCGGGCGCGAATGCGGCGGCGGCCTCTGCCATCGCGGCATCCGGCTCGAAGATCACCGTCACTTGCGTGTCGGGCAAAAGGGCAATGTTGCGCAGGTGCTCCTGCCCCATCATGCCGCAGCCGATCACACCGTATCTTACCTTTGCAGGCATCTAAAAGTTCCTCCTTGAGAGCGGTTTCCCGCCACTTATTTCAGCCGCTGAACGTAGTGGGCCCTGTCGGTGTCGAACCAGGTCCGCGAATACTCGACCGGCGCCGGCTTGTCCGCCCAACTGAACCGTTCGATGAACCCTGTGACCGTTCCGGGGGCCTTGGCAAAGACATTCGGCGACCAGCCGGGTACTTGCCCGATGGTGACCCGGTCTTCCGCCCGAATGATCCAGAAGCCGAGCTGCTTCTGGTAAAAGCGGTAAAGCGAATCGGACAGGAGCTCCGGTTTCACGAAGCCCGAATCCCCGTCGAGCCAGATTTCCTCGACTGCGATCATCACGTCGTTGAGATATCTGAGACGACGGATACGGGTACCCTCGCCGCTTGTGCCGAAGGCGGGTAGGTCGTCCGGTTTCTGCAAGCGCTCCACATCCAGAATATCCGCACGCGGCAGGCCGCCGCCTGTAAGAAGTTCCAACCGGAACATGGCGTAGATGCTTTCGCCAGTGCCACCCTGGCGTATGTAGTTTCCCGAACCCTGAATCCGCTCAAGTAGGCCTTTTTGCGTAAGGTCCGCCAAGGCCTTGCGCAGGGTGCCGATCGAGATTCCAAGATCTTCCGCCATATCCCGTTCCGGCGGCAGTCGCTCGCCGTCGATCAGTCGCCCGGCGGCTATATCCCTGATCAAAAGCTCACTGATCTGCACGTAAAGAGGCAGTGCACTTGGTGATTGTGAGGACGTCCTCATGACTTCCGATTGCCTGACTTTCAAAAATTGATACACTATTGATTTACATCAAATCGGGTGATATGCAAGAGAAATTCGAAGGCAAAATGAAGCCAATCGAAATCAAATGAAAGCAAGGGAGGGCTTAATGACCATTGTCCCAGTGACGTCGCCGGATCTCGATGCAGCGGAAGTGTCCTGGTTCGCGGCGCTGTGCTCCGACGACTACCAGTTCCTGGGCGTTCCCGAAGGCCACCTGCGCTCCTCCTGGGAGCATTGTTCCTCGATCGTGAAGACCGCGGAGGCGCTGGGTTTCCGCAACATCCTGTGCCCCTCGTCCTACCAGGTAGGCCAGGATACATTATCCTTCGTCGCCGGCTGCGCGCCGATCACCGAGAAGATCAACCTGCTGGCGGCGGTCCGCTGCGGCGAGATGCAGCCGATCATGCTGGCGCGGACCATCGCGACGCTCGACCACATGCTGAAGGGCCGGCTGACGGTCAACATCATCTCCTCCGACTTTCCCGGAGAACAGGCCGACAGCACCTACCGCTATCAGCGCTCCCGGGAGGTGGTCGAAATCCTGAAACAGGCTTGGACTCAGGATGAGATCAACCACCAAGGCGAGATCTACACTTTCAAGGGCCTTACGACCGACCCTACGAAACCCTACCAGACCGGCGGCCCGCTGCTCTATTTCGGCGGCTATTCCCCGGATGCCCTGGAGCTGTGCGGCCAGCATTGCGACGTCTATCTGATGTGGCCGGAACGCGTGGAGGATTTGGAAGGCCGCATGAAGGCAGTTCATGCGGTGGCCGAGAAATACGGCCGCACGCTCGACTATGGCTTGCGCGTCCACATGATCGTGCGAGACACGGAAAAGGAAGCGCAGGAATATGCCGACTACATCGTTTCCAAGCTGGATGAAGACACGGGCACGGCCATTCGCGAAAGGGCGCTGGACGCAAAGTCCCTGGGTGTGAGCCATCAGTCGCATAACCGCGAGATCGCCGACGCGTCCGGCTATATCGAGCCGAACCTCTGGACGGGTGTCGGACGGGCGCGTTCGGGCTGCGGTGCCGCACTTGTCGGCTCGACCGACCAGGTCATGTCGAAGATCGAGCACTATCACGAGATGGGCATCCGGGCCTTCATCTTCTCCGGCTATCCGCATGAAGAGGAAGCCCGGCATTTCGGCGAACGTGTCCTGCCGAACCTGAAGACCTGCTCGCTGCCGCATGCCTATGGGCGTGTTCCCTCCGCCACTCCGGCAACCCCTCTTGGAAACGGAGTGCGCCGCTGATGGACCGCGTCAAACTCTCCGATACTCTGGAGTTCTCCCGCCTGATCTACGGCATGTGGCGGCTCGGCGACGATGCCGACACCTCGCCCGCCCATGTGGAGCGGAAGATCCAGACCTGCCTTGACCAGGGCATCACCACTTTCGATCAGGCCGACATCTATGGCGGCTATGCGGCGGAGGCGGTACTGGGCGGTGCGCTGAAGGCCAACCCGTCCCTGCGCGGCCGCATGGAAATCGTCACCAAATGCGACATCGTCGCGCCTGTCGGCCGCTATGCGGACCGGAAGGTGAAATATTACGACACCTCCCGCGCCCATATCGAACAATCGGTCGAAACGTCCCTCGCCGAGATGGGAATCGACGAAATCGATCTCCTCCTGATCCACCGCCCGGATCCTTTCATGGATCATCACGAGACCGGCGCGACGCTAGACGGCCTTGTCGAGAGCGGCAAGGTGAAGGCCGTCGGCGTTTCCAATTTCCGGCCGTGGGACTGGGAACTGCTGCAATCGGCTATGACGACCCGGCTGGTCACCAACCAGATCGAGATCTCGCTAAAGGAAATATCCCCCTTCACCAATGGCGACCTTGCCTTCCACCAGCGGCTCGGCACGAAGCTGATGGCATGGTCGCCGCTTGGAGGCGGTGCGCTGATCTCCGAGGGAGGCACGCTCGGCGATGCCATGGACGAGATCGCCGGAAACCATGGTGTCGACCGATCTGCGGTCGCGGTTGCCTTTCTTCTGGCGCATCCGGCACAGCTTCTGCCGGTCCTCGGCACCAACAACCTGGAGCGAATTGCCAGAATATCCGACGCCCGGAAAGTCATTCTGGATCGCGAAACCTGGTACCGCCTCTATGAGGCCGCCCTTGGAAGAGAAGTGCCCTGATGACCATGCAGACCGCCAATCATCCCGTGACCTTCGCGCCGGTCTCGGAAAACACCCGCCTGCTGCGGGACGCGTTCGGTCGCTTCGCCACCGGCGTCACCGTCGTGACCACCGGCTCCGAGGACGGACCGGTCGGCATCACCGCCAACAGCTTCTCCTCCGTCTCGCTGGAGCCGCCGCTGGTTTTGTGGATGCCGGACAAGGGCTCGCGCCGGTTCCGCTATTTCGAAGCCGCCGAACACTACGCCATCCACGTCTTGAGCCATGAACAGGCGGAAATCTGCAGCGGCTTTGCCCGCAACGCGCAAGCCTTCGACCAGCTGATCTATCGGACCGATGCGAATGGTGTCCCGCTGATCGAAAACTGTCTGGCGCGCTTCGAATGCAGGCGGCATGCCGCCTATGAAGGTGGCGACCATCTGATAGTGCTCGGCGAAGTCGTCCAGGCGGAGATGCGTTCGGGAGACGCGCTCACTTTTTTTGCCGGCAAGCTGGGACAGATCACCCCCGCATAGGACGGAGAACGGCGCGACATTCGCCCTCCGCCATCATGATCAGCCACGCCTATGTCATGGGCGAAAGCGCCGCGGCGCTGTTTCTGGCGGGCATCAGGGTCGGGATCGGCCTGATGACAATGGTCATGGCGATGGCGAACAGATACGACCTGCTCCAGCTCCTGCGCCTAAAACGCAGCCTCGACACTTCCTGCAAGCTTTGTCGCCCATCGATTTTGTGGCCCGGAATGACGTACGTGAGATGGCATTGCAGCGTCGGTTCAGCGATATTGCCGGTCTCATCCTGTCCGGCAGGGATGATTCCGGTTCGACGGTGTCTTCGATGGCACCGGCGTGAACCGCCTCCCTCGCCGCCCCGCTTTTTGGCCCGCCACGCACGTTTCCGGGCGGAAGACAATCAAACCAAGGACGGAAAATGGTAGAGCCATTGAAGACCCGGGCCAATCAGCTTTTCCCCGGCATTGCGATCGCAGGGCTGGTGGCGGTGGCCGCCCAGTTTCTGAACGAACATTATGGTGCCCCCGCCATGCTGATGGCGATCCTGCTCGGCATGCCGCTCAACTTCCTGTCCGAGGAACAACGCACGGGCGAAGGCATCACATTTTCCGCCCGCATTTTGCTGCGGGTCGGCGTCGCGCTGCTCGGCGTGCGCATCAGCGTGGAGATGGTCCAGGCGCTCGGCCTGCCGTTCGTGCTGCTTGTGGTCATCGGCGTGCTGGCAACGATCGGCTTTTCCCTGCTGATCGGCGGGCTGTTCGGCCGGGACCGGATGTTTTCCTTCCTCTCCGGCGGCGCGGTGGCGATCTGCGGTGCGTCGGCGGCCATGGCCATCGGCTCGATCCTGCCGAAGCGCGATCATGCCGAACGCGACCTTGCCTTCACCGTGATCACCGTGACCGTGCTCTCCACCCTCGCCATGATCTTCTACCCGATCCTCACCGGCTTTCTCGGCCTCTCGAAGGATGCCACCGGCGTGTTCCTCGGCGGCACCATTCACGATGTCGCCCAGGTGGTCGGTGCGGGCTTTTCGATTTCCGAAGAAACGGGGGATCTCTCCACCCTGGTCAAGCTGATCCGCGTGACCATGCTGGCCCCGATCGTTCTCATTTCAGCCGTGATCCTGCGCAAGGGATCGGAGCCCGGCGCCGCCCGCCCGCCGATCATGCCGGGGTTCGTGGTGGCCTTTCTCGCACTTGCGACCCTCAACTCCTTCGGGCTGATCCCCGAACTGGCGAAGGAAATTGCCGGGCATATCTCCCGGTGGGCGCTGCTGGCGGCCATTGCCGCAGTCGGCATGCGAACCTCGATCCCGAAGCTCCTGGAAGTGGGCGGACCGGCAATCTGGATGGTGGTCACGCAGACCGCATTCCTGGCACTCTTCGTGCTCGGCGGGATCTGGCTGATCGGTTGAGTTTGCCGATCCTTTCAGGAACCCCATATATTCAGGGAGTTCCCCGGTCCTTTTCCAAGGGCCGGGGCTTTTCTTAGCCTCATGAGTGTGAAATATAGCTCGCACCTCTCATGGCGGACCGGCGGGTCAGCCGGGCCAGGTCGAATGCGACTTGCCACCGCCCAGACATTTCGAAAGCGTTTGGATGAAAAGCTACATCACGACCCCGATCTATTACGTCAACGGTTCTCCGCATATCGGTCACGCTTTTACTTCCATCATGGCCGATATCCTGAAGCGCAACCGGCAGGCGCTCGGATATGAGCTGATGCTGTCCACCGGTGTCGACGAACACGGCCAGAAGAATCAGGAAGCGGCGGCCGATCTCGGCATGCCGGTCCAGGATTTTCTCGACATGCGCTGCAAGGAATTCCGGGACGTCTTCGACCGTCTGGACGTTGCCTACGACTATTTCGTACGCACCAGCCGCGAGGGCCACAAGGAAGCCGTCGCCGGCATGGAACAGTCGATCTTCGACAAGGATCTGATCATCAAGAAGAACTACACCGGCACCTACTGCAAGGGCTGCGAGGAGTTCAAGAAGGAGTCGGACCTGACCGAAGAGGGCCAGTGCCCGTTGCATCCGACCATGAAGGTGGAGCAGACTGAAGAGACCAACTACTTCCTGAAGATGGAACCTTTCCGCGAGCGCCTGCTGCAGCACATTGCCGACAACCCGGACTGGATCCAACCCGAGGCTTTCCGGAACGAACTGAAGCAGATGCTGGCCGAGCCGCTTGATGACCTGTGCATCTCGCGCCCGAAGACGCGCGTTACGCTTGGCATCGAGCTGCCGTTCGACCAGGACTTCGTCACCTATGTCTGGTTCGACGCGCTCGCCAACTACCTGACCAACGTCAGTTGGCCCGACGGAGACTACGCGGACTGGTGGGCCGCCTGCGAACACCTGATAGGCAAGGATATCCTGAAGCCGCACGGCGTCTACTGGCCGATCATGCTGATGGCTGCAGGCCTGCCGCTGCCGAAGAAACTCTCCGTGCACAGCCACTGGGTTGGCGCGGGCGGCGTGAAGATGTCGAAGTCCATCGGCAACGTGGTCGACCCAGTTGAGGTGATCGAGAAGCTCGGCGTCGACGCCCTGCGCTGGTATCTCGCCCGCAACATGCGCGCTGACAGCGACAGCCAGATTTCCGTCGACCTGATCACCCAGGCCTATAACAGCGAGCTGGGTAACAAGATCGGCAACCTTCTGTCGCGCGTCGCCAAGTTCTCCAACAAGAACTTCGACGGCAAGGTGCCCTCCGCCGGCCCGCTGTCGGAGGACGACGAAGCCCTGCGTCTGTCCGTGCTGAAGACCACCGCTGGTTTCGCCGACTGGATCAACCTGCAGGACATTCCCGCGCGTCTTCAGGCGATCGTCACCGTTGCCGACGAGATGAACGAATATATCGACAAGCAGGCCCCCTGGGCGCTCTTCAAGAGCGAAGACACCCGCGAGCGCTGCCAGACGGTGATCTATGTCACCCTCGACTGCCTGCGCGTGGTTCTGGAAGCGCTCCGGCAGGTCATTCCGGGATCGGCGGAGCGGGCTCTCAAGATGCTGAACGCACCGGAAACCGTGTCTCCGTGGAAGCCGGAAATCGGCCGCCTGGCCGGCGACAGCGCCCTCGGCGAGATCGAGTCCCTGTTCCCGCGCGTCCAGTAGGCTCCAGGCAACAAGTAAACGAAAAAGCGCCCCGAAAGCCAGCCCTACCAATCATTGCGGTCATCCCCGACTTGATCGGGGATCCATTGGCTTTTCAAACGCGCAAGGCAAAGGATAATTGCCTTGCGTTTGCTGCGCTCCTATTGCCGACTGTGCGGACGCTCTGGAAACGATTGGATCCCCGATCAAGTCGGGGATGACTTCTGAAAGTGTTTATAGTCAAACAGCCACGGCGTGGCTGCAGGTTTCCGGTTTGCCGCTCCGAAAAACAATGATCACCCGCCCTTACAGAAGTCCGGCAAACTCCATCGCCCGGTCGATCGCCGCCCTGGTTTCGGTTGCAATCGGTGTGAGCGGCAGACGGACCTCTTCTGAGCACAGCCCCAGCCTCGAAACGGCGTATTTGGTGCACGCTGCCGCCGGCTCCAGGAAGAGGGCCTCGTGCAGGGGCAGCAGCCGGTCCTGGTAGTTCCGGGCCAGGCGAAGGTTTTCCGCCAGCGAGGCTTCCTGGAATTCGGCGCACAGGCGCGGGGCCACGTTGGCGGTAACCGAGATGCAACCGACGCCGCCGTGGGCGTTGAAACCGAGCGCGGCGGCATCCTCTGCGCTGAACTGAAGGAAGTCCCGGCCGCAGAGCGCCCGCTGCTTGCTGACGCGCTCCATGCTGCCCGTCGCGTCCTTGACGCCGACGATCCTCGGCCAGCGGGCCATCTCGGCCATCGTCTCCGGCAGGATGTCGATCACGCAGCGGCCCGGGATGTTGTAGAGAATGATGGGAATATCGGTGCTGTCGTGAAGGACCTTGTAGTGGCTGAGAAGTCCTGCCTGGTTCGGCTTGTTGTAATAGGGCGTGACGATCAGCGCTGCATCCGCACCGGCCCCTTCCGCGAACTGCAGCATGTCGAGCGACTGGGCGGTGGCGTTGGACCCGGTACCGGCAATCACCGGAATGCGGCCCGCGGCGAATTCCACGACCTGCCTGATGACTTCCTTGTGGTCGTCCTTGGAAACGGTCGGGCTTTCGCCGGTCGTGCCGACGGCAACGATGCCGTGGCTGCCTTCGGCAATATGCCATTCGACAAGGTGCTCAAGAGCTTCGAAATCCACCTTGCCGTTCCTGAAGGGCGTCACCAGCGCGGGAATGGATCCTCTGAAGTCGGGCATTGAACCTCCCTGGAAGCGCCATTGGCCGCATCGGCCGATGCGCTTCGTCCGTTGTCTTTTATTCAGGGAGAAGCAGTGCCATCAAACGGGTGCACAAGGCAACCGCCGAACCCGAACCGCGAACAGCATTTCCGGCCTTGCCGGTGAAGGAGCCGTTGCCTGCAACGTTACGCCGCCAGGAAGCCGAGGCGGTCGTCCAGGCGGGCCGGTGTGATTTCGAGAATGTCGGCGCTGACGACGTTTTCGGCGACGAACGGATCTTCGGCGACGAATGCATCAAGGTCTTCCCGCGAGACGTTGTGGGCGAAGATGCCCCCTCCCCGGTTGGGCTGCAGGCTGCCGACCATCAGGAACAGGCCCTGGTCGAAGCCACGCTGGATCCAAGCCTTGTGGCCCTCCATCAGCTCCCCGGCGCGGGCCTTGTTGTCCGAAAAGGTCAGGGTGACGACAAACATGATTTTCTCCGTGCATTCGTTGAAGGATTGAAAGTCTGGTCAGGCTCGGCCTAGCCGGTTCCGATCAGTTACGGGCCGTGCGTCGCGTGCCGGCAACGCCGTCGAGCCATTCCAGGATGCGGTCGACTTCGCGGTGCACGTAGTCCTCGTCCTTGAAGGCCTGCGCGAGCGTTGCGACGCCCTGGCTCCAGGTGAGCACGTGAAGGGCATATTCCCCGGACCTGTCGCCGCAGCCGAGTTCCTCGAACTGATTTGTCAGCCAGTCGCGGAACAAAGCCATGATCCGGTTGGCCTTGTCCTTGGAGGCGTGATCGATCTTGGCAAGCTCCGTCGTCAATGTGCCGACCGGACAGCCATAGGCCATGATTTTTGCCTGGTTGACGATGACGATCTTGATGAAACACTCGACGCGACCGAAGGGATCGGAAGACGTCTCGTCCCACCTGGCAAGCAGTGTCTCCCGGTCCGCGAGGCGCTTGTCGATTACAGCGTCGAGAATCTCGTCCTTGGTCTTGAAGTGATAGTAGAAGTTGCCGCGCGAGATCTTCACCGCCGCCGCAATATCGGCGAAGGACGTCTGCGCAAAACCTCGTCCGTAAAACAGATCGTCGGCTGCCTCGACGATCTGTTGCCGTGTTGCCTTTGCCGCCATACCTCCTCCTTTCACGCTGTGATGCCACCGGGACCCGGCGGCCAATTAGGACATTTGCCCTATAAATAGGACACACGTCCTAAAATAGCAAGCGTTTCCTGACGGGAGGGCAGGACCGGCTGCAGCTGTCCGGATGTCCGGCCCCGGAGGGCGAAAAAAGGGCACATGACACGGGCAGCCGTCACCTCACGTGGTCGTGAACAGGAGTTGCAACGCCTCCTGACACACCCTGTCAGGAGGCACCTTCTAGGGTACCCCTCACCCAGGCAGAAGCGTATCGACCTGCTCCCGGATCGGATTGTTTCCTGAAATCAATCACTTGAGAAAACTCCATCAGCTGAGAGAGAATTATGACTTTTCAAAATTTTGTTCATTTTTCTCAACAAGTCGTCAAAGCGGTTGGCAGTGGCGCATTTTTGCACGGCCCCCTTGCAAAAACCGACATTGGAAACGGCGAAGGCCCTCCTACCTACACAGCGCCTGGCGGCAGACGCGAGACCGGCCGGAGGCAAGTGACCGGTCACTTCGTGGAGGGAGAGGAATGACTTATCTGGACAAGCGGACGGACCTGCAGGAGGCGCCGTCCGCACTCAACCTTTTCGACAAGGTGCGGGCGCAGACCATCAGCCTGACCGCCCCCCTGTCCGACGAGGACATGGGATTGCAGTCAATGGAGGACGCCAGCCCGCCGAAATGGCACCTGGCGCACACGACCTGGTTCTTCGAGGAGTTCATCCTGAAACCGTCGCTGCCCGGCTACCGGCCGAGGGACGAACGTTTCGCGGTACTTTTCAATTCCTATTACGTGCAGGCCGGACCAAGGCATACGCGCTCGCGGCGCGGCCTGCTGTCCCGCCCGTCCGCGCCGGAGGTGATGGATTATCGCGCCCATGTCGAGGACGCCTTGCGCGAAGGCCTTGCCGGGGATGCCTTTTCCCTGGAGCGGGACCGGCTGGAAGAGCTGATCACGCTCGGCTGCCATCACGAGATGCAGCATCAGGAATTGCTGGTCACCGACCTTCTGCACGCCTTTTCCTTCAATCCGCTGTTGCCCGCCTATATTGAGCCGGGGCCGGCCGCCGTCGGCGCTCTGGCGGAGACAGGCTGGCGCGATCATGACGGCGGACTTCTGGAAATCGGCCACGACGGCAAAGGCTTTGCCTATGACTGCGAGGGTCCGCGTCACAAGGTCTGGCTGGAGCCCTACCGGCTGGCGAAGCGGCCGGTCAGCAATGGCGAATGGATTGCCTTCATGGAGGACGGCGGCTACGAGACCCAGACGCTCTGGCTGATGGAAGGCTGGGCGGTACGGGAAAAGAACGGTTGGGACACGCCGCTTTACTGGTGGCGGCAGGACGGCGGCTGGTGGACCTACACGCTACAGGGACCGCGCCCGGTAGATCTCACCGCTCCCGTCGTTCACGTCAGCTACTACGAGGCAGACGCGTTTGCCCGCTGGGCCGGGTACCGGCTGCCGACGGAAGCCGAATGGGAGGCCGCTGCGGCCACGGCTCCGATCGACGGCAATTTCCTGGAAAGCGGCGCACTCATGCCCCGTGCAGGCAAACCCGGCCTCTGGGGCGATGTCTGGCAATGGACCAGCAGCGCCTTCTCGCCCTATCCCGGGTTCACGCCTCCGGAAGGCGCCATCGGCGAATACAACGGCAAGTTCATGGTCAACCAGATGGTGCTGCGCGGCGGCTCCTGCGCGACGCCAAGACTGCAGATGCGCCCTTCCTACCGAACCTTCTTCTATCCCCACCAGCGCTGGCAGATGCTGGGCCTTAGACTGGCGGCCGACAAATGACCAAACACGTTTCCCCGAAATCCCAGGACGACACGTTCAGGATGGATATCCTCGCCGGTCTAAAGGCCGGGCGGAAGACAATCACAAGCAAGTGGCTCTACGACGATGTCGGATCGCATCTCTTCGAGGCTATCACCGAGCTGGATGCCTATTACCCGACCCGCACGGAACTTGGCATTCTGGAACGCAATGCCAACAAATACCGGCGCCTGCCCGGCGCCCGCGGCTCGATGGTGGAACTGGGCAGCGGCTCGAGCCGCAAGACCAATCTGCTGCTCGGCGCTTTCCCGGACCTGTCGGTCTATATGCCCATCGACATTTCCGCGAACCATCTGAAAGCGGCCGCCGAACGGGTTCGCAGAGCCCATCCCTCGCTCGCCGTCATCCCGGTTGCGGCCGATTTCACCCAGCCGCTCGGTCAATTGCCGCTTCTGCCGGAACTGCCCGTGGTCGTTTTCTTTCCCGGATCGACCATCGGCAATTTCGAGAAAGGGGAAGCGGCTGCGCTTCTTGCGAACATCCGGACCGTCATGCCGCAGGCAACCATGATCGTCGGCGTCGACCGGCCGAAGGCGGAAGACATCCTGATCAACGCCTATGACGACCCGGCCGGGATCACGGCCGCCTTCAACCAGAACCTGCTGCAGCGGATCAACCGCGAGCTTGGGGCCGACTTCGACCTTTCGTCCTTTGCGCACAAGGCCGTCTGGAACCGGGAGCAGAGCCGCATCGAGATGCACCTGGAAAGCCTTTGCTCTCAGAGTGTGAGCGTGGCAGGGACGCGGATCGACTTTGCCGCCGGCGAAACGATCCACACGGAGAACTCGCACAAATACAGCGAAGAGGCCTTTACCGGCATCGCCAACGCGGGCGGCTGGCGGGTCCTGGACATGGACTGCGACACGGAAGGCCTGTTCTCTGTCTTCACGCTGCAGGTGATCTGAGGTCAAACTCGCCTGATTGTCCCGGCCATGCTGCCGGGACATTTTTCTGCCACCGGCGCCCCTGTTCCACCGGCGGCTGCGCAGGGACCGTGGCTTTCGCGGAACGCCTCGACGGCTGGCGGCTTTTCCGGCATGAATTGATTCAATTTCACGCAAGGCGATTTTGGCAACGGGAGCGGCGCCGGACGTCTGAATGACGAACTGAGGAAAGCTGAGTCAATTGCTGAGGAAACTGAACCTTGCGGGCGCCCTGCTGGCGGCCGGCATCGCCCTGGGCGGCGCTGCACATGCCCAGGAATTCATCACCATCGGCACAGGCGGCGTGACCGGGGTCTATTATCCGACCGGAGGGGCGATCTGCCGGCTGATCAACAAGGACCGCAGGGATCACGGCATCCGCTGCTCCGTGGAATCGACCGGCGGATCGGTCGACAACATCAACGCCATAAGGGACGGAGACCTTGACTTCGGCGTTGCCCAGTCGGATTGGCAGTACCACGCCTATAACGGCACCTCCAAATTCGCGGACAAGGGTCCCTTCGAAGACCTTCGCTCCGTTTTTTCCATGCATGCGGAGCCGTTCACCGTGGTCGCCCGATCAGATGCCGGCGTCCGGAATTTCGATGACCTGAAGGGCAAGCGCGTCAATATCGGCAATTCCGGCTCCGGCCAACGGGGCACGATGGAAGTTCTGATGGACGCCCTGGGCTGGACCACGGCCGTTTTTGCCGAGGCGAGCGAACTGAAGGCGGCCGAACAATCCGCGGCCCTGTGCGACGACCGCATCGACGCCATGATCTATACCGTCGGGCACCCGTCAGGCTCCATCCAGGAAGCCACGACCGCATGTGACTCCGTGCTGGTGAATGTCGAGGGTTCCGTCGTCGACAGGCTCGTCGCGGACAACAGCTACTACCGCAAGTCCACCATCCCGGGCGGCATGTACAAGGGCAATGCAGAGGACATCCACACCTTCGGCGTCGGCTCCACCGTCATCACCTCGGCGAAGGTGGACGAGGACACCGTCTATGTCTTCGTCAAGGCGGTGTTCGAGAACTTCGAGGTCTTCAAGAAGCTTCATCCGGCCTTCGCCAGCCTGAAAGAGGAAGAAATGATATCCGACGGTCTCTCCGCCCCGCTCCACCCGGGAGCGGAAAAATATTACAGGGAACGGGGCTGGCTGTAACAGGGTCCGGAGCGTCAAGTTCCGCCAGGGATAAGGATGTCCCGCAACCGCTCGGCTTCGCCACTGAGCGGGCGCGCCTGCGGCCAGGCGATGTAATAGCCGCCGCCCGTCTCGAGCGCACCGCCTTCCAGGGGCATCAGCCGGCCGGAAGCGATTTCCGTCTGCAACAGCGGCAGCGTTCCCAGCGCCAGACCCTGTCCCTTTAGCGCCCGGCCGACCGACTGGTTGTAGCTGGCGCATTCCTGCAGGGGCCAATCCTCGAACTCGCGCCGGCCGCTGCGCCGGATCCAGCCGCGCCAGTCGATCCAGTTGGGCGACATGCGCGCATAGCTCAAGAGCGGTGGACGATGCGCGTTTGGACCGCTCTCAACCGCCGTGATCACCTCCGGCGTTCCGACCGGCACGACGATTTCCTGAAACAGCAATTTCGAGCTCCAGCCCGGAAACCTGCCGTCGCCATGAAGCACAACCAGATCGTGCTCGATCTTCAGGAGGTCGCCCAGGTCGTCGGCGGTGACAAGGTTGAACGGACATGCCTCGTCGGAAAGCGCGAAGTCCCGCAGCCTGGGCTGGAGCCAGAAGGTGGCGAGCGACGTAACGGAGGCAATGCGGACGACCGGCTGGTCCGGCCTCTTGATCGTCCTGAGCGCCTGTTCCAGGTAGTCCAGTGTCATGCCGGTCTTCTCGGCAAGATACCGCCCGCTTTCGGTCGGAACGAGCCTGCGCCCCACGCGCTCGAAGAGAGCCGTGCCGAGCCAGTCCTCCAATTGCCGAATGCGCTTGCTGACGGCGGCCTGGGTCACGAACAGCTCTGCGGCGGCTTCCGTGAAGCTGCCATGGCGCATGGCGGCCTCGAAGAACACCAGCGTGTCCAGGGGCGGCAGGGATTTTCGATAGTTTTGCATTCCTGAAGGTTATTCATTTGAGCGATTTTTTCCAGCCTTTCCCTCATAGACAAAACACGTGACATTCCGACAAGTAAGTTTTGGGAGAACCGACATGGCGGAACTGGATTGGCACGCGGAACGCAGTGACCTCGACGGACTGGCGCAATTGGACCGGGCGCCCGAGAGCTCCGGCATCGATCTGAAGGCAGTGCGCCTCTACCGGCAGCAGCGCGTTAGGCAGAAGATGGCGGAACATGACGTCGACTCGGTGATCCTCTCGGACCCCATCAACATCCGCTACGCGACGGGTACACGGAACATGCAGGTCTTTTCCATGCGCAACGCACCGTCGCGCTACCTGCTCATGACCCAGACCCGATCGATCCTGTTCGAATTCACCGGCTGCCTGCATCTGGGCGAGGGCTTTGAAACCGTCGACGAGGTTCGCCCGGCGAAGACCGCGAGCTTCGTTGCTGCCGGACCCGATATTGCCCAGCGCGAGCGTGCCTGGGCCGCGGAGATGGCGGATCTCATCCGGGAACTGACCGGCCTGAAGGATGCCACCATCGGCCTGGAGCGGCTGAACGCCGGGACAGCCCTTGCTCTGAAGGAAGCCGGGCTGCGCATCGCCGACGCCCAGCAACCGGTGGAGATGGCGCGCGCGATCAAGTCGCCGGAAGAAATGAAATGTGTCATCGCTTCCCTGCGCGCAACCGAGATCGGCGTCGGCAAGCTGCGCGACGCCATTCGTCCCGGCCTCACCGAGGTCGAACTCTGGTCCGTGCTGCACAAGTCCATCATCGAGCAGAACGGCGACTATGTGGAAACGCGCCTGCTCAGCGCCGGCAACCGCACCAATCCATGGTTCCAGGAGACTTCGGAAAACGTCATCGGCATGAACGAGCTCATCGCGCTCGACACGGACGTCGTCGGCTGCCACGGCTACTACGCCGATTTCTCGAGGACTTTTCATTCCGGACCGGACAAGCCGACGGAGACTCAGCGCGAGCTCTACAAGGTCGCCTATGAACAGGTGAACTATAACATGGGCATCCTGCGGCCAGGCATGAGTTTCCGCGACTATGCCGACGCGGCCTGGGACATCCCGGAGAAATTTTACGCCAACCGCTATTATCTCTCCGCCCATGGCTGCGGCATGACGGGCGAATACCCCTACCTTTATCACCACGGCGATTTTCCGGACGCCGGCTATGACGGCATCATCGAGCCGGGCATGACACTATGCGTGGAAAGCTACATCGGCGCGCAAGGTGCAGGGGAAGGCGTCAAGCTGGAGCAGCAGGTGCTGATCACCGGGACAGGTATCGAAATCCTGTCGCAGTTCCCCTTCGAGGAGGAGCTCCTGCGATAATTTCCGGTTTCTCTCCGCAGGAAATGTGAATATACACAGTAGGTTGCCATGCCATCGTCAATTTTCTCAGGAGAATTGATCGAGACACCCTAGTCAAACGGAACCGGGTAGCTTATCTAATCGTAATCTTACGATTTATCGCAAGATTACGATCCAATGTAGGGGAGCCCCTCCCCTCCAGTTCCGGAGACCGACATTCATGAGCGAAACAAATCCTTACGTCCCGCCGAAGGTCTGGAAGTGGGAGCAGCCGAGCGGCGGCCAGTTTGCCAGTATCAACCGCCCGATTTCCGGCGCCACCCATGAAAAGGACCTGCCGGTCGGCAAGCATCCACTGCAGCTCTATTCCCTGGCGACGCCAAACGGCGTCAAGGTCACCATCATGCTTGAAGAGCTGCTGGCGCTCGGTCACAAGGGGGCGGAATATGACGCCTGGCTGATCCGCATCAGCGATGGCGACCAGTTCTCGAGCGGTTTTGTCGGCGCGAACCCGAATTCCAAGATCCCCGCCCTTGTCGACCGCAGCACCGGCACTCCGACGCGGGTTTTCGAATCCGGGTCCATCCTGCTCTATCTCGCCGAAAAATTCGGCGCCTTCCTGCCGCGGGATCCCGCCGCCCGTACAGAAACCCTGAACTGGCTGTTCTGGCAGATGGGCTCCGCGCCCTACGTCGGCGGCGGCTTCGGTCATTTCTATTTCTACGCGCCGGAAAAATACCAGTACCCCATCGACCGGTTTGCTATGGAAACCAAGCGCCAGCTCGACGTTCTGGACAGAACGCTTGCCGAGCGCCCCTATATTGCCGGTGACGACTACACTATCGCCGACATGGCCATCTACCCCTGGTATGGCGGCATGGTCCTCGGCCGGTCCTACAATGCGGCGGAGTTCCTCGCCGTCCACGAATACAAGCACCTTGTGGCCTGGGCGGAAAAGATCGATGCCCGTCCGGCGGTCATTCGCGGGCGCAAGGTCAACCGGACCTGGGGCGAAGACCACGAACAGGTTCCCGAGCGTCATGATGCCGCGGATCTGGACGCAAAGGAGCTGCTTGAAGCGGCTGCCGAATAATTTCTTCAGGCGGTGGCGGGAAAATTCCCTGCCGCCGCCTGCTGTTTTTAAATTGTTTAAATTCGTGGCCGGTCAGTCCGCGTTTCGGGAAAACCGGAATAAAATACTATTTCCGGGACCTATTTGAGTATTCCTGCCAAGAGAAGGGTTCAAACATAGACCAGTGTTCTCCGTGACGGGAGATGAACACGCCGTCAGGAACTTCTGCTTTCGTGGACCTGTGCGGAATTACCGTACAAAACCACCCTAAAGACACCTTGTCATAAGAAAAAATTTCGTTTCTATATTCGCTGCGCGCTTGTCAGGCCCGGGCGGAAGTGGTGGATTTTTCACCGAATCGTACGGTCAACCTTTCCATAGGCAACTCCCTCGTCACCAGTTTGGAGCGATATATGCCAGAAGCCCTAAAGATCGGCACTCCGAAGGAAACTTTCCCCGGGGAGGCCCGTGTGGCCATGACCCCGGAGTCAGCCAAGCAATTACAGAAATTGGGCTACTCCTGCCTGATCCAGAGCGGTGCAGGCGAAGGCGCCGGTTTCTCTGACAAAGCCTATGAGGACGCAGGCGTCGAGATCGTCAAGACCGCGGCGAGCCTCTGGAAGAAGTCGGACATCGTCACCAAGGTGCGCCAACCCGACGACAAGGAGTTGGGATATCTTGCCAAGGGCAAGACGCTTATCTCCTTCTTCAACCCGGGTGGAAACGAAGCCGGGCTGGAAGCGGCCAAGGCTAAGGGCGCCAACGTGATCGCCATGGAAATGGTGCCACGTATCTCGCGCGCGCAGAAGATGGACGCGCTCTCGTCCATGGCCAATATCGCCGGTTACCGCGCCGTCATCGAGGCCGGCAACAATTTCGGCCGCTTCTTCACCGGCCAGATCACCGCCGCCGGCAAGGTTCCGCCGGCAAAAGTTCTGATCGTCGGCGCCGGTGTCGCAGGCCTTGCCGCCATCGGCACCTCCACGGCCCTCGGCGCCATCACCTATGCCTTCGACGTGCGCCCGGAAGTGGCCGAGCAGGTCGAATCCATGGGCGCCGAATTCGTCTATCTCGATTTCGAGGAAGAACAGCAGGACGGGGCCGCAACCGGTGGCTATGCCAGCGTCTCCTCGCCGGAATTCCGCGAAGCCCAGCTTGCCAAGTTCCGTGAAATCGCCCCGGAGATCGACATCGTCATCACCACGGCCCTGATCCCGAACCGACCCGCCCCGAAACTGTGGCTGGAGGACATGATCAAGTCGATGAAGCCAGGGTCCGTGATCGTCGACCTGGCGGCTGAGCGCGGCGGCAACGCCGAGGGAACGGTTGCAGACGAGAAGGTCGTCACCGAAAACGGCGTCATCATCATCGGCTACACGGATTTTCCGTCCCGGATGGCCAACCAGGCCTCGAGCCTCTACGCGACCAATATCCGTCACATGATAACGGACCTGACCCCGGAAAAGGACGGTCAGGTCGTCCACAACATGGAAGACGACGTCATCCGCGGTGCGACGGTTGCCTTCGAAGGCGAGATCACCTTCCCGCCGCCCCCGCCCAAGGTGCAGGCAATTGCCGCAAAGCCGAAGGAAAAGCCCAAGGAGCTGACACCCGAGGAGATGCGCGCAAGGGAAGTGGCCGCCTTCAAGGCCCAGACCAAGCAGCAGGTGAGCCTGCTGACCATCGGCGGCATCCTGATGCTGCTCGTCGGCCTTGTTGCCCCGGCCAGCTTCATGCAGCACTTCATTGTCTTCGTGCTCTCGGTCTTCGTCGGCTTCCAGGTGATCTGGAACGTCAGCCACTCGCTGCACACGCCGCTGATGGCCGTGACCAACGCCATTTCGTCGATCATCATTCTCGGCGCCCTGATGCAGATCGGGTCTGGATCCTATCTTGTGATCCTGCTGGCGGGCCTCTCCGTCTTCATGGCCGGGATCAACATCTTCGGCGGTTTCCTCGTCACCCGGCGCATGCTCGCCATGTTCCAGAAATCCTAAAGGAG
>JBNKGB010000065.1:0-25787 GCA_050289605.1 Roseibium sp. | reverse complement strand
GGCACGTTGCAGTACCTGTTCGAGTTCCAGACCCAGGTGGCGCAGCTGACGGCGATGGATGTCGCCAATGCGTCCATGTACGACGGCTCGACCGGAACCGCGGAAGGCGTGCTGATGGCGCACCGGGTGACCCGTCGCAACAAGGCGGTGCTTTCCGGCGGCCTGCATCCGCAGTACCGGGAAGTCGTCGAAGGCATTTCGAGGATGGCCGGCGACCGCGTGGTCAGCCTGCCGGCCGATCCCACGGGTACGGAAGACATCCTCGCCCAGATCGATGACGAGACCTCCTGCGTCGTGGTGCAGTCGCCGTCCTTCTACGGCCAGCTGATCGACCTGAAGCCGATTGCCGAGAAGGCCCATCAGCACAAGGCGCTGCTGATCGCCGTCTTCACCGAGGTCGTCTCCCTCGGCCTGATCGAGCCTCCGGGAACGCAAGGGGCGGATATCGTCGTCGGCGAAGGCCAGTCCATCGGCAACGGCCTCAATTTCGGCGGACCTTACGTCGGCCTTTTCGCCACCCGCCAGCAATATGTCCGCCAGATGCCGGGCCGGCTCTGCGGCGAGACGGTGGATGCGGAAGGCAAGCGCGGTTTCGTGCTGACCCTGTCCACCCGCGAGCAGCATATCCGCCGCGACAAGGCGACATCAAACATCTGCACCAACTCCGGGCTCTGCTGCCTGGCCTTCACCATCCACATGTCGCTGCTGGGGCAGGCGGGTCTGACGAAGCTCGCCCGCATCAACCACGGCAACGCGGTGAAACTGAAAAAGCTGCTGGCCGGTGTTCCCGGCGTCGAGGTGCTGAATTCGGCCTACTTCAACGAGTTCACCATCGCCTTGCCGAAAGTGGCGGAGGACGTCGTCGAACAGCTCGCCGAGCGTGGTGTCCTGGCCGGCCTGCCTGTCTCGCGCCTGGAACCGGGCAACAAGGACCTGGCCAACCTGCTGGTTGTTGCCTCGACCGAAGTCAATTCAGATGAAGACCGCGCGGCCTTTGCCGCAGCGCTTAAGGAGGTGCTGGCATGAGCATGAACACGCAAGGGCGCCCGACCGCAGCGGGCGAAGCCGGCGAAACCTTCCGCCCGAAGACCTTCACCGGCAACCGCGGCCTCGACATGGAAGAGCCGCTGATCTTCGAATTCGGCTCGCTGGAAACGACCGGTGTCGACCTTGACGAGGACGACGGAGTTGAGTTCGAGCTGGGCGGCTTCGAACGCCGGACCGGGATCGGCCTGCCGGGTCTCGCCGAGCCGGAAGCCATGCGCCACTATGTGCGCCTGTCGCGCAACAACTTTGCGATCGACAGCGGGCTTTATCCGCTCGGCTCCTGCACCATGAAGCACAATCCGCGGCTGAACGAGAAGATGGCCCGCCTGCCGGGCTTCGGCGATGTTCATCCGCTGCAGCCGGTTTCCACGGTCCCCGGCGCGCTGGAACTGATCGAAGAGCTGGCACACTGGCTGCTTGTCTCCACCAACATGACCGCGGTCGCCATGAGCCCGAAAGCCGGCGCCCATGGCGAACTCTGCGGCATGATGGCAATCAAGGCGGCCCACACGGCAGCCGGCCGCGATCCGAAGATCGTTCTGGTCCCGGAAAGCGCTCATGGCACCAACCCGGCGACCGCGGCCCTGCTCGACTACAAGGTGGTCAACATCGATGCAAAGGACGACGGCACCGTCGATCTGGAAGCGCTGAAGGCGACGATTGCCGAGCATGAGGGCAACATTGCCGGCATCATGCTGACCAATCCGAACACCTGCGGGCTGTTCGAGCGGGAAGTGAAGCAGATCGCAGACCTTATCCATGCTGCAGACGCTTATTTCTACTGCGACGGCGCCAACTTCAACGCCATCGTCGGCAAAGCCCGTCCGGGAGATCTCGGCGTCGATGCCATGCATATCAACCTGCACAAGACCTTCTCCACGCCCCACGGTGGTGGTGGCCCGGGTTCCGGTCCGGTCGTGCTCTCCGAGCGCCTTTCCCCGTTTGCCCCGCTCCCCTTCATTCGCAAGACGGACAAGGGGCTGGAGCTGGTCGAGACCAACGCTGCCACGGGCGAGGGCGAAAAGCCTTTCGGCCGCATGACGGCCTTCCACGGCCAGATGGGCATGTTCGTGCGCGCGCTGTCCTACATGATGAGCCACGGTTCGGATGGCCTGAGGCAGGCTTCGGAAGACGCCGTGCTGAATGCCAACTATGTCCGCGTCGGCCTTCAGGACCTGATGAGCCTGCCCTTCGGCGAGCGCCCCTGCATGCATGAGGTGCTCTTCGACGACAGCTTCCTGAAGGATACAGGAGTTACCACGCTCGATTTCGCCAAGGCGATGATCGACGAGGGCTACCACCCGATGACCATGTATTTCCCGCTGGTCGTCCATGGGGCCATGCTGATCGAGCCGACGGAATCGGAAAGTCGTGCCGCGCTCGATCTCTTCATCGCCACCATGCGGGACCTGGTCATGAGCGCCAAGCGCGGAGAGACGGAACGCTTCGCCGGCGCGCCATATCTCGCCCCGCGCCGCCGCCTCGACGAGACGGGCGCCGCCCGCAAGCCGGTGCTGAAGTGGACGGCTCCGGAGCCTGCCGAAGTCACCCCGGCGGCTGCCGAATAATCCGCTCGGGCAAAGATGTGAAAATGAGGAAAACCCCGGCTCCGGCCGGGGTTTTTTGTTTTTTCAAGCACCGAATTTGAGGCCGTCATCCCGGCCAAGCGAAGCGCGAGCCGGGACCGGGGAGCCAATGAACCAATATTTGTGGGAGTCTCCTTCGAAAGGCCTCGGCTCCCCGGTCCTGGATCTCCGCTACGCCTCGTCCGGGATGACGAAGGAGAAGAAAAAAGTTTATTGACAATAAAGTTGTCATTATGACATAAGATTTGTCAAAGAGGAGCTCATGAGCAAGACCACGGAACTTTACGAAATTGTCCGCCTGATCCGGCCTGTTCACCGGCGGCTGGCGCGGGCGGTGGAGGCGAAGCTGGAAGGGACCGGCATTACGGTCGGCATGCGGGCCGTGATGGAGGTGCTGGAGGAGGCGGGGCCGCTGTCGGTGCCGGATATCGGCCGGGCGCTGTTTCTGGCCCGCCAGCAGATCCAGTTGCTCGTCAACGCGTTGGAGGCGGCAGGGCACGTTGAGCGGCGGGCGAACCCGGCGCACAAGCGCTCGCCGCTGTTTGCGCTGACGGAAGAGGGGCAATCCGGCTTCGGAGAAATCCGGGCCAGGGAAAACGACGAGATGGATGCGGTCTGCGGGCTGTTTTCCGATAAGGACCTGCAATCCACCCAAAGGGTGCTTTGCGCCATTCTGGACCATTTCGCCGAATTCGAGGACGACCCGGATCGTCCGAAGGCATTGGAATAACAGGTTCCCCGGGGAGATCCATGATGTCGGTTTTCTGGAGTGCGATCGGCCTGGCCGCGCTGGGGATGCTGGGGGGCGGGTTTTATGTCGCTCATTCGCTGCGCAGGCTTGGCACGCCGACACGCGGGCCGCAGATCGATCCGGCAACGCGCCCGAACACCGCCCTGGTTGTCATCGACGTACAGGAGGATTTCACCCGAAACTCCGGCAACCACGCCTACGCACCTCAGGTGCGTGATGTGGCCCTTGATTCGATCAACGGCGAGATCGCTGCCGCACGAGCCGCCGGCGACGAGGTGATCTTCGTCAAAAACGTGTTCCGGGACTGGCCCGTGATCCTGGCGATGAAGCTGGCCGCAGGTGGCATCGGCACACCGGGCCGGGAAGGATTGAAGTTCGACCGCACGCTGGAGGTTGGCACCTCGCCGGTCTTCGAGAAGTCCATCGGCGACACGTTCTCAAATTCGGACTTCGAAACGTACCTGGCCGACCGGCAAATCGGCCGTCTGATCCTGACCGGGCTCGATGCCTGCCACTGCGTGCAGCTCACGGCCAAAGGCGCTTTGGCGAGAGGTTACCGGGTCGAGATCCGGGAACCCGCCACGCTGACCACGACCCCCGACAAGTGGACCGTCCTGAAGGAGGATCTCAGGACGGCGGGGGTTGTCCTCGCGTGAGAAACGCAGAACAGCACTGGGCTTGAGGTATGCATGCGAGTTTCTCATCCCGGTTTGGCCTTGGCCAAGACCGGGATCCGGTATTTTTCGTGGCTGAATTTGGAAAACCTGGCTAGTCCAAGAGATTACCGGATCCCTGCTTTCGCAGGGATGACAACCTTCAATGATCGTGAGCGAGATTTCTACTGTGCTGCCACCATTGGTTCACCGCGCTCGTGCAGGTCGAGCAGGTGGGAGATCCAGCTCGCCCGTTTGCGCAGGAAGAGGCGCAGGAGCTCCGGGTAGTCTTCCGTGACCGCCTCGATGACTGAGGGGCGTTGCGAAAGATGCCGGCGCCAGCGCGTCACCCGGTCGAGGCCTTCGAAGATACCGAGCTTTGCGAAACCTTCAAAGACATCGAAATAACGGAAGACCGGCCCGAAGGCGGCATCGACCAGCGAGAAGGACGCGCCGGAAAAGAACGGACCCTCCGGGTCGATATGCCCGTCGAGATGGGCAAACTTCTGCCGCAAGGCTTCGGAAGCCGCCTGGAACCCGGTGTCGTCCCTGGCGTTGTAGAGAGCGCCGATGCCGTTCAGGATCTGCGAGGCGAATTCGACATAGGCGCGGTGGCGGGCGCGGTCAGCGGGGTCCTCCGGGTGCATCCTGTTCGGCTCGGTTTCGTCGAGAAATTCGACGATCGGGGCCGATTCGAACAGGAACCGGTCTTCGGAGACCTTCAGAAGCGGCACCTTGCCGAGAGGGGAGGCTGCCCGGAACCAGTCGGGCTTGGCGGCGAGGTCGATATAGACTCGCTCGAAGGGGACATTTTTTTCCGCAAGCACGATTGCGGCGCGCTGAACGTAGGGGCACAGGGTGTGACTGATCAGGGTGAGGGGTGAGGACATCTGCTATCTCCATTTTCATGCATCTGCATTAAAATGGATGCACTTGCATGAAAAATCAAGATTGATGCAACTGCATAAAAATTCTATGCCTTGGACATGGGCAAGAGGAACGAGGAAACCCCAGGGCCGACGACGGTCGATGCCTGGGCGCGGTTGCAGCGGGCCAGCGGCGCGGTGCTGTCACGCGTGGAAGCCCGGTTGAAGGCGGAGGGCTTTCCGCCGCTCGGCTGGTACGACGTGCTGCTGGAATTGCGTCGCGCGGACGGGAATACCCTGCGCCCGGTCGACATCGAAAAGCGGACGCTGCTGGCCCAATACAACGTCTCGCGGATGATCGACCGGCTGGCTGCCGCCGGCTACGTGGAAAAGCTGAAGGCCCCCGACGACGGCAGGGGCGTGGTGGTGCGGTTGACGCCGGAAGGCACCGGGCTCCTGAAAGCCATGTGGCCGGTCTATCGCAAGGCCATCGAGACCGAGTTTGCCGCACATCTGGAGGAGGGCGATGCGCAGGCCCTGTGGGGGATCCTCGGAAAATTGCTGCCCTGATCTTCGGGCGGTGTTCACGCCTGTCGAACACACTGTTTTCGCTCATGTGGACCATTCCTGGTTATAAGAGCGGACCGGACACGCGAGCGAGTAACTGACGGCCATGAACCGATCCACGAACCTGGACGAACGAAAGGGTCTGCCCGAGGAATGGCTGTTCCTCTTGAAGGACCATCCCCGGGAGATTTGGGGTACCCACGCCAATCTTGGTCCGATGGCGGAATTCTGGCTGCAGCGGCACAACGGTTTTCGCCGCCTCGGGCGGATGCTTGAGGAGCTGCTGACCAAATTCAGGGAAGATCAGATCCCTGCCGAGCGCTTCGCTGGCCGGTTCGCACCGCTCCTGCAGCAGTTTCTGACCGAGCTCCATCATCATCATCAGATCGAGGACCATCACTATTTCCCGGTCTTCATCGCCGCCGAGAAGCGTCTTGTGGCCGGTTTCGAATTGCTGGAAAGCGATCATGAGCTGATCCACCACCGCATCGAGACCGTCATCGGCAGCGCCAACAGGTTTCTGGGGCAGATACGGGAAGGCGACCGGGACCGGATCCTTCGCGCCTCCGACGACTATGCCGATACGAGCGGCACGCTGATCAAGGGGTTGTTGCGGCATCTCGATGACGAGGAAGACCTGATCGTACCGGTGATCCTGAACCGGGGCGAGCGGCAGCTCGGGCTCTCGTAACTTTCAGTGTTACCCGGACAAGCGAAGCGCAGATCCGGGGCCTACTCTAGATGCTACTTGCTGAAGTGCAGGATATTTCCGAAAGGCTTCTCTGTCTCCCCAAGGCTCTGCGAGCGCGTGGGCCCCGGCTCTCCCGGTGGACTCCCGGAGTGACGCCGGGAGTTGCAACGACGCATTTGCGCCACACTCATCCAGGACTGACGGGCAGCACCGTCAACGGACTTGACTCTTTGCCCGGCCTCGCGCATTTAAGCTGGCATGACCAAGATGACCGCATCCTTCGTGTATTTTTATTACGTCACCGACATACCGGCGGCTGCGTAGGATCTTGGAAATTTCATAGACACCTCAAAAGCCGCCGCGTCAGGCGGCTTTTTGGTTTCTAACCCCAAGCTTCCTGGCGGGGGAACCAGGAAGCGAAAAATGACCAGACACATGATCGAAGCCGGGAAGCCGGCGACAAAGCTCAAGTCGGAAGCGCTTGCCGTGCTTCTGGAGCGCGGGCTCGTGCATCAGTGCACGGATATCGACGCGCTCGACAGGACGCTCTCCGAGGGACCGATAACGGCCTACGCCGGATTCGATGCCACGGCGGCGAGCCTTCATGTCGGCCACCTGATGCCCTTGATGACCATGCGCTGGCTGCAGAAGCTGGGCCATAGGCCGATCATCGTGCTCGGCGGGGGCACCAGCCAGATCGGCGACCCGAGCTTCCGCAAGGATGCCAGGCCGATGCTGGAGGAGCGCCAGATCGCCGCCAACATCCAGACCATCCGTCGCTCCGTCGAGCGGCTTGTCGACATGGATGGCGAGGACGGGGCGCTGCTGGTCGACAACGCGGAGTGGCTGAACGAGTTCCGCTTCCTGGAATTTCTCCGCGATTATGGCTCCCAGTTCACCGTCAACCGCATGATGACCTTCGACAGCGTCAAGTCGCGCCTGGAAGCGCAGATGCCGCTGACCGTTCTGGAATTCTGCTACATGATGCTGCAAGCCGTCGATTTCCTGGAACTCGCCAAGCGCCACGGCTGCACGCTGCAGGTCGGCGGCTCGGACCAATGGGGCAACATCGTCAACGGGATTGAGCTCGGTCGCCGCGACGGACGCAAGCTGCACGGTCTCACGGTACCGCTGCTGACGACAGCGAGCGGATCGAAAATGGGAAAGACGGCGGCCGGCGCCGTATGGCTCCACCCGGAACATCTGTCGCCCTTCGGCTTCTGGCAGTTCTGGCGCAACACAGCGGATGCCGATGTCGGCAAGTTCCTGCGCCTTTTCACCGAGCTGCCCATGAGCGAGATCGAAAGGCTTTCGGTGCTTGAAGGCTCGGAACTGAACGAGGCGAAGAAGATCCTGGCGACCCAGGTGACCTCGATCGTCCACGGACCGGAGGAAGCCCGGGCGGCCCTTCAGCAAGGCGATGCGCTGTTTGCCGGCGATGGTGAAATCCTGGAGCCGACCCACAGATTGCCGCTGAAGGCACTGGCGGACGGCCTCGGTCTTCTGGAACTCGTCGTTGCCGTCGGCTTTGCCGGCTCCAACGGCGAGGCAAGGCGTCTGGTGGAAGGCGGCGGCGTGCGGCTCAACAGCCGGATCGTCGAGGATCCGCGCCGCCGCATTGCCATCGGCGACCTTCAGGCCAACGACCGGCTTGCCGTTTCCGTCGGGCGGCGGCGCAAGGCGCTGGTCGGCTTCGAGTAAGTCGAGTCCTCAGACCGGGGTGGCATCCTGAACGAAGTCGCTCGGGGCAAGCCAGCCCTCATACCCGAAGACCTTCCCGATCAGCGGGAAGGTCACCTCGACGGAAAAGGCATAGCGGCCATCGATCACGCGTTCGCGCCCGAGAGCCATGGGCGCCATGGCCAGAGGGATCCGGACAGGGCCGAGATAGACTTTTTCCGGCCTGAGATCGATCCCGTCCGCTGTCGCCGTTACCCGCATCTTGAACAGGAACGGCCCGAGCCGCTCCTCCATGCAGGGAAAGGTTTCTCCTGACCCGGGCAGCATGTCGGTCCGGAACGGCTGGCCGTTGAAACGGCGTGTCCAGCGCTCGCCGGTTTTCAGCGGTTCGAAGCTGGTTTCGACGTCGACGTCCCTTTGGGCTTCCGGCAGTCTTGCGAGACGGCAGACCAGTTCGGCCACCCGGGAGGCTCCCCGCGAGACGGTCGCCGTCCCTTTCGCGAGCCTGGCAAAGCGGTGCATTTCCCGGATCTCTTGCGGCACCTTGTCGAAATCGGAGCCAAGGATCGTCTGGTAAAGCGTTCGGGACATGCGGCGGACCATTTCTGCAGGAGCGAGTTTCAACACGGCGTTGGCAAGTTTGCGTGACCTCCCAATTGTCATCCCTGCGCAGGCAGGGATCCAGTAAAATATTGAAGTCTCTTGAATTTCCAACACCAGCACTCACAGCGCACTGGATCCCGGTCTTGCCGCTTTGACGGCAAACCGGGACGACAGGAAGGAAGGGCAGGACAGTTTGGTCGTACCAGATAACGAAGCCGGGACGTGCCCGGCTTCGTCTGTCAGGTTCAGCCCGTCTTCGAGAGCTGACTTGCGCGGTAGTCCTCCACGGGCATGCCACCGATCCCCCAGTTTTCCATGTCGACTTCCTCGATCACGACGAAGGTGGTCGAAGGGTTCTTGCCGAGCACATCGACGAGGAGGTCGGTTGCCCCCTTGATGAGCCGGGCCTTCTGCTCGGCCGTCACGCCTTCGCGGGTCACCTGGATGTTGACGTAGGGCATCCTCAGGCCGTCCTTTCCCGCAAGGGGCTGATCTGAAAGATCTTGGCCATGATCCGCCAGCGGTCGCCTTCGCGCACGAAAGTCAGGAAATCGGTGAATTCCGTGTCACCGATGCTGCAGCGCACCCTGGCGAAGGCGGTGTTGTCGCCCGCCAGCTGAATCTCGTCGATCGCATCCCGCCGCTCTTCCCCCCGCGAGGCCGGAGACTGACGGGCCGCGACGACCGGCACGTATTCCGCCATGGTGCGGTAGAGCAGGGGCTCTTCGTCCGCCGTTGCATAGATCGCCTTCGGGTGAAAGACCAGCTGCAGGAGGTCCGTGTCGCAGTGGTACAGAGCGTCGAAATAGTTGGCGATGACACCCTGCAAAGCGTTCAGAGCCGTCGTCATGCAGCCAGACCTTCCGTTTCAAGCGTCTTCTGAACCGCAGGCCGGACGCGGATACGGGCGACATAGGCTTCCGTCTTCGGCCACTCCGACAGCGGCACGCCGATGAAACCGGTCCAGTTGAGGATGGTGAAGGCATAGGCGTCGGCGACGGAGAAGCTGCTGCCGAACAGGAAGTCGCCGCCTTCGGGAAGCAGGGCGTCGAACTGGCCTATCTTGGTTTTCAGTTTCTTGAGGTTCTCCGTCTTTTCCGCATCCGTATAGTCCTTGCCGGAGAAGAACGGGCCGAAGGCCTTGTGGAGCTCGGCCGCCAGGAAGCTCATCACTTCGAGCTGGCGGACCTTGTCCAGCGGCTTGCCCGTCTGGCCGGAGACGGCGGCAGGGAACTGCTCGCCGAGCCAGTGCAGGATGGCAATGCTCTCCGTCAGGATCTCGCCGCTTTCGAACTGCAGGGCAGGAACGTAGCCGCGCGGGTTGGTCTGCCAGTAGTGGCCGCCGGTCTCGGTGAGGCCCGCACCAGTGTCGACCTTTTCAAGCTGGAATGTCGCGCCTGCCTCGTTGAGAACGAGATGGGCGGCCATGGAACAGGCGCCGGGTTTGTAGAAGAGTTTCATCGATTGCTCCATCGTTGGTGTCGATGGCGGGAAGGTGTTTCTTTAAGTTACCGTTGACAAGTAGGTTTCCATTGGTAACTTCGATTATCGAGTTACCCGGGAGAAACCTGATTTCGCGAGCGTGACCTGAAAATGCCGTTGAAGATGCGCAAGAACCGCAGCCCGAAACCGCCGGAGCCCTGCATGCTGACCGAATGCATGCAGGTGATCGCAGGTGCCTGGGCACCGAACATCATCTGGCACCTGCGTGCCGGACCGCGCCGCTTCAGCGAGTTGAAGTCCGATATCCCGCCCGTCTCCTCAAAGGTGCTGTCGGCGCGTCTGTCGGAGCTGGAGGAACGCGGTGTCCTCTCGCGCCACGTCCGCCCGACCTCGCCTCCTTCAGTGGAATACGAGCTGACGGAGCTGGGACGCGAGCTGATCCCGGCGCTGGAGGCGATCGTCGAGGTGGGGCACAAGCTGAAGGCTCGGAACGAAATCCGGCAGCGGTCCGAAGCCGCGGAGGGAACCGTTTTCCCTAGTTGACTTCAAAAGAAAAACAGCGGCCCGGTAACCGGGTCGCTGCTTGCTGTGCAGGCCATTGCGGGCCTTGGGAGCTTTAGAAGAACCCGAGTTTGTTCGGGTTGTAGCTGACCAGCATGTTCTTGGTCTGCTGATAGTGATCCAGCATCATCTTGTGGGTCTCGCGGCCGATGCCGGACTGCTTGTAGCCGCCGAAGGCGGCATGGGCCGGGTAGGCGTGATAGTTATTGACCCAGACGCGGCCGGCTTCGATGGCCCGGCCGAAGCGGTAGCAGCGGTTGGCATCGCGGGACCACACGCCGGCACCAAGGCCGTAGAGCGTGTCGTTTGCGATGGCGAGCGCCTCTTCTTCGTCCTTGAAGGTGGTGACGGAGACCACCGGACCAAAGATTTCCTCCTGGAAGACCCGCATCTTGTTGTGGCCCTTCAGGATCGTCGGCTGGATGTAGAACCCGTCCGCCAGTTCGCCGCCGAACTTGGCTTCGGCGCCGCCGCACAGGACTTCCGCACCTTCCTCGACACCGATCGAGAGGTAGGACAGGATCTTGTCCTGCTGCTCGCGGCTCGCCTGGGCACCGACCATGGTGTCGAGCGAACGCGGGTCGCCCTGCTTGATGGCTTTCACCCGGGCGATCGCCCGTTCGATAAAGGCCTCGTAGATGTCTTCCTGGATGAGTGCACGGCTCGGGCAGGTGCAGACTTCGCCCTGGTTGAAGGCGAAGAGCACGAAGCCCTCGATGGCCTTGTCGAGGAACGCATCGTCTTCGCGCATGACATCGGAGAAGAAGATGTTCGGGGACTTGCCGCCGAGTTCCAGAGTGACCGGGATCAGGTTCTCGGTCGCGTACTGCATGATCATCCGGCCGGTCTGGGTAGACCCGGTGAAGGCGATCTTGGCAATGCGCGAGGACCTGGCGAGCGGTGCTCCGACTTCGGCGCCATAACCGTTGACGATGTTGAGAACGCCGGCAGGCAGCAGATCGCCGATCAGTTCCGCCAGCACCATGATCGCGGCCGGGGTCTGCTCTGCCGGCTTCAGTACGATGCAGTTGCCGGCGGCAAGGGCGGGAGCCAGTTTCCAGGCGGCCATCAGGATGGAGAAGTTCCACGGGATGATCTGGCCGACCACGCCGAGCGGTTCATGGAAGTGATAGGCAACGGTGTCGGCATCGATTTCCGACATGGAGCCTTCCTGACCGCGCAGCACGCCGGCGAAATAGCGGAAGTGATCCACGGAAAGTGGAATGTCCGCCGCAGTCGTTTCACGGATCGGCTTACCGTTGTCCCAGGTTTCCGCCTGGGCCAGCAGATCCAGGTTCTGTTCCATCACGTCGGCGATCTTGAGCAGGACGTTTGCGCGTTCGGCAGCCGGGGTGCGGCCCCAGCCATCTTTGGCTGCATGGGCTGCATCCAGGGCGAGCTCCACGTCGGCTGCATCCGAACGGGCGACCTCGCAGACAGGCCTGCCGGAAATCGGCGTGATGTTGCTGAAATAACGGCCGTTGACCGGCGGGACGAACTTGCCGCCGATGAAATTGTCATAACGGGATTTGAAGGGCGAGGCGGTTTCCGCCGCGATTTTCGGCATTTCGTTCATGAGAGTTCCTCCACTTTGTCCTGGTCCTCCACCAGGGATGGGGGGAATGTGAGGGAGGGGGCTGCCGCTGTCAGCCCGGCGAAAACAGCTTCCGGCGCCGAGTGTCTCAGTACTGAGACAGGTCGGCGAGGATTTGTACCCGGTGTCGTCAAATGAACGCCGATTGAGGGGTTTTCCCATTCAACGGTAACACCGTCCGGTGAGGCAGCAGGCCGCTCCGCAGACCGAAATCGGGATCTTGAAGGTAAGTATGGGGATCAGTCGATGCCGAGACGCTTCATGCGCCGGTAGAGGGTCGCGCGGCCGACACCAAGGGCTCTGGCGGCCTCGGATACATTGCCGCCCGCACGCGCAAGGGCACGGGCAACGGCTGCTTTTTCGGCCTTTTCAAATCCGGTCGGGCCGTCTTCGCGTCCGAGCAGGTCGGAGGCGGGCAGCGGAGAAAATGGTCCGATGACCCCGAGGCCGAACGCTCTGCGCGCCGCTCGTGTCGCACCAACGACGATATCGTCCGTGTCGACGGCCAGCAGAACCGCGGATTCCGACCCCTCCTGATCCGCGTAGACAATCCGGTTGCCGGGGAAGGCAGCGCGGAAGGTGTCGACTTCGATCTGCCGCGCCGTCTGGGTCACCATGGCGGCAATCAGCCGGTTGAAACTCTCCGTCTGGTCCGATCTTGCCGAGGACACGTCCAGGGCACCCGCCAGGCAGCCGTTCGGACCATAGATGGGAGCGTCCATGCAACTCATGCCGGCGTTGCGCGCCAGGAAATGCTCGTCCCGGTGGACGATCACGTTGCGCTGCTCGGCAATGCAGGTGCCGATGCCGTTGGTGCCGACAGCCGCTTCGCTCCAATTTGCTCCCTGGCAAAGACCCCAGTCCTGAAAGGCTCGCGTGTCGGCATCCATGCAGCGCTGATCCAGGACGACGCCCTCGGCGTCGGTCAGGACAACCGTGCAGCCGGATTGGCCGACCAGGCCGAACAGCTGGTCCAGCTTGGGCGCGGCAATCTGCAGGAAGGAACCGGTTTCGTCCCGGCGCCGGCGGAGCTGGCTGTCGTCGACACGCTGCGGGGCGCTTCTTGTTCCGGGGTCCAGGCCGTATTTGTCGATCGACCGCCGCCAGGACGCCGCGATCCGTGAGAGCGCTGGGGCCGACCCGGACTGAACCGCGCGAAAGACTGTCTCGACATGATCCTGCATGGTTGCGGCGGCGTCGGCGACCGGTCACCGGCGTGTCCCGGTGTTTTGGCCGATGACGTTTTCCTCCCTGGTTCCGTCAGCTTGCGGATAAAATGAAGAGACGGCTTGAGAAATTCAACCTGTGCTAAAGGCCAAGACGGTTTTGACCTCGGCGCGGAGCTGCCGTTCACCGGTTCCTGAAAAGAAAAAACCCCGCCTTCTTTCTGGAAGGCGGGGAAGGTAATCTCGCGGGGAACGCGAAGGTCGCTTCTTTGAAGAGCCTGCTTATGCCTGCAGGCGGGATCTGATTTCCTTCCTGAGCTCGTCGATCGGAGACGTTTTGGAGCCGTCCCGAATGTGCCAGAAAGTCCAGCCGTTGCATGCTTCCTGCCCCTGGACCAGGGCGCCGACCTTGTGGATCGACCCGGTGTGGTCGCCGGATTTCAGGGAGCCGTCGGCGCGCACGATCGCCAGGTGCTTGCCCCTGGAGCAGGTCAGTTCGGTACCCGGCTCGAGCAGGCCCGTTTCCAGGAGCGAGCCGAAGGGGATGCGCTTCTGCGCACGTTTGCCCTGCTGCATCTCGAGCGCATCGGCATCGCCCGGCACGATGGCCTCGATCCGGGCCGTCGCCGCGTCGATATAGTCCTGTTCGCGTTCCACGCCGACGAAATTGCGGCCGAGCTTCCTGGCGACCGCACCCGTGGTGCCGGTGCCGAAGAAGGGGTCAAGAACCACGTCGCCCGGTTTGGAAGAGGCGGTCAGGACCCGGTAGAGCAGGGCTTCCGGTTTCTGGGTCGGATGCACCTTCTGGCCGTTCTTGTCCTTCAGGCGTTCCGCACCCGTGCACAGCGGCAGGTGCCAGTCGGAGCGCATCTGGAGATCCTCGTTGAAGACCTTCAGGGCGTCATAGTTGAAGGTCGGCTTGGCATCCTTGGACTTCACCGCCCAGATCATGGTCTCGTGGGCATTGGTGAACCGCTTGCCGCGGAAATTCGGCATCGGGTTGGATTTCAACCAGACGATATCGTTCATGATCCAGAAGCCGAGATCCTGCAGGATCGCGCCTACCCGGAAGATGTTGTGATAGGAACCGATCACATAGAGCGAGCCGTCGGACTTCATCACCCGGCGCACGGCAAGCAGCCACGCCCGTGTGAAGGCGTCATAGGCCTCGAAGCTCTCGAACTGGTCCCAGTGATCGTCGCAGGCATCGACCTTGGACTGATCCGGTCGATGCAGATCGCCGCCCAGCTGGAGATTGTAGGGCGGATCCGCGAAGACCAGGTCGATCGACCGGGACGGCAGCTTCTCAAGGGCGGCCACGCAGTCGCCCTTCAGAATGGTGTTCAGCCAGGAAACGGAGGCTTCCGTATTATGTTTGGGGTGGGGTGCCACAGAGGACACCCCGGTACGCAGTACACTCATTGCGACGCATTACCTCACGCAATTTCAAGTGTCATGGTTACCGGTTTTGGTAAATCAGCGGTTAAGTTGCTGAAACAAAAATTCCCTTTGAATCAAGGCTTTGTTTACAATCGTAAAAGCTAAATGAGAGGTTAATGCCGCGATCCGACCGAAAACGCCAGAATTCTGCTGATTTCGTTCAGGCTGCGACCGCTGGTTGCTCTCCATTCGTTAAAGGCAACCTGGGCAGCCTTCAGATTTTTTTTCGACATGGCATCACTCTCAATGACATTTTCCCGGAGGAGAGCGTTAACCACGTCGCCGGACAGGATAAAACTTTCCTTGCCCATGAACCGCAGGGCGATTTGCCCGGTGTTGCCGCCGAGCCGGCTGCCCCGCTTCTTCAGGATCTCCATCAGGCCGATCTGGTCGTCGACCGGATAGCGAGCAAAAAACTTCGCGGCGCTGCCGTGTCCGGCTGCCAGATCCTTCAGGAAGATCGCATTTGCCTGCACGGATTTGATCTTCTGGCCGTTGCGGACAATCCGGGTGTCATGCATCAGCGTCTCGAAGTCCTCGTCGGGCAGGAAGGCGAGGCGGGCGACGTCGAATCCCTGGAAGGCTTCCTCGAACCCCGGCCACTTCTGATCGATCACCTTCCAGCTGAAGCCCGCCTGGAACACGCATTTGGTGAACATGGACAGCCAGCGGTCGTCGCCGATCTTTTCAAGCTCCGCCACGGATTTGGGCGGATTGTGTTCGGCGAGCAGGGCCGAGAGCCGGTCCGGCCCGCCCTTTTTTTCCGCCGCCAATTCCTCGATCGCTTCAAATGGCCTCACGGGACTGCATCCTCCAATTTTACTGCCGCCGAGCCTGATGCCGTTTACCCGCATGGCGACCGGAACCACTTTTCAAAAAAATGCCGTGCAGACGGACGATCGTCCATGTGCAAATTTGCACAGACGCCGTTCACGGTTATTGCGTTTGATTGTCTTCGACATAGATCCGGCCGTATGTGTCCAGAAGCTCCTCGACCATACGCGTATATCCCGGTTCGGCCAGGATCTTGTCTATCTCGTCGAGATATTTGAGGTAGGGGGACTTGTTCGAAATGGATATATGCAGGAAACCGCGTTCCAGCGGCTCGGGCAATACGGATATCCGGTCTTCGAATCTGAATAGATCACGTTGCAGCAGTCCGATCTGCTTCCCGGTCACGAAGAAATCCGCCCGTCCCGCATCCAGAAATCGGAAGGCTTGTTCGCGGTTCTCAAGCCGCAGCAAGGTAGTATTCTTCTCAAGGAAGGCGTCGTAGACCTGACCGATGCTGACCCCGTTGATCATGATTGCATGTTTCCCGGACAGATCTTCGAGTTTGCTGAAAGCGAACTCCCTGCCCTTGGGCACGAAGACGGAAATTTCGTTTATGCCCATCGGATTTTTGGTGAAACCCGAATAAGCCATCCGCTGATCGTTGACGAAAGCGCAGATGTTGACGTCGATCCTGCCGCTTTCGACATATCTCTGGCAGCGGCTCCAGGGGCCTACATAGTCGAGAGAGACTTCGTGTCCCAGACGCGCAAAAATGTTCCTGGTAACGTCGGCGCAGACACCGACGATCTGGCCGTCCTTGAGCCAGTTCCAGGGCGGGTAGTCGTCGTGGCCGCAGGCGGTGACAATGTCGCTGGCAAGTGCGCGTCCGGCAAACATGCTGGCCAGAAGCCATCCGGCAATGAGCCTGTGCACGCGTGAGCCTCCTGCTGCAACGGTTGGGCAATCCTCAAAGAGAGTAGGGCGCAGCCCTCCGTCCAGCAAGTTGCCGTTTTTCCAACGGCAGGTCCTAGTGTGGTGAATTTGAAATACGCCTCATTTTTGCAGCACCCGCCGGAGCGTATTTCAAATTTGAAAACCACACTAGAAACATATATTTGCTAGTCACCTTTTTTGAATCTGAAGTTCGTTCAGGGCCTGCCGGGAAATGTGACGAACTTCAGATTCAGGTGACTAGCGCTCCTGGAACTGCTTTGTCCGTTCAAATCTGCGCAGAGCGAGCGAAAGAGAGATGGTCATCATCAGATAGATGAGAGCGACCACGTTGTAGGTCTCGAAATAGCGGAACGAGCCGGCCGCATAGACCTTGCCGAGCTGGGTGACGTCGGCGACACCCAGAACTGAGACAAGCGATGAGTCCTTGATCATGGCGACGAAGTCGTTGCCGAGCGGCGGCAGGATGGTCTTGAGCGCCTGGGGGAAGATGATCAGGCGGAAGCGCAGCCAGCGGTTCATGCCGAGCGCCTCGGCCGCTTCGATCTGGCCCTTGTCGACGGCCTGGATGCCGGCCCGGAAAACCTCGGCGATGAAGGCCGAATATCCGATCATGAGGGCGAGGATGGCACGCCACAGCAGTGAGAAGTCGCGTGTGCGCAGCGGGTCGAGGCCGAGCGGCTCCAGCACTGCATTGATGCCGCTGATGAGAAGGGGCGTTCCGACGAAGGCGATATAGAGCAGCAGAACGATGATCGGCAGCCCGCGCACGATCTCGACGTAGAACCGGGCAGACTGTCTCAGGACGACGGAACCGGAGAGCGAGGCGAGGGCAAGCAGCAGACCCAGCAGGGAGGCGAGGAAAAAGCCGACCAGGGTCACAAACACCGTCAGGCCGATGCCTCTCGAGACGGTGGCCATGACCTGGGAATAGATATCGTCGGTCGCGATCTGAAGGAGCAGGAAGATGCCAATTCCGCAGGCGGCCAGAAGCCAGTAGGGAAAGTCCTTCTTGGGCGCACCGGACTGGGATTTCTTGCGGAACATGGACCTGACTTGAAGTTCGAAGAAACGGACGCGGCTCAGCCGCCGGATAAAACTAGGCCGGCACCCGGACAAGGCCCGGATACCGGCCATAAGCTGGAATGTCCAGATCGGGGGGCGGAAATCTGCCCCCCCCAACCGGGGCCGGTCTTACTGCGCGACCTTGAAGTCGAAGAACCATTTCTTGTTGAGAGCTTCCAGCGTGCCGTCGTCGCGCATGCTGGCGATTGCCGCGTTGAAAGGTTCGACAAGGTCGGAGTTCTTCGGGAAAATGAAGCCGAAATCTTCCGCTCCCATCGGATCGCCGATCAGCTTGAAGGTGTCCGGATTCGTGGCGACGTAGCCCTTGCCGCCGGTGCTGTCGGTCAGGACAAGGTCGACGTCGCCGGTCTTCAGCGCCTGCACGGCGGCGCCGAAAGTTTCGAACAGCTTGATGCGCGGATTGGCTTCGTCGCCGTCGAGTACCTCGTAGACGGTCACGTAAAACGGTGTCGTGCCGGGCTGGGCGCCGGCGAGGAAGTCGGTGTTGGCAGCAAAGCTCTTGGCATCGGTGAAGCGGTCTTCGCCGGCGCGGACGAGCATGTACATTTCCGAGCGCATGTAGGGGTCGGAGAAGGCCACTTTTTCCGCCCGGTCTTCACGGATCGTGATGCCGTTCATGGCGACGTCGAATTCGCCAGCGGCGATCGCCGGGATCATCGCATCCCAGCTCGTGTTCTCGTAGGTCACCTTCATGTTCAGGCGCTTGGCGATTTCCGCGATGGCGTCATACTCCCAACCGATCGCCTCGCCGGATTTAGGGTCGACCAACTGCAGCGGCGGATAGGTGTTTTCCGAAGCAATCACGATTTCACGCCCGCCAAGATCCGGAAGATCCCCGGCAAAGGCCGAATAGCCGGCGCCGAAGAGGGCGGAGGCAGCGACCGCGAGGGTCATGAGTGTACGTTGCATATTGAACTCCTGGTCAAAATTCCGGGCGACTTTACCGGCTTCCACGCCTGCGGGAAAGGTCATTCCGCCTACAGAACGGTTCGTCATGAAAAGTTTTTCTTTGTGCGAAAAAAAATTCAAAAACTGCTGCCAGATCTATTGACCGCGGACAGACTTGGCGGGACTGTGGGACCATAACAACAATAAGGAGACAATCATGTCCAACGCCAGCGGCAATACCTTGCAGCCCACCCGGAGGGTCCGTTGTGCCCCGGCGCATCCGCTCGAGGTCTTTACCGATGCCGCGAAAGCCGTGGAGCGATTGATCGCGATTTTCGAAACCAACACGGCGTTTCTGCGCAGGCATTTTCAGGAGCTTCTCGAAGGCAAGGAAGTCGAAGGGCGAATTCGCGCCTTTTACCCCCAGGTTCGCATCGTCACGGACAGCCATATCCGTCTGGACAGCCGCCTTGCCTACGGTTTCGTTTCAAAGCCGGGAACGCATGCGTCCACGATCACCCGCCCGGACCTTTTCAGGAATTACCTGGAAGCGCAATTGTCGCTTCTGATGAAGAACCACGACGTGCCGATCCTGATCGGCGACAGCGACATGCCTATCCCGCTGCATTTCGCCTTTTACGACGGGACCCACGTGGAAGGCGGGGCGGCGGCGGCCAACCTGGACCGGCCGCTCGCTGATATTTTCGATCTTCCCGATCTGACGGTGATGGACGACTCCATCGCCAACGGCACCTATGAGCCGACCGACGGCGTCATGCCGCTTGCCTCTTTTACCGCGCCGAGGGTCGACTATTCCCTGCACCGGCTCCAGCACTACACGGCGACCCTGGCGGAGCATTTCCAGAACTACGTGCTCTTCACCAACTACCAGTTCTACATCGACGAGTTCTGCCGGATGTCGATGGAGCTTTTGGCCGATCCCGACAGCGGGTACGAGTCCTTCGTGGCGCCCGGCAACCTGATCACGATGGCGGGGGAGACGGTGCCCTGCAGCGGCGTGGAGCCCGCCAAGCTTCCCCAGATGCCCGCCTATCACCTGACCCGGGCGGACGGCAGCGGCATCACCATGGTCAACATCGGTGTCGGCCCGTCCAACGCCAAGACCATCACCGACCATATCGCCGTCCTGCGTCCGCACGTGTGGATCATGCTCGGCCACTGCGCGGGCCTGCGCAACAGCCAGACGCTCGGGGACTATGTCCTTGCCCACGGCTATGTGCGCGACGACAACGTGCTCAATCCGGACCTGCCGATCTGGGTTCCGATCCCGCCGCTCGCCGAGGTTCAGGTGGCGCTCGAGGATGCGGTGGCCGAAATCACCGGCTTCGGCGGCTATGACCTTAAACGGGTCATGCGGACGGGCACCGTGGTCTCGCTCGACAACCGGAACTGGGAACTGTGGGACCAGCCGGAGCTGGTCAAGCGCTTCTCGCAGTCCCGTGCCATTGCGCTCGACATGGAATCGGCCACGATCGCGGCCAATGGCTTCCGCTTCCGCGTTCCCTACGGAACGCTGCTGTGCATCTCCGACAAGCCGCTGCACGGCGAGTTGAAGCTGCCGGGCATGGCAACCGATTTCTACAAGCGCCAGGTCGCGCAGCACCTGCAGATCGGAATCAGGGCGATGGAGAAGATGCGCGACATGACGGCCGAGCGCCTCCATTCCCGCAAACTCAGAAGTTTTGCGGAAACCGCTTTTCAGTAGGCTTGCAGAAATCGTGTGCTCCCGGGCTCCTTTGGGTTGCCCGGGAGGAACGACATTTTTGCCGTGTGGCCTGCCGGCAACTCAGACGGAAACCCAGGTTCCGCTCTCGCTTGATTTCCAGACGGCTTCCGTCACGAGCTGAACGTCGAGCCCATCCCGGAACGTCGGCCAGACGGGCTCGCCGGTTTCGATTGCCTTCAGGAAGTCGCGCATTTCGATGATGATCTGGTCCTGATAGCCGGTGCCGTGACCCGGACCCTGGCAGAAGGGCAGGTAATCGGGATGGTCCGGGCCTGCGAGGATCTTGCGAAAGCCCCTTTCCGCCGCAGGCCCTTCGGCGAGATAAAGCCAAAGGGCATTCTGGTCCTCCTGATCGAAGCGGATCGCGCCCTTGTCGCCGTAGATCTCATAGGCGTAGCCCATCTTGCGGCCGGTCGCGACGCGGCTGACGAAAAGGTGCCCCATCGCGCCGCTGGCGAACCGGCACAGGAAGTGTGCCTCATCGTCGTTCATAACAGGCTCCGGACCGCCTGGGCCGGGGCGTTCGGAAAAGACGGTCCTGATGTCGGCGCAGACACTGTCGATCGGACCGGCCAGCCGCAACGCGGCATTGATAATGTGGGGAGCGAGGTCGCCCATGCAGCCGCTGCTCCTGTCCTTGGTGCGCCAGTGCGAGGGCGTGGTCGGGTCGCTCAGAAAGTCTTCGGTGTGCTCTGCGCGGATGTAATGCACCTTGCCGATGCGTCCGGACTGTAGCAGCGAATGCGCGAACCTGCTGGCCGGGGTCCGGATATAGTTGAAGCCTGTCATGTTCACCAGTCCGCAGGCTTCTGCCGCGGCAACCATTTTCCGGGCGGCTTCCAGGTCAACTCCAAGCGGTTTCTCGCAAAAAACCGGTTTTCCGTTTTCGAATGCGGAAAGTGCAATCTCCTCATGGGTCGATTGCGGAGATGCTATGACCACAGCGTCGATTTCCGGGTCGCTCACCACGTCGCGCCAGTCGGCGGACGCCCTGCGGAAACCGAATTCATGGGCTTTTGCGGTGGCCCCTTCGATCGTCGTCGAGCAGATCATTTCGCAGACGGGCCTCAGCCGTGTGGCGAAAACCGGGCCGACGGCCTGCATGGCCACGGCATGGGCCTTGCCCATGTAGCCGGTACCTATCAACCCCATGCGGATAATGCTCATCGGTGACTTGCCTGTCGTTCGGGAACGAAAAAGCCGGTGCATTGCTGCACCGGCTTCAGACTAGTCGAGTGACGGCGAATTTCACAGCCCGGAGCTATTCTACTTCGTCCGCCGGGGCGGCGTTCAGCATGCCGTAGCGCTCGATGCCGATCTTGTCCAGAAGCTCCAGCTGGGTCTCGAGAAAATCGATATGGCCTTCTTCGTCGGCCAGCAGTTCCTCGAACAACTGCATGGAGACATAATCGCCCTCGTCGTGGCAGATGTCGCGCGACTTGGTGTAGGAGGCACGGGCGTCATATTCGCCCGCCAGATCGGCTTCCAGAACTTCCCTGATGTTCTGGCCGATGCGCAGCGGCGAGACCTTCTGCATGTTGGGATGGCCTTCGAGGAAAATGATGCGGTCGGCCAGCTTGTCCGCATGATGCATTTCCTCGATGGATTCCGCGCGCTCCTTCTTGGCGAGCCGCGTGAAGCCCCAGTCGTTCAGGAGGCGGTAGTGGAGCCAGTACTGGTTGATGGCTCCGAGTTCCAGAAAGAGCGCCTCGTTCAGGCGTTCGATGACTTTCTCATTCCCTTTCATGGCGCAATCTCCTTCGAACCCATGTACTTTAGAATTATTCAAACATATCGTCGAAGGCTACCCGGACAAGAGCGACTTCGTCAGTCCGATTAATGACGCTAACGTTTCTTGCAGTCAAAGGCGTGGCGCCACGAATGACGGAATATGTGGTTGCAAATGCAGGACACGGCCCAAAGGGCCGCGTCGCAAAGTCGTTTCGCCAACGGCACCAGGTGCATCAGGATCCCGGCAGGATAACGGCGTCGATGACGTGAATCACACCATTGGACGCTTGAACATCTGCGGCAACGACATTGGCTTCATCCACCTTCACTCCGTCTGTTGCATCGACCGAGATTTCGCTTCCCTGAACGGAGGCAACCTTTGTCTTCTTGCCTGCTATGTCGGCCGACATCACTTTTCCAGGCAGCACATGGTAAGTCAGTACCGCGACAAGCTGATCCTTGTTCTCCGGCTTCAGCAAATTTTCCACCGTGCCGGCAGGCAATTTGGCGAAGGCCTCATCGGTCGGAGCAAAGACGGTGAACGGGCCTTCCCCCTTGAGTGTGTCAACCAGTCCGGCGGCTTGCACGGCGGCCACGAGGGTGCCGAAGGTTCCTGCACCGACGGCCGTGTCGACAATGTCTTTCTCACTGGCCTTGGCTGCCGACAGCGGAAGGACAAGAACAAGGGCGAGCAAGAAATTCTGCAGCATTTTCATATGGTCACTCCACTTGGTTCACAGGCAGAAGGGAACGTTTCGGGAAAAGGTGTTTTCCCAAGGGGCTAGGTATCTTCGGATGTATGCCTGTGTCGTGGGATCTACGCGGCGCGGTGAAAACCGGATCAGAAAAAGTTTCGCGGTTACGGTCCGGGCAGCGTCCGGCCGGCACCTCAATCGTATGAAGGTGTGGCGTCTTGCAGGTTTTCTTACCGGAATCGCGGGCCGTGGCTCCAGCAGGTCAGCGAATAGCGTGTGCCCTTCGTCACCGGAACCACCCGGTGCAGCATGAAGCTGGCGAACAGCGTGGCGTTACCCTGTTCCTTCGAGGCGGTCAGGACCGTATGACCCAGGCTGATCTCCAACTCGCCGCCCTCGTAGGCGTCCGCGGCCGACAACTGGGTCACGATGGTGGCCTTGCGGAACTGGGCGATCGGGCCTTCGCCGATGTCGGAATGCCAGTCGTAGTGGCCTTCCTCGCTCTCGTCGTAGACGGCGACCTGCAGCTTTTCCCTGAAATCTGTAATGTCGAAGTCGAAGGCTTCCCGGTTGGCCCGGGCAACGGCCCCCATGATGCGCTCCAGCACCCAGCTCGCGGAGCCCTCGTCGTCGAGCCAGCTGATTTTGGCGCGGCGGATTTCGCTTTGCTGCCGACCGCCGACGAGACCGCCGGAATCCTGATCCTGAGCCGCGCTCAGGCGGATGATCTCGGCGCAGTCCTTCGTGGAGAAAAGGGCGTCATAGGTGTAGGTGAACATCGAGGTCGGGATCCGAAGGTTGAATGCGCTCATCAACATCCAAACCGGACAAACCGCAACTGTTTTTTTCGGCCGGAAACATTCCCTTCAAGCGTCAGTCGAGGGCCGCCGAAAGCGCCTTTCTCATCACGGTAGGCAGGGCCTCGGTTTCCAGCGCGTCCGCGGCCGACCACCAGGCGTTTTCCGGCAATGGGACAGCTTTCGCGTCAAGGTCGGCACGGTACACGGCAAGGCGCAGGTGGAAGTGGGTGAATGTGTGTTTGACCTCCACCGGCCGGCGCTGCCAGGGCGCGGGAAAGGGGGCTTGCGCGGCCGTCCCGGCGCTGTCCGCGCCTTCGGTCCATTCCGAGCCCGGGACTTCGCTCATGCCGCCGAGAAGCCCCTTTGGCGGACGGCGGCGCAGCAGGACCGCGCCGGTCCTGGCGTCCACGGCGACGAACGCCGCGCCGTAACGGGTCGGTTTTTCCTTCTTCGGAGCCTTCAGCGGCAGGGTTTCGGCAAGCTGTGTGCCCTGAACCCTGCAGGACGGCCGCCAGGGGCAGAGCGCGCAAGCCGGCCGTTTGGGCGTGCAGATCGTCGCCCCGAGGTCCATGACGGCTTGGGCGAAGTCTCCGGGGCGCTGATCCGGCGTCAATTCCGCCATCCGGGCCTTGATTTCCGGTTTTGCGTCGGGAAGCGGCGTTTCGATCTGCGCGAACCGCGCCAGAACCCGTTCCACGTTGCCGTCGACGACTGCCGCATGCCGGCCGAAGGCAATGGTGGCAATGGCCGCGGCCGTGTAGGGGCCGATACCGGGAAGTCCCAGGAGCGCATCCTCGGTGTCCGGGAAACGTCCGCCATGGTCCAGGGCGACCGTCTCGGCGCATTTTTTCAGGTTGCGTGCCCGCGAATAGTACCCGAGACCTGCCCAGGCCTTCATGATGTCTTCTTCAGGGGCTGCCGCGAGATCTTCGACGGTCGGCCAGGCTTTCGTGAACTTCTCGAAATAGTCTTTGACTGCCGCCACGGTGGTTTGCTGCAGCATGACTTCCGACAGCCACACGCGGTAGGGATCCGGTATCTCGCCGAGTCTGGCGTCTTCCGGCGCGATCCGCCAGGGCAGGCGCCGGGCGTGACGGTCGTACCAGTCAAGAAGCTGTGCGGCTGTGGAAGCAGTGGGCATGAGATCCGGTCAGCAATAGAGAGTGTCAGGGCGTTTTCGGTGTCGGCCGGACTGTTAGAAAGCCTGTTGACAACTTGGGCCGCGAAAACCGGTAATTGGGTTTGGGAAAGTATTCGTCGTCATTTTGTCGTATTTTAGAGGGACACAACATCTTAATTCATGCAACCGGCCTCGCGATGGTTGTATCTACAGGCGACCCGAAGTACCTGATGAGGAGTTAGGCCATTAGCGCGCCGAAGGCAAATTCCGGGCACAAGCCGCGAGAGGCGAAGCCGCTTGCCGATCTTGTCGGCAAGGCGATGACGCCTGTCTGCCGAAAGCGTGGATTTGCTTCCGTCGACATCGTGGCCACCTGGGCCGATATCGTCGGCGACCGATATGGCCAACGGGTACAGCCCGAGCGACTGATCTGGCCACGCCAGCCGGAACTGACCGATCCGGAAAATCCGCCCCAGCCCGCCACCCTGGTGGTTCACACGGACGGTGCGACCGCGATGATGCTGTCCCACGACAGCGGCCAGGTGATCGACCGCATCAACACCTTCTACGGCTGGCGCGCGATCGGCCGCATCAAGATCCTGCAACGACCCGTAGCCACCAGGCAGCCACAGCGCCGCAAGGAACTCAGGGCGCTCACACGTTCGGAAGAAAAGAAGCTCGACGAAAGCCTGGAAGGCGTGGAAAACGACCGCCTGCGCGAAGCCTTGAAAAAGCTTGGCGCCCAAGTGATCGCCCGCAATGGCGACAAGGCCGCCTGAGCGGGCCCGTGCCCGCTTGCGAAGACGTTTTTTCATGATAACAACCTTGTGAAACCGGGACTTGTGGCGTCCTCGCTTACGCCACAATGTTGACGTTCCTTGCCTGAAGGGGCACATGAAAGGACCGAATTCGCTCGGCCGGTGCCGCGCATCAATTTGCAACAGGAAAATCTTCGTGACCAAGACCCGTAGACAGTTTCTAAAATCCACCGCCCTGGCGTCCGTAGGCTTCAGCCTGGCAGCCTCTTTTCCCGCGTTCGCGGAATCGGTCGATCAGGAAGACCTGCTGAAGCCGGGTCCGCTGGGCGACAAGATCCTCGGCGACGAAAATGCCCCGGTCACGATCGTCGAATATGCCTCCATGACCTGCAGCCATTGTGCCCGGTTCCATGAAACGACTTACCCGGAGCTGAAATCGCAGTACATCGATACCGGCAAGGTGCGTTTCATTATGCGCGAATTTCCGCTGGATCCGCGCGCAACCGGGGCATTCATGCTGGCCCGCTGCTCCAAGGACAATTACTTTCCGCTCGTCAATGTTCTCTTCCGCAAGCAGGATGAATGGGGG
>JBNKGB010000064.1:0-25957 GCA_050289605.1 Roseibium sp. | reverse complement strand
AGATAGCTCAGTTGGTAGAGCAGCGGATTGAAAATCCGCGTGTCGCTGGTTCGATTCCGGCTCTGGGCACCACTCTTTTCCTTGCAAATCGCCGACTGCTTCCCGAATGCAACCTTGCGTTCGAAGACGGGCTTTGTCCCGGCTTCCTCGTGGAACGGCCTCTTTTCTCAAGCCAAGCTGACATCCTTTCCGGTTACCGCCCGAAGCACCTCGCGGGCAACCGTGCGGGCGGCGGGGGTCAGGCTGCGGCCCTTCCTGGTCAGGAACGAATAGGTTTCCACCGAAAGGTTCAGGTCGCTCTCCAGCGCAATGAGCGTACCGCCGGTTGGCGAGCCGAAACTGTCGGCGACCGACCGGGCGATCGGGGCAATGGCATTGGTGCGCTGGATGGTTGCCAGGGTGAACAGGAAGGAGGATGTCGTCAGGATCCTGGTGGGCAGTCCCAGCCCTCTTTCCCGAAGCGCCTGTTCGGCGGTCGTGCGGATCGGCACGCCGATCGTCGGCAGCACCCAGTCGTAGCCAAGCAGGACTTCTGCCGGAATGGGGGCCTTGATCCGGGTCAGCGGGTGGTCGGTCCGGCCGACGATGCACGCCGGCTCGCGCAGCAGCGGACGCTCCTCGAAGAGGGCCGGATCCTCATCCACCGGAACGCGGCTCAGGGAAAAATCCAGACGTCCGTCCTCCAGCATGACCGCCAGTTCCCGGCTCGGATTGACCTCGACGGAAATCGATATGTCGGGATAGCCGAGGCGGATGTGCCTGAGCGCGGGCAGGACATATTCGATGGCGGGTCCGGTCACGGAACCGATGCTGACATGTCCGCTCTGGCCGGACTTGTGCTGCTCGATATCACGGCCCGCGTCGGAAAACTCCTGCAGGATACGCACGCAGCGCTCCGCCAGTTTGCGGCCGGCATCGGTCAGCTCGATGCCCCGGCCCGAGCGCACGTAGATTTCGGCCTCGGTGATGCGTTCGATTTCCGAAATAAGGCGGGAGGCAGCCGGCTGGGTGGTGCCGAGGGCGAGGGCAGCGTCCGTCAGGCTGGAATGTCTAACAAGTTCGGCAAGCAGGCGCAGATGGGAGATTTTCATCCCGCGCCGCAGCAAGTCCAGACTCATGGGGTTCTCCTGCTATTGCATACCAAAACTGATATGAAAAGATAATGAATAATAATTTGACGGTCATGTGATTTTTCACGCATCTGTGGGCCCGGCATCGTTCGGTACATGCCTGAATTTGACGTGTGGCCGGCTGGAACCCGGCCTGGGAGGACAGAATGAAATTTGTTTCCAAGACGCTCGTCGCGTTTGCGGCGGCTGCAACCCTCATGTCCGGCGCCGCCTTGGCAGCGGAAAAGGGCTCCATCGGCATCGCCATGCCGACCAAGTCTTCAGCCCGCTGGATTTCCGACGGCAACTCCATGGTCGATCAGTTCACGGCCGCCGGTTACGAGACCGATCTTCAGTACGCAGAAGACGACATCCCGAACCAGCTTGCCCAGATCGAGAACATGATCACCAAGGGTGTCAACGTTCTGGTCATCGCGGCCATCGACGGCACCACGCTCTCCAATGCCCTGGAAAACGCAGCGGCCTCCGGCATCAAGGTCATTGCCTATGACCGCCTGATCCGAGACAGCGGCAACGTCGACTATTACGCGACCTTCGACAACTTCAAGGTCGGCGTGCAGCAGGCGACTTCCCTGGTCAACGGCCTGAAGGAACGTTTCGGCGACGGCCCGTACAATGTGGAGCTGTTCGGCGGATCCCCGGACGACAACAACGCCTACTTCTTCTATAACGGCGCCATGTCCGTGCTCCAGCCGCTGATCGACAACGGCACCATCGTCATCCAGTCCGGCCAGATGGGCATGGATACGGTCGGCACCCTGCGCTGGGACGGCGCTGTCGCCCAGGCCCGCATGGACAACCTTCTGTCCGCTCACTACACCGACAAGACCCTGCACGGCGCGCTCAGCCCCTATGACGGCCTCTCCATCGGTATCCTGTCCTCCCTGAAGGGCGTCGGCTACGGCTCCGGTGACCTGAAGATGCCCATCGTGACCGGTCAGGACGCGGAAGTGCCGTCCGTCAAGTCGATCCTCGCAGGCGAGCAGTATTCCACCGTCTTCAAGGACACCCGTGAGCTGGCCCGCGTCACCGTCGGCATGGTCGACGCGCTGCTGGGCGGCGGCGAGCCGGAAATCAACGACACCAAGACCTACGACAACGGCGTGAAGGTGGTTCCGTCCTACCTTCTGGAACCGGTCTCGGTGGATGCCGGTAACTGGGAAGAAATCCTGATCGGCAGCGGCTACTACACCGCCGACCAGGTGAAATAACAACAAGACTCCCAAGCGACACTTCCCGCCCGTAAGCCAGTTCTCCCTGCTTCCCGTGCAACACGGGGAAGCAGGGGAGCAGATCGTACCCATAGCGGTCCGGCTTGCGGGCGGTTCTTTCCACGGAATTTGGAGAACGGGGTCCCATGGCACTCCTTTCCATGCAGAACATCAGCAAGACCTTTCCGGGCGTGAAGGCGCTCGACCGGGTGAACCTGGATGTTCAAAAAGGCGAGATCCACGCGGTCGTCGGCGAAAATGGCGCCGGAAAATCCACGCTGATGAAGGTCTTGTCCGGCGTCTACCCGCACGGCGACTACGACGGCGAGATCATCTACGAAGGTGCCCCGGCCCGGTTCTCCGGGATTTCCGACAGCGAGAAGCAGGGCATCATCATCATTCACCAGGAACTGGCCCTGGTGCCGCAGCTTTCCATTGCGGAAAACATTTTTCTCGGCAACGAATGCGCCAGCAACGGCGTCATTGACTGGCGCGAGACCAACCGGCGCACCGGCGAGCTCCTGGCCAAGGTCGGGCTTTCGGAAGCTCCGACCACCAAGGTCGACAATATCGGCGTCGGCAAGCAGCAACTGGTGGAAATCGCCAAGGCGTTGTCGAAGGACGTCAAACTGCTGATCCTCGACGAACCGACCGCGGCCCTTCAGGAAAACGACAGCAGGAAACTGCTCGACCTGATGCTTGAGCTGAAGGCGCACGGCGTTACCAGCATCATCATTTCCCACAAGCTGAACGAGGTGCGCTACGTCGCCGATAGCGTGACCGTGATCCGCGACGGCATGACGGTTTCCAATCTCGACGCCAAGGCCGGCTTCAGCGAGGACGATATCGTCCGCGACATGGTGGGACGCGACATGACCCACCGCTTCCCGGAACACAGCCGCACGCCCGGCAAGGTGCTCATGGAGGTCGAGAACTGGAATGTCTGGCATCCGGAGCATGCCGAACGCCAGGTGATCAGGAACGCCTCCTTCAACGTGCGCGCAGGGGAAGTCGTCGGCATCGCGGGCCTGATGGGCTCCGGCCGGACCGAGCTTGCCATGTCGATCTTCGGCCGCTCCTACGGCCGCAACATTTCCGGCTCGGTGAAGCTGAACGGCCAGCCGGTCGACGTCAGCACCGTCGACAGGGCGATTGCCTCGGGCATTTCCTATGTCACCGAGGATCGCAAGGCCCTCGGCCTCATCCTCGACGAGACCATCCGTTTCAACACGACGCTGGCCAACCTGGAGGGGGTCTCCTCCGGCGCGGTCCTCAAGCGCAACGAGGAAACCAGGGTGGCCGAGAAATACCGGGAGGCGCTGGCGATCCGCACGCCGTCGGTGTTCCAGAAAACGGTCAACCTGTCCGGCGGCAACCAGCAGAAGGTCGTCCTGGCGAAATGGCTGTTCACGGCACCGGAGGTGCTGATCCTGGACGAGCCGACCCGGGGCATCGACGTTGGCGCCAAGTACGAAATCTACACGATCATCAACGACCTCGCCGACCAGGGAAAGGGCGTGGTCATGATCTCGTCGGAAATGCCGGAACTGCTCGGCATGTGCGACCGGATCTACGTCATGAACGAGGGGGCTCTCGTGGGCGAACTTGCCGCCGGCGATGCGAGCCAGGAGCGCATCATGTCGCTCATAGTCAACGAGTGAAAGAGCAGGACCCATGGAACTGGCACAAAGCGACACCACAGCATCGCCGGTCGTGAAGACCAAAGGTATCGGCGAGTATCTTTCCTCGCATCTCAGGCAATACGGGCTTCTGTTCGCCCTGATCGCGGTGATGGTCTTCTTCCAGATCGTCACCGACGGCACCCTGCTGCGCGCGGTGAACGTCACCAACCTGCTTTTGCAGAACTCCTACATCATCATCATGGCGCTGGGCATGCTCATCGTCATCGTCTCCGGCAACATCGACCTGTCGGTCGGCTCGGTGATGGGCTTCGTCGGTGCGCTTGCCGCCGTGATGATCGTCAATCTCGACGTGCCGCCCCTGGCGACCATCGCGATCTGCCTTGTCATAGGTGGTGTGATCGGAGCGGCCCAGGGCTACTGGGTGGCCTATTGGAAAATCCCGTCCTTCATCGTGACGCTTGCCGGCATGCTCGTCTTCCGGGGGCTGTCCCTGTGGCTGCTGGAAGGCCAGTCGGTTGGCCCGTTCCCGAAGGAATTCCAGGTCATCGCCACCGGGTTCGTGCCGGATCTGTTCCCGGCAGGACTGGGCATGGGGCTGGCGGATCTCTTCGGTGCCCGACAGGTTAACGTACTGGCGCTGGCAACCGGCATCGCGGCTGCCGCGCTCGTCGTCTGGATCGGTCTGCGCCAGCGCGCCCAGAACAAGGCCTATGGCATCGAGGACGAGCCGAGAGGCTTCTTCATTGCCCGCAACGCCATCATTGCCGCCGCGCTGATCTTCGTCATGTACAAGCTGTCCCTGTTCCGGGGGCTGCCGAACGTCCTGATTACCATGGGCATCCTGACGGTGATCTACGCCTTCATCACGGAAACGACCACCGTCGGCCGCCGCATCTACGCTCTTGGCGGTAACCAGAAGGCAGCAAAGCTCTCCGGCATCAAGACGGAACGCCTGACCTTCCTTGCCTTCACCAACATGGGTGTCCTGGCAGCGGCCGCGGGTCTTGTCTTCGCCGCACGCCTCAACACGGCGACGCCGAAGGCCGGCTTTGCGATCGAACTCGATGTGATCGCGGCGGTCTTCATCGGCGGCGCGTCCATGTCTGGAGGCGTCGGCACGATCATCGGCGCGGTTGTCGGCGCCTTCCTGATGGGCGTCCTCAACAACGGCATGTCGATCATGGGCATCGGCATCGACTATCAGCAGATGATCAAGGGCCTCGTGTTGCTCGCAGCCGTGATTTTCGACGTCTACAACAAGAACAAGCAGGGATAAGAGTATGCTGATCTCTCAGATTCTGGACGATACGGGTGCCATTGCCGTCGTTGTGCGCAACGGCACCGAGGCCTCGATCCTGAAAGGTGTCGGGTCCACCTATGAGCTCGTTCAGGAAGCCATCGGAAAGGGCATGAGCCTTGCCGAATGCATCCTGGGCCATGAACTTGGCGCGGCAATGGATCTTGAGAAGCTCGCTGCGGAAAAGCGCCTCCTGTTGCCGATCCATCACCCCGATGCCGCCCATATGCACCTGACCGGCACGGGGCTCACCCATCTTGGCTCGGCGGCCACGCGCGACGCCATGCATGCCAAAGCCGCCAACGACGACGCCCATGTCACCGACAGCATGAAAATGTTCCGGATGGGGCTGGAGGGCGGTAGGCCGGAAGCCGGGCACGTCGGCGTCCAGCCCGAATGGTTCTACAAGGGCAACGGAAGCACCGCCGTTGCGCCGGGCGGGGACCTTGCCAGCCCGGGTTTTTGCGAGGATGGCGGCGAGGAACCCGAAATCGCCGGGATCTACGTGGTCGCGGAGGACGGCACGCCATTCCGGGTGGGCTTTGCGCTGGCCAACGAGTTTTCCGATCATGTCATGGAACGGCAGAACTATCTCTATCTCGCCCATTCGAAACTGCGTCCGGCATCGTTCGGTCCGGAACTTCTGGTCGGTCCCCTTCCGGACAGCGTCGAAGGCACGAGCCGCATCATTCGCGGCGGCGAGGTGCTCTGGGAAAAGCCGTTCCTCTCCGGTGAGGCCAACATGTCCCACACGCTGGCGAACCTGGAGCATCACCATTTCAAGTACGGTCTCTTCCGCCAGCCGGGCGATGTTCATGTCCATATGTTCGGCACGGCAACGCTCTCCTTCGCGGACGGTATTTCCTGCCGGGAAGGGGATGAGGTCGAGCTTTCCGCGCCCGGTTTCGGCGTTCCGCTGAGGAACCGGCTGATTTTCGAGCCGGCCGAAACGGCCGCCACACAGGTGAAAGTGCTCTGAAGATGACGTTCAAACCGGCAAAATGGCCGCGCAAACTGCGGTCGACAGAGTGGTTCGGCGGCACCAGCCGCGACCATATCTATCACCGCAGCTGGATGAAGAACCAGGGCCTGCCGGACGATCTCTTCGATGGCCGGCCGGTGATCGGCATCTGCAACACCTGGTCCCAGCTGACGCCCTGCAACGCCCATCTCAGGGACCTTGCCGAGCGGGTCAAGCACGGCATCTACGAGGCCGGCGGCTTTCCGGTGGAGTTTCCGGTGTTTTCGACGGGCGAGAGTACCTTGCGCCCGACCGCGATGATGTTCCGCAACCTTGCCAGCATGGATGTGGAAGAGGCGATCCGCGGCACGCCGCTCGACGGCGTCGTCCTGCTGGTCGGCTGCGACAAGACCACGCCGTCGCTGATCATGGGGGCGGCTTCCGTCGACATCCCGGCCATCGTCGTCACCGGCGGGCCGATGCTCAACGGCTGGTTCCAGGGCGAACGCGTCGGTTCCGGCACCCATCTCTGGAAATTCTCCGAAGCTGTGAAGGCCGGCGAGATGACCCAGGAGGAATTCCTGGAAGCGGAAGCGGCCATGAGCCGGTCGCCGGGAAGCTGCAACACCATGGGCACGGCCTCGACCATGGCCTCCATGGCCGAAGCCCTCGGCATGGCGCTGTCCGGCAACGCGGCCATTCCCGCCGTCGACAGCCGCCGCCGTGTCATGGCGCATCTGTCCGGCCGGCGTATCGTCCAGATGGTGAAGGACGACCTGAAGCCCTCCGACATCCTGACCAGGGAAGCCTTTGAAAACGCCATCCGCACCAATGGCGCCATCGGCGGCTCGACCAACGCGGTCATCCATCTTCTTGCCATCGCCGGCCGTGTCGGCGTGGATCTTTCGCTCGACGACTGGGACCGGTGCGGCCGGGACATCCCGACCATCGTCAACCTGATGCCATCCGGCAAGTACCTGATGGAGGAGTTCTTCTATGCGGGCGGCTTGCCGGTCGTGATCAAGCGCCTCGGCGAGGCGGGGCTCCTCAACAAGGACGCCATCACCGTTGCCGGCGAAAGCATGTGGGACCAGGTCAAGAACGCGAAGAACTGGAACGAGGACGTCATCCTGCCGGTCGAAAAGGCGCTGACGAGCCAGGGCGGAATCGCGGTCCTGAAGGGCAACCTTGCGCCGATGGGAGCCGTGCTGAAACCGTCGGCAGCCTCGCCGCACCTGATGCAGCACCGAGGCCGGGCGGTGGTCTTCGAGGACATCGACGACTACAAGGCGAAGATCAACGACGAGGCCCTCGACATCGACGAGACTTGCGTCATGGTCCTGAAGAATTGTGGGCCCAAGGGCTATCCCGGCATGTCCGAGGTCGGCAACATGGGCCTGCCACCGAAGGTGCTGAAGAAAGGCATCACGGACATGGTCCGCATATCCGATGCGCGCATGTCCGGCACCGCCTATGGTACCGTCGTCCTGCACACGTCTCCGGAAGCGGCTGCAGGCGGCCCGCTGGCGGTGGTCAAGACCGGTGACATGATCGAGCTCGACGTGCCGAACCGGCGCATCCACCTCGACATTTCCGAGGAAGAGCTTGCGGCAAGGCTGGAGGCCTGGACGCCGTCGCATCTTGTGCCGGAAAGCGGCTATGCGAAACTCTTCCATGACCATGTGCAAGGGGCCGATACCGGCGCCGACTTCGACTTTCTAAAAGGCTGCCGCGGTTCGGCGGTGCCGAAGGATTCTCACTGATGGCTGAAAAACTGGCGCTGGTCGGCATCGGCAAGATTGCCCGCGATCAGCATATTCCGGCAATCGCAGGCAATCCGGACTGGTCGCTCGAGGCGGCGGTCAGCCGCCATGCCTCCGTGGATGGCGTTGATCACTTCGAGACGCTGGACGAACTGCTCGAAAAACGCCCGGACATCAGCACGATTTCGCTGGCGATCCCGCCGCAGCCACGTTTCGAGTATGCCGCCAGAGCCTTGCGGGCGGGCAAGCACGTGATGCTGGAAAAACCGCCGGGCCAAAGCCTTGCGGAATGCTATACTCTGGAAGAGCTGGCGAAGGAAAACGGCGTCTCGATCTTCGCCACTTGGCACTCGCGTTACGCCGACTGCGTGCCGTATCTTAAGGAATGGCTCTCCCGCCGTACCATCAGGAGCCTGAAGATCACCTGGAAGGAAGATGTCCGACGCTGGCACCCGGGGCAGGAGTGGATCTGGGAGCCGGGCGGCATGGGGGTCTTCGACCCGGGCATCAATGCACTCTCGATCCTGACGGAAGTCCTTCCCTATCCGGTTCATCTGTCGGGCGCTGTGCTGGAATTTCCGGAAAATCGGGCAACGCCCATTGCCGCCAGCTTGACCTTCGTCGATCCGCGCGGAGCGGACATGACGGCGGACTTCGACTGGCGCCAGGAGGGCCCGCAGACCTGGGACATCGAGGTGGAGACGGACGAGGGCAGTGCGCGCCTGTCCCTTGGCGGTGAAAAGCTGGAAATCGGCGGTAAACTGTTCAAGCAAGGCGCCAACCACGAATACGCCAACCTCTATGTCCGGATGGCGGAGCTGATCAAGATGGGCACAAGCGACTTGGATCTCGCACCGATGATCCACGTCTGCGACGCCTTTTCGCTGGGCCGCAGGGTGACCGTGGACCCATTCGAATTCTGATTTTGGTATGAAACCGGAAGGTTTGTCATGACGTTTACACCTCACGGAAAACACCTCATTGCCGGGCAATGGGTCGAAAGCGAACGCAAATTCAGCTCCGAGCCCGCGCACGGCGAAGCTCACGCATTCTCCGCCGGAACCGTCGAGCAGGTTGACGCCGCCTGCCGGGCGGCGGAAGAAGCCTTCTGGAGCTACGGCTACCTGCCGAGCGAGGACAGGGCCAGGTTCCTGAACGCGATTGCCGATGAAATCGAGGCACGCGCTGACGCGATCACCGAAATCGGTTCGTCGGAAACCGGCCTTCCGGAAGCCCGCCTCCAGGGGGAACGCGGCCGCACCACCGGTCAGCTGCGCCTGTTTGCTTCCCATATCCTGAAGGGTGACTACCGCGATTTCCGTCATGACGAAGCCCTGCCGGATCGCCAGCCCCTGCCGCGACCGGATCTCAAGCTGGTTCAGCGGCCGTTCGGTCCCGTGGCGGTCTTTGGGGCCTCGAACTTCCCGCTCGCCTTTTCCACCGCGGGCGGCGACACAGCTTCCGCTCTTGCCGCCGGTTGTCCGGTCGTCGTGAAAGGCCACTCCGCCCATCCGGGCACGGGCGAAATCGTCGCCGAAGCCGTTCATGCCGCTATCAAGTCCTGCGGATTGCATCCTGGCGTCTTTTCGCTGATCCAGGGCGGCAACCGTGCCGTCGGTCAGGCACTCGTGCAGCATCCGGCCATTACCGCAGTCGGCTTTACCGGGTCTCTGGGCGGCGGCCGTGCCCTGTTTGACCTGTGCGCACAGCGTCCCGTGCCGATCCCGTTCTACGGTGAACTCGGCTCGGTCAATCCGATGTTCCTGCTGCCCGAAGCCGTGAAGGCGCGTGGAGAAGCCATCGCAAAAGGCTGGGCCGGGTCCCTCACCATGGGGGCAGGGCAGTTCTGCACCAATCCCGGGATCGCTCTTGTCATCGACGGGCCGGACGCCGATACATTCGTCAACGCCGCCGTCGAGGCTCTGGGCGGGATCGGCCGGCAGACCATGCTGACGGACGGTATCGCCGATGCCTATCGCTCCGGCAGCCGGCGCGTTGCCGGGTCAACCGGCATTCGCGAGCTGATCGGCACGTCTTGCGAAACCCGAGAAGCGGCGCCTTACCTGTTCGAGACGACCGGAGAGGCCTGGCTCGCCAACGAGGAACTTGCCGAGGAAGTCTTCGGTCCGCTCGGCATCGTCGTCCGGGTGAAGGATGCAGACCAGATGCGCCGGATCGCGCTCCAGCTCGAGGGGCAGCTGACCTGCACGCTGCATTTGGACGACGAAGACACGGAGCTTGCCCGGCAGCTGACACCGATCCTGGAACGCAAGGCCGGGCGGTTGCTGGCGAACGGCTTCCCGACCGGCGTGGAAGTTGCCGATGCCATGGTTCACGGCGGCCCTTATCCGGCTTCCACGAACTTCGGTGCCACCTCCGTCGGCACGCTCGCCATCCGCCGCTTCCTGCGCCCGGTCTGCTTTCAGAACATGCCGGAGGCACTGCTGCCCAAGACCTAGGAACGGAAAATGCTCTACGTTTTCACGGCAATGGATTTCGCCGGATCGTAAAACGGCTTGGGCACGACGACGCAATTTCGTCGACCGGAAGGCATTTCCACAATCGCACGGGTACCGGTTTCCGCGGCTCGGCAGGCAACCATCGCCAGCGCGATGTTCTTCTCCAGCCGCGGCGAATGAACGGCGGAGGTCACCTGACCGGCAGGCCGGCCTTCATGGATGACGGGCCAGCGCTCGTCGTTCGAACCGACGAGCGGCGGACCTCCGATTTCCAGGCCGACAAGAAGCTGCGAGACGCCCTCTTTCTTGATGCGCGTCAGCGCCTGTTTGCTCACGAAGTCGGCCTCCATGTCGAGATCGACAAGGCGGTCCATCCCGAGTTCGAAGGGATTGTTCTGCAGCGTCATGTCCGCGTGATAGGACAGCATTGCCGCCTCGACGCGCCTTATGGTGGAGGTGTGTCCGGGCTGGAGCCCGAACGGACCGCCGACCTCCATCAGGTAGTCCCAGAGCCGGTCTCCGGCGGAACCGTCCCTCAGGAAAATCTCGTATCCCAATTCGCTCGACCAACCGGTTCGCGAGATGACGAGAGGCACACCGTTCCATTCGTATTCGAGGAAGCGGTAATACTTCAGCTCCGCCGGGCCGTCGCCGAAGGCGGCCCGCAGGATGTCGCGTGATTTCGGGCCCTGAAGCTGAAGCGGGGAGACATCCGGCTCTTCGATCCGAACATCCATGCCGGAATTGACCGCGAGCCCCCTGGCCCAGAGCAGCACATCGCTGTCTGCAATCGACAGCCAGTAATGGTTTTCGGAAAGTTTCAGCAAAACGGGATCGTTGATGATGCCGCCGTCCTGGTCCGTAATCAGAACGTATTTGCACTGACCGACCTGGCAATTCGAAAGATCCCGGCAGCTGAGGTACTGCACGAACCTTCCGGCGTCCGGTCCCGTGATCTCGACCTGGCGTTCGACGGCGACGTCACACAGGATGGCCTCGTTCACCAGGTTCCAGAAGTTCTGCACCGGATCGCCGAAATCGCGGGGTATGTACATGTGATTGTAGACCGAAAACCCCTTCGCTCCCCATCGCAAGGCGGCATTCGAAAAGGGGGATTTTCGCACTTGCGTGCCGAAGCTGTGCCGCTGGAACACTCGCTCATCGTTGGAGGACATGGCTGACACTCCCTTTCGTACGAGACCGCTCGGCGGAACGGCTCAGCTAGACTTGTGCGTGTAGGCCAGCTGCAGGTTTGCTGCAATCCGGTCTGCGACCTTGATCAGCCGCGTGCCGATCTCCTTGCGGTGACGGCTGGTGAAACGGCGGATGGGGCCTGTCGCGCCGACGCTGAAGGGAACGCCGAAGTTCCCGATGCGGATGGGCGCGGCGACGCTGGAAACCCCAACTTCGATCTCTTCAACGCATTCCGCATAGCCCTGTAGGCGGATTTCCTCGAATTCCCGTTCGATATCGCCCGGCAGGGTCTTGGTCTGCTCCGTATAGGCGCGCAAGGGCGCGGCAAGGATCTTCTTCAGAAACTCCTGGTCGGAGAAGGCGGCGATTGCCTTTGAACAGGAGCAGGCGTGCATGGGCCGGTTGCCAAGGCCCGGGTGTATGAAGGACCGCGCCGCATCGACCGGGGTTTCCACGTGGATGATCTCGACGGACCTGTCCCGGAACCGGGACAGAAAGACAGCTTCGCCGAATTCGATCGCGGTCTCCCGCAAGGTCGGCGCAGCCGCCTGGCAAACGTCCACATCCGACTGGCTCAGGATGGCGATCCGCTTCAGGCGTTCGCCGACCAGAAAGCGCGAGGCCTCCCCGGGACTGTCCAGCAGACGGTGGTCGGCCAGGGTCTGGAGCAGGCGGTAGCAGGTGGGGCGTGGCAGGCCGGTGGCACGCTGCACGTCGGCGGGCGAAACCGCCCGCCCGGCAACCGCCACGGCTTCCAGCACTGAAATCAGTCGATCGAGATGCATTGTTTACTCTGTGGACGTTTGTCTCATATAATAGGACAAAATGAAGTTGACCGCCAAACGGATAATCGCACCGGTCGGAGGAAACCGCATGAGTGGAAATGGCGAAACGGCATGTTGCGGTCCGGGCTACGCCAGTCCGCAACACGCGATCCGGGCCCCGCGTGAAAAGTTGCTCTATTCCATCGCGATCTACACCGGGACCGGAATTCAGAAGCCCGACTATCTGGCGACAGTCGATGCGGATCCGGACAGTCCGACCTATTCCCAGGTCATTCACCGGCTGGAAATGCCGGGCATCGGGGACGAGTTGCACCACATGGGCTGGAACGCCTGCTCCTCCTGTCATCACGACGGCTCGATGTCGCGCGGATACCTGCTGTTGCCCGGTGTCCGGTCGAACAACATTCATGTCGTCGACACCGCCACGGATCCGCGCGCCCCACGTCTGCACAAGGTGATCGACGGCGCCGAGATCAAGGCGAAAACCAATCTTTCCGGTCCGCACACGGTTCACTGTCTCGGGTCGGAGATCATCATATCCTTCCTGGGCGATGCCATGGGCGAGGCGCCGGGCGGCTATCTCCATCTCAACAAGGATTTCGAGATCGTGGGCCGCTGGGAGCGGTCCATGGGCGATATCCCCTTCGGCTATGACTTCTGGTATCAGCCGCGCCACAACGTGATGGTCAGCTCGGAATGGGCGGCCCCGAACACTTTCATGCCGGGCTTCGATCTGGAAGAAGTGGGGCACCTGAAATACGGCCGCCGCCTGCATTTCTGGGATTTCGAAAAGCGTGTTCCCGTCGAGACCAAATACCTCGGCGAGGACGGCCTGATCCCGCTCGAAGTCAAGTTCCATCACGACCCGGACAGCACCCACGGGTTCTGCGGCGCGGCGCTCAGCACCAATGTGATCCACTTCTGGAAATCGGAGGCGGGCAACTGGGAATGGGAAAAGATCATCGACGTCGACAATGAACCGCATCCAGAATGGCCGATCCCGATCCCCGGTGTGATGTCGGCGATCCTGCTGTCGATGGACGACAGGTACCTCTACCTGAACAACTGGCTGCACGGCGACATGCGCCAGTACGACATCACCGACCCGCACAATCCGAAGCTGACCGGTCAGGTCTGGATGGGCGGGCTCCTGGGCAGGGCGCCGGAGGTCAACGGCGTCAAGGTCGCGGGCGGTCCGCAGATGTTCCAGCTGTCGCTGGATGGCAAGCGGCTCTATGTCACCACGTCTCTTTTCTCCACCTGGGACAATCAGTTCTACCCCGAAATCCGCACGCAGGGTGGGGTGATGGTCATGATCGATTGCGACGTCGAAAACGGTGGCATGAAGATCAACGAAGACTTCATCGTCGATTTCGGAAAGGAGCCCAACGGGCCGAGCCGCTGTCACGAAACCCGCTATCCGGGCGGCGATTGCACGAGTGATATCTGGCTATGACCGGCACCTTTACCATCACCATCGCCAACCGGGGCGGGGCAACCTACCGGGTCGACGCCCGCCGTCCCTTGCTGGACAGCTTGCGCGAGCAGGGCGTCGATCTCCCTTATGGCTGCAAGTATGGCGGCTGCATCACCTGCGCGGCCAAACTGAAGGCGGGTGAAGTCGATCAGCGCCGGCAGGTGGCCCTCAACAACCGCCAGATCAACAATGGGTATGTGGTGCTCTGCGTCGCGCGTCCACTGTCCGACTGCACGCTCGAAATCGGCGTGGAAAGCCACGACAGGCTCTATCGCAATCCGTTTCTCGATCCGCTCGAGCCGCACGAACTGAAAGCGGACATCGCCACACCAAAGGAGGCGTGACATGCCCGAGGCTGATATTGATCGTCTCTATGATTACCCGCCGGATTTCCTGGCCGGTATCCTGCGCTCGGTCAAAACCATCGCAATGGTCGGTGCAAGTGCCGACAAGACCAAGTTCAGCTACGGCGTGCTGCGCGTGCTGCACGAAACCGGGTATGAAATGCTGCCGGTCAACCCGAATCCTGAGCTGACCGAGATCCGCGGCATTCCGGTCTATCATTCCCTGGAGGAGATCGACCGGCCGGTCGACATGGTCGAGGTGTTCAGGCCGAAAGAAGAATTTTACAGCATCGCCGAGCAGGCGATTGCAATCGGGGCGAAGGTGCTCTGGGGACAGATCGGCGTTTACGACGACCGGGCCGCCGAGTTGGCCGAAGCGGCCGGGCTGAAGGTGGTGATGAACCGCTGCCCGAAGATCGAGCTTTTTCGACCCTTCTGGAAGCCAAGGCTCGACCTGCCGATATGACGCAAGTCGGGCCGCGGAATTAACTCCGCGGTCCGCATCGTTGTTCGGACCGGCTTCCGTCAGCCCGGCGCCTTTTTGATTTTGCCTCAGCCGTCCAGTTTCACCCAGGCGGAATTCTTCGCCGAGGAGCGCACGCAGGCATCGATGAAGCGGACGCCCGCAAGGCCGTCCGAGATGCCCGGGACGAGCGAGGCCGCCGTCTTGCCGTCCTGGTGCGCCCGAATGACGTCGGCCGCGTCCTTGTAAAGGTTGGCAAAGCCTTCCAGATAGCCTTCCGGATGGCCCGGCGGGATGCGGGTTGCCGGACCGATGCTGGCCGACATGCCCGCACCGCCGCGAGTCAGCACCCTCAGCGGTTCGCCGAAGGGTGTGAAGTGGAGATAGTTCGGGTTCTCCTGGTGCCACTCCAGCCCGCCCTTGTCACCATAAACGCGGATCTTGAGATTGTTCTCGTTGCCCGGCGCGACCTGCGAGCACCAGAGCATGCCCCTGGCGCCGCCCTCGAAGCGCAGCATGACGTGGGCGTTGTCGTCGACCTGACGGCCGGGCACGAAGGACTGCAGGTCGGCAGCGAGGCTTTCCGCGGAAAGACCGGTGACGAAACAGGCAAGGTTATAGGCATGGGTGCCGATGTCGCCGGTAGAGCCTCCGAGCCCTGTGCGGGCCGGGTCGGTGCGCCAGTCGGCCTGCTTGTTGTGCTGTTCGACGGTCAGCCAGTCCTGCGGATATTCCACCTGCACGATGCGCAGGGTGCCGAGGTCGCCATTCCGGACCATTTCGCGCGCCTGCCGGACCATCGGGTAGCCGGTGTAATTGTGGGTCAGGAAGAACAGGGCCTCGGAGCTTTCCGCCGCCTTGGCAAGCTTCTTGGCGTCAGTCAGCGTTGAGGTCAGCGGCTTGTCGCAGATGACGTGAATGCCGCGTTTCAGAAAAGCCTTCGCCGCCGGGTAGTGGACATGATTGGGCGTGACGATGGCAACGGCCTCGATGCCGTCCTTCAGCCGCGCCTCGCGCTTGGCCATGTCCTCGAAGGAGGCATAGATCCGGTCTTCCTTGAGACCGAGCGCCCGGCCGGATTCCAGCGCTTTTTCAGGCGTGGAGGAAAGCGCGCCCGCAACCAGTTCGTACCGTCCGTCGATCCTGGAAGCGATCCGGTGAACCGCGCCGATAAAGGCGTCCTTGCCGCCACCGACCATGCCTAGCCGGATCGGGCGAGCTTGCGGGTTGTCTTTTCCTTCGATCGCCATGTCGATCCTCCTGAAGTTGTTTGTACCGTCGTTTCGGGCACTGTAATCGATTACATTGCTACAAAAAAGCCTCATCTGAGGAAGCGCGTGAGCGCTGTCCCGGAGAATGGGCTTCTTGCTCTGGAATATGCCGCCCATCCTTCGAGACGGACCTGGCGGCCTTCCACAGGATGAGGATGCTTGTGTGTCAGTCCGCAACGGGACATTGGAAATCATGCCGGAAACCGGACCTTACCCGATCCCCAGCATCTTCCGGTTGGCTTCCTCATCAGTACCGCCATCGGCAAAATCGTCAAAAGCCTTTTCCGTGACTCGGATGATGTGATCCCGCACAAATTTTGCGCCTTCCCGGGCCCCGTCTTCCGGGTGTTTCAGGCAGCACTCCCATTCCACGACCGCCCAGCCGTCGAAGTTGTTGGCCGCCATCCTGGAGAACACCGCGCCGAAATCGACCTGGCCATCGCCGAGCGAGCGGAACCGGCCGGCCCGGTCGACCCAGGACTGGTAGCCGCCATAGACGCCCTGACGTCCGGTCGGATTGAACTCGGCGTCCTTGACGTGGAACATGCCGATCCGGTCCTTGTAGATGTCGAGGTTGTCCAGGTAATCCAGGCACTGAAGCACGTAATGCGACGGGTCGTAGAGCATCCGGCAACGGGTGTGATCGTTCACGCGCTCCAGGAACATCTCGAAGGTGATGCCGTCGTGAAGGTCCTCGCCCGGATGGATCTCGTAGCAGACGTCGACGCCCATCTCGTCGGCATAGTCGAGGATCGGCCGCCAGCGTCTGGCAAGCTCGTCGAAGGCCGTCTCGATCAGTCCCGCAGGCCGTTGCGGCCAGGGGTAGACATAGGGCCAGGCAAGGGCGCCTGAAAAGGTCACATGAGCGCTCAGGCCGAGATTGCGGCTTGCAGCGAGTGCAAGTTTCATCTGGTCCACTGCCCAGGCCTGCCGGGCGGCCGGATTGCCGCGCACATGCGGGGCGGCGAAGCCGTCGAAGGCCATGTCATAGGCCGGATGCACGGCCACGAGCTGGCCCTGAAGGTGAGTGGAAAGTTCGGTGATCTCCACGCCGTTCTCCCGGGCAATTCCGGTGAACTCCTCGCAATAGGTCCTTGAGCTGGCGGCCTTTTCAAGATCGATCAGACGTCCGTCCCAGCTTGGCACCTGCACGCCGAGATAGCCGCAGTCAGCAGCCCATTTCGTGATCGAGGTCCAGGAATTGAACGGTGCTTCGTCCCCCGCAAACTGGGCAAGAAACAGCGCCGGACCCTTTATCGTTTTCATGTCTTTCTCCAGATTTCGGGGGAAGGGAAAGTGAACGGGCCGGGACCCCATCGCGTAAAGTCCCGGCCCACTTCCCGGAGCCTTAGAAGGGCGACTCGGGGAAGTAATAGCTTTCCGCGTTTTCAGGTGTGATCAGCGTCGCACCGAGAATGTAGCGGCCGGCAACCGGGCCATTGGACTTGAAGGCGGCGACCGTCTGGTCCATGGCGGTGGCGATCATCGCCGGCGGATAGAGCACGTCGACCGGGATCAGCGTTTCGCCGTCCATGATGGCTTTGATGGTTTCCTTCATGCCGGCGCCGCCGACGACGAACATGCCGTCGCCGTCCCTGCCTGCCTGTTTCAGGGCCGCGACGACGCCGATGGCGATATCGTCATCCTGTGCCCAGACAGCGTCGATGTCCGGGAAACGGGACAGGAAGTCCTGCATGACCTCGAAGCCGTCGTCGCGGTTCCAGTTGGCATGCTTGTTGTCCAGGACGTTGATGCCCGAGCCTTCGATCTCCGCCATGAAGGCGTCGAAGCGCTCGTTGTCGATCACGGTCGGAATGCCGCGCAGGATGACGATGTTGTCGCCGTCCTTCAGGCGGGTCTTCATGTATTGCGCCGAGACGCGGCCGAGTTCCGGGTTGTTGCCGGCGACATAAAGATCCTCGATCCCCGGCTGGCTTAGGCCGCGGTCGACAACCGTGATCCAGGCACCGGATTTTTTGACGTTCAGCACCGGATCGGTGAGCGGCTCGGATTCGAACGGCAGCACCACAAGCGCATCGATCTGATGGACCGAGACAAGGTCTTCCAGCGCGCTTGCCTGCGAGGCCGGATCGGGCGAGTTGACCAGGATGAGGTCGATATCGGGATAAAGTGCTTCCAGGCGTTTTTCGGCCTGCTCGGCATGCCAGTTCATTCCGGCCGCCCAGGCATGGGTCGGGGTCGGATAGCTGACACCGATCTTGATCTTCTCGTCCGCAACGGCGGTCCCCGCAAAGGCCAGGGCTCCAGTAACTGCAAGGGCCCCCAGGGCTTTTTTCATAAACATCGTTTCCTCCTCCAATGCTGTCGATTGGACGCACCTTTCCCGTCCGGTGCGAGCCGGTGTTTCTGTTTGGGGGACGGGGCCCGGTTCTGTTGAGTTCAGCGCGTTACGGCTTGCCGCTCTTGCCGAGCTTCCAGTCGCTGCGCTGCAGGAGAACCGCAACGATGATGATCAGGCCCTGCATCGTGCCGTTCAGGTAGTTCGAGATCATGTCGGTGAAGTTCAGAATATTGCCGATGGTGGTCAGGATCAGGGCCCCCAGTATGGTGCCTCCGATCCGGCCGTAACCGCCCTTCAACACCGTGCCGCCGATGATCACTGCCGCGATGGCTTCCAGTTCCCAAAGGACGCCGGTCGAGGCGGAGGCCGAGCCGAGCCGGGGCACGTAGATGATCGTGGCGAAAGACACACACAGGCCCTGAATGACGTAGGTGAGCGTTTTGACCCGGTCGACATTGATCGCGGAATATTTTGCGACCGCTTCATTGGAACCGATGGCCGTGCAATAGCGGCCGAAAGCCGTCCGGTTGAGCAGCAGCCAGCCGCAGATGGCGACCAGGATGAAGACCCAGACGGGGAACGGCAGCCCAAGGAAACTGTCGTAATAGACCGGGCGATAGGTGCCGCGGATGTCGAAGTTCAGGGAGAGCGTGCCGCCGTCGGCAAAATAGGTGACGAGCGAACGATAGATCCCCATGGTGCCGAGTGTAACGATAAAGGCCTCGATCTTGCCCTTTGTGGTCAGCGCGCCGTTGATCCAGCCCGCGCCAATGCCGAGCAGGACGGCAAGGCCGCAGCCGAAGAGGACGGTCGGTATGCCGGTGCCGAGCGTGTCGACCATATTGTTCATGACGATGATCATGACCCCGGCGATCGCCGCGGCCATGGAGCCGACAGAAAGGTCGATGCCGCCCGCGGTGATCACGAAGGTCGCGCCGACGGCGATGATGCCGATGAAGGCCGAACGGGTCAGCAGGTTGGTCAGGTTGCCTTCGCTGACGAAGGACGGGTTCAACAGAAATCCGATCAGGCACAGCAGAAGCAGGGCGAGGGCCGGACCGAGCGTTTTCAGGTCGACGGCGGGGCGCTTGGCAACTCTGTCCTCGGAGGCTGTGGTCATGGTCAATGGAGGTCCTCCCGCTTGAGCCCGGCGGCATAGCGCATGATTTCGTTTTCGTTGATGTGGTCGCCCGTCAGGATGCCGGTGATATGGCCCTCACGCATCACCACCACCCGGTGGCAGATGCCGATGATTTCCGGCATTTCAGATGAGATCACGACGACGGAGACCCCTTCGGCGGCGAGCGCGGCGATGAAATGGTAGATCTGCTGCTTGGTGCCCACATCGATGCCGCGCGTCGGCTCGTCTATGACAACGATCTTCGGATCGCATTCCATGATCTTGGCGAGCAACAGCTTCTGCTGGTTGCCGCCGGAAAGCTTGCCGACCGTGATTTCCGGATCCCGCGAGCGCACGTCGAACCGGCGGATCGCGCGTTTGAGAGCCGCGTCCTCCGCCTTGCTGTCGAGAGCAAAGTTCCTCACGAATTTCGGCAGGGCGAACAGCGTCAGGTTCGGGCGCATCTTCTTGTCCAGAAGCAGGCCCTTTTCCTTCCTGTCCTTGGTGAGATAGGCGAGCCCTTTGTCGCGGGCCTCCGCAACGGTCATGGCTCCGACGTCCTCGCCGAACAGGCGGATGGTTCCGCCTTCGACGGGGGCAAGGCCGCAGATGGCTTCGAAGACGGCGGTCCGGCCGGAACCGATCAGGCCGGAGAAGCCCAGGATCTCTCCCTTGCGCAGGTCGAAGCTGACGGTGTCGATGCCCGCTGCCCTGAGGTTTTTCACCTCCAGCACCCGTTCCGCGTCAACATCGGCTTCATGCATCGGCGGAAAGAGGTCGGAGAGTTCCCTGCCCACCATCATCTGCGCCATCATGTCCGGCGTCAGGTCTTCGGACGCGCGTGTGTCGATCCACTGGCCGTCGCGCAGTATGGTCACCCGGTCGGCGATGGCCTTGACCTCGTTGAGCTTGTGGGAAACGAAGACGATACCGACACCGCCTTGCTTGAGCTTTTCGACCTGACGGAAGAAGACCTCTGTTTCCTCTTCGGTCAGGACGGCGGTCGGCTCGTCCATGATCAGGATGCGGGCGTTGCGGCTGACGGCCTTGACGATCTCGACCATCTGTTTCTGGGCGATGGTCAGGTCCGAAATCCGGTCGTCGGGGGAAATGTCCAGGCCGATTTCATCGAGATATTTCTGGACCCTCGCCCGCATGGCCGCCTTGTCGAGGAAACCGTTGGATTTCAGCTCGCGGCCGAGGAAGACGTTCTCCTCCACGGTCATCTGTTCGGCGAGGTTGAGTTCCTGGTGGATCAGAACAATACCAAGCTTCTCTGCTGCGCCGTTCGGGGGGAGGGCGGTCTGCTGTCCGTCGAGGCGGATCTGGCCTGAGGTCGGGTCGTGAAAGCCGGACAGGATCTTCATCAGCGTCGATTTGCCCGCGCCGTTCTCGCCGATCAAGGCATGAACCTCGCCGGGACGCACGTCCATGCTGACGCTGAACAGCACCGGCACAGGCCCGAAGGACTTGCTGATGTTGACGGCTTCGATCACCGCGCCTTGCGTGGATGGATCCACCTGCATTTATCGTTCCTCCCAGGCGCGGTCATTCTCTTCGAGACCATCGCCATAGTCATGATGTAAACGTTTTCATAATCGATGTAAACCTTTACATTGGCCTTTGTAAACCTTTTCATGGGGTGCGATGCGGTCTATACAGCTTGGATGGTGTTGCGATTCATGGACTTAACCGGAGGCCGCACCGCAGCATGTCTGGAAACAAAAAATGAGCGAACCGGGCGAGCGGCCGGCAACCATCGAAGATGTGGCAAAACTGGCGGGCGTTTCCATCGCGACGGTCAGCCGGGCCCTGCGCTCGCCGGAAAAAGTAGCCGAGAGCACGCGCAAGAAAGTCACCGCCGCCATTGCCCGCACCGGCTACACCGCCAACGCCATGGCACAGAACCTGCGCATGCAGCGCTCGAAAATGGTGCTGGTGCTGGCGTCCTCCATCGCCGATCCGAATTTCGCCGGCATCCTGACGGGCCTTGAAAAGGCCGCCAACGACCGTGGCTACGGGGTCCTGATCGGCAACACGGAAGGCACCACGGGACTGGAGCAGAACTATCTGCGCTTCCTGTCGACGGGCATGGCCGACGGGCTGGTGCTCTTGACCGGCCACGTGCCGGTCGCGGGCGAACCCCAGGCACCGCTCGGCTCCCTGCCGCCCATCGTGGCGACGGAACGTCCGGTCGCAAATCCCGAAATCAGCTATGTCGGCGTGGACGATGTCGCCGCGTCAAAGGTCGCGACCGAATACCTGATCTCGCTTGGTCACCGGAAGATCACCTATATCTCTGGCGGCCCGGCGGATATCCGCAGCGACCTGCGCCATTCAGGGTATCGGCAGGGCCTGAAGGAATCGCCGGAAAGCTTGCGCGACTGGCGGGTCGAAGGCGACGGTTCGGCGGAAAGTGGCCGAGCGGCCGTGGAGCGGCTCTTCATCAAGGACGATCTGCCCACCGCCTTCTTCTGTTTCAACGACAACACCGCCATCGGCGTGATCTCGGCCTTGCAGCTGCGCGGCTACAGGGTGCCGGACGACTTTTCCGTGCTCGGCTTCGACGACATTCCCTTTGCCAACAACTTCACGCCGGGCCTCACCACCATCCGCCAGCCTCGCCACCATATCGGCGAAAAGGCGATGACCATCCTTCTCGACCGTCTGGCGAACCGGACCCTCGAAAAGCAGACCCATCTGCTGCACGGCGACCTGATCGTGCGCGAGAGCTGCGCGGGCGTGTCGCGGGCGTCAAAGTAGGCTGTCGGTGGCCGTGCGGCTCCGGTAGGGCGCCAGGTGGGCGCTGACGTCGTCCAGGAACGCCCGGGCGAGTTTCGACAGGCCGGTCCGGCCAGCGTAGACCGCATAGAGCGAGACTTCCGGCATCCGCCAGTCCGGCAGGACTTCCACCAGATCGCCTGCGGCGAGTTCATCCCTGCACATCAGGCCCGGCACATCGCCGATCCCGGTTCCAAGCCGCACGGATGCCTTGACGGCCAGATAGTCGTTGACCGAGAGCGTCGCCTCGAATGGCGTCTCAAAGGTCTTTTTGCCCTTCCGCAAGGGCCATACGGTCTTGTCCCGAGACAGGAAATTGAAACCGATCAGCGTGTGCTGCAGAAGGTCCTCCGGCAGGCGGGGGGGCTGGTGAACGGCAAGATAGGATGGTGCGGCACAGAGCCTGTGGCGATGGGTGAGCAGCTTGCGGATCACCAGGTTCGGCGCTGTTGGGCGGGCCACACGAAACGACAGATCGATCCGGTCGTCGACGAAATCCAGCATGCGTTCGCTGACCAGCACCTGGATCTGCGCTTCCGGATGACGGCGCAGGAAACTGTCGATGGGTTTTGTGAACAGCAGCTCCGCGAGATTGGGCGGAACCGTTACCCGCAATTTCCCGGCAAGGCTCTCCTGTTTGCCGCGAATGACCTGATTGGCATAGCTGAGCGCGCTGATGCCCTTGCTGCAATGATCGAAATAAGTTTGCCCCGCCTCGGTGATCCTGAGCGGCTTGTGAGACCGGTCGATCAGGCGGACCTGAAGGTCTGCCTCGAGCTCGGCGACCTTTCGGCTAACGGTGGAAAGCGGCATGTGCAAGGCGCGGGCGGCGCCCGTGAAGCTTGCCTGGCGGATGACTTCCACAAAAACAGCGATGGCGTCCAGGTGTCGCATAAGATCCCAAATTTGGAAGAAATGTTCTGGAAACAACATATATTCCCGAATTTGGAAGTTGCCTAGGCTGACGGTCTCTGAAACCAACCGGGGCAAAACCATGACCAACCAGGACAAGAGCATCAATTACATAGAATTCCCGCTCGTCGATGCCGGGCGCACCAAGGAATTTTACAGCACCGCCTTCGGCTGGCGTTTCCAGGACTGGGGCGAGACTTATATCAGCTTCAGCGGCGCCGGCGTGGAGGGAGGTTTCAACGGTGCGACGGGCGTGCCCGTCAGGGCTCCGGGCGTGCTGGTCGTGCTCTATGCGGCGGACCTTGCCGCCACGCTCGCCGCGGTGAAAGCGGCGGGCGGAACCATTCTGCAGGAGCCCTACGACTTTCCGGGAGGCCGCCGGTTTCATTTCGCCGACCCGAACGGCAACGAACTTGCCGTCTGGACGGAGGCTGAACAATGAACGTTCTGGTGACAGGTGCGACGGGCACGATCGGGTCGGATCTCGTCCGCCTGTTGTCGAACGCCGGGCAACATGTGCGAGCCTTCGCCCGGTCGGCGGACAGGCTGACGGCATTGTCCCTTCAGGGTGTGGAGCCGGTTGCAGCAGACTTCTCCGACTCAGCTCGGCTAATAAGCGCCCTGGACGGTGTCGAGGTCCTGGTCCTCATCACTCCGTCCGCCTCGGAGGCGGCAGACCAGGCATCGGCCTGCATTTCCGCCGCGCGGAAAACTGGCGTGCGCAAGGTGGTGCGTCTTTCCGCCATCAAGGCCGACGCCGGTGGCCCCACGGAAAACACCCGCCTCCATGCCCTGACGGAGGCGGAAATTCGCGAGAGCGGCATGGAGCATGTCTTTCTGCGGCCGAATTTCTTCATGCAGAACCTCTTCATGGTTATTGAAACGATCGAGGCGAACGGCGCTTTTTCCTTCGCAAATGGCGACGGCCGTACGGGCATGATCGACACCCGCGATGTCGCTCTGTGCCTGCGCCACTGCGTGGAAAGCGACCGGTGGAACGGGGCTGCGCTTGAGCTGACCGGTCCGGAAGCGATCAGTCTTCAGGACGTCGCCGATCGGCTTGCGGTGCTCCTGGGGAAACCTGTGCGCTATGATCCCGTCCGGCCGCAGGACGCGCATGACTTCGCCCTGGGCAATGGCTGGGGCACATGGCTGGCCTCGCTCCTGCGCGACTATGGCGCCGCCTACAGTTCGGGTTGGGGAGACTTCGTCACCGGGCGCGTGGAGGAGATAACCGGTCAGCCGGCACGGCGCTTCGAGGATTTTGCGGAGGATCTCCTGCTGCCGGTGCTCAGGACCTGACAGTTTTCCGGCTCAGGATCGCCCCTGAGCCGGAGCAAGCCTCTGCCTTCTTGCCCGTGTTCGCAATAGATACCCGTCGCTCCGGACAAGTAACGCACGGTCGAACGCTGATCCGGACTACTGCGTGAGCGGAGCGAATTCTCCACCCACCGCAGTCATCCCCGACTTGATCGGGGATCCACTCGTTTCCAGAGCCGGTGCGATTTTGCCGGAAAGGTTCCTCAGGTCCGGGCCGGATCGGACGTTCGAAGTTTACCGAAAGGCGGATTGGATACCCGATCAAGTCGGGGATGACTTCCGTGTTCTTGAGGCAGGCGAGTGCGAACCGTCGGATGCTCTGGAATGAGAAAAACGCAGACCAGTGGAACCGGCCGTCAACCGCCCTGCCAGACCCGGATCGCTTCGACCGGGTGGAGCAGCATCAGGACGTTCAGCGTGAGATTGTCCCGGATCACGTAAAGCGCCAGCAGTTCGAAGAAGATGCCGGTCAGAACCGTGAACCAGATGGGCAAGCGCCAGGCGAACAGGAAGCCGGCGAGCATCCATATAACATCGGACACTGAGTTCAGCACGCTGTCGCCCGTATAGCCTGCGGCGATCGTCGCCTCCCGGTAGCGGTTGATGATGAGCGGACTGTTTTCCAGGATCTCCCAGGACGCTTCGATGAAGATCGCGCCGAGCGCCCGCTCGCGCACCGGCATGCGCCGGAAGAGCACCCACAGCAGCAAGTAGAACAGGAAGCCGTGGATCACATGCGAAGGCGTGTACCAGTCCGCGATGTGCTGCGAGTTGCCGGAGACATCGCTTGCCGGGGTCCAGAAGAGCACATAGCCGCATTCGCAGATCGGGATCCGCCCCATGGCAAGGAGAACGGCGGCCGTGGCCGCGATCATGAGGATGCCGATGATCAGGCATTTGCGAAGGCTCAAGGGGATCTCCTCGAAAGGGCAAAGGGAGAGCTGCGAATCTATGCTGGAAATTTAGCCTGATTCTCTCTATGACCATGCGCCAACGAAACATCAATCCATCCGGCCCGAATGAGAGTGGTTGCGACCCGGGTTTCCCGGCGCGTTTGCGCGGCCCCGCCGGATCTTTGATCAGGAGATCTTCATGACGAGCCTCAACGGCGCGGCGCCTTACCAAGCCCGGCGGACCTTTGCGATCATTTCCCACCCGGACGCCGGCAAGACGACGCTGACGGAAAAGCTGCTGCTGTCGGGTGGCGCCATCCGGGCCGCCGGTCAGGTGCGGGCCCGCGGCGAGCGCCGCCGCGCGCGCTCGGACTGGATGAAGATCGAGCAGGAACGCGGTATTTCCGTTTCGTCCTCCGTCATGACCTTCGAGCGCAATGGCATCGTCTACAATCTGCTCGATACGCCCGGCCACGAAGACTTTTCCGAAGACACCTACCGCACGCTGACCGCCGTCGACGCGGCCATCATGGTGATCGATGCCGCCAAGGGTATCGAGACCCAGACCCGCAAGCTCTTCGAGGTCTGCCGCCTGCGCGACATTCCGATCATCACCTTCGTCAACAAGATC
>JBNKGB010000063.1:0-26387 GCA_050289605.1 Roseibium sp. | reverse complement strand
GTTCCGGAGACCTGAGGGCGATCAGCGTGGCAACCGCTCCGCCCATGGAGTGACCGACCAGATGCACCCTTGAAAGGTCAAGAGCGTCCAGCGACTGGGAAACCGCCTTGGCCGCAACGCCCGCATTGCCGATCCTCGGCCAGTCCTGCGCCTCGCCATGGCCCGGCAGGTCGAAGGCGAAGGACCGCTTGCGGGAGGCGAGGCCTGCCTGGATGTTCAGCCAGGTCTGGCGGTCGCCGCCGAAGCCATGCAGCAGGACCACCGGCACCCCGTCGTCCGTCCCCGATGCCTGCTGGTCGCGGAAAGGCAGATGGGCGGGGAAGTCGGGTCGCAGATCGGTCATGATGTCTTCTGGATATGCTGGTGTTGTCGTCCGCTGGGTGCGGGTGGATGTTCATTTCTTTAAGGAAACGACAGGGTTATTCCAAGACGAAAAGCGGCTGCCGCTCGGAAAAGCCGCTCAGGGCGAAGGCGCCGGCGGGCCGCGAGCGGTTGCCTGCGAAGCGGGCGACATCCCCTGTTATCAGGATATCCGCCCCCACCGTCTTGGTCAGGCTTTCGATGCGTGCGGCCGCGTGAACGCTCTGGCCGATGACGGAGAAGGTCAGTCTTGTGGGGACACCGATATTGCCGAACATGACTGATCCGACGGAGAGCGCGATGCCTGCTTTCAGCGGACGGACGCAGCCGGGAGCGGCGTTGATGGCGCGCAGGCGTTCCCGGGTCTCGTCCGCCGCGGCAATGGCTTTTGCAACGGCTGAGCCGAGGCTTTGGTCGTCGGTCGGAAAGACGCCCAGAACGGCATCGCCGATAAAGTCCAGCACTTCGCCGCCCTGATTCAGGACCGCGCCGGCGGTCGCCGAGAAATAGGTGTTCAGCCAGGCAAGATAGGCATCCGGTCCGAGCGCTTCGGCGATGGCGGTCGAATCGCGCATGTCGCTGAAATAGATGACGGCATCGATGGTCTCGCCGTCGCCATGCCGGATTTGGCCGCTCAGGACCTTCTCGCCGGCAATCGTGCCGAGATACGTCTCCGCGATGGTGCGCCCGATCTGTCCCTGCATGGTGGCCCGTGCCGCCAGGGCCAGACGCTTCTGGATGTAGCGCAGCGCCGTCAGCGCGTCGTCGGAAAAGCCGTCTTCATGCCGCGTCGCCCAGCTCACGATGATGCCGGTCGTGGAGGTTTCGTCCATGATCGCCGGGATCTCGAATTCCGTCGGCAGCACGAAATAGTCCGTGTAGCCGTCCTGCGAGAGCCTGGACAACAGCGGGAATTCGAACGGTGCGTTGGCCTTTGTCAATCGGCGGCGCATCATTGGATCCTTGTTCAGCATGACTGCGCGGATCGGGCTCTGGAGCCAGTCGTCGTTGTCCTCCTGTTCGTGGGCAATCTGTTGGTGCTGAAGCGCGCTGCCGTGTTCCCAGACGGCGGATTCGGCCTGGATCAGGGGATGCAGCGTCGACCAGCCGATCATGGCCCGGTCGACCGGAACATGGCACTGGCGCAGTCTTTCGCACATCTCCGCGAACATGCCCGCCAGATCCGGCGAGCCGAGCGCCTGCCCGATAAGCCAGTCTTCGATGCCGTCGATTTCCGTCATGCTGATCATGGCATCAAGTTAGTGGGCTTTCCCGCCCGTTACCAGATACCCGGAATCAACTGTGCATTTACGACCCTGGATGTGTTGCTACCTGTCCGGGGGGGATGATCAGCCAGTTGACGATGGCATCGGGCATGTTGCCCGGAGCCTGGTACTTGAATGCCCTGCTGCCGTTGCGGACAGCGTCCGGGTAATAGCGCTGGAGCTCCTTGAGCGGTCTGTCGCTGTCGCCCCGCCAGACGATCATCACACCCTTTCCTTGAACGTCGTCGATGTCGATCCATGGACTCAGATGCGTGTCGTGCAGGTAGAACATGGACGGCCGGCCGGGAGCGTAGAGCGTGACGTTCGCGGCCGACCACATGTCGCCCGCCACATAGGCAAGGTCCGTTCCCGTTTCCGTCCGCCAGATCAGGGCGAGTTCCTCTGCCACCGCCCTGGCGGGATAGTGCATTCGGGTCTGCTTGTGCTTCCAGTAGGGTTCCAGCACCGCCTGGCCGAAGATTACACCGAGAAAGATCGCCTGAAGGCCAAGCGCGGCTGTCAGGGCGCGACGCGGATGGGGCCAGAGGCCGGGCAGGGCCAGAAAGCGGACGGCCAGGATGCCCGACAGCACGAAGAGCGGCGTCCCCCACATGTGTTCGAACTCGTTGCCGGTCACCGCCGAGGCCGCAAGCACGACGATGAGCGGCACGAAGGCGAACCACAGCAGGAACCGGTCACCGGTTCCCGGCAGCGGCCGCACGGATTGCCTCAGGGACGGGCGGAAGGTCTTCAGGCCCGCCCAGCCGAGCCCGGCAAGCGCCACCAGAAACAGTCCGGCATGATTGCCGATCTGCGCGCCCAGGAAACCGGCGGGATTGACGATGTGGCCAAAGATCGACCGGGCCGGTTTGCTGCGGCCGGCCGCATATTCGAGGGTCAGGAAATCGGTGCCCACAAGCCACAGAATATGAGGCACCAGCAGGGCGATGCAAAGGGTGGCGCAGAGCCACGGGCCGGCGGAGCGAAGATGACTGCGGGCATCGGCAAAGGCGAGCGTATAGAGCCCGATGGCGCCGATCAGCAGCAGCACGAAATATTTGGTGTAGAGACCCAAGGCGGCGAGTGCGCCGAGCAGGATCCAGTCGGTCAGGCGGCCCTTGTCGATTGCCCGGTGGAACAGGAGCATCATGCCGGCCCAGACCGGGATCTGCAGGATGTTCGGATTGAATTCGGGCAGGGGCAGGGTGAAGTAGAAGGTGACGCTGGTCAGCACGACGGCCCAGAACGCCTGCCAGGCGGTGAGGCCGAGGCGGAGCGCCAGTTTCCAGATCATCAGGTAGCCGAGCGCAACGCTGAAGGCGCTCAGCCAGTAGCCGCCGAAATAACGGCCTCCGGTCAGGCGGTAGGTCAGTTCCAGCAGCCAGGCCTGCATGGGCGGATGCTTGGTGTAGCCGAGCTGCAACTCCCGGCCCCAGGCAAATCCCTCCACCACGTCGAGCGGCGGGGTGGGGAAGGTCAGGGTCGGGATCAGCGCGTAGAGCAGGCAAAGGACGCCGGCGTACCAGAGAGCTGCGCGGGAAGCGGTCATGTCGAAGGTTCGATCCCGGTCATCAGGTTTCGGCAGGATGGTGGGAAAAGGCCCACAGGCGGGCGGCAAGAAAGGTCAGGGCCGGAACGATCGCGATGGAAAACAGAAGTCCGGCCAGTTCGGACCACGGTGTCAGTTTCAGCCAGAGCGACAGGATGGTCGAATTGAGCAGGAAGCCGGACACGGAAATGATCAGAAAACGGACAATGCTTTTCAGCGCCGTTCCCTGCCGGCGCAGATGTGCGAAACTCCAGAAGTAATGGCCGCCGAAGGACACCCAGAATGCAACCAGATAGCCGCCCAGATTGGCTGCCAGGGCGGGCAGCGCACCACTTGCCAGCAAGCTGGTGGCCACACCGGCATGGGTCAACGTTGCCAGGACGCCCACGATCGCGAATTTGCCTGCTGAAGCCGTTTCGGTCTTCAGCTTCCGGAAATTGACGTCAGTTGCCATCGGCTTCCTTTTGCGCTTGGCGAGCGTCAGGGTGAGCTCCACCTTCGATGACATCCTGAACGACGTAGACCGGCCGTTGCTTGGCCTCGTTGAAAAGCCGGGCGATGTATTCGCCGATCATGCCGATCGACAGAAGCTGGATGCCCGAGAAAAACAGAAGGGCAACCATCAGCGAAGCGTAGCCCGGGACGTCGATGCCGGACACCAGCACGCGCAGGGTCAGATATAGTGCATAGGCGAAGGCGGTCAGCGATATCAGCATGCCGCCGTAGAACCAGACCCTGAGCGGCAGCGTTGTGAAACCGGTCAGCCCGTCCAGGGCGAAGTTCCAGAGTTTCCAATAGTTGAACTTGCCGGTTCCGGCCTTGCGCGGCGGACGCTCGTAAGGGATCGCCATGGCGGGAAAGCCGACCCAGGCGAACAGTCCCTTCATGAACCGGTTGCGTTCGGGCAACCTCAGCAGCGCGTCGATCACCGCCCGGTCGATAAGGCGGAAGTCGCCGGCATTGGCCGGCATCTCGATATTGGCGAGGCGGTTGAACAGCCGGTAGAACATGTCGGCCGTCGAGCGCTTCATCAGCGTATCGGAAGACCGGTCGATCCTGAGGCCGTAGACCACGTCATAGCCCGCGCGCCAGCCTTCCAGCATCTGCAGGATAAGGTCGGGCGGGTCCTGCAGATCGGCGTCGATGATCACGGCGATATCGCCCCTTGCCGCTTCCAGCCCGGCCGACAGGGCGGCTTCCTTGCCGAAATTCCTGGATAGACCGATGAGGCGGCCGGGCAGGCCATCGGCCAGCCGTTCCGAAAGAATACCGGCCGTCCGGTCGCGGCTGCCGTCGTCGATGAAGACATATTCGTAAGCGAGCCCGCTCCTGTCCAGCACCGGGCGTGTCGCCTGGAGGAAGTGACCTATGACTTCTTCCTCGTTATAGACGGGAACAACGATGCTGAGCAGAGGTTCGGGGGGCCGCGCGTCCTGGCGCCTGGAAATGTAAACGTTCAGATCTGCTGTCTTGTCCATGGAGGCTTTCGAAACTGGAAGGAGCCTGTGAAGTCGGCGCAACCTGCCGCAATTTCGCAAAAAAGGCCAGTCCAAGACAATGCCTGTCGTGCAAAACCCTCGGTTTGCCCGCCGGGCGTCGTCGGGACGGATCCCGAAGCCCGCGCATTTCAGAGGACGCTTCCAGCCTTCTTCTTCGTTTTGCCGAGGATTTCCTTCTGGCGTTTGGCTTTGTCCACGGCCTCCCTGGCCGCCTGGTTGAGATTGAAGATCGCCAGATTTTCTTCTTCGGCTTCGGTAACCGGCTGGATCGCGAAATCCGTGTAGCTTTTGCTAGCCGGGTCGCGCTGGATCCTTTTCCGCATCCGGTGCAACTTCCAGCCGTAGAGGCCGAATCGCAGATATTTCACCAGGCTCTCGAACGCGAAAACGGGATAATGCAGCGCCAGTGGCCTGCGCGGGAAGCCAGGCCTGCGTTGCCGCGGATCCTTGTAGCGGAAATAACCGCATTGCTGGGGGTGCACGCCCTCGAAGCTCATGGCCCCGTAGATCTGCAGGCAGAGGCGCCACACCCGCACCGGCTTGATGCCATAGGCGACGTTGCGGCGCATCAGCGTTTCGACATGCGCGTCGGTGTAATACCAGTCCCAGATATCGCGGTAGGTTTTCTGCCAGACCTGCGGGCTCATCACCGGGTGCGCGCAGGTGGCGTGCTCCAGATCGTAGCGGTTGAGATCAGGGTCGAGCCAGATGCCGGCCTCGTAGAGCTTCTGATGGTCTTCCGATCCGGGAAGGGGGGTCAGCATGGTGAACTCGAGCATGTCGACGGGCAGTTCCCGCTGGATGATGCCGATGTCCCGGCGAATGCTTTCCGGCGTGTCGCCCGGCAGACCCATGATGAAGCCGGCATAGGTCATGATGCCGGCCTCCTTCCACATCTGGAACATCCTGCGGTATTCTGTGATGCGGTTCTGCCCCTTCTTCATATGGGCGAGGTTTTCCGGATTGATGCTTTCAAGCCCGATGAAGACATGCGTGCATCCGGCGCGGGCCGCCTTGGCAACGAAATGCGGCAGGCGATGGGCGAGGGTGTCGATCTGGATCAGGAAATGAATGCAGATGCCGTCCCTCTCCTTCAGCTCGATGATCCGGTCGAAAATCGGTTCCCAGTTCCTGTTGCGGGCAAAATTGTCGTCGGTGATGAAGAACGAGTGAATGCCCTGGGCGTGATTGGCACGGATAAGCTGTTCGATATCATCGGCGTCGCGCCAGCGGGACTTGCGGCTCTGCACGTTGATGATGGTGCAGAAGGAGCACTGAAAGGGGCAGCCGCGACCGGCATCGAAGGAGGACAGCTTGCCGTCGTATTTGCGGACTATGGCTTCCGGCAGAAGCGGCGGCACTTGATGCTGCAGTCCAGGCAGGTCGTTCATCACGTTGTAGACCGGCTTCAGCCGGCCCTGCGCGGCATCCCTGAGCAGGTCTTCAAAATGCTCCTCAGCCTCGCCTGCAAACAGGATGACGCCCAGATCGAGAGCCTCTTGAAGGTCCGGCGGAAGGCTTGAGAGCATCGACAGGCAGCCGGACACGTGGAACCCGCCGATCAGGACGGTCACGTTCTCGCGCCGCAGCTGGCGGGCGATGTCGAGGGCTCGCGGGAACTGATTGGACTGAACGCCGGCAAGGCAGACGATCCCGCCTCCGTTCCTTGTCCTGCCGATAATTCGAGCCAGTGGCACGCGCATGGTCATTTCGTCATAGGCATCGACGGCAATCTCCGTCCTGTCGCCCAGAACCTTCCGCCGCGCGCAGTCGCCGGCGATGGCGTAGAGACAAGCCATGGAATTGGAGGGAATCCATGCCTTCCACCATTGCAGGACGTAGCCGTCATCGTCGTAGTGGGAGGGTTTGATGATCTCGACGTGAAACGTTCCCATCCTGCACGGCCTCCGCAGTTGCGCACGGCTTTGCAGTTCTCAGGAAAACGGCACATAAAATGATTTTGTTTTACGCCCTTACTGAGAACCCCAACTTAAACAATCTTTGAGTTGACGCAGCGTAATGCAGGCTTGGGGCGGGCACAAGCATTCAGATTGCCGGACCGGCCGGAACAACCCGGACGGTGTGCCGATGGCAAACAAAAACGGCGCCCGTTGGGCGCCGTCCGATTTCGTCAGGTGCGGTCTTCTCAGACCAGCGCACCGTGGCAGTGCTTGAACTTCTTGCCGGATCCGCACGGGCAGGCTTCGTTGCGGCCAACCTTGCCCCAGGTGGAGGGGGCATTCGGATCGCGGGCGGCGGCGCCCAGGAGCTGCGCATCCGCCAGGGCTATCTCGTCCTCCCCGGTGAGCGGGTTGACGTGATGGGCATGCATTTCCGGTTCCGCTGGCATCTGCGGCGGCTGTTCGGTGACGAGTTCGACGCGCAGCAACTGGGCCGTGGTCATCTGGCGCAACTGGGTCAGCATGGTTTCGAACAGCGTGAAGGCTTCGGTCTTGTATTCCTGAAGCGGGTCGCGCTGGGCGTAGCCGCGGAAACCGATGACCGAGCGCAGATGGTCGAGATTGGCCAGATGCTCGCGCCACAGGTTGTCGAGGGTCTGAAGCAGGACGGCCTTTTCCACCTGGCGCATGATGTCAGGCGTGTATTTGGCGACCTTCTGCGCCATGGTCTCGTCAGCGGCGCGGCGCAGGCGGTCCTTCACCTCTTCGTCGGCGATGCCTTCCTCGGCCGCCCAGTCCTTGATCGGCAGGTCGAGGTTCAGGTACTTGCGCACTTCTTCCTGAAGGCCTTCCGTATCCCACTGCTCGGGATAGGCGCGCTCGGGAATGTGGGCTGACACAAGATCCTCGATCACGTCGTGGCGCATGTCGGCCACAGCTTCCTGGATCGCCTCGCTGTCCATGAGTTCGATGCGCTGATCGAAGACCACCTTGCGCTGGTCGTTCATAACGTCGTCGAATTTCAAGAGGTTCTTGCGGATGTCGAAGTTGCGTGCCTCAACCTTCTGCTGCGCCTTTTCCAGAGCCTTGTTGATCCACGGGTGGATGATGGCCTCGCCTTCTTCCAGTCCGAGCTTCTGCAGCATGGAGTCCATGCGCTCGGAACCGAAGATGCGCATCAGGTCGTCCTGCAGGGACAGGAAGAACTTGGAATGGCCCGGATCGCCCTGACGGCCGGAACGGCCGCGGAGCTGGTTGTCGATGCGACGGCTCTCGTGGCGCTCGGTGCCGATCACGTAAAGGCCGCCGGCTTCCAGGGCCCTCTGTTTCAGCACTTCCACCTCCGCGCGGATCTGCGCTTCCCTGGCCGTGCGTTCCTCGCCCTCGGGCATGTCGCCCAGCTCCATGGCAATCTGCATGTCAGCGTTGCCGCCGAGCTGAATGTCGGTGCCGCGGCCGGCCATGTTGGTCGCGATGGTGACGGCACCGGGAAGGCCGGCCTGGGCCACGATGAAGGCTTCCTGTTCATGGTAGCGGGCGTTCAGAACCGCAAAGACCTTGGTCTTGCCGTCATCCTTCTTCTGCGCTGCGGCGAAGGCTGCGGGATCGCTGAGGTCGATCTGCTTGTAGCCGTGCTTCTTCAGCATCTCGGCCAGGAACTCCGACTTCTCGATGGAAGTGGTGCCGACCAGGATCGGCTGGCCGCGTTCCTTGCAGTCGTCGATCAGCTGGACGATGGCGTTGAACTTCTCCTGAACCGTCCGGTAGACCTCGTCGTCGTCGTCGAGACGCTGAACCGGCACGTTGGTCGGGATTTCGACGACTTCAAGCTTGTAGATATCGGCGAATTCGTCCGCTTCGGTCGACGCGGTACCGGTCATTCCGGCGAGCTTGTCGTACATGCGGAAATAGTTCTGGAACGTGATCGACGCCAGCGTCTGGTTTTCCGGCTGGATGCGGACCTTTTCGCGCGCTTCCAGCGCCTGGTGGAGGCCCTCGGAGAACCGGCGTCCCGGCATCATGCGGCCGGTGAATTCGTCGATGATGACCACTTCGTCGTTGCGGACGATGTAATCCTTGTCGCGCTGGAACAGCTTGTGGGCCTTCAGCGCCTGCTGGAGGTGGTGCACCACGGCGACGTTTTCCACGTCGTAGAGGGACTCGCCCTTCAGGAGCCCGGCTTCGCTCAGCAGGTTTTCAAGCTTCTCGTTGCCGGCTTCGGTGAAGGTCGCCGAGCGGGCCTTCTCGTCCAGTTCGAAATCTTCGGCGGTCAGATGCGGGATGAAGGCATCGATCGTGTTGTAGAAGTCCGAGCGGTCTTCCAGCGGACCGGAAATGATCAGCGGTGTACGGGCTTCGTCGATCAGGATCGAATCGACCTCGTCGACGATGGCATAGTGGTGTCCGCGCTGAACCATCGACGGACGGTCGTGCTTCATGTTGTCGCGCAGGTAATCGAAGCCGAATTCGTTGTTGGTTCCGTAGGTAACGTCCGCTGCATAGGCCGCGCGCCGCTCTTCGTCGGAAAGGCCATGGGTGATGCAGCCGACGGTGAGTCCCAGGAACCTGTAGACCTGGCCCATCCATTCGCTGTCGCGCTGCGCCAGATAGTCGTTCACGGTGACCACATGGACGCCGTTGCCGGTCAAGGCGTTGAGATAGACCGGTGCGGTCGCGACCAGGGTCTTGCCCTCACCGGTGCGCATTTCCGAAATCTGGTTGGAGTGCAGAACCATGCCGCCGATCAACTGCACGTCGTAGTGCCTTTGCCCAAGCGCGCGGCGTGCCGCCTCGCGGACGGTTGCAAAGGCCGGTACGAGAAGGTCGTCAACGCTCGCGCCGTTTTTCAGCTGATTGCGGAATTCGTCGGTCCGAGCCCTCAGGGCCTCGTCCGACAGGGCCTGAATTTCCGGCTCCAGGGCGTTGATCTGTTCGACCCTTGCCCGGAATACCTTGATCTTCCGGTCGTTCGCCGAGCCGAAAATCTTACGTGCTAAAGCGCCAAGGCCAGCCATGTGGCGGTCCTTCCCTTAAGGCGGCGCCACCTGGCAATCCGGCGCCTGCCCATGAAATCGTCTCAATTGCTGTCCACGTTGCCGCCAAGCGCAACGCGCTGGCCGGTGAACGCGGCCGAAAAGATGCCATCCCGGCCCGCAGGCGGAACGCCCGACAGATAAGAGGGGGTTCAATGCTTGTCAACGCTGCTGGAATGCGCAATGTAGCCACGCCCCTCTTTAATGGAGGGACGAAAGATTATTGTTCCTATACGTAAAGGACTTCTCATGTTCCGATTCCCGATGCGCAGGCCGGTCCAGGCGCTTGCCGTTTCCCTTCTGGCCCTGTCGCTTGGATCCGCCTCCCTGTCTGCCGCAGAGCCGGAAGACGTGGTTGCAAAGGTTGGCGACGCGGAAATCACGGAAGCCGACATCGCTTTCGCTGCCCGTGACATCGGTAAGGAATTGCAGCGCTTCCCGCCGACTCAATGGCGCCAGATCCTGCTCGATGCCGTCATCGACATGGAAGTTCTGGCCCAGGCCGCACGCGCCGAAGGCATCGACCAGGACGCGGATTTCAAGAAACAGATGGAATTCCTGGAACTGCAGGCTCTGCGCAACGCCTATCTCGCCCAGAAAGTCGCCGGAACCGTCAGCGAGGACGATCTCAAGGCTGCGTACGACAAGGAATTCGCCGATTACGAAGGTCAGGAAGAAATCAGCGCGCGTCACATCCTGCTGAAGGAGAAGGCGGAAGCCGAGGAAATCATCAAGGAACTCGACGGCGGCGCCGACTTCGCCGAACTGGCCCGCGAGAAATCCACCGGGCCGAGCGCTCCGAACGGCGGCGATCTCGGCTTCTTCGCCAAGGGCCAGATGGTGCCGTCCTTCGAAGAAGCCGCTTTCGCGATGGAGCCGGGCAGCTATTCCAAGGAACCGGTCGAAACCCAGTTCGGCTGGCACGTCATCAAGGTTGAAGACAAGCGCCGCCAGGAAATGCCGACGCTGGAACAGGTCGGGCCCACGCTGCGCCAGAACCTGATCCGGGAGCGCTACGAAGCGAAAATGGCGGAGCTCAAGGGCGCCGCCACCATCGAGATCCTGGACGAGAACCTCGCCAAGCCGGCCGCCGAAGGCGAAGCGGCAACGGATGGCGCGAAGTCGGAGTAAGTCCACACCCGTCCGCGGAAACACGGCCCGGCTGCGTTCAGCTGCCGGGTCTTTTTTTTGCCTGCCGAAAGCGGCTTGTTCTAAAGCAACATGACCGTCCGCTCGAAAAGGCTTGCGCTGGCCGCTTGCTTGTGGATAGGGACTCCTGAAATCAACCTCATCGGGACAGCCTGAATGTCGACGACCGTTTCCCCCCTTGCGCCGAAATCCTATCCGGACATGCCGGAGATCGAAGGTGTTCAATTTGCAACCGCCGCTGCCGGGATCAAATACAAGGGCCGCACCGACGTGCTGCTGGCGACCGTCCCGGCTGGGACGGCGGTGGCCGGTGTCTTCACCCGGTCGAAATGCTCCTCCGCACCGGTCGACTGGTGCAAGGCGCGGGTCGGAGGTGGTCGCGCCCGCGCACTTCTGGTGAATTCCGGCAATGCCAATGCCTTCACGGGCAAGAAGGGCAAGGCGGCGGTCGAACTGTCCGCCGAAATCGTCTCGAACGCACTCGGCTGCTCGGACGGCGAAATCTTTCTCGCCTCGACCGGTGTCATCGGCGAGCCGCTCGCCGCGGAGAAATTCGCCGGGGTCGTGGACGAACTGAAGAGCAACCAGGGCAGCGCGGGCTGGCTGGATGCCGCAAAGGCCATCATGACCACGGACACCTATCCCAAGGTCTCGACCGCCACGGTCGACCTGGATGGCCAGACCGTCGCGATCAACGGCATGGCAAAGGGTGCCGGCATGATCGCGCCGGACATGGCGACCATGCTGTCCTTCATCTTCACCGACGCCGCCATTTCCCCGGATGTCCTCCAGGCCCTGCTCAGCGGTGAAACCGGCGGCAGCTTCAATGCGGTCACCGTCGACAGCGACACGTCGACCTCGGACACGGTGCTGCTGTTTGCCACCGGCACCGCGGCGGCAAAAGGCGTCGAGCCGGTGACCAGCTTCGACGATCCGCGCGTCGAGACCCTGCGCGCGGCCCTCGGCGACGTGATGCTGGACCTGGCGCATCAGATCGTCCGTGACGGCGAAGGCGCCCGCAAGTTCGTCGAAGTTCGCGTCGGTGGCGCCGAAAGCGATGCGTCGGCCAAGAAAATCGCGCTCTCTATCGCCAATTCCCCGCTGGTCAAGACAGCGGTCGCCGGCGAGGACGCGAACTGGGGCCGGGTCGTCATGGCTGTCGGCAAGGCCGGGGAGCCGGCGGACCGCGACCGGCTCGCAATCTGGTTCGGCGACGTGCGTGTCGCGGTCGAAGGCGAACGGGACCCGGACTACAGCGAGGAGGCGGCCTCCGCCGTCATGAAGCAGGAAGACATTGTCATCCGGGTGGAACTCGGTCTCGGCTCGGGACGCGCAACGGTGTGGACCTGCGACCTCACCAAGGAATATGTCGCCATCAACGGCGACTACCGAAGCTAGGACGTTTCTTTCGGTCCCCGGCTGCCGGGTTTTTCAAAGGGTACGGGCCTGCCTGTGTGCCGGAAAGGTAAACAGGCTGTTCAGAATTGGACGCCAATCATGACTAAAATCGTGCTTGTGGCCGCTTGTGCCCTTGTCGACACGGACGGACGCATTCTCCTGGCACAGCGCCCGGAAGGCAAATCAATGGCCGGACTCTGGGAATTTCCGGGCGGAAAAGTCGAGCAGGGCGAGCGTCCGGAGGAAACACTTATCCGTGAATTGCGGGAAGAGCTCGGAATCGAGGTTAATGAAGCGTGTCTGGCGCCGCTTACTTTTGCTAGTCACTCTTATGAAGATTTTCATTTGCTCATGCCACTCTTCATCTGCCGAAGGTGGAATGGAGTTCCGCAGGGCCGGGAAAACCAGGCCCTGAAATGGGTTCGTGCCGGTAAACTGAGAGAGTTTCCGATGCCGGCTGCCGACGAACCGTTGATACCGCATCTGCTGGAGGCTGTTTGAAGCAGTTTTTGAGAACTCTTTGGGGGAGTTTATGCAGATTCGAACTCAGATCCTTGCCGGTCAGGTTCCCAAGCTCCGTTCCCTGATCTTGGATTTTCACCGCGACGAGCGTGGAGCGACCGCAATCGAATACGCTCTGATCGCGACACTTATCTGCGTCGTTGTCATCGGGGCACTTACCGCCCTTGGGACCACGCTGAGCAGTAACTTCCTGAACGGGATTTCAAGTGCCATGCAGGATGCTGTGGCTACCAGCGGCTGAGCCTGGCAATCGCCTGCCGTCCAGGCAGCGTTTGGCATCATTCCTTGAGTTTTTGTTCGTGAACGCCGAGGGCGTCCGCGAGCTTTGTCTTGGCCGAGCCGGGACGAAGCGGTTTTTGCTGGCTTTCGTGCGGGGCCCAGCCCGACAGTGTCACGAGCGCAAACGTGGCCCTGATCCTTCCATCTTCATCGGCATGGTTCTGCGCATATAGCTCCGCCGCGCGCAGGAGAACCGCTCTTGAAAGCGGCGTACGGCTTCGGTCCGTGAGAATGGAGGTCGCCCCCATGGACCTCAGATCCGCCAGCAGCGAGAACATCGTATCGTAGCGAACGGTGACGGTATCGAGATCCGTCACGGGAAGGGCGAAGCCCGCGCGCTGAAGCAGGCTGCCGAGATCGCGCGTGTCCGCAAAGGGCAGAACGCGGGCGCCGGCGCCCCCCCGGATCTCGAGTTCCGCCCTTGTGAGGCTGTCGCGCAGTTCGGTCAGGGTTCCGGCTCCCGGCAGTGTTGCCAGGAACAGTCCGTCCGGAACAAGGGCCCGGCGGACCTGCACCAGGGTTCCGGGAAGGTCGTTGACGAACTGCAGGCTCAGGGCGGAAACGATGAGGTCCACCGACTGGTCCCGGAACGGCAGCAGGGCGTCGTCAAAGACGACGTCCGGCGGCGGCAGGTTCGGGTCCGCCAGGAAGAGATCGGCTCGAAGGACGGTTTCTGCCTTGCCGGAATTGCGGATCGCTTCCAACAGAAGGCCCGTGTGTCCCCCCAGATCGACGGCCGTCCGGAAACTCCGGTTGATCAGCGACAGCCGGTCTTCCAGATCTTCGGTGACTGCCTTGAGCAGGAAATCGGCGCCGGGCCGGGCCGCCTTCAGCGCGCGCGCGCGGCGTTGGTGCAGGAGAGGGCGGTCAAACAGGTCTGGTTGCGTGTTCACGAAAACTCGGCCTTTGTCAGATTGCTGGCGGTCACATATGGTATCTGCCCGGCAAGGTCAAAGCCCGTTCAAATCGGTGGTCCGGGTGCGGTGTTCAGGGAGTGCCGGTCAGGCAGGTTTTGCGGGGCCGGTTTTGCTGGTCCGGTTTTGCGGGGCCGCCGCGCAGGAGAGGAACGCGATTGCATCCGGTTGGCGAACATCTTGCCGCCCTTCCCTGGACGGCAGCCCGGCAGGCCCTGGATTTCCTGCTGCCGCCGCGCTGCCTTGCCTGCGACGGGAGGGTGTCCGGCGCCGGCGGCCTGTGCGCCACCTGCTGGCATGACGTGCCTTTCATCGAAAGGCCCTGGTGCCACCGGCTTGGCCTGCCCTTTTCCCACGACATCGGCGACGGAGCGTGGAGCCCGAGGGCGATTGCCTCGCCGCCCCCGTTCGGGCGGTTGCGCTCGGTCGCGCTTTACGAGGGGACGGCGCGACGCCTTGTGCTGGCGCTCAAGTTCGGACGGCGCCGCGATCTCGCCGGGCCGATGGGCCGGTGGATGGCGCGGGCCGGCAGCGAATTCCTGGACGGGGAAAGCGTGATCGTCCCGGTTCCCCTGCACTGGGTCCGCCTCGTGTCGCGACGGTTCAACCAGTCGGCAGACCTCGCGAAAGCGGTGGCCGGCGAATGCGGCGGCCGGTTCGAGCCGGGCCTGTTGAAGCGGCGCAGGCAAACCCGCCCGCAAGTCGGATTGTCGGCAAGGGAAAGAAGGAAGAATGTCGGCTCGGCATTTGCCGTCCGCCGGGACCGCCGGGGCGACCTGCAGGGCCGTCACGTGGTGTTGATCGACGACGTGATGACGACCGGATCGACGGTCGTCGCTTGCAGCAAAGCGCTCATTTCCGCGGGCGCTGCTTCTGTCGATGTTCTCACATTCGCGCTTGTCGATGTCGAAAGCTCCTCTTCCTGAGGCCCTGCGGCGTCTTGACGGATATTCCCTGGTCTTGAGTTTTTGTTGATTGAACGTATATAGCGCCGGGATTTTCGTTTCGGCTGACATAGATTGTTCTGCCGTCCAAGGACGTGAAAGGATCCGAATGAATGATTGACGTGGTCATCTACACGCGCCAGCTTTGCGGTTTCTGCACCGCAGCCAAGAGGCTGCTCGACAAAAAGGGTGTATCCTACACCGAACATGATGCCACCTTCGATCCGGGTCTTCGCAAGGAAATGGTTCAAAAGGCAAACGGCCGGGCGACCTTCCCCCAGATCTTCGTCGGCAAGACGCATGTCGGCGGCTGCGACGATCTCCACGACCTGGACCGGGCCGGCAAGCTGGACGCCCTGCTTGCGTCCTGACCTAGTGTGACGGCGAAAGGGTACCGGCAACCGGAGGAAAGACTGCAGAATGGCCCTCTTTACCGCAGCATGCGTTCAGCTTCGTAGCGCCACGACCGTCGCGGACAATATTGCCGCGGCCGAGGATCTGATCAGGGCGGCTGCAAGGGACGGTGCGGATTATGTCCAGACGCCGGAAATGTCGAATCTGCTGGTCCGCCGCCGCGAGGAGCTCCTGGAACAGATCCGCGAACCTTCCGGGGATCCGTTTCTGACCAGGGCGCAGTCGGTCGCGGCCGAACTCGGTATCCACCTTCATATCGGCTCGCTGGCCGTCCTCAGCGGCAACGGCAAGGTTGCCAACCGCGGGTTCCTGATCGGACCGGACGGCGATGTCCTGGCCAGCTACGACAAGATCCACATGTTCGACGTCGATCTGCCCAATGGCGAGAGCTGGCGGGAGTCGGCGACCTATGAACCCGGCACACAGACCGTCCTGGCGGATCTGCCCTTTGCCAGGGTCGGTATGGCCATCTGCTACGATATCCGTTTTCCGGCGATTTTTCGCACACAGGCGCGGGCTGGCGCCGAGGTACTGACGGCACCCGCGGCCTTCACCCGGCAGACAGGGGAGGCCCATTGGCACGTCCTCCAGCGCGCCCGGGCCATAGAAAACGGGGCCTATATCATCTCGGCCGCGCAGGGCGGCACGCACGAAGACGGGCGGGAAACCTACGGCCACAGCATGATCGTCGATCCCTGGGGTGCCGTCGTCGCGGAACTGGACCACGACGAACCGGGATATGTCCTGGCGCAGATCGACCCGGAAAAGGTGGCGAGCGCACGTGGGCGGATCCCGGCGATCGCCAACGAAAGGGTGTTCGACTGCCATGTCGCCGGGGATCTGAGGGAGATACCGGCGTGATCAGATACACGCTCGCATGTGACGCTGCCCATACTTTCGAAGGCTGGTTCCGGAATTCCGACGATTTTGACGCCCAATGCGGCCGCAAACTTGTGATGTGCCCGGTATGCGGGTCGACCGAGGTCAAAAAGGGGCTGATGTCGCCGAATGTGTCGACGTCGAGGAAGCGCGAAGAGATTTCGATGACCGCAGCCGCGGCATCACAGGCCTCCCCGGCCCAACAGTCCGGAACGCCGGCAGAACCGTCCCAGATGCAACAGGCGGCTTTGCTGCCGGCCGATGTCCGAAGCAGGGAAGTCGTCGAGGCCCTGCGTCTGCTCAGGGCGCGCATGATCGAGAACTCGGAAAATGTCGGCAGGGATTTTGCCGAGGAGGCGCGCAGGATCCACTACGGCGAGGCCGAAGAGCGCAACATCTACGGGGAAACGACGCTGAAGGATGCGGAAGCCCTGATCGAGGAAGGCATTTCCGTGCTGGCGTTGCCCGAGCTTCCGGACGACAAGAACTAGAGCGCATTCCGCTCAATTGAATCGCTTGATGTCGGAAAATGCTCCAGGGCACACACCCTTGCCCCGGCGCACGGTCAGTCGGACTGCGCGCCGGCTCGTTCAAGCGTATACGAACGCTCGACTGCTACGATCCTCGTTTTGCCGCAGCCGATTTCCGGCGCTTTGCCGGGCTGGCGGATTGGGATACCTGCAGGTTTTCCTCGGCGGCTTTGGCCAGTTCGCTGACGCTTTCCATCGCCGTTTCGTTGAGTTCCTCGACCACCGCCGCATTCTCGCTGAAACTGTTGCGGAGCAGAGCGGCCTGCTTCTCGAAATGATCCTGATATTCACTGGCCATCCTCGAGTAGAAGGCCTGCAGGGTTGCCATGGTTTCCTCAGGCGCGGTGCAGCGGCTGAGTGACTTGGCGCATTCGAAGTCCTCGTGCAGTCGGTGACTGACGAAATTCATGTGATCGTCGAAGGCCTTTTCCGTATGGGACCAAAGCGTCTGTCCCATTTTCTGGAAGCTCGCGACCGCCCTTTCCTCGATGCGGTCCTCGCGCTCGGCAAAGGCCCAGTTCGAAAAGTCCGGCATGGGCGGCCAGTTGGCCATTAGGGAGTTGAAATCGAAGGCACCCGTATCTTTCTTCATGGGCATGGACCATCCTCCGTCTGTTGACCGTTGCACCGCGGCTCTCGGCGCTTCGTCTGCGCCCGGCCGCATACCTCAGGGTAAGGCGTGCTTAGGGTGGCCTAACACTAGCAGGCCTTCAAGGCGTATCCTTGACCGGAATCAAACAGGCGAGGGTCTCTTTTGAAATTCGAAGAACAACGTAGGTAAAAGTATCAGGGCCTGGTCAGGAAGTCGCGCAGGCGGGCAGTGACCTTATCCGGTTCCTCCAGCGTCGACAGATGTCCGCTGCCTTCGATGATCGCCAGTTCACTGCCTGGAATGTGGCCATGAATCTCCCGAGAAATCTCAGGCGGCGTCAGCCGGTCGCCGTCGCCGACCAGGACGAGGGTCGGACAGGCGATTTCACCGAGGCGCGGACGGGCGTCGATGCGATTGATGAGGGCCGTCTGCTGGCGGATGAAGGCGTCCGGGCCCGTATCCATGGCCATGTCCACGACGATCGCCTTGAGGGTTTCGTCCTCCTCGCGCTTTTCGTGCACGAAGCCGGGATAGAGCAGGTGCGGCACCTTCCTGAAGCCCTTTTTCCGCGTCAGGTCGATCAGGAAATTCCGCCGCTCGGTCTGTTCCGGCGTGTCGGCGCGGGCATTGGTGTCGAGCAGGGCGAGCCTGCCGACACGTTCCGGCGCTTCGCGCATGATCTCCATGGCGACGTATCCGCCCATCGAGAGGCCGATCAGCGAAAACCGGTCCGGCGCCTTTTCAAGGATGCTCGCCGCGATGGCCTCGATGCTGTCGTGTTCCCGGTGGTCGGCCACCATGATCGGTCGGTCCGCGAAAGCGACGATCTGCGGCGCGTAAAGGGCTTCGGTACACAGCAGGCCGGGAACGAAGACGATGGGGTCGCTCATCCGGCTTTCCCCGGGCGTTCGGCCAGCAGCATGTAGTTGACGTCCATGTCGCGGGATTGCGACCAGCTGTCGGTGAGCGGATTGTAGCTGACACCGGTCCGGCCGGTGACGGACAGTCCCGAAGCCTGCAGCGGACCTTCGATCTCGGACGGCCTGACCAGCTTTTCATAGCTGTGCGTGCCCTTCGGCAGCCAGCGCAGCACGTATTCGGCGCCGACAATCGCCAGAGCATAGGCCTTCAGCGTGCGGTTGATCGTCGCGACGAACATCAGACCGCCGGGGCGCACCATGCTGGAAGTCGCCTCCAGGAACAGGGGCACATCGGCGACATGTTCCACAACTTCCATGTTGAGGACGACGTCGAAGGTCTCGCCGGCCGCCGCAAGCGCCTCGGCGGTCTCGGCCCGGTAGTCGATCGCAAGGCCGGAGCTCTGCATGTGGAGCTTCGCGATCTCGATGTTGGTTTCGGACGGATCCGCGCCGACGACATCGGCGCCGAGGCGGGCCATCGGCTCGCTCAGAAGGCCGCCGCCGCAGCCGATGTCGAGAAAGCGCAGTCCCCTGAAGGCGTCCGCAGATTTTGGGTCGCGGCCGAAATGGCGGCAGACTTCCTGCTTGATGTAGCCGAGGCGCACCGGGCTGAACTTGTGCAGCGGCCGGAAGCTGCCGGTGGGGTCCCACCATTCCTGCGCCATGGCGGAAAAACGGGCGACTTCCTCGCTGTCGATCGTGCCGGAATTCGCGCGGGCCTTGCCTGTCATCGGACGATCCCTTTCGGACCTGGGGCCACTGGAAATGCGGCCGGTTTCTGTTTCAGATGCTGTCGTTCCCGTGTCTTGGCCCATTTGTCAAGGGACCCGGCTTCATCAGCCTGTTGCAGCAAGGGAACTCTGCCTGTATGCATGTGCGCCGATCCATCCGGCGCGTCAGGCGCTTCCTGACACGACAAGCAGATTTAAAGAGTGGTATGGCCCGACTGGTTTTAAAATTTGGCGGAACTTCGGTTGCCGATCTCGATCGCATCCGCAATGTCGCCCGCCACGTCAAACGGGAAGTGGATGCCGGCCATCAGGTTGCCGTCGTCGTTTCGGCCATGGCCGGACAGACCAACAAACTGGTGGACTACTGCCGCGAGGCGTCTCCGCTCCACGATGCCCGGGAATATGACGCCGTCGTCGCTTCCGGCGAGCAGGTGACCTCCGGCCTCCTGGCCATCGTGCTGCAGGACATGGGCGTCAATGCCCGCTCCTGGCAGGGCTGGCAGGTGCCGATCAAGACCGACGAAAGTCACGGCGCGGCGCGCATCCGCGAGATCGACGGCAGCTTCCTGATCGAGCGGCTCGGCCAGGGGCAGGTCGCCGTGCTGGCGGGCTTCCAGGGCGTGGCGCCGGACAACCGCATCGCGACCCTGGGGCGCGGCGGGTCCGACACCAGTGCCGTCGCCGTCGCCGCGGCCATCAAGGCGGACCGCTGTGATATCTATACGGATGTCGACGGCGTCTATACCACCGATCCGCGCATCGTGCCCAAGGCGCAGCGGCTGGACCGGGTTTCCTTCGAGGAAATGCTGGAAATGGCTTCGCTTGGCGCGAAGGTGCTTCAGGTCCGGTCCGTCGAGATGGCGATGGTGCACGGCGTCAGGACATTCGTGCGCTCCAGTTTCGATAATCCGGATGCGCCTCAGGTCGGCAAGGACGGCCTTCCGATTGGTACTCTTATTTGCGACGAGGACGAACTCGTGGAACAGCAGGTTGTCACCGGCATTGCATATGCCAAGGACGAAGCCCAGATCTCAATCCGTGACGTGGCCGACAAGCCGGGTGTCGCCCAGTCGATATTCGGTCCGCTGGCGGATGCGAACATCAACGTGGACATGATCGTCCAGAACATCTCGCCGGACGGCAAGAAGACCGACATCACCTTCACCGTTCCCGAAGGCGACTTCGAGCGGGCCAAGAAGGTACTGGAGGACAACCGCGACGTCATCGGTTTCCAGAACCTGGAAGGCGCGACGGATGTGGTGAAGGTGTCGGTCATCGGCATCGGAATGCGCTCGCATGCCGGCATCGCCGCCCAGTGCTTCAAGGGCCTGGCCTCCAAGGGCATCAACATCCGCGCCATCACGACCTCCGAGATCAAGATCTCGGTGCTTATTGATTCAGCATATGCGGAACTTGCGGTGCGGACTCTCCATTCGCTATACGGATTAGACGGATAATTCATCCGGGTGGCGGGCTCCGGCAACAGATCGGAGCCGGTGCTTGCCTGAAGCGGTAGCAAACGGGGACGCGATGCGCAGTAACCTAGCCGGACCGCGCCTGTTGCTCCGCCGGCTCCGCGAAGTCATGGCGGAGCCGATCACGGCGCAGGAGCGACTCGACAAGATCGTGGTGCTGATCGCGTCGAACGTGGTCGCCGAAGTCTGTTCGGTCTACATCCTGCGCGCCGACGGCGTTCTGGAGCTTTATGCGACGGAAGGCCTGAAGCGGGAAGCCGTTCACAATGCCTCGCTCCGCGTCGGCCAGGGCCTGGTGGGCCTGATCGCGGCCGAGGCCCGGCCGCTGAACCTGCCGAATGCCAGCGCCCATCCCGGCTTCACCTATCTGCCGGAGACCGGCGAAGAAGCCTATAATTCGTTCCTTGGTGTGCCTATTTTGCGTGCAGGCCGCACGCTCGGGGTTCTCGTCGTGCAGAACCAGTCGCACCGGACCTACATGGAAGACGAAGTCGAAGCCTTGCAGACCACCGCCATGGTGATCGCCGAAATGGTGGCCGCCGGCGAGCTGGAAGCGATTGCGCAGAAGGATACCGGGCTCGACATGTCGCGGCCGATTTCCGTCTCCGGCGTCGGTCTCGCCGAAGGCGTTGGGCTCGGCCATGTCGTCCTGCACGAGCCGCGGGTTGTCATCACCAACCTGATCGCGGAAGACAGCGACAAGGAAAAGTCGCGCCTGGAGGCCGCCGTCAACCGGCTGCGCCTGTCCATCGACGATCTTCTGGCCAGCGGCGAGATCGCCGCAACCGGCGAGCATCGCGAGGTTCTCGAAGCCTACAAGATGTTCGCCTACGACCGGGGCTGGATCCGCAAGATCGAGGAAGCGATCCGCAACGGCCTGACCGCCGAGGCGGCGGTGGAAAAGGTGCAGAGCGACACGCGCGCCCGTATGCTGCGCCAGACCGATCCCTATCTGCGCGAGCGCCTGCACGATCTCGACGACCTGGCGCACCGCCTGATCCGCGAACTGATGGGCCACGAACACGGCCCCGGGCTCGACGAACTGCCCCAGGATGCGATCATCATCGGCCGGAACATGGGCGCGGCCGAACTTCTTGACTACGGTCGCGACCGGATCCGGGGGCTTGTCCTGGAAGAGGGCGGCCCGACCAGCCATGTGACCATCGTTGCCCGGGCACTCGGTATTCCGACCGTCGGCATGGTGGACGACATCGTCAGCCAGGCGGACGCGGGCGACGCCATCATCGTGGACGGCGACACCGGCGAGGTGCACCTGCGGCCGGCGACCGACCTGGAACACGCCTATGCCGAAAAGGTCCGCTTCCGGGCCCGGCGGCAGGCACAGTACCGGCGTCTCAGGAACAAGCCGTCGGTGACCAAGGACGGCGTCGAGTTCTCGCTGCAGATGAATGCGGGCCTGCTGATCGACCTGCCGCATCTGGCCGAGTCGGGTGCTGCCGGCGTCGGCCTGTTCCGCACCGAACTGCAGTTCATGGTCGCGTCGTCCTTCCCGCGCATGCGCGAACAGGAATCCCAGTACAGGCAGGTTCTGGATGCGGCGGACGGCAAGCCCGTGACCTTCCGCTCGCTGGATATCGGCGGCGACAAGGTTCTTCCCTACTTGCGTTCCATTCAGGAGGAAAACCCGGCCATGGGCTGGCGTGCCCTCCGCCTCGGGCTGGACCGGCCCGGGTTGCTGCGCACGCAGATCCGGGCCTTGCTGCATGCAGGTGCCGGCCGCGACCTGAAGCTGATGTTCCCGATGGTTTCGGAAGTGGAAGAGTTTCTTCAGGCCAAGGCGCTGGTCGACAAAGAGGTCAAGCACCTGCGCCGGCATGGCCACGGGACGCCGGAAAACATCCGTCTGGGCGTCATGGTCGAGGTGCCGTCGCTCCTGTTCCAACTCGATGAGCTGATGGAGCATGTCGATTTCATTTCGGTCGGCTCGAACGACCTTTTCCAGTTCTTCTGCGCAGTGGACCGCGGCAACACCCGTGTCGCCGAACGCTTCGATACGCTGAATGTCGCTTTCCTGCGGGCCCTGAAGACCGTCGTCGAGGCGGCGAACAAGGCCCATGTCCCGCTGACGCTTTGCGGCGAGCTTGCCGGCCGGCCGCTCGAGGCCATGGCGCTCGTCGGCCTCGGTTTCCGGGACCTGTCGATGTCGCCCGCCTCGCTCGGGCCGGTGAAGGCCATGTTGCGCACGCTGGACGTCGGTCGATTGTCCGCGCGCCTGCTGCCGAGGCTGGAGCCGGGGCACGACGACAGAAATATCCGTGACGTGCTGAAGCGGTTTGCCGCCGAAACGGATGTTGCCCTTTAGCCGTAACGGGCGTAACCACCCTTGAACTTGGGTTTCTAGGAGATATTGCGCGTATGCTGGCGCGTCACAAACTCGATAACCTGCTGGACCGGTTTGCCGAGATCGAGCACCTGATGTCGTCGAACCCGGACCCGGCGCTCTATGTCAAGCTGTCCCGCGAATATGCCGGCCTGGAGCCGCTGATCACGAAGATCCGGGCGCTCGTGAAGGCGGAAGAGGATCTGGCCGGGGTGGAGGCACTGATTTCCGACCCCGAGACCGATGCGGAAATGCGCGAGCTTGCGGAAATGGAACGCGACGAGCTTGCCGACCGTCTCGAGGACCTGACCCAGGACGTGCGGATCGGCCTCCTGCCCAAGGACGAAGCCGACGCCAACGACGCCATCCTGGAAGTGCGTGCGGGGACCGGCGGCGACGAGGCCGCTCTTTTCGCCGGCGACCTGTTCCGCATGTATCAGCGCTATGCAGAGCTGCAGGGCTGGAAGGTGGAGATCCTGTCTGCCAGCGAAGGTGAGGTCGGCGGCTACAAGGAAGTGATCGCCTCCGTGTCCGGCGACAATGTCTTTGCTAAAATGAAATTCGAATCCGGCGTGCACCGGGTCCAGCGCGTTCCGGCGACCGAGTCGGGCGGGCGCATTCACACCTCTGCCGCGACCGTTGCCGTCCTGCCGCAGGCCGAAGAAGTCGATGTCGACGTCCAGGACAGCGACTTGCGCATTGATACCTTTCGGGCTTCGGGTGCCGGCGGCCAGCACGTCAACACGACGGATTCGGCCGTCCGCATCACGCATCTGCCGACCGGTATCGTGGTGGCGGTGCAGGACGAGCGGTCCCAGCACAAGAACAAGGCGCGGGCGATGCAGCTCCTGCGCGCCCGAATTTATGACGAGGAGCGGGAACGGGCGGCAAACGAGCGAACGGAGGCCCGGCGCCTCCAGGTCGGCTCCGGAGACCGGTCCGAACGGATCCGGACCTACAATTTTCCGCAAGGCCGGGTCACGGATCACCGTATCGGACTGACCCTCTACAAGCTGGACCAGATCATGGCGGGCGAGGGACTGGGCGAAGTGATCGACGCGTTGATCGTGGACCATCAGGCCAATCTGCTGGCCGCCGAAGAAGCCTGACGACATGCAGACCGGCGCGCTCTACCGGCAGGTTCGGGACAGGCTGCGCGGAGCCGGTCTGGCGACCCCGGAGCTGGATGCGAAGCTTCTGGTCAGCGCGGCGCTTTCGGTGGCGGTGTCCGATCTTGTCCTGAGAGAACAGGACATCGTCTCCGCGGAAGCCGTGGCCCGGGCCCGGTCCTACGCGGAGCAACGCCTCGCCGGCATGCCGGTCGGCAGGATCCTGGGGGAACGGGAGTTCTATGGACGCCGTTTTCTGCTGAACCCCGCAACCCTCGAACCGAGGCCCGATACGGAGACCCTGATCGACGCCGTCCTGGAGCGGAGCGATCCGGATGCCGCCTTGACGATGTGCGACATCGGTACCGGAACGGGCGCCATCGCCGTCACGCTGCTGTGCGAGATGCCGAACAGTCAGATGATCGCGGTAGACATCTCCGAAGAGGCGCTCGACTGCGCCTGCCGCAACGCTTCGCTTCACGGTGTGGAGCGCCGGTTCCTGCCCGTCCGGGCTAACTACACCTCGGCTTTGCGAGCGTACGGGGAGGTGGGCTTCGACTGGCTGGTCAGCAATCCGCCCTATATCCGCACCGCCGTTCTTGCGGAGCTCTCCAGGGAAGTGAGCGAGCACGACCCCGCTCTGGCGCTGGACGGCGGAGAATCAGGTCTGGAGGCATACCGGCGGATCGTTTCGGACGCACGGCGACTGCTGCGGCCCGGCGGTCGGATCGCTCTGGAAATCGGCTTCGACCAGGCGGACGATCTGAAAAAACAGCTGCGTCATCATGGCTTTGGAGCAATTGAAATTATTAGGGATCTTGGAGGGAACGACAGGGTTGCCCTTGCCCGAAATCCCTAAATCCACCGTTTTGGCGCAAAGGCGAAAAAGCACTTGGAAATCGGATCGGAAACGGGTAGGTTCAACACGCCGAGACCGGAGATGTGATCAGCGTTTAGCGGGGCATACGCATCCGGCAGTGTGGGGACAAACGCACAAAACGCGTGAAGGAATCCGCTGCAATTCGGGCTATCCGGTATTTCGGACTGTCGAAGAAAAAGACAAGAGCGTTGGCCTGTGGCCATTGGCGCGCTGCGTGTGTTTTCAGTGACAGCCGCTAACCAGCATGGTTGGTTTCGGCAAGTTTTTCGTATCGGTTTTAGGCAATTCCGATGTTGGATCAGCAAATGCTGATCGCCGTTCCGCAAGAGAAAACGGCAGGATGAGACCAGGAAATCAGAGCAATAAGCGCATGCGCGGACGGGGCCGCAAGGGACCTAATCCGCTAACCCGGACTTTCGAATCCAACGGTCCTGATGTGAAAATCCGTGGCACAGCGATGCACATTGCGGAGAAGTATCAGCAGCTGGCCCGCGATGCCCAGGCATCCGGCGACCGGGTGATGTCCGAAAACTACAATCAGCACGCGGAGCACTATCTCCGTATTGTGGCCGCCGCCCAGCCGCAGCAGCAACCGTCTGCGCAACTTTCCGGCCGGGGCGAAGCCGAAGACGGGTACGAAGGTGTCTCCAACAATGGTGCCGGGCCCCTGAACGGCTCCGAGCGCCATGCCCAGGAGCGTGTGCCGGTCGAAAGCGACCTGGTCGATGCCGACAGCCCGCAGCCCTTTATCGAGGACATGCCGGTCATCAATCAGGAAGGCCAGGTCAACGGCGCGGGCCGCAAGGCGGATGCCGACGAGGACGACGGCGAGGAAAAACCGCGCCGCCGGACAAGGACGCCGCGGGCGCGCGCGCCCCGGAAAGAGGCCTCGGACGCTGCCGATGGTGCAGACGCCGGTGCCCCGGGCGAAGATGGTTCCTCCGAGGAGGAGCCGTCGAAGCCGCGCCGCCGGACCCCCCGCACACGCCGGGTCAAGGCCACGGAGGAAGCTCCGGCCGAAGTGGCGACCGTCGCCGAATAGGCAATCGAAGCAATACGTTATCGCTGAAAACGGCGCCCAATCGGGCGCCGTTTTTCTTTGCGCGCCAATTTCTCTCGAAGGGGCTTTTGTTGTGAAATTGCAACACTATATTAGAGGAGCAGTGCTTTCCGAGGCTGCGCGGATGCCCGTTCCAGGGGTCCGTATTCCAAAACGTTCCCCACGCTTCGGGTGGTGCGGACGGGCAGGAGGTATCTTATGAACTTTGAAAAATACACCGAGCGTGCCCGCGGTTTCATTCAGTCGGCACAGACATTCGCCCTGGGGCGGGGGCATCAGCAATTCACGCCCGAACACATCCTGAAAGTGCTCCTGGACGATCCGGAAGGCATGGCCAGCGGCCTGATCGACCGGGCCGGCGGAAAGGCGAAGTCCCTGAAGGGCGACCTTGAGGGTCTTCTGGACAAGATGCCGAAGGTGTCCGGCGGGTCGGGACAGCTCTACATGGGCCAGGCGACCGCGCGGTTGTTCGAGCAGGCGGAGAAGATCGCTGACAAGGCCGGTGACAGTTTCGTCACCGTCGAGCGCCTGCTGCTGGCCCTTGCCATGGATGGCGACAGCGAAGCCGGCAAGCTGATGAAGCGTCACGGCGTCACGGCCAACGGGCTGAACGCGGCGATCAACCAGCTGCGCCAGGGCCGGAC
>JBNKGB010000062.1:0-27138 GCA_050289605.1 Roseibium sp. | reverse complement strand
AGCGCCTTGAACGGCCCCTTGGCGGTGTCGAACTCGACCTTCAGGTTTCTGATTTCAAGAAGAGGCATGGCGCTTAGCTCCTCTTAAGTTTCGGGTCGAGCGCATCGCGCAGGCCGTCGCCGACCAGGTTGATGGCAAGAACGGTGATCAGGATGGCAAGACCCGGGAAGGTCACCACCCACCATGCGCGCAGGATGAACTCACGCGCTTCGGCGAGCATCGTGCCCCACTCGGGCGTGGGCGGCTGCGCGCCCATGCCGAGGAAGCCGAGGGCCGCGGCGTCCAGGATCGCGTTGGAGAAGGAGAGCGTCGCCTGCACGATCAGCGGCGCCAGGCAGTTCGGCAGGATGGTCTTGAACATCAGCCGCATGTGACCGGCGCCGGCGACCTTGGCCGCGACCACATAGTCGCGCGAGCGTTCCGACAGGACGGCGGCACGGGTCAGGCGGACGAAATGCGGCTGCAGAACGATGGCGATCGCGATCATCGCGTTGATCAGGCCGGGCCCGAGGATGGCCACCAGCACCAGGGCGAGCAACAGCGAGGGGAAGGCCAGGATGATGTCCATCACGCGCATGATGATGGTGTCGGTCGCACCGCGCATGTAACCGGCGACGAGGCCGATGACGATGCCGCCGACCAGCGCGATGGAGACGACGACCACGCCGATGAATAGCGAGAACCGGGCGCCGTAGATCAGGCGGGAGAGGATGTCGCGGCCGACCGCGTCGGTTCCCAGAATGAAGGCCGCCTTGCCGCCTTCTTCCCAGAAGGGCGGCGCCAGGAAGCTGTCGCGGTACTGGACGTCGGGGTTATGCGGGGCAACCAGCGGCGCGAAGACGGCCATCAGCACCAGCAGGATGAAGATGACAAGGCCGATCACGGCGCCCTTGTTCTGTGAGAAGTAGTACCAGAACTCCTTAAGCTGCGCCTTGGTGGCATTGCGGCTTTCTTCGATGAGTTTGGCGGTATCGGCCTTTGCGGCCGGGGAGGTATTTGTCATGTTCTTGACCCTCGGCTCAATTGTGGCGGATACGCGGATTGATCAGGCCGTAGAGCACGTCCACGATCAGATTGACCAGCATGATGATCCCGGCGATCAGCAGCAGGCCGCCCTGGACCACGAAGTAATCGCGGCGGGAGATGCTGTCGACGAGCCATTTGCCGATGCCCGGCCAGGAGAAGATGGTCTCCGTCAGGATCGCGCCCGCGAGCAGGACACCGACCTGGAGGCCGATGGTGGTGATCACCGGAATGAGGGCGTTGCGAAGCGCATGCAGGCCGATGACGGAGCGCGGCGGCAGGCCCTTGGCGCGTGCCGTGCGGACATAGTCCTCGCCCAGGACCTCGAGCATGGCGGAGCGGGTCTGGCGCGCGATCACCGCGAGCGGGATGGTCGCCAGCACGATCGATGGCAGGATCAGGTGTTTCACCGCGGACAGAAACGCGCCCTTTTCGCCCGACAGAAGACTGTCGATGAGCATGAAGCCGGTGACCTGCGGGAAGAAATACATCAGCGAGATCCGGCCCGAGACCGGGGTCCACTGCAGGATGCCGGAGAAGAGGATGATCAGAAGCAGGCCCCACCAGAAGATCGGCATCGAATAGCCGACCAGCGCCGTTCCCATGATCGCCTGATCGGCGATCTTGCCGCGTTTCACCGCCGCGAAGATGCCGGCCGGAATGCCGATGCCGACGGCCAGGATTATGGCGCAGAGCGACAGTTCGGCGGTTGCCGGAAACAGCGTCAGGAATTCGGTCAGCACGGGTTTCTTCGAGGCAAACGAAGTGCCGAGATCACCCTGAAAGACGCCGAGGACATAATCGATGTACTGCTGCCACATCGGCTTGTCGAAACCCATCTGAGCCATGAGCTCGGCCTTGCGCGCCGGATCGATGCCGCGTTCGCCGGCAAGAAGATCCAGCGGATCGCCGGGCAGAAGACGGATGAAGGAGAAGGCGACCAGGGTGACGCCAATGAATGTCGGGATCAACAGGCCGAGCCGGCCTAGAAGAAAGCGAAGCATGTCAGGTTCCAGATACGAAGAACCAGCGGAGACCGTCACAAGTCATGAGAGTATCCGCCGGTCATAATGTTTGAAGGCGCCGGCATTGCTGCCAGCGCCTCCCTCTGATTAGGCGGATTTACTCCGCAATGTCCACGCCGTCAAACCAGTGACCGCCGAGCGGGTCCATGACGTAGCCGCTGACCTTGGAGGACATCGGCATGAAGACGACGGAGTGAGCGATGGTTGCCCACGGAGCTTCTTCCTTGAAGACGACCTGTGCCTGTTCGTAGAGCTTGGTGCGCTCTGCCTTGTCGGACACGGTCTTTGCCTTCTGGATCAGCGCTTCGAAGTCGTCGTTGCACCACTGGGCGCGGTTGGAACCGCCGACGCCGTCGCAGCCGAGCAGAACGGCCAGGAAGTTGTCCGGGTCGCCGTTGTCACCGGTCCAGCCGAGCAGGACGGCGCCGTCGCGGTTCACGTCCTTGGAACGGGACAGGTACTCACCCCATTCATAGGACACGATCTCGACATTCACGCCGATCTTCGCGAAGTCCGCCTGAATGACTTCCGCCATGCGGCGGGCATTCGGGTTGTACGGACGCTGCACGGGCATAGCCCAGATCTTCATGGACAGGTCCTTGACGCCGGCTTCTTCCAGCATCTTCTTGGCCAGTTCCGGATCATAGGCGTCGTCCTGGACGGCGTCGTTGTAGGACCACATGGTCGGCGGGATCGGGTTCTTCGCAGCCTGGCCGGAGCCCTGGAAGACCGCGTCGAGGATCGCCTGCTTGTTGATCGCGTGGTTCAGCGCCTTGCGGACTTCCTTCTTGTCGAAAGGAGCCATCTTGGCGTTGTAGGCGAGATAACCGACGTTCAGGCCCTGCTGTTCCATCACCGTCAGGTTGCTGTCAGCCTTGATGTCGGCAATGTCGGCCGGTGCCGGATACGGCATCACGTGACATTCGCCGGCCTTCAGCTTCTGCAGACGGACGGCTGCGTCCGGCGTGATGGCGAAGATCAGGTTGTCGACCGGCTGCTTGCCGCCCCAGTAGTCCGGATGAGCCGCATAGCGGATCACGGCATCCTTCTGGTAGCCGACGAAAGCGAACGGACCGGTGCCGACCGGCTGCTGATTCAGGAGTTCCTTGGTACCGGCAGCTGCGAGCTGATCGGCATATTCAGCAGACACGATCGATGCAAAGTCCATCGCCAGGTTGGCGATCATCGGCGCTTCCGGATGGTTCAGGACGAACTTCACCGTGTTGTCGTCGACCCTCTGGATCTCCTTGATGAGATCCGGCATGGACATGCCGTCGAAGTATTCCCACGCGGCGCCCGCGGTGTATTCGTGCCACGGGCTGTCTTTCTTCAGCTGGCGCTCGAAGGAAAAGATAACGTCGTCGGCATTGAAATCACGGGTCGGCGTGAAAAAGCTGGTGGTGTGGAACTTGACACCCTTGCGCAGGTGGAAGGTGTATTCCAGACCGTCTTCGGACACTTCCCAGCTTTCGGCCAGGCCCGGCAACACTTCGGTCGTGCCGCGCTTGAACTCGACCAGCCGGTTGTAGATCGGCTTGGAGGAAGCGTCGAAGGTGGTGCCGGCCGTATAGAGGGCGGCGTCGAAGCCTTCAGGAGACCCTTCCGAGCAATAAACCAGGTTTTTTGCGGAGGCGCCGGTTGCTGCAATCACAGCAAGGCTGGCGCCAAGAAGGGTTGCCTTCAAGGTTTTTTGAAAATTCATCAAACTGTTCTCCCCTTTGATGAAGTGCATGGGCCTTGCGTCGTTGAGATCGCGCAATGGAGTTAAGCCCAAGCCAGCGCAAACTAAGGCGTTTTTTTGGTAGAAAATCAACTGCCAACATATTTCTAATTTAGTGCGCGTTTTGAAATATTTTTGCTAGGTAAGCGTTGCTGCCGTAATTTTTTACGCCTCAGCGTCTCCGTCTTGAAAACAAATACCACCACGGCAGGTTTTGCTGCGGCTGCTGTAAGCCTATGAAAACAAAAAGCTCTCGCATTTGCGAGAGCTTTCGTGATTTTTACGGGTGCGCGGAGCGCGTTCGTTTCACCGCATCCCGCCAGCCGGCGAGCAATCGGGCCCTTTCCGGCTCCTCCAGCTGCGGTTCAAACCTTTTTTCCAGCTTCCATTCGGCGGAAAAAGCCTCGGCTCCCGGCCAGATCCCCGCCTTCGAACCTGCCAGCCAGGCGGCCCCCAGTGCGGTGGTCTCGGCAACCGTCGGCCTGTCGACCGGAGCGCCCAGAATGTCGGACAGGAACTGCATCGTCCAGTCGGATGCCGTCATGCCGCCGTCGACCCTGAGAACCGGCTGTTCCGCGCCGGACCAGTCGGCCCGCATGGCCTCGATCAGGTCGCTGGTCTGGTAGCCGACACTCTGAAGAACGGCCCGGCCGATCTCCTTCGGGCCGGTGTTCCGGGTCAGGCCGAACATGGCGCCGCGGGCATCGGCGTCCCAGTAGGGTGCGCCCAGACCGACGAAGGCCGGAACCAGATAGACGTCCTGATTCGGGTCCGCCTGCTCCGCAAGGGCCTGCGTCTCGCCCGCCGTTTCGATCAGTCCCAGGCCGTCGCGCAGCCACTGTACGGCGGCTCCGGCCACGAAGATCGAGCCTTCCAGCGCATAGGTGGTCTTGCCGTCGAGACGGTAGGCGATGGTGGTCAGCATCCGGTTGTTGGAGCGGACCGGCGTTTCCCCCGTGTTCATCAGGGCGAAGCAACCGGTGCCGTAGGTCGATTTCACCATGCCGGGCCTGAAGCAGGCCTGGCCGACCGTCGCCGCCTGCTGGTCGCCGGCAACTCCCAGGATCGGCAAGGCGCGCCCGAAATGGTCCGCCGACGCGACCCCGAAATCGTCGGCGCTGTCCTTTACCTCCGGCAGGAGGCTCGCCGGAATCTTGAGGATGCGGCAGAGCTCCTCGTCCCAGGCGTTGTCGTGAATGTTGTAGATGAGCGTGCGCGAGGCATTGGTGGCGTCGGTGGCATGCACCTTGCCGCCGGTGAGCTGCCAGATGAGCCAGGTATCGACCGTGCCGAAAGCGAGTTCGCCGCGTTCCGCACGGGTGCGCGCGCCTTCGACATTGTCCAGGATCCAGGCGATCTTGGTGCCGGAGAAGTAGGGATCGAGCAACAGGCCGGTCCTGGCGGTGAACGTCTCCTCCAGGCCTTCGGAGCGCAGTCGCGCACAAAGATCCGCGGTGCGCCGGTCCTGCCAGACGATGGCGTTATAGACGGGCTCGCCGGTGGCCCGGTCCCAGACCAAGGTGGTCTCGCGCTGGTTGGTTATGCCGATCGCGGCAACATCCGCGCCTTCGCCCGGCGCTTTTGCCATCGCCTCGCGGCAGACGCGCAGCGTGCTCGTCCAGATGTCCGACGGGGAATGCTCCACCCATCCCGATTTCGGGAAGTGCTGCGGAAATTCCTGCTGGCCGACACTGAGGGGATTAAAATCTTCGCCGAACACGATCGCGCGGCTCGACGTTGTGCCCTGGTCTATCGCCAAAACACATCCGGCCATGGCGCACCTCCCGTTTTATTGCCTGTTCCAGGACCCTGCCGGCGAGCCGGCAGGTCCGATCCGTTGTTGTTAGGTTATGCCGCAGCGCCCGTCTTGTCCGCAAGATATCCGGTCACGAAGCTGTCCAGCCGGGAGGCCTCCTCCGCGCTGAGCCTCAGGCCGAGCTTGGTCCGCCGCCACAGGATATCTTCCGCCGAGCGCGCCCATTCCCGGTCGATCAGCCACTTGACTTCCGCCTCGTGGAGGTTATGGCCGAAGCACAGGCCGAGATCCTCCGGCGACCGGGCCTTCCCCAGGAATTTCCGGGCTTCGGTGCCATAAAGACGGATCAGCCGGGTCGCGAAGTCCCTGTCCAGGAAAGGATGATCCTTCTGCAGCAGCCCCACCTGGGCGCCGAACTCATCCACCTTGAAATCGCCGCCGGGCAAGGGCGCGAGGGCCGTCCAGGTGCCGCGCCTGAAGGGCAGGAACGGCTCGAGCCTGGAGAGCACTTCCTCAGCCAGCTTTCGGTAGGTGGTGATCTTGCCGCCGAAGACCGACAGCACCGGCGGCGTGCCGGCGCCGCCGTCGAGCTCCAGGACATAGTCCCGTGTCGCGGCCTTGGCATCCTTTGCGCCGTCGTCGTAGAGCGGGCGGACGCCGGAATAGGTATGCACCACGTCGTCCGGCGTCACCGGCTTTTCCAGGTATTCGCTGGCAGCCGCGCACAGATACTCGATTTCGTCCCTGGAGATCCTGACCTCGCCGAGGTCTCCCTCGTAATCGACGTCGGTGGTTCCGATCAGGGTGAAGTCGTCTTCATAGGGAATGGCAAAGACGATCCGGCCATCGCCGTTCTGGAAGATGAAACACCGGTCATGGTCGAACCGGCGCGGCACGATGATGTGGCTTCCCTTCACCAGACGGATATTCGCGCTGCTGTGGGCGGCAACGGTCCCGTGCAGCAGATCCGCGACCCAGGGGCCGCCCGCGTTCACCAGAACATGCGCCGTCACGGTGCTTTCCTCACCGGTCATCTGATCCTTCAGAACGACCCGCCACAGGTTTCCGTCCCGGCGCGCGCCGGTGCATTTGGTCCGGGTGCGGATGTCGACACCCCGGTCGGCGGCGTCAAGGGCGTTCAGAACCACCAGCCGGGCATCGTCCACCCAGCAGTCCGAATACTCGAACCCCCTGCGGAACAGCTTCTTCAAGCCTTGCGAATAGGGAGCCTGGTCGAGACGCACGGTCTTCGTCGCAGGCAGGAGCTTGCGGCCGCCCAGATGGTCGTAGAGAAAAAGGCCCAGGCGCAGCAGCCATGCGGGGCGCAGTTCCTTGTGGTGGGGCAGGATGAACCGTAGCGGCCGGGCGATATGCGGTGCCGCGCGCCAAAGAACCTCACGTTCCTTCAGTGCTTTGCGGACCAGGTTGAACTCGTAATATTCCAGGTAGCGAAGTCCGCCATGGATGAGCTTGGTGGACGCCGAGGACGTTGCCCCCGCCAGATCGCCCATCTCCGCCAGCAGAACCGTCGCGCCGCGTCCGGCCGCGTCGCGGGCGATCCCCGTTCCATTGATGCCCCCGCCGATAATCAGCAGATCGTAGTCAGCCGCCATATGCCCGTCTCCGGCTCCAGTCTTTTCGCGTTTGTCTCCCGCAAGCGAAAATAAAGCGAAACTTTACGAAATTCAATCAACAAAATATCGAAACTTTAAAACGAAACGCCCCGGGACCGCGTTTACGGTTTCCGGGGCGCGCAAGGCTTTTCGTTTCTCTGTTCAAGCCGTTGATTTTTATGAAATCAATTCTCTTCACCAGGTCCGTCGTCCGTAAACTCCGCGGCATTGAGCTCCGGCTTTTCAACCTGTTTCGCTTTTTGCGCGGCATCGGCAAAGGGCGGCGTCGCCGCGTGGTAGGTCACCTGCGGGAACGGAATTTCGATGTTCCGCTCGTCGAAGACCTGTTTGACGAACTCGTTATAGGCACGCCCGATCCCCCATTGTTCGCCGGGCAGGGTCTTGATGCGGCCCCTGATGTCTATGGAGCTTGCTCCGAAATTGGTGACACCATGCATTTCGAAGTCGTCGATGATCTTGGGCCCGAGTTCGGATTGCTTCAGCCTCCGGAAGGCTTCCGCCATCGCGTCCTTGGCCACGTTCAGGTCGGTGTCGTAGGAGACGCCGATCAATGCCACGTGGTAGGCGAAGCCCCGCATGAAGTTCGACACCATGTCAACGGAGGAGAACGGGATGATGTGGGTCGTGCCGTTGACGTCGCGCATGCGGACGGAACGAACGGTGATCCCCTCCACCGTTCCGGTCATGCCGGCGACCGTCACCACGTCGCCTTCGTTGATGGCGTTTTCGATCTGGATGAAAGCGCCCGTGATGATGTCCTTCACCAGGGTCTGCGCCCCGAAGGAAATCGCCAGGCCGACGACACCGGCACCGGCAATCAGCGGGCCGATGTCGACGCCGATTTCGGACAGGCCCAGCAGCAGTGCCATCACGACGATCACAACGGTCGAGGCGTTTCGGAACAGCTGGAACAGTGTCCGCTCCCGGGCGGTGACTACATGTCCCGATCGGGTCTGAAGCCTGAGGTCCACCCAGGACATGACGGCAAGCCAGACCATGAAGGAGATCACCACGACCAGGAAGGCGGAGCCGTAACTGCTCAGCAGGCTGACGCCGGCTTCGCTCGCCAGCCAGTCGACGACGCTCAACAGCCCCCAGATTTCCAATAGAAGGAGCACGGTCGCGACAAAGACCGCAAACCGGATGATCTTGAGCAACCGGGGCACAAAGGCGTTCAGCCTGTTCTGGAGGGCGGGCAAGGTGCGGTTGAGATCCTCCGGGAGCCGGATCCCTCCCCTGATGGCCCGCGTCATGACCAGCGACAACGCGATACCGGCAATGATTGTCAGGATGGAAAGACCCGTTGCCCTCAGGATGATCGTCGTGGCATCGAACGGGCGCACGACCCAGATGATGAAGACCGCGGCAATATAGCTGTAGGCGGCCAGGTGCCAGAGGCTGCCAATCATGGAGAGCGACTTGCGGGCAAGGGCGGTTTGCAAGGTCTGCGCGTATTGTGCGGTACCGTCATGAACCCTGCGCCGGTTCCTGCGAACGAGCTCGCACAGATAAAGCATCCCCAGAAGCACGACGAGAAAACGTAGGGCATTGCCGAGTACGAAGGACACGGCGATGTTGGCGAGCGGCACGGCGAGGAAAACACCGTAGATCATCCAGTACATGAACATCCGCAAACGCCGGTACCAGTAAAGGGAACTCTCGTTCGCAAAGGGCAGAAAGCGTAACTCCGGCCGCCTTGGGGCAAAAATGAACCTCAGGAAGACGTTCGTCATGCCGCAGATCAGGAAGGCATTCAGCGCAAGGCTTTCCTGTATCGTCACTCCCGTGTCGACACCGCCGAAGCTGATCAAGGCGGCACCATTGCCGACAAGCCAGCCGATGCCGACGGTCACCGCATCCGCGAGGGTGGTCACAACGAGGATGAAACTGCGCGCCAGGCCGCCCCCGTAGCGGGCTTTGGCGGAAAGATGCGGAAAGAACCTGACCACGACAAATCTGGTCAGCAGAAAGCCGGCATAGGCCGCCAGCAGCACGATCGACACCTGAACGGCGATGTCGCCGACCCGGTCCCACTTGATGGCGATTTCACCCTGGGCGACCAGAGCCAGACCGTTCAACGACCTTGTGGCCCGTTCGAACAGATACCCGGCATCGTCGACAAGTTTGCGCGTGTATTCGCCGATCCTGAGCGCAAAATTCTCGTTCAGCGCGGCTGTGTCCACCAGCGTGTCGGATTGCACCTCCTTTGCCCCGTCGGCGACCAGCTTGTCGCCCGCGGGCTCGCCGGCGTTCTGCAGGCCGTCTTTCCGAAGAAGATCGATCAGCGCCTGCCGGCTTTCCGGGTCGTTGAGCACCCGGATCAGAGCTTCGTTGGCCTGCCTGACATTTCCGGCTACAGGTTCCGCAGCCTGCGCCCCCTGGGCCGGGACCGCAGCCCCGGCCGAAGCGGCGCTCTGGGCGGGACTCGCGGTCTGGGCGACGGCGACCTGCAGTCCAACCAGAAACAAGCCCAGGGCCACGGCAAAGCTTTTCAAGGTAGTCCTCATATCAAACTCATTTCGAACCGGATTTGACGGCAATCGGATTTTAAAAATGACCGGACCGCAAATCGGACCGGCCGGTCTGGCGAGCTTGCAGGAAGTGCCCGCACATTCAAGCCCTCATTCCCTGCGAAACGGTTCCGCAGGGTTAGGCAAGTGAAGTTTTCGGTCCGGCACCGGCGTATGGCTTTTTCCGGAATATCGACAAGGCCATCACCGGGACAGACGCCGACCGGCGCGCGTGGCGACGGTTTCTTCAAGTAATAATTGAAAATTTTCTTGAACACGCCTGAACGACGGATCAGGAAATTTCGCATGCTCGGCAGAGATCGAAGACCGGTATCAATATTCATCCGGGGAATGGAGACCGTCATTATTTTGCGAGTTCTTTGGCAAAGAGCTTTTTCAGACATTTCTGGATCAAGTAACCCAAAAATAACAATATAGGCGCCACTCTGCGATCAACAGGAGGAAGGATGTCGAAATCCTTGATCAAACTGGCCCAGGACGAGTCCGAGGACGCCCGCAGGCGCTTGTTTGCGCAGGTGTGTGACCTCGTGGCCGCCAAACTGGACCAGCGTACCGATCGGGAGCTTGCCATCTTCGCCGAAGTCGTCCTCAAGCTTTATGGCGTCGGCACCCCCAAGGACAGGTCCAGGCTGGCCTGCAAGCTTGCCGGCCAGGCAAAAACGCCGAATGTGCTTGCGCGGCGGATCGCCGAGGACGAAGTGCGGATCGCCATGCCGGTCCTGGCCAACAGCCCTGCCCTGACCCAGGAAGATCTTCTGGACCTGATCCAGCAGCTCAGCGACGCCCACCTGCAGGTCATCGCCCGCCGCACGGATCTTTCCACCGACGTGTCTGACAACCTCGTCCAGAAAGGGACAAAACCGGTTCACCGAATTCTTGCCGGGAACCACGAGATCCGGCTGTCGCGCGAGGCCATGCTCCAGCTTGTCAGGAATGCCACGGAAGACAATGTACTGCGGGAGGATCTTGCCCTTCGCTCCGATCTTTCCCCGAGCGTCTGCAAGGCGCTGCTGCCGCTCGTCAACGATGAAACCAAGCGGCGGTTGCTCGGCATCATCGAAGGCGCACTGACCCAGGACCAGCTCGATCAGATCGCGCGGCTGAAGGTTCTTCGCCGCAATTTCGGCGGCAAGCTGGAGAACGCGGACATGGGCCACGTGTGGCGGGACGCCGAGCGGGCCGAGATCTCCATAGACGAGGTCATGATCCTTTTGCTGCAGGACGGACGCTTCAACCATGCCATCGAGCTGCTCAGCGCGCGCGGGCGAACCGCACAGAAGTCGCTCAAGGACGCGTTGTTCAGCGGCAAGCAGGAGATCGTGTTCAAGGCGGCAGCCAAGGCCGGACTGGCGACCACGACCTTCGCCCTGTTCGCCAAAGCCAGGAGCGACCACCTGAAACTTCCCGCCGCCCAGGGTTCGGAATGGGCCACGGCCTACAAGCAGTTCCTGGAAGAGACGATTTATTCCCGGCAAAGCCGTTGCGGCGACTTTCAGGCCAGGCGCAAGGTTAAGAACAGCCGGAGCCCGGGCCTTCAGACAGCCCGGCAGGCTGCCGTCGTTTCCTAGAGCATACTCCGCTCAAATTGGATTATTTGATGTCGGAATATGCTCTAGACCCTGCCCGGCTTCAGGCGCGCATGCACAGGCTTGCGGCGACTGCCGTGGTGATCGTCGCAGCCGCATAGAACCAGAGACCCGGCAGGAGCGTCGCCGCGGCCAGCCCGCTGGTCTTGGCCGCGAACAGCACAAGCGCAACCAGCATCACGTCGAGCATTGACCATTTGCTGACCATGGACAGGAGCGCGAGCGAACGGGTTCGTCCTCCAGTCAGCACGGCCACATGGATCAACGCGATCTTGACCGCGGGAAAACCAATGGAAAACAGTGCCACGACAGCCGCGAGGGCGGAATCGCCTTCGCGCCAGAGACTCAGGACCATGTCGATCAGGGTTGGCCTGTCCTCGAGGAAATAAAGCCGCTCGAACCGCATCAGCGGCTGCGTCAGCCCGAGGGCGAAGGAAAAGGTCGAAACCGGCAGCAACAGGGCCAGGATAAAACGCATGAAGGGTGCAATCCCCGGGATATGGAAATGTGCCGGCAGACGGCGACGACCCGGCAAGTTCGAACACGGCCGTGCCCTCCCTATAACATCCGGGCCATAAAGCACAAACCCGACCGCAGAATATGACGGCCGGGCCAAAACGGTACCGGCCGTCCGAACAAGACGGCCGCCCCAAGGGAGATTGAAGATAAGGCTCGGTTCAGCGGGTGTTCGATCGGAGCGGACCGACATCCAAGGACCGGTCCGGTTCTGACCTGAAGGCTCGGCGCCCGTGTCCGGCGGGACGCGACTTGCCCGGCAGACCGCCTAGCGGGCCCTTGCGCGCGCCGCGACCTCGTCCAGCAGATCCTGCTCGGCCATTTCCTGCGCCGTGCGCTCACGCTGCTGGTCGCGTTCTTCCAGCTGTTCGAATTTCTTCAACTCTTCGATCGCCTGGCTCAACTCGTCGCGGGCACGCTGCAACTGGTCGTCCAATTCATGCGCGGAATTGCGCAGATTATCGCGCCGGTCGGCCGCGGCCTTGGCAAAGGTCGGATAGGCAAAATGGGTGACATCAGTGATCCCGACCCTTTCCTGTTCGGACAGGATCTGCTCGTCGAGCTCGTCTGCCATGCGGTGAAACTCGGCAATCATGCTCTCGATCTGAGCAAGCTGCCGCCGCTTTTCGTCAACCTGAAACCGCTTCAAACGGATCAAACTGTCTCGGGTTCTCATTACTCAATACTCCCCTAACACGGGCAGTTTACCCCTGAGTCATTTCCAAAAGGTTGGCAAGTTGAAGATATCCGTCGGAAAGTGACGTTGCCTCGTCTTTTCCCTGATTAAGGAAATCGTCAATCGGGCCGAACCTGTGGATTGCCTCGTCGACCATGGGGTCGGACCCCCTGCGGTAGGCGCCGAGGCGGATGAGCTCTTCCATGTCGGTATAGGTGGAAAGCAGTTGCCTTGCCTTGCGCAGAACGGGCAGTTGCTCGGGCGGCACGCAGCGCGGCATGGTCCTTGAGACCGACTTGAGAACGTTGATCGCGGGGTATCGTCCGCGTTCGGCGATGCCACGCTCCATCACGACGTGACCGTCCAGGATCCCGCGCACGGCATCCGCCACGGGCTCGTTGTGGTTGTCGCCCTCCACCAGCACGGTGAACAGGCCCGTGATCGATCCGGTGCCTTCCACGCCGGGACCCGCGCGCTCCAGAAGGCGCGGCAGCTCGGTGAAGACGGTCGGCGTGTAGCCTTTCGAGGTCGGCGGCTCGCCGATGGACAGTCCGATCTCCCGCTGCGCCATGGCGAATCGGGTGATCGAATCCATCATGCACAGGACATTTTCGCCCTCGTCGCGGAAATGTTCGGCAACCGTCATGGTCAGATAGGCGGCTTGGCGGCGCATCAGGACACTTTCGTCGGACGTGGCGACAATGACCACGGAGCGGGCCAGTCCTTCCTCGCCAAGGTCGTCCTCTATGAACTCCTGGACCTCGCGGCCGCGCTCGCCGATCAGGCCGATCACCGCGACATCGCAGTCGGTGTTGCGCGCCAGCATGGACATGAGAACCGACTTGCCGACGCCGGAGCCGGCGAAGATGCCCATGCGCTGGCCTTCGCAGCAGGTCACGAAGGTGTTCAGCGCCCTGACACCGAGGTCGAGCGGCGGTCCGACTCGTTTACGTTCTGAGGCCGGCGGCGGCGAACTTCGCAATTTGCGAGGCACTCCGCCATTTGCAAGGTCTCCTTTACCATCAATCGGTTCACCAAGTGCATTGATCACCCGGCCGAGCCAGGCACCAGCCGGATGCACCACGCTTTCCCGGGAGACAATGACGGCCTTGCACCCCATCCGGACCCCTTCCAGACCGGAAAAGGGCATGCACAGGGCATGGCCTTCGCGGAAGCCCACAACCTCAGCGTGGACCTTGGGATTTTCCTCGCCGCTGTCGATCAGAAGACGCGAGCCGACGCTCATCTCGTGGATCGGTCCGGCGATTTCCACGAGAAGGCCCTGAACCGCCGTCACGCGCCCGTAAATTTCGGTCGGCATGAGCGAATCAATCTCGGCAAAAAGCGCCTTCAATTAAGATTCCTTCCCCAGTTCGGCGTTTTGGTAACCGATCGTTTACGACTCTGGTTAATCTTAACCTTTGGAAGGCTGACAAGCGAGAGCCATTTCGAGGTTAAAGACGGCTTTGTCGAAAGGAATCTGTACGGAATCGGTTAGCCCGGTTTCTTAAAGTTCAACATTAAGATTTGTGAATCTGCGTTTTTTCTGGCGATTCAACAAGTTGGCCGTTGTGCACAGATTACTCTCGGCGGAACTTGCCGCTACGAATCATATTTTGTTAACCATATTCCGATAGCTTTGAGTCGGGGTTAACACAGTCCTTCGTAGCGCACACCGACAGAGCCGTTGCGACTTGCCCAGGAAAGGCAGAACAAGGGGATTGGCAATGCGTGTACTGTTGATTGAGGATGACAGCGCTACCGCGCAGAGCATCGAACTGATGCTGAAGTCCGAGAACTTCAACGTCTACACGACAGATCTTGGCGAGGAAGGAATCGACCTCGGCAAACTGTACGATTATGACATCATCATGTTGGATCTGAACCTGCCGGACATGTCCGGTTACGAGGTTCTCCGCACACTTCGCGTTTCAAAGGTCAAGACACCGATCCTGATCCTTTCCGGGAACGCGGGTATCGAAGACAAGGTTCGCGGTCTCGGCTTCGGCGCAGACGACTACATGACCAAGCCGTTCCACAAGGACGAGCTGGTCGCCCGTATCCACGCCATCGTCCGCCGCTCCAAGGGGCATGCCCAGTCCGTCATCGTTACCGGCGACCTGAAGGTCAATCTGGACACCAAGACCGTCGAAGTCGGCGGCCAGCGCGTCCATCTGACCGGCAAGGAATACCAGATGCTGGAGCTGCTTTCGCTCCGCAAGGGCACCACGCTCACCAAGGAGATGTTCCTGAACCATCTCTACGGCGGCATGGACGAGCCGGAACTGAAGATCATCGACGTCTTCATCTGCAAGCTGCGCAAGAAGCTGGCTGCGGCGACCGCAGGCAAGAACTACATCGAAACGGTGTGGGGCCGCGGCTACGTTCTGCGCGAGCCGGACATCGAGGCAGCTGCCTGACCGGTTCCGACCGATCGGAAATGCGTTTCAAAGGGTTTCCGTCTTCATGACGGGAACCCTTTTTGTATTGGCGGCTTGCTGCCCGCGACCCGGAACCGGCCGCTCCGCCCTTCCCTCGGTCCGGATGTTCAGGTCCTGCGGCTTGTCCGCATGATGCTGAGAACCAGGACGGCAACACAGCCGATCAGCAGGACGTCGCCGGTCACCAGATCCCGCCCGGTGGCCAGATAGTTGGCTCCGGCAAGCCCGACCACCGCCAACATGGCGGCCGCAAGGAACTCGTCGTCCACGAAGAGACCGGCCATTTCCCTCACAACCAGTGCGAAAACCTTCATCGGGCCACCTCCGGGACAAGACGGCGTACGAGGCTCGCGATCCAGTCGAAGATGTCGCTCCCTGCGCAGGATAGCCTTCCTGAGCCAGCCCAGCCCAGCCCGAACAGCCCGAACAGCAGCAGAAGGACGCCGACAATGAACTGCAGAAGCGCACCGAAATGAACGCAGCTTCCCGGCCCATTGCACTCGGCCGGCGTCGCGACATTGCCAACTTCCGACTGCAAGCCTATCGTAGCTCAATTCTGCAAGGGGAGGATTTGCCATTTTCCACCTGACGACCCATCGGATCCTTGCCGCTGGTCTGGTGCTTCTTGCCCTCTCCTGCGGTCCGGCTCTTGCGGAGGATGCGGCAATCGAACTTGGCGCCGTCTTCAACATGAGCGGCCAACAGAGCGCGCTCGACGTGCCCGCTTCCCACGGCGCGGCCCTGGCAGCCAGCCAGATCAACGCCGGGCACGGGGTTCTCGGGCGCAAACTGTCCCTCTCGCCGGTCGACGGCAAGACCGACCTCAAGGACCTGAAGCGCCAAGTCGAAACCAGCCTGAAGACCAACAGCGGCATTGTCGCCTATTTCGGCCTCGCCGATACCGACAACGTGCTGGCGGCGGCACCGCCCGTGACCGAGACCGAAACGGTGTTTCTCACCAGCGGCGCGACGTCTCCGAAGCTCCCCGATCAGGTGCCCGGGTACCTGTTCCTTGCCTGCTTCAGCGACAACGTTCAGGCTGCGGCGGCCGCCGAATGGGCCAACACGGGCCTGAATGCGAAAACCGCCGTGATCCTGGCGGACATGAAGCTGACCTATCCCCGCCTGTTGCAGGACTATTTTTCCAAGAGCTTTACCGCGCTCGGCGGCAAGATACTGGGCAACACGAGCATCGATCCGAAGGCGTCGTCGTGGCCCGAGTTCAACACCGTGGGCGCGGACGTGGTCTTTCTCAGCGTCGAAACGGCGGACGATGCCGTGGAGATCATAAAGGCGTTGCGCGAAGACGGATTTCAGGGACCGATCATCGGTGGGGACGGATACGACGAGGAGGAGGTCTGGAGCCGAAATCCGGACATCGGCGGCGTCTATTTTTCCACCCACGTCTACCTCGGCGCGGATGCCAGCAAGCCGGAAGTCGTCAAGTTCAGGGAAGCCTATGAAAAGGCCTATCCGGGTGAACAGCCGACAGCTTTCTCGGCGCTCGCCTATGACACGGTCGGGCTTCTGGCCGCGGCTCTCAGGACGTCCGGCACTGCGGACAAGGCGGGTGTTCTGAACGGACTTCTTGCCTTGAAGGACTATGACGGCGTCACGGGAAAAATCCGCTATCCGGACGAGTCCCGCATTCCTCTGAAGTCTGTCTCCCTGGTCGAGGTCTCCGGAGGCAAGTTGAAGCTCGCCGACGAAATCCTGCCGACATCGGTCCCCGCGCCCTGACGGATGCGGCGGCCCAAAAAGAAAGGCGGCCGGAGGCCGCCTTCCTGATCCTTGATCCGGTCATTGCTTACCGCTGAAACCCGATCCCGCCGCCGGCGACAAGCCGCGTTGGAGAAGTCGTTCCGGTGGCTGCCTGGACGGCCAGCTTCTTCTGGAACAGACCGCGCTTTCCGGGCACCGGCTTGAATGCGTCGGTCAGGCCGACGACGGTCTCCGCCGCTCCGAGCACCAGATACCCGTCGTCCGGCAGGGACTTCGCCAGCCGGCCGAGGATCTCGGACTTGGTCTCCTGGTCAAAGTAGATCAGCACGTTGCGGCAGAAGATGATGTCGAACTCGCCAAGGAGACTGAAGCTGTCGAGCAGGTTGAAATTGCGCCACTCGACCATCGCCCGCATTTCCGGGGAGATCTGCCACATGTCGCCCTTCTGCTCGAAATACTTGAGCAACATCTGGATCGGCAGCCCACGCTGGACTTCGAACTGGCTGTAGAACCCGGTCTTGGCCTTTTCCAGAACTTCCTGCGACAGGTCGGTCCCGAGGATGCGCGTCCGCCATCCGGGCATCTTGGCCTTGTCTTCCTTCAGGCAGATCGCCAGGGAATAGGGTTCCTGACCGGTCGATGCGGCGGCGCACCAGATCTTGATCTGTTTCCGGCTGGCCCGACTCTCCAGCAGAGCCGGCAGCATCGTGTCCCGGAAATGCTCGAACGGGGTCTTGTCACGGAAGAAGAACGACTCGTTCGTCGTCATCGCTTCCACGACTTCCGTTTCAAGCGCCCGGTTGCCGCCCCGCTGGAGCTGCTGAATGACAGCGCTCAGGGTATCCAGCTTCGTACTGCGGGCGACCGGCAGCAGCCGGCTTTCCACCAGGTATTGCTTCTCGTTCGACAGAACCAGACCGGATTTTGTCTTCAGGAAGGTTTTCAGGAATTCGAACTCGCCTGGGGTCATCTCGTGTTCCCCTTCAACACGCGCGAGATCTTCGGCCCGATCTCCTTCAAGGGTAGAATGTCGCTGCACATGCCGGTATGTGCAGCGGCTCCGGGCATGCCCCAGACGACGCTGGTTGCCTCGTCCTGGGTGATGACGCTGCCACCGCCTGCGGCGATGGTCCTGACGCCGTCGGCGCCGTCATGACCCATGCCGGTCAGGATCACCGCAAGGCTTGCGGATCCATAGGCCTTGGCGACGCTCTCGAAGAGCGGGTCGACCGCGGGCTTGCAGAAGTTCACCGGAGGGCCGTCGGTCAGGCGGATCTTCACTGCGCCGGCGTCCTTTTCCAGAACCATGTGCCTGCCACCCGGCGCCACATAGATGTTACCCGGCTTCAGGATGTCGCCATCCTCGCCTTCCTTGGCCGGACGCAGCGCGGCCTTGCCGACATGTTCGGCCAGGATCGCGGTGAAGGTCGGCGGCATGTGCTGGGTAATGACCACCGGCACGTCGTTCATGGCCGTGCCTACTTCCCGCATCACTTCCTGAAGCGCCTGCGGACCGCCGGTCGACGATCCGATGGCCAGGATCCGCGGTCTTGCGGTCGAATACGGCCGCGTCTGGAAACTTTGCGCCACGGCGGCTGCGGGCTGCGCCGCGGCCCGGAAACTGGCGCGCGTGTCGGTCGCCGGGCGAACCGAGACGGGCCTGACCGGCTGGGCGGTACGCCCTGCACTGGTTTCGGCGCGCATGGTCCGGGCCGGGCCGCGCATGCGCACTGCACGGGCGCCAAGCGCCTTGACCTTCTCCACCAGCTCGCGGCGGAAGTCGATCGATGTGGTGACTTCGGAGGTTGTTTCGGGCTTCGGCACATAGTCGGCCGCGCCGAGCGAAAGCGCCTTCAGACTGATTTCCGCATTCCGACGGGTCAGCGTCGAGGCCATGATGACGACGAGATCGCGCTTTTTGGCAAGCATCAGCGGCAGGGCTGTCATGCCGTCCATTTCCGGCATCTCGATATCCAGCACGACAACGTCCGGATTGCTTTTCTCGATGTCCTCGACAGCCAGCTTGCCATTCCTATGGGAGCCGACGACCTTGAGGTTCTTGTCCTCTCCCAGCCAGCGGGTCAGCAGCCCGCGGATGACCACCGCGTCGTCGACAACCATCACACGGATGGGATCACTGCCGGGACTTGCGCCCGCAGAGACACTTCTTTGCGCAAAAGTCATTAAGACTGCCCAACTCGAAACTAGATAAGACCGACTTCCTGAAACTTGGCTTCGACGATTTCGCGGTCGAACGGTTTCATGATGTATTCGTTGGCGCCGGCGCGAATGGCACGGGCGATATGCGCAACGTCGTTTTCGGTCGTGCAGAACACGACGACGGGATTTTCCCCGCCTTCTTCGGCTCTGAGGCTGGTCAGAAACTCCAGGCCGTCCATGACCGGCATGTTCCAATCCAGAAGGATCGCGTCCGGCATGGTCTTGCGGCACTCGTCGAGAGCCTGCTGGCCGTCTTCGGCTTCGGTGATCTCGAAGTTCATGTCCTCGAGAATGCGGCGGGCCACCTTCCGGATGACGCTCGAGTCATCAACTACAAGGCACTGTTTCATCGGGCGTAACTCCACTCCACGGCCATAAGGCCTTTATGCTGCAGCCATAGGTTCGGTAAACATCGAACCGAGCAGCCGGTCGACGTCCAGGATGACCATCAACTGGCCATCCAGGCGGTGGACACCGCCGGAAATTTCCGCCCAGCGGCGATCCAGGTTCGACGGGTTCGGTTCCGCGGACGCGGCGGGCAGCGTCAGGACCTCGCCGACCGTGTCGATGACGAGACCATAGCTTTCCTGCTTGTACTCGATGCCGACCGCCATCATCTGGCCTTCCTCGACAGGGGGCAGATGGAGGCGCCTGCGCATGTTGATCGCCGTCACGATGCGGCCGCGCAGGTTGAGTACGCCTTGGACTTCCGGTGCGGACATGGGCACACGTGTCACGCTTTCGGGCACGAACACATCATGGACCTGGGAGATCGGGAGGCCGAACAGCTGGCCGCCGATCACGACTGTCACGTACTGGATCATGTCGCTGGCGGTTTTGTCACCCGCGTTGAGCTTGTGTTCCAGGACACTCATGCTGCAACTCCCATTTCACCGGAGAAGACGTCTTTCAGGGCGGCGATCAGGCCCGGACGGTCGAATTTGGCGACATAGTCGTCGAAGCCGGCCTGGCGGCCGCGCTCGATCGACGCCGGCGTCACCATCGACGACAGGGCCAGGATCGGAATGTTGCGGAAACGGGGATCGCGCCGCAGGGATTCGCAGAACTCGAAGCCGTTGATCTCCGGCATTTCGATGTCGCTGACGATCGCATGGAACTTGTCGCCGTTTTCCAGAAGCTCGAAGGCCTGCTGCGGACCGACGCAGGTCGTCACGTCGTAGCCGGCCGCCTTCAGGACGGGCGTCAGCATGTTGCGGAAGAAGGAACTGTCGTCGACGAAGAGAACCTTCTTCGTCAGCGCCTCGATGTCCATTTCCTTGCGCATGAACCAGTCCTCAAAGGCCTGCGGCAGGTAGTAGCCGAGGTCGATGATTTCCGTAGCACGTTCCTTGACGACCGCGGACCCCAGGACACCCGGGCGTTCCGAACCGACCTCGATGTTCATGCGGTCCTCGACAATGTCGACGATCTCGTCGACCACGAGGCCCATGGAGCGGCCCGCATCGGAGAACACCAGCATCGGCTGGGTACCTTCCGTCTTGTGGCTGTCGCCCTCGTTGACATAAACGAGCGGCATGAGCGCGCCCCGGTACTGAACGAGATCGCGTCCGTTGGAGCGCTCGATCTTCGAAACCTCGAATTCCTCCAGACGCGTGACCAGCGACAGCGGCACGGCCTTCGGTTCCGGAGCACCGGCCCGGAAGAGCAGCAGGGAAATCGAACTCTGGCTGGTGATCGCCCGGCGCCGCTGATCTTCGTGCTCGTCTTCCTGGTTTTCGGTCACCGCGCTGGACGCATAGCTTGCCATGGCTCCCGCAATTCCGTTCGGATCGATGATCATGATCACGGACCCGTCCCCGAGGATGGTGTTGCCGGAGAACATGTCCAGGTTGCGCAGCATGGTCGACATCGGCTTGACCACGATTTCTTCCGTGTGGAAGACACCGTCGACGACGACGCCGAAGGTCTGGCTGCCAACCTGCATCACGACGATGAAGCCGTTGTCCGCATCGATCGCTTGGTCGGCGTTCTCGCCCTCATAAGTCCCCAGAAGCTGGGACAGATGGACCAGCGGCAACAGCTTGTTGCGCAGGCGCAGGACAGGTGTGTCCTTGATCCGCTCGATGCGGTGCTCGGAATTGGTCTGCACGCGCACCAGTTCGACCACCGAAAGCTGCGGGATCGCAAAGCGGTCGCCGGCGGCCTCGACGATCAGCGTCGACACGATGGCAAGCGTCAGCGGGATCTTGATGATGAAGCTGGACCCCTTGCCCTGCGTGGACCGCAGGTCGACGGTGCCGCCGATCAACTCGATATTGTTGCGCACCACGTCCATGCCGACGCCGCGGCCGGAGACGCTGGTGACCTTGGCTGCGGTGGAGAAGCCGGCGGCAAAGATGAACTTGTGGATCTGGGCATCCGTCATCTTGTCGACTTCGGCTTCCGTGGCGAGGCCGCGTTCCACGACCTTGGCCTTGACCCTGTCGACATCGATGCCCTTACCGTCGTCACGGACCTCGATGATGATGTGGCCGCCCTCATGATAGGCCGCCAGGGTGATGATACCCTTTTCAGGCTTGCCTGCGGCGCGGCGTTCTTCCGGACGCTCCAGACCGTGGTCGGCAGAGTTGCGGACCATGTGGGTCAGCGGGTCCTTGATCATCTCCAGAACCTGGCGGTCCAGCTCGGTGTCCGCGCCGATCATTTCCAGTTCGATCGGTTTTTCAAGTTCCTGGCTGAGATCGCGAACGATACGCGGCAGCTTCTGCCAGGCATTGCCGATCGGCTGCATGCGCGTCGCCATGACGCCCTCCTGCAGCTCGGCCGTCACGTTGGACAGGCGCTGCAGTGGCACCTTGAATTCGCTGTCCTCGTGCCGGCGCACGATTTCCAGAAGCTGGTTTCGGGTCAGCACCAGCTCGGACACCATGGTCATCAGATGTTCGAGCGTGTCGACCGCAACGCGAATGCTCTGGTTGGAAACGCTGCCGCCGGACGACTTCTTCTCACCGCCGTCCCCACGGGCCTTCTTGCCTTCGGGAGCCTTGGCGGCCGGTTTATTCGCCGCTTCGGCGACTGCCGGAGCAGGGACGGTTTCCTCGATCTCGTCGTAAAGGTCATCGACGTCGGCGACGACAGGTTCAACGATCTCGACCTCGACTTCCGTCTCGCGGAAGGCCCGTTCCAGCTCGTCCAGGGAGACCTCCCCCGGACGCAAGGGCCGTTCCAGTGTCTGTTCGGGCTGAATCTCCTCGGCGGGCTCTTCCATCATGGCTTCCACAGAGACTTCCATGGTGGCTTCCACGGCTTCCGGAGCCTCATCGGCCACACCACCGCGTGCCATGGCGGCATCGGCCTTGGCGGACATCTTTTCCAGTTGCCCGATCAGCTCGCTGTCGTCGCCTGTCGGCTCCTCGCCCTCGGAGGCTTCCAGCTCGCCAAGGATGTCCTTGATCTGGTCAATCGACGCCAGGATGAGGGAGACGGCTTCCTGCGTGACCGGTGCTCCGTCACGAAACTTGCCCATCAGCGTTTCGGCGGCGTGCGCAATTCCTTCAAGCCGGGGAAGACCCAAGAAACCGCAGGTGCCCTTGATGGTGTGCACCAAACGGAAAATATTATCCAGAATTGTTGCGTTGTTGGGTTCCTGCTCGAATTTAACGAGTTCTACGTCAACAACATCGAGACTCTCGTTGGTCTCGGTAATGAATTCCCTGAGGAGGTCGTCCATGGCCTGCTCTCACCCGACTTGTTACTGGTTCCGCATCCCAAAAAGGGACGTCTGGACCGAGAAGTCCATGAGAGCTAGGTTGACGGCAAACAGTTAAGATACGCTGAAACAGCCGAAGTCTTTTACCCCGGCCTTTTACTACGCTTGAAGGGCCGTTATTTTTACCAATTCTTCTTGTTTATCTATGGTTAAGGCCATTCCGGTTTCACGGGCAAGTAGCAATGTGTAGATAGGCTGCACGGAGTGGGCATCCACCCGTTCGGGCTCCTCGCCGCCGAGCGTTTCCTTCATGCCGAGCGGGATGCGCGGATTGAGGCCGCTGGCATGAAGCGTGAAGGAGGGAGAATGCGGCTCGCCCTGCATTTCAACCTTGATCTCGCCGCCGCGCGGAACGCACTGGTTTGCGATCAGGATCAGGTTGAGGAGCAGCTTGACGTAGTTCTTCGGCATCAGGTGCCGATCGAGCTGCCAGTTCAGGTTGGACTTTTCGTTTTCCATGAACCCGGTGGCGACGACCTGGGCATCGCCGAGGTCGATTTCGGCGCCGGCAGACCCGGCCGCGCCGAAGGCGAGCCGGGCGAATTGCAGTTTCGCCGAGGCCTGGCGTGCGCTCTTGCGGATCAGATCCATCGCGAACTCGTGCATGTCCGCCGACCCTTCCTCGTCCAGGACCTCAAGGCCATTAGTGATCGCGCCGACGGGACTGATGATGTCGTGGCAGACGCGGCTGGCAACCAGAGCGGCAAGGTCGAGAGAGGTAAGCTCTTTGAGTGCGGACATGGCGTGTGAAGCTCTTCTTGAGGGGCTTGGCGATGTTCTGATTCGCTATGTTGCGCAGAAGCGTTACACAGACGGCAAGCCGCTGCCAAGGCGCGGCCGGGCAGCAAAGCGCGTCATCCAGATGAAAGTTTCAAAACGGGACAGGACTGGCCCTCCCGTCGCCGCCGGATCAACGCTCCGGAACGCAGCCGACCATGTCGGCGTTGGCGGTTGCGTCCTTCATCAGCTGGGTCTGGTTGGCGATGAAGAGGAAGCGGTTGACCACCGAATGGAAGAACACCAGCTTCTCGTCGACAATCGCGAAGATGAAGGGGCTGCCCTCCGTGGCATATCCCTCGGACAGGGCATAGCCGCCACAGCCCGCGAACAGGGGCGCATAGGCTTCCGGATCCCGCCTGAAGGCCGCCATGTTGCCTTCGTTGACGAAGACCCATTCGGCGCCGCCCCAATTGTATTCATGCTTCCGGCTGCCCTTGCGCGGATGGCCGTCGACAAAAAAACTGACCGGATCGTGACCGCCGATCGCGTAGCCGGAGATCGGGTCGGGCATGAATATCGGAGGACGCGCAAGACTAATCCCCGCAAAAATGCCCGGAACAAGCACCAATGACAGGGTTCGACACATCCTCGTCTTTTTTTCAAGCCAGCTTTTCATTGATTCGGCTTATGTAATACCAACCGTATTAGGATGCACGGAGACATGCGAATCAGCATGATAGGAGGCCAGTTTATCATCGAGGCCGTACCGTCCTGCAAAATTAAGCACGCCCGTCTCTGTCACGAGGAGTTTATTGAATGGCACAAAGATCCCTGCGAGTAGCACCCCTTCTGTCGGCTGCGTTCGTGTGCCTGATTTTGATTGCGGCGGGTTCCCCCTCTTTTGCCCAGTCCTCCGGCAGCCGGCCGATCCCGGCAGAGGAAACCTACGGCCAGGACGAGATCCTGGACGCGGGCCACAAGTTCTTCGGGTCGGTTTCGAGCGGACTTGCCTCCGTGATCGAGAAAGCCTTTTCCAGCTACGGCGAGCCGAACGGTTATATTCTCGGCGAGGAAGGGTCCGGCGCCTTCGTGGCGGGTGCACGCTATGGCGAAGGCCACCTCTATACGCGCAACGCCGGCACTCACAAGGTCTTCTGGCAGGGACCGTCGGTCGGCTGGGACTTCGGCGCGGACGGCGCCAGGGTAATGATGCTGGTCTACAACCTGCCCACGGTCGATTCGGTGTTCGCCCGGTTTGCCGGGGTCAACGGATCGGCTTATCTGGTCGGAGGTGTCGGCATGACCGTTCTTCTGAAAAACGAGATCGTCCTGGTTCCGGTCCGCTCCGGCGTCGGCGCCCGTCTCGGCCTCAACATGGGTTACCTGAAATTCACCGACAAGCCGACCTGGAACCCGTTCTGAGGAGCGGCCCCGGACCCGGAGCAACCGGTTTTGGGCCCGGACTGACGACACTTTCACTTTGAAACGGACCCTAAACTTCCTTTCGGTTACAATCAGGGGTGTACTCGAGGTCCGGCACATTCACTTCGTTGCCCTTGGCGTCAGGCAACGGGTCGTCTAATGATGGAGTGCTGGGTGCGACGCGCGGGAGCCGGACTTGATTGAAGCAGCGATGTATGTGGCGTTGGGGTTTTGCACGGCCGGTCTGATCGGTTTGGCGATTCTGCCTGCCTTTTATCGCCGGGCTGCCCGTCTCACCGAGGAAGCGCTGCGCGCGGTCAATCCTTCCAGTTACGCCGAAGTCCGGGCGTCCCAGGATCAGGTCCGGGCACAGCACGCCGTCGATTTGAGGCGGGTCGAGCGCCAGCTCGAAAAGGAACGCGAGAAGGCGGCGAAATTCCAGATCGACACTGCCGCGTTGAAGAACCAGCTCGCAGAGCTGGCAAAGTCCCATGCTGCCCGCGAAGCCGAACTGGAAGCCAGGATTGCCGCGATCCGGGGGGATGAGCATGCGGTCGACATGCTGTCCTCCGAAGTCAGGACGCTGAAGGAAAAGCTGAGCGAGACGGAAAAGGCCCTCTCGGAGAGCTGGACGCAGGCGCTTGAGGACAAACCAAGGAGCGAGGAAAAGGACACCGGCCTGGCACCCGCCCACGACACGCTGACGCTTGCAACGATTACCGGCCTGGAGGCCGAGGTCGCCACGCTGAAAGCCCGGCTGGCACGCTACGAGCCCCTGGTCGCCGGCGAGGTGGAAGCGTCGCTCGACCAGACCGCCAAGAGCCGGCTTTCCGAACTGGAGCGGCAATTGGTCGATGTCGAATCCAAGTATGTCACCGCCCAGGCGGAAGTGACCCGGCTGTCGATCATGCTTGACTCCGTTCCCTCCGGCTGGTCCGAGGTTCAGCAGCGCCTGTCCGAGCAGCTTGCCAAGGTCACCCGCGAAAACACGCAGCAGCAGAGCGAGCTGGAGGACAGCGAACGCAGGCTGAAACGCCTGTCCGGCCAGGTACAGGCGCTTCGCAGAGACCTGGAAAACGCGCCTGCCCTTGCCGATCTGCGTCGGGACTTCAAGGCGCTTGCCGCCAGGATCTCCGGAGCAGAGGCCATCACGGTCAATGCTGCCCCGCTCAAGATGAAGACGAAGCGGCCTTCCCCCAGGGTAACGATCGGTCCCGCAGCGGGCACAGGCGGGCTGAAGCCGCCGGCGGAACATGGTGACATGAACGGCGGACACACAGGAACCAACGGCTCCGCTTCCGGGCAGCCGTCAGGTCCCGGGCCGACCTCTCCGCCGAAATCGGCGGACATTGCCTCCGCCGCCCAGGCCCTCGTCAAACGCGTTGTCGCCTCCGGACGCGCTCATCAGATGTCCGACACCGCGAAGCAGCCGTCGCCGGAGAGGCCGGAGGACGCCGGCAGCGCCCCTGAGGGGATCGGCGCCGAAAAACCGAAGTCCGAAAAACAGAAAAACAAAGATGTCGCTTGATCTCCGGGTCGCCGGCCGGTCATCTAGGCCAATTGAAATTGCCTGCCGAGACCGTGCCAGATGCTGATCGAACGTCATAACTCAATCCTGGAACTCGCCCGACAGATGGGACGTGTCAGCGTCGACGACCTGGCCAGGAGGTTCGACGTTTCGCCCCAGACGATCCGCAAGGACCTGAACGAGCTTTGCGAACGGCGCCTGCTTGCCAGAACCCATGGCGGCGCACTGCTGTCCTCCGGCATCGAGAACGTCGGCTATGAGGCGCGCCGGATCATATCCAGCAAGGAAAAGGCGGATATCGGCGAAAGCGTCGCCGCCCTCATTCCGGACAATGCCTCGATCTTCATCAATATCGGCACGACGACGGAGGCAGTTGCTCAGGCGCTGCTGCAGCATCGCGGCCTGATGGTGATCACCAACAACATCAACGTCGCCAGCCTCATGCGCGGCTATTCCCAGATCGAGGTAGTGATCGCCGGCGGCGTTCTGCGCCATTCGGACGGCGGCATCGTCGGCGAGGCGGCGGTGGATTTCATGCGCCAGTTCAAGGTCGACTTCGCGGTCATCGGCGCCTCCGCCATCGACCCGGACGGCTCGCTGCTCGACTACGACTACCGCGAGGTGAAGGTCACCAAGACGATCATGGACAATGCCCGCCATGTCATCCTGGCAGCCGACAGCACCAAATTCGAACGCACCGCCCCGGTTCGCGTCGGCCACCTGTCGCAGGTGACCACCTTCGTCACCGACTATTGCCCCGACCCCAAGTTCCTTAAGATTGCCGCGGACGCGGAAGTGACCCTCATCCAGACCGGCAAGCAGGACTCCGACGGCTAGAGCGTGTCGCGTTTAATCGGTTCGATATCCGGCAGCCTTAAAGAAGTTGTA
>JBNKGB010000061.1:0-27332 GCA_050289605.1 Roseibium sp. | reverse complement strand
CTGGCGGATCAACGAGGACACGCTGCCGATCGCGCTCCACCACGGTTCGCTCGACGTCGGTCAGCGCCGACGGGTGGAAGCGGCCATGGCGTCAGGCTCTTTAAGGGCGGTGGTTGCAACCTCCTCCCTCGACATGGGCATCGACTGGGGCGACATCGACCTTGTGGTCAACATCGGCGCGCCGAAGGGCGCCAGCCGCCTGGCGCAGCGGATCGGCCGAGCCAATCACCGAATGGACGAGCCTTCCAAGGCCATTCTCATTCCCTCCAACCGCTTCGAGGTGCTGGAATGTCAGGCGGCGCTCGATGCCTCCCGGCGCGGCGAACAGGATACGCCGCCCTTGCGCAAGGGCGCGCTCGACGTGCTTGCCCAGCACATCCTGGGCCTTGCCTGCGCCGATCCGCTGGACGCGCTCGCCACATTCGACGAGATCCGCTCCTCGGAGACCTACCGCCACCTCGACTGGGAGACCTTCGAGCGCGTGCTCGATTTCGTCGCGACCGGCGGCTATGCGCTCAAGAGCTACGAGCAATATGCCAAGCTGCGCAAATCAAAGGACGGGCTCTGGCGCATCTCCCATCCGAAGATCGCCCAGCAATACCGGCTGAATGTCGGCACCATTGTCGAAGCGCCCAAGGTGAAGGTGCGGCTGGTGCGCTCGAAAGCCGACGGACGGCGCACGCCGGTCGGGCGCGGTGGGCGCATGCTGGGCGAGATCGAGGAATATTTCGTCGACCAGATGACACCGGGCGACACATTCCTCTTCGGCGGAGAAGTCGTACGTTTCGAGGGGCTGCGGGAAAACGAGGCCTATGTTTCGCGGGCAAAGAGCGACAATCCGATGATCCCGGCCTATATGGGCGGCAAGTTTCCGCTGTCCACCTATCTCGCCGAAGGCGTCCGGACGATGCTCGCCAACCGCTCTTCCTGGAAGGAACTGCCCTTACAGGTGCGCGACTGGCTTGAGCTTCAAAGGGACAAATCGGTGCTGCCGGAGAGGGACGGTCTTCTGGTCGAGACTTTTCCTCGCGCCGACAAGCATTACATGGTCTGCTACCCGTTCGAGGGCCGGCTCGCCCATCAGACCCTCGGCATGCTGCTCACCAGGCGGCTGGAGCGCATGGGAGCCCAGCCGATGGGCTTTGTCGCAAACGACTATGCCCTCTCGGTCTGGGGCCTGCGCGACCTGTCCATGCTCTTCTCCTCCGGCCGTATTTCCCTGGATGAACTTTTCGAAGAGGACATTCTCGGCGACGATCTCGATGCCTGGCTCGCCGAATCCAGCCTCATGAAACGGACCTTCCGCAATTGCGCCGTGATTGCCGGGCTGATCGAGCGCCGGCATCCGGGACAGGAGAAGTCCGGACGCCAGATCACCGTGTCGACCGACCTGATCTACGACGTCCTGCGCTCGCACGAACCGGACCACATCCTCCTGAAGGCCACCTGGAACGATGCGGCGGAAGGACTTCTGGATATCTCGCGATTAGGAGAACTTCTGACGCGGACAAAGGGTCGAATCAAGCATATTGGGCTTCCGCACGTTTCTCCCCTCGCCGTTCCGATCCTGCTGGAAATCGGAAAGGAGCCGGTTTACGGAGAGGCTATGGATTCGATCCTGGCCGTCGCGGCCGAAGAGCTGGTTCTGGAGGCCATGGAATGAATGCACTCACGTCACATTTGCGCAAGTATACCGCTGCGCCGGTGTGTCATGACATTCAGGTCAACGGCCAGCTTGTCGGCCTGCACGACAGCGGCGTGCTGTGGTGGCCGGACGAAGCCACCCTGATCGTCGCCGACCTGCATCTGGAAAAAGGCTCCAGCTACGCTCGCCGCGGCGTGCTGCTGCCCCCCTACGACACGGGCGCGACGCTCGAAAAGCTCGCCGGCGTGATGGACGCCTTCGATCCGGCGCGAGTCATCTGCCTTGGCGACAGCTTTCACGATCCCCACGGCTCCGACCGCCTGCCCGCCCCCTACCGCGCCATGCTGACCACTTTGCAGCTCGGCCGGGAATGGATCTGGGTTACCGGCAACCACGACCCGATTGCACCGGTCAGGCTCTGCGGTGAAACCGTCGATGAAATATCTCTCGGCCCGCTCACCTTCCGTCATGAACCGGTCGAAAGGATCGGTTCGGCAGAGTCGGCAGGAGAAGTCTGCGGCCACCTTCATCCGGCAGCTCGCGTGCGCCGCTTCGGCCGCTCCATCCGCCGCGCCTGCTTCGTCACTGACGGAACCCGCCTCGTCCTGCCGGCTTTCGGTGCGCTGACCGGTGGATTGAATGTGACGGACCAGGCCTACGGCCTGATTTTCCGCCGCCGCCAGTTCTCCGTTTTCATGCTCGGCAACGACCGCCTGTTCCCCTTCACGGCAAGCCGGCTGGTCGGGGACTGACGTTCCCCGAACCCTGCCCCAGCTCCATGACTTCAGACCACTCGCCTCTCGTTATTCGCAAGACGAAGAGCCCGGGTTGGTGGATAATCTGACGTCTTAGTCCTTCTGAGGGTCAGGAAAATGACGACCATTGAAGAGGACCGGGCACGGGCGCTCGAGGAAGCGGCCGTCCGGTTCGGCAATGCCTGGGCCTGCGGTGACATCGCCGTCCTCGACGAGCTGCTGTCGCCGGATTACACCCATCATGATGCGTTCGGTGCCCGCCTCGACCGGGCCGGCTGGCTGGAATATGCGGCCAAACGGACCGGACGAACCACCCGGCTCGAATTCAGGAACGTCCAGACCCGCATGTTCGGCGACGTCGCTCTTGTGACGGGCACCAACGTGGTCACCGGCGGCGGCGCCCGCACGCCCACGGACAACGCCGATCTGACCCTTGTCTTCACGCAGGTCTGGATCTGGAAAGACGGACGCTGGCTCCGCGAGGCCTTCCAGGCCACGCCGGTGATTGATAGCGCTTTCGACTGATCTCCGCCCGGACGCCGGACCGAATGCCATCCCGGTGTCTTGTGTGGCCGGTGTCTTGAGAGGCCGGTGTCTTGAGAGGTCGTCTCCGGAGTCCCACCGCCCCTCCTGTCGACGGACAGAAGGCGATCGGCCAGGCCTTTGTTTTATCTTCAGCACCCGCCGGTTTTCCGCCCCATGTCCTGCCACGAGCAGTTGCTTCCGGTCCTTGTGAACTGGCTGCCCGGCTGCCACCCATCCGGCGGCAACGCATCTTGACAACATACCAACCGGTCGGTATGTATCTTGACGCAAGGAGAACATCATGCCGACAATCACTGCTTTCGCACGCTCGCCGGATGGCGGGAAAGGACTGGCGCGCGACATGCCCGTCCGCTGGGCACTCGAAGAGGCAGGCCTGACTTATGACGTCCGCCTTCTGTCCTTCAGCGAACTCAAGGAACCGGCGCATCGGGCCAGCCAACCTTTCGGGCAGATCCCGACTTATGAAGAGGGGCAGCTGACCCTGTTCGAATCCGGAGCCATCGTGCTTCACATCGCCGAACGCCATGGCGGCCTGCTGCCGGACGTCCCGGACGCCCGAACCCGGGCGATCGGCTGGATGTTTGCCGCGCTCAGCACGATCGAACCGCCGATATCCAATCTCGGATTTGCCAGGATCCACGAGCGCAACGAGCCCTGGTTCGAGCAACGCCAGCAGATGCTTGCCGACTGCGTTCGCACACGGCTGACCGACCTTTCGAGCCGTCTTGGCAATGCCGACTGGCTCGAAGGCACGTTCAGCGCCGGGGATCTCCTGATGGTGACGATGCTACGGCGTTTGCGGAGAACCGGTCTTCTGAATGAGTGCCCGAACCTTGCCGCCTATGTTGCCCGCGGCGAAGCCCGCCCTGCCTTCAGGCGCGCGTTCGATGCCCAACTGGCGGTTCTTGCCGGAGCGCCGGCGGTGTAAGGGCGGAATGAACGTGACGCACCGGGCCTACGGCCTGATCTTCCGCCGCCGGTTCTCCATCTCATGCTCGGCAACGACGCCTCCTCCCCGCCGGGCGAAGCGAAGACCGGGATCGCTCGGGCAGCGTTGCTTGTGAAAGCAGCTGCAATTGGCTAAGCCTGAGCGATGCCGACCTCCCCGTGCCCATCATCACAATCGGATCTTGAGCAAAGCTCAGCTCCCTCCGTCGACGCGCTTACGGTCCGCGGTCAGGGCATTTGCGTGCAACGAGGGCGCCACCCCCTCGCCTCTGGGCAATGTCTGGGCGCTCAGGTTGTCGGAATGCCTGCCCTATTTTCGCGGCAGCAGCCGGGGACTGTCGGTTGCTGTTGCAGTTACGGGGCGGAAAGTCGTTACGCTCGGCAACCAGCAGATCGTAAACGACAAGGGTCATGTCATTGCAATGCATGGCGACACGGCCTACCAGGCGATCGTCGAGGCGAGTCCTGCCGAGCCCTATGTTGCCCTGAAATTGCAACTGCCTCCGGATTTGATTGCCGAAACGATTGTCCGTTTTGCCGATACTTGCACGCAGCCGCCAGCCTCAGGCGACCGAACGCATATTTCTTGCGAGCCACTTGACGATAAACTCGCCGCGCCGCTGATTCGTCTTCTTGAAAGCTTCCATGATCCTGCCGACTGCCACCTACTGGCCCCGCTCTGCCTGCAGGAAATCAGCTACAGGCTTCTTCGCTCGGACGCTTTCGGCGTCCTGAAAACCCTGGTGACGGACGTGGACACAAGGCTCGTCAAGGCGCTTCGTTACATTGAAGCCCGCGCGCATAGGTCTGATCTCACGGTGGCGGAAATCGCGGCAGAGATTGCCATGAGCCCTTCGCATTTTGCCCATAGCTTCACTGCACTCTTTGGCCAGTCCCCCATGCAGTACCGTAAGCATGTGCGCCTGGATCGTGCCCGGCAGCAGCTTCTGACGAGCGACTCCACAGTCGTTGGTGTATCGCAGGCCGCCGGTTATGCCAGCCCCTCCCATTTCACCCGAGAGTTCAAATTCGCCTTTGGCCTAGCGCCCGGACGCTATGCGGAAGCAATGCGCCAGGCAGGCTTCGCGGGCCGCTGACGCAGTTCGCAGGATCGGGCAGTTCTTCGGCAGAACGGGATCTGTCGAAGGAGGAACGGCCGCTTTATCCCTTCAAGCACAGAGCAATCGCAAGTGTGGAAGGATAGGCTCATGGCTGTGAAAGTTGTTGTTCAGCTCAAGGCGCGGGAAGACAGGCAGGCTGATCTCGAGGCCATAATGCGGTCGGTTGCAACTGATCTTCCCACCGTTCCGGGGTGCCGATCCGTCGACGTACTCCGGCACGCCGACGATGCTTGCCACTTCATCCTGGTGGAAACCTGGAACAACCAGCAAGTTCACAAAGAGCATGTCGACGGCCTTGTTGCCGACGGCACCTGGGCCTCCATTGCCGCCATTCTCGCGGAGGAGCCCGTCACTGGCTATTTCCAGGACCTTTAGGATTTCGCGCCCGGGAACGGTTCCGGTTTCCCCTCTTCCCCGGCCTTCACCCAGGCAATCACCAGTTCGTAGAACACCGCCAGAATAACCGGGCCCAGGAAAAGGCCGATCATGCCGTAGGCGATGGTGCCGCCGAGGACACCTACCAGGATGACCAGCATCGGCACATCGAGCCCGCGCGACATCAGGACGGGCTTGAGCACATTGTCGAGCAGCATCACCGGCACCATCAGCACCGTGAAGAGGAGCGCCGGAAGGAACTCCCAGGAACTCCAGGCCCAGATGACCGTGGGCACGATCACCAGCGCCGGGCCAATCTGGATGATGCAGAGAAACAGGGCGACAAAAGTGAGAATGCCCGCCAAAGGCACGGAAAAGGCGATCATCACGATGCCTGTCAGGAGGCCCTGGATGACGGCGACGCCGATGACGCCGCGCGACACGTTGCGAATGGTGGCACCTGCCAGATCCACGAATTCGGCGCCGCGCGGCGCGATGATGCGGTCGGCGAAACGCTTTGCGCCCGCGGCCAGTCTCGGACCCGGCACGAACAGGAAACCGGCCAGGATGATCGAGACCACAAAGAACAGCACGCTTCCGCTCAGAGAGGCCAGCGCCGACAGGATGCGTCCGCCGGCGGGCACGAGCATCGGCGCTATCTTGGTGACAAACATCTCCAGACTGCGGCTCGCCAGATGCCATAGATCCGCTATTTTCCCGCCGATCACCGGCAGGCCGGCCAGCTTCGGAGGCAGCGCGGGCAGTTTGAAAACGCCATCCGCAATGCTGTGATACCAGCCGGTGAGCGTCTCGACGAGGCTGACCACCAGCACCGCAACCGGCCCGACGACGATGGCCAGGCACACCAAAGTCACGACAACCGCCGCCAGGGCCTTCCGCCCGCCTAGCTTGCCCGACAACCAGGAATAGGCCGGGTAGAGCGCCGCCGTCAGCACGACGGCCCACAGCAGGAACAGAAAGAACGGCGCGATGAGCTGCAGCGAAAAATAGGCGAAAAGCCCGAGCACGCCGAGCCGGATGGCGATATCGATCGCCTTCGCATCGATTGAGGACTCCGCCTTCCCGGACTTGCCGTCCGTGGCACCTGAAGAAATCTGGTCGGACATGCTGCCCCGCAATTGCCTTGAAAAACACCTGGACCGAGAGTAGCGGCGGTTGTGGAGAGTTCCAGCAGAAAGTTGCAGGCGCGTCCGGGGAAAACGGAGCTGGCACACTCCGTTAGCAAAGCGGACCGGAAAATGGCGGGAGACCCGGCTTCAGTCTCTGCGGAAGATCACGCCGGCAAGCCAGCCGGTGAAAATGGCAAGCGAAACGGCAAGCAGTCCGTAGAACAGGGGATAGTTCTGAGCGAGCTTGAAAGTGACCTGTTCAAAGCCGATCTTGGCGACGGCAAGCGTTTCCTCGGTATTCGCGATGACCTTGCCGTGGTGAAAGAGAAAGCTCTTCACCTTGTAGTCCCCGACGGGAATGTTGGCCGGCAGCGGAATATTGGTGCGGAACATGGTGTCCGTCAGGAATTCGATCGAAGTCTGTTGCTCGGAATAAAGCCCCATCTCCTGGCGCAGCCGGACAAAGGCCTTGCGGAAATCGTCCCGGTCGGACAAGGCGACATTGGACACGCCGGAAACCGCCAGATTGAGATGATTGAGACCGATGCCGAGATCGTCGAGAACTTCGCGGCTGGCCATATCGCCGATGTTGACCGTGCTTGCCACGGCATAGAACGAGGGAATGTTCTGGAAGCGTTCCGCTTCCCGGTTTACCCAGACGCCAAGGAACCGGCCCTTGCGCCGCGTGGTGATGTCCTGTGGCGGTCCTTCCACCACGATCGCCAGTTCGTAACCGTCCTTGTCGTCGGGCAGGCGTTCTATGTCGCTCGCCTGCCCGAAGATGACGATCTCGGTTCCGGTGAAATTCGACTGGATCGAAATCATGTTCGAGGACAGTGAGGTCACAAGGTTCTTTGCCTCCACGGCATGCGCTGCATGTCCGGCGGCCGCGAGGCAAAGGCAGAGAAGGAGCGCGCGGACCATCATGCTCCGGCCCCCTTGCGGATGGCGATGGAGTAGAGATCGGCCGGGACCAGCAACAGCTCGATTGCAAAGCGCATCCCGACCGCGAGCACGAGCAGAGCCAGGAGAAGCCGGAGTTGATCGCCGCGCAGGTTCTGCCCCATGCGCGCGCCGAACTGCGCCCCGATGACCCCGCCGATCATCAGCGTCATCGCCAGAACGATATCAACCGTCTTCGTTCCCATGGAATGGAAGATCGTCGCCGCGGCCATGGTGAACAGGATCTGGAACAGCGACGTGCCGATGACGATGCCGGTCGGAACCCGCAGCAGGTAGATCAGCGCCGGCACCATCATGAAGCCGCCGCCAATGCCGAGCACGGTTCCGAGAAACCCGATGATGGCACCGAGCCCCACCACAGGAATGACGCTCACATAGAGCTTTGAACGGCGGAAACGGATCTTGAGCGGCAGTCCGTGGATCCAGTTGTGCTGACCGGGTTTGCGGGCCTTGGGCGGTGCGCCCGACTTGCGGCGTCGGATCGCCCTGACCGATTCAAACAGCATCAGCCCGCCGATCGTTCCCAGGAAGGTGACGTAGGAGATCGAGATGACCACGTCGAGCTGGCCGAGGGACTGCAGCACCTGGAACAGGACGACACCGACAAGAGACCCCAGGACACCGCCGGCCAGCAGCACGCTGGCCAGTTTCAGGTCGATCGCCTTCCGGCGCCAGTAGGTCATGACGGCCGAAGCTGAAGATGCAACGACCTGTGTCGTCACGGTCGCAACGGAAACCGCGGGAGGAATGCCAGAAAAGATCAGCAACGGCGTCAGCAGGAAGCCGCCGCCGATCCCGAAAAGGCCCGACAGGAAACCCACAGCTCCCCCCATGCCCAATAGCACGAAGATGTTCACCGGAATCTCGGCTATGGGCAGATATAATTGCACAGGGTCACGCCGGAACAGGAAGCAGGTAAGACTGCGAAATGACTACAATAAAATGGTTAAAGACCCGTGCCAGCCGGGTGTCAACCGGCGAGCGGGTGCGAATGGTTCCCTGCGGCGGATTTGTGACGGAACTGGCCGTTTTTTTGGATAGACCGAGCCGCCCGGCGCCGGTTTGAGGCGCGGGCGGCGGTATTTGCGGGTGCAGCCCGCTAGATGGCCTGGCTGTTCAGCTCTTCGATCAGGCGCTTGTCGACTTCGCCCGTTTCCGGGAGCCCCAGGCTGCGCTGGAATGCGCGGATCGCGCTGCGGGTCCTTGGGCCCATCTGACCGTCCGGCGTGCCAGTATCGAAGCCGAGATAGTTCAGCTTTTCCTGCGCTTCCCGGATCATGCCGGTGTCGTCCACGACCGTGACCGCTGCCTTTTCCGCCGGCAGCGACGCGCTGTCGGACCAGCCCGGTTCCATCGAGACCTTGTTGGCAGCCGCGTCGGGCGTCTTCAGCTTGAAGGTTTCCACCGCCAGGCGCGCATTGGCCAGGGTTTCCTGGTCCATCATGTTGGCAACGTCGTCCCGGCGCTTGGCGGCTTCCGGGTCGCCCTGGTCGGCGGCAATCGCAAACCACTTGTAGCTGGCCACCAGATCCTTGTCGACGCCGATCCCGCCGGCGTAAAGGATGCCCAGATTGAACAGGCTGTCCTTGACACCGAAGTTGGCGGCCTGCTCGAACCACTTCGCGGCTGCCGCGTAGTCCGGCTGCTCGCCGCCGCCTTCCGCGTAGAGAACGGCCAGATTGTGCATTGCCTTGGCGTTTCCGGCTTCGGCCGCCTTGGCATACCAGGCCTTCGCCTTGGGGATGTCCTTGACGACGCCCCTGCCCTTTTCATAGAGACTGGCGAGACGGTACTGAGCGGGAGCCAGACCCTTTTCGGCGGCTTTCTGATACCAGACGGCAGCCTTTGCCATGTCCGCCGGAACACCGTTTCCTTCCGTGTATTTCACACCGACCAGGAATTCCGCTGCCGGGTTGCCTCCCGCTGCTGCGGACCGCAGGGCCATCGGGCCGACGCCTTCCGGCGGCAGGTTGGCAATGATATTGGACGGGGCTTCTTCACTTCCGGACGCTTTGTCGGAAGGAACGAAGCCGGAGGGGCTCTGCGGCGCCTCGGTACCGAAGCTGCTGGCGACCCCAGCGGGCGGCGCGAATGTCAGATTTGTTTCCGGTGCCAGAGTGCCGGATGCCGACGCCTCCTTGGCGGCCTGCCCGGCGTTCACCGGTTCGGCGGGAGCCTGCGCCATCGGAACGGCTCGCGGGCTCTCCGGCACCTCGGCAACCACCGCGGCCGGTGGTGTCGACGCCTCGGGCGCGGAAGAGACCTCGACCTCCGCGGCCTGGTTCACTGGCGCGGCCATTTCGGCGGTTTTCGCCACGGACGGCGTCCCGGTTCCGGCAGGCAGGGTCTGTGCGGTTTCCATGGGCGGCTTCACCGCGGAAGCCACCTGATCGCCACCATTCGAGGAACCCGTCGCCATCCGGTAGACCTGAAGCGTACCGATCAGAAGGACAACGGCTGCGGCGGCGTAAAGGATGGCGCGCTTGCGCCCCCCGGATGAAGGCGCGGCCTCGGGCGTCAGGCGATCACCGGGAAAGACCCTGGTGTCTTCAGCCTCGAAGACCCTGTCCGAAATGTCTTCGTTGCCTAGCTCGAGGGCTTCGTCCTGACCGCCGTCTTCCTGGAGTTCTTCGGAGGGAGCCGACCTGTCTCGCCTCAGGACGTTGCGCAGCCAGCCAACCCTTGCCTTGCCGCGGTCCTCATCGGCGCGGGCAGTGCGCGTATTCTGCAGTTTTTCCTGTTCAGCAGCTTCCGCCGCGGCCGCTTGCGCCGCGCGGCGGGCCGCCGCGATGAAATCGGCCTTCCGGTCCCGGGCGCGGTCTTCCGTACGCTCGGAGCCGGAGGCGGCAGCTTCGGGCTTCCTGCGTTCCGCCGAAACGCCGGCAACATCGGCCATATGCCGGAAAGATTCCGGTTCGTCCGACAGAACCGGCGTATAGGGCGTAGCGGCAATCTCGGGCTCATGCGGCATGTAGGACCCGGCCGTATCCGGCTGGGCATACGGCGCGACCGGTTCCTGCTGGACATAGGGCGCAGCGGGCGCGACCGGCTCCTGAGGCGTGAAGGGCTCGGAATGCGCGGTCGGCCTCGCGGAAAGAACCTCGGTCCTTTCCAGGTTGTCCAGCCGCTCGGTCAGGGAACTGAGAACCGACTTGACCCCGTCGAAGGTGTTGCGCGTCCGCTCTTCGCTGCCCTCGGCGGCGTCCAGAAGGCGTTTCAGGTCGCCCTGCAGCGCCGTGATCGCCTCGTCATACTGATTGCCGCTCTGCGCCGGTGCCTTGGCGACGACTTCCTCGGCCGCCTTTTTTGCGATACCTGCCACATCGACCCGGGTCTGCAGAAGGTTCTGTTCGATCCGGCGCAGTACCGGCGTGAACTGATCCGCACTGATGGCCTTGGTGGCCGTGTTCTCGATCTGCGCGGCCAGCGCCGCGACCTTTTCACCGAGCTGATCGAAGCGGCTGTCATCGGTGACCTCCGCTCCCCGGGAGACGATTTGCGCAAGGTCCGCGATGCGCTGTTCCAGGGCTTCCGTCGACGACGGCCTGCCGACGCTGGCCCGCATCTGGCCGATTTCCTCGCGCAACTTGTCCAGGTCCGACGTGGTGACGGTGTCCCTGGGCTGATCCAGGCGGGTCGTCAGGTCGTTCAGCCGTTCCTGCAACTGTGTCAGAAACTTGGTGTCCACCCCGGCACCGCCGCGTGTCCCTGCGGCATCCAGAACGGGGACCGGGCGGGAGGCCTTCCGTTCGATGGCATCGATCTTGCCGGAAATGCTCTCCAGCCGGTCTTCCAGCGCCGCGAATGAGCCTGCGTCCGCCGAAGGCAGCGGGCCTGCCTGTTCCATGCGCTCCAGGCGCTCGACGATGTCGTCAAGGCGCTGATCCATCTGCGACAGATGCGTGTTGTCGGTCGGTGCGGCACGGTCATCGGCCATCATGCCGACGATATCTTCCAGCCTGCCCTGCAGCCGGCTGATCGTCTCCGGCTCCGGCATGCGCTCTTCCATGGCGGACAGGCGGGAATCGAGGCCGCGCTGTTCGCGCGCCAGGACTTCCAGGTCGTCCAGCCGGCTGGAGACGAATTTCATCCGGTCGTCGATACCTTCGACCAGCCCCTTGATGTCGATCTGCTCGACGAAGCCGCGCACTTCACGCAGTTCGGCCCGGAGCGGTTCCATTTCCGCATGGCCCTTGCGCTGCAGCAGTTCTTCCATGCGCTCGGCAATGGTCACCACACGGTCCTCGAGCACCATCATGTGCTCGGACCGCGGCAGGGCGGCAAACGCGTCCTCGATCTCGTTGAGCCGCGCCGTCACCCCGCGCAGGATCCTCGGGTCGACCGAAGCGCGAGACAGCTCGTCCAGTCGCTGGAGAATATGCGAATACCCGTGTTCCAGGGTCTGCAACGCACCTTCGACATTGGTCCGCCCGACCATTGTCTTCAGGTCGGCGACTTCCTTGCGGATCTCCTTGGCGAGCAGGTCGTTCTTCTTGTCGGCCCGGAGCCGCTCGACCATGTCGGCAAGCCGGCGCAGTTCCGCGTTCTGACGGGTGACCGTCTCGTTGGCGCCACGGGTGAGGCCGCCAAGGGCATCGCGCAATGAACCGAGTTCCTCGCGGACCTGATTGAGAGCTTGCTCCTGCGGCGCCCTGAGCGCATCGATGCGTCGTCCGAGATCCTTGTAGACATGCAGCGAGGCTTCCCGCTGCGCCCGCGCACGCCGCGGTGCGTAGCCATAGTCGTCGTCTTCGTCGTCGTAGGTGTCATAGCCGGGGTCTTCGAAGGCCTCGTCCTGGCGCATGCTGCGCGCATATCTGCCGGGGCGTCGACGGGGAGCCGGCTCATAGGCCTCGTCTTCCTGGCCCGAAAGTCCCTGGACCTGCTGATCCAGCCGGTCGAGGGCGCCCAAGACGTCTTCCATCGTGCTTGCCGCTGCCGTGGCAGAGCGCTTTCGGGCAGGCCGGCGCCGACCACTGGCGCGCATCTGATCCTGAGCCTCCTTGTCGGACAACAGCCTGTCCAGTTCGTCCGCCACCGCGTCCAGGTCCTCGTCGCGGCCGTCGGAATGGCGGGGATCATAATTTCCCCCGAGCGACGTGGCGGTGCGCGTCAGCCGTTCAATACGCTGGTTTGCCGGTTCGCGTCGCGGTGCCTCGTAGTAGTCGGAGCCTTCAAACGCATCCCGATCGCGGCGTCCTGCCTCGTATTTATTCCAAGCCGGCATATCTTGACCCTGGGCTTACGGTCTCAGCTGACCGCGGTGGTGCAGGCTGCATTCATATTCCCGCAAGGGCAGGACTAGGCGCAGCGTTTTGTTAGACTTTCACGATTTAGGGTAAACAGGCCGTTAATCGGCGTTGCCAAATGCGAAATTCGGCTGAATTCGGTTGAGAATCATACCCTGGGCAGCGTGGCGCGGCCGAATCACGAAAGGGCTGTTAACGAATTTTTAAGGCTCCACCTTACGTGACTGGACCTTAACGCAAACGTAAGCTACAAGAGCATTCCAGAAACTGCCCGAAACTGTGCTCGGGACCGCATCGGATGCGCAAGTGCCGTTGGCGACAATCAGGCACTGGTTTCAAAAGAACCGCAAGAACAGCAACGATAAGCCGATAAACGGCTTCAAGAACGAGAACGACTGCAATGAGCGAAGCGCTTTCGATCCTCAACGAGGACGACCTTGTAGACGTCGTTTCCGCGAACGACGACGGCACCAAGAAGACCCAGTTTTCGATTGGTGACCTGGCCAAGGAATTCAACTGCACCCTCCGGACCCTCCGCTTCTACGAAGACAAAGGTCTTCTGAATCCGAAGCGTGACGGTCTCAACCGCATCTACAACCGCCGCGACCGTGCCCGACTCAAACTGGTTCTGATGGGCAAGCGCGTCGGCTTTTCCCTGTCCGAAATCCGCGACATGCTGGACCTTTACGACCTGCGCGACGGCCAGGTGACCCAATTGCGCGTCGCTCTTTCACGGTTCAATGAACAGATCGCCGTGCTCGAGGAGCAGCGCAAGGACATCGAACAGGCCATCGAGGAACTTTCCCGCACGGTCCAGATCGTTTCCGGCATGCTGAAGCACAAGGAAGCCGAGGAAGGCAACTAAGCCTGCCCTTCGGGCCTGACGGCCACTGGCTGCCCGGCCGGGCTTCCCGAGGCAAGAACCTCCTGAAGAGCCTCCACCAGAATGGCCGCCAGATGCTCGCCGGTCCGGCCGATATTTTCGCCACTGCGCAAAAGCATCAGGTCGATTGACGGAAGCTCCGGCAATCCATGCCGCCCGGCGTCCAGAACCTTCACGCCCCCGGGAAGCCCTAGGGGCGTGCGGACGGCAACGCCGAGACCTGCAGCAACCGCGGCGCCGAGACCTGCCAGCCCGGGGCTGGCGAAGGAAAGGCGCCAGGACCGGCCTTGGCGGTCTAGGCTGTCGCAAGCTGCCGCCCTGAACAGGCATGGGGCTTCCAATGCCGCCAACGGCAGCTTCTCCACCCCTGGCACCAGGGACGGAACCGCGTTGCTGTCCTCCGCACCCAGCCAGCACATCGGCACTTCGGCGATCTGCCGTTCGAAAGGCAGGCGTTCCTTGCCCGCCCATGCGATCGCCAGATCGAGTTCACCGGACGCAACCTTGGCCGTCAGCTCGCTGTTGCGGGCGATCCGCCCCTCGATGCGCACATTCGGATGCGACCTTGCAAACCGGCCCAGGACCCTGGGCAGCAGCACTTCGCCGAAATCCTCCTGAAGGCCAAACCGCACCCAGCCGTCAAGATCCGAGCCGCGCACCGCCTCGACCGCCTCGTCGTTGAGCGAAAGGATCCGGCGGGCATAGGAAAGCAGCAACTCGCCGCCTGCCGTGGGAACCAGGCCCCGCCCCGCCTTTTCGACAAGTCGAGTCCCGGCCTGTTCCTCCAGCTTTTTCAACTGCGCGCTGACGGCCGAGGTCGACCGTCCCAGCCGCTCGGCCGCCTGGGTAAAGGAGCCCAGCTCGATGCCAGCCACGAAGCTGCGCAAGGCATCCATGTCGAGATTCGTCAGTCGCATATGACAATCCTGTTTTTCAGGAAATAAATTTAAAAATTTCCTGATTTTCCGGATCATGTTGCCGCGATACGCTTACCTCCGTCAATTGCCTTCGAGACGGGGGCATCAATTTTCGAAAACCGGGAGACACCATGAGCCAATCCTTCGACATGGATGACGCCTGCCCGCGGCAGATGACCATTCACCGCGCCGGCACGGACGTAAAAACATCGCCAGGAGGCATTTCGAATGGTCCGTTCTGGTTCGAGATGTTTCTGGGCAGCAGGACAGACGGCGAAAATACCGCCATGCGTTGCACGGCCGGTCCAGGCATCAGGACCAACTGGCATTCCCACCCGATGGGCCAGATCCTGTGCGTCCTGGAAGGCCTCGGCCACGCTCAGAGACGGGGTGGCCCTATCGAGGAAATACGGGCCGGCGATTGCGTTTGGTTCGCACCGGACGAAGCGCACTGGCACGGCGCAGCACCGGCCAGCACCTTCAGCTACCTCAGCATCCAGGCCGTCAAGGACGGCGCGGCGGTGACCTGGATGGAACCGACCGGCGAGCCGGGAGAAATGAAATGATCGTGATGCAATACGGCTTCACCCTGCCGGCCGACTATGACATGGAGATCATCGAAAGGCGCATCCGCGACAAGGGGCACCTTCTCGACGGGTTCCCGGGCCTTGGCTTCAAGGCCTACCTGTCGGCGGACAGGCGCAGGGGCGGCACCGACAACCTCTACGCCCCCTATTACTTCTGGAAGGCTTCCTCGGGTGCGGACCGTTTCCTGTCCGGCCCCGGCTTTGCCGCCCTTTCCCGGGACTTCGGCCGACCTGCGGTGAAGACCGCAATCGTCTGGCATGCGGCACTGGGCAAAAACCTTTCCGAAGGCCGTTTCGCCAGTTGCGATGTCGATCCCATCCTGCCGCACAGTGATCTGGAAACGGTGCGTGCGGCTGAAATCAGGAGGGCACAAGAGGCGCTGGATGACCCGGACATGCTTGCCTGCGTGACCGCCTACGATCCCACCGCCTGGACCTGCCACCGCTTCCGCCTGAGCCGCACACCTCTTCGGCCCAAGACGGAGAGAACGCAGTTCTACGACGTCGGTTACGTCGCCCTGCCCTGAAACAAGACGCATCTGACGATCCCGGCCGGGCGCGCCACCGCGTCCGACCGGGCAGTAGGCGTTGCGGTCGGCAAATGCCTCCAGCGGGCGGAACCTGTGGCTCAACCCCGCCGATTCTCCTTTTCGGAAACGCACGACCTTGCCTCAGGCCGGCGTTTGCTGCAGCCTCCCGTTCTTTCAAATTTGATCAAAAACGGCCCTCCGGCACACGATTCCGTGTTCGCAGACCGTCAAAATCGTTCCCAAACGCATGTTTTAGGCGTAATTTTTTGCTGCCCTTCCGTTGGGACACCACTTTACGGAGCACAACAAGCCGCGTATATAGGCCTCAAGATGACGTTTACGGAAACGTAAGGTCGAGACGTAAAACGGCAGATCTGGGAGGATTTCCATGCCGAGCTACACAGCGCCTGTGGATGACACGCTTTTCCTTCTGAAGGACGTATTTGGCTACGAACGCTATTCCAACCTGCCGGGTTTTTCCGATGCCCCGATCGACCTGGTCGAGGCAATCCTGCGCGAAGGCGGGAAATTTGCCGAAGAGGTCCTGCAGCCGCTGAACCAGACCGGCGACCTGGAAGGCTGCACCCGCAACGACGACGGCACGGTGACCACGCCGAAGGGGTTTCTCGAAGCCTACAAGGCGTTCTGCGAGAACGGCTGGGGCACGCTGTCGGCAGATCCCGACTACGGTGGCCAGGGCCTGCCCCACACGCTGGCGACCGTCTTCAACGAATACGCGTCTTCCGCAAACATGGCCTTTTCCATGTATCCGGGCCTGACCGCCGGTGCCGTCGCCGCGCTGACGATCCATGGCACGGACGAACAGAAGCAGAAATACCTGCCCAACATGATCGCCGGCACATGGACCGGCACCATGAACCTGACCGAACCCCATTGCGGCACGGATCTCGGCCTCATCCGCACCAAGGCGGTGCCGCAGGGCGACGGGTCCTACAGGATCACCGGCACCAAGATCTTCATCTCCGCCGGCCAGCATGACATGGCCGAGAACATCATCCACCTGGTGCTTGCCCGCATCGAAGGCGCACCGGACGGCGTCAAGGGCATCTCGCTCTTCGTGGTTCCGCGCAACGAAATCGCTGACGACGGCAGCATCGGGGCGAACAACGGCGTTTCCTGCGGCTCCATCGAACACAAGATGGGCATTCACGGCAATGCCACCTGTGTCATGAACTACGACGGTGCCACGGGCTGGCTCGTCGGCGAGGAGAACAAGGGCCTCAAGGCCATGTTCACCATGATGAACGAAGCCCGCCTCGGCGTGGCCGTCCAGGGTCTGGCACAGTCCGAGGTCGCCTATCAGAACGCCGCCACCTATGCGAAGGACCGCCTGCAGGGCCGCGCGCTGACCGGACCGAAGAACCCGGACAAGGCGGCCGACCCGATCATCGTTCATCCGGATGTGCGCCGCACGCTGATGTCGATCCGCGCTTTCAACGAGGCAGCCCGGGCACTCGTCATCTGGACGGCGCTTCACGGCGACGTCTCGCACCGCTCGGACGACGAAAAGACCAGCCAGTTCTCCGACGACATGATGGGACTGATGACGCCTGTCCTGAAAGGCGTCCTGACCGACACCGGCTTCGCCAACGCGGTCAGTGCCCAGCAGATGTATGGCGGCCACGGCTACATCGGCGAATGGGGCATGGAGCAGTTCGTGCGCGATGCCCGCATCGCCATGATCTACGAAGGCGCCAACGGCATTCAGGCGCTCGACCTTGTCGGCCGCAAGCTGCCGGCGAACGGCGGCCGCGCGGTGATGAGCTTCTTCAACGAGCTCAACACCTTCCTGAAGGAAAACAAGGATAATGAGGACCTTGCCGCCTTCACCGGTCCGCTGAAGAAAGGCGCGGATGATCTTCAGGCCGCCACCATGTGGTTCATGAACAACGCCCTGAAGAACCCGGACAACGCCGGCGCCGGATCGGTCGACTACATGCATCTCTTCGGCCTTGTGGCCCTTGGCTACATGTGGACTAAGATCGCCAGGACCATCCAGGAGCAGCTGGCAAGCGGTGCCGGCGACAAGGCCGGATGGCTGGAAAACAAGCTGACCTTCGGCAGGTTCTTCATGGAACGCACCATGCCGGAAACGGCGGCCCACCTCGCGCGCATTTCTTCCGGTTCCGACACGATCATGTCGGTCGGCGCCGACGCGTTCTGACGCCGGTCCGCCAGGCGAAAGTCTGGCGGAAAAGTGAAACCCCCGGTCGGATCCTGCGGCTATAGTCACGCCGGATTCGATTTCTCAGGGAGATTTCAGGTAATGGCTGAATACACACTTCATTGCATGGCGCAGTCGGGGCATTCCTACAAGGTTGCCTTGATGCTGGAGCTGTGCGGCGCCAATTGGCAGCCGGAATGGGTCGATTTTTTCAACGGGGCAACCCGGACAGAGGAATTCCGCGACACGCTGAACGAGATGGGCGAAGTGCCTGTGCTGGTTCACGGCGACCAGATCCTGACCCAGTCGGCGGTGATCATGGACGACCTGTTCGAAAGGTTCGGCAAGTTCGGCTGGGACAACGATGACGAACGGCGGGAGATCCTGCGCTGGACGATCTTCGACAACCAGAAGGTTTCCGGCATGCTCGGCCCCCTTCGCTTTCTGCGCACGCTCATCAAGACCGGCGAGACGGAAGTCACGAAATGGCTGGACGGTCGGGCCAGGTCAGCCCTCGCGATCCTCGACAAACACTTTGCCAAGAACGAATTCGCCATCGGCACCAGGCCGACGAGCGCCGATTTCTCGTTGTGCAGCTACCTCTTCTACGACGGAGAGCTGGGCATCGATCTGAACGCCTACCCGAATGTCGTTGCCTGGCTGGGACGCATCAAGTCCCTGCCCGGCTGGAAACACCCCTATGACCTCATGCCCGGCCATCCGATGCCGGACGCAAGCTGAGGACAATCTCTCTTAAGAGGAGGATTTGATGCCCGAAGCCTATATCTATGACCACGTGCGCACTCCGCGCGGCCGCGGCAAGAAGGACGGCGCCCTGCACGAAGTGCCCGCCGTCCGTCTGGCGGCGACCGCACTGGAGGCGATTCGCGACCGCAATTCGCTCGACACCGCCAGGATTGACGACGTCATCCTCGGCTGTGTCGACCCTGTCGGGGAAGCCGGTGGCGACATCGCCCGGGCTGCGGTGTTCGCGGCAGGTTACGACAAGTCGGTTCCGGGCATGCAGATCAACCGCTTTTGCGCTTCGGGCCTCGACGCGGTCAACACCGCGTCGGCCCAGGTCATGGCCGGTCAGCACAAGCTGGTAATCGCCGGTGGCGTTGAAAGCATGAGCCGGGTCGGCCTCGGCGCCTCGGGCGGTGCCTGGCCGATCGAGCCGCAGGTCGCCATTCCGGCCTATTTCATGCCCCAGGGCGTCTCCGCCGATCTGATCGCGACCAAATACGGATTTTCCCGGGACGACTGCGACGCCTTGGCGGTCGAAAGCCAGAAGCGCGCCGGCAAATCCTGGGCAGAAGGACGCTTTGCCAACTCCGTCGTGCCGGTCAAGGACGTCAACGGCATCACCATTCTGGATCGGGATGAACACATGCGGCCCGAAACCGACATGCAGTCCCTCGCCTCTCTCAACCCGTCCTTCGAAATGATGGGCGCAATGGGCGGTTTCGACGCGGTCGGCATTCAGGCCCATCCGGAAGTGGAAGCGATCAAACACGTGCACCATGCCGGCAATTCTTCCGGCATCGTGGACGGTGCCGCGGCGGTCCTGATCGGCTCCAGCACGGCCGGCAGGTCCTGTGGCCTGAAACCGCGCGCGCGCATCAAGGCCTTTGCCAATATCGGCTCCGAACCGGCCCTCATGCTGACCGGACCGGTGGACGTCACCGAAAAACTCCTGAAGAACGCCGGTATGGAAATGAAGGACATCGATCTTGTCGAGATCAACGAAGCCTTCGCTTCCGTGGTGCTGCGCTACCAGCAGGCTTTCGACCTCGACCCGGAAACCGTCAACGTCAACGGCGGCGCGATTGCCATGGGCCATCCGCTAGGGGCGACCGGCGCCATGATCCTCGGCACCGTGCTGGACGAACTGGAACGCCGGGACCTCAACACCGCGATCGTCACGCTCTGCATCGGGGCGGGCATGGGAACGGCCACCATCATCGAGCGGGTGTGAAAGATGATCAGCAACATCGACAGGGAATACGCCGAGATCACCGACTACTGGTCGCCGCGCGTGGTGGCAGACGTCAACGGTCAGAGCGTCAAGCTTGCCAAGCTGAAGGGCGAGTTCGTCTGGCACGACCACAAGGACGAGGACGAGCTGTTCTTCATCGTCAGGGGCAGCCTCACCATCCGCTACCGCGACAGGGACGATGTCGTCCTCAATGCCGGCGACATGCACGTCGTGCCCAGGGGCGTCGAGCATAACCCGCTGGCGGAGGACGAATGCTGGGTGATGCTGTTCGAACCGGCCGAGACCAAGCACACGGGCGACGTCGTCGTTAAGGGCACCAGGTCGGTCGCGGACCAGCGCGCCCATCTGGCAAACGTCCACGCCTGAGCGAGGTAAACGGCGATGAGTGATCCAGTTCCCATGTGGCTCGGCACCTTCCGCCTCCGCCCGGACCTGCACGATCCGCAGGCCTGGAGCGAAGCGGATCACCAGGCCGTCGGGGATCATTTCGACCGCCTCAAGACCGAAGCCGAACGCGGCACGGTCGTCTTTGCCGGCCGCACCGACGACCGGGACGGCAAGGACTGGCTGGCGGAAGACACTGTTGGCATCGTCGTCTTCCAGGCGGAGGATCGCGAAGCCGCGGAAGCCTTCATGGCCGCCGATCCGGCGGTCCGCTCAGGCGTCATGACGTCGAAACTTCAAAGTTACAGGCTGGCAGTCGCGCGAACCGCAAGCGCTTGACCCGCCTCAATCCAAGAGAGGGGAAACCCCATGGCATACAAGAATTTCACCGTTGAAACCGATGAGGACGGTTTTGCCCTGATCACCTGGGACATGCCGGAAAAGTCGATGAACGTCATCGACCAGTCCGTCACGGAGGAACTGGGCGCCATCGTCGACCAGGTCGCCGGCGACGACGCGATCAAGGGTGCCGTCATCACCTCCGGCAAGGCTGCCTTTTCCGGCGGTGCCGACCTCACCATGCTGGAAGGCCTGCTGAAGGACTTCCACGTCAAGCGCGGCAACGATCCGGAAGCCGCCGCCAGGGCGCTATTCGAAGGCTCGCGTACGCTGTCGCAGGTTTACCGCAAGCTTGAAACCTGCGGCAAACCATTCGTCGCTGCAGTTGCCGGAACCTGCATGGGCGGCGGTACCGAGCTGGCGCTGGCCTGCCATGGCCGTGTCGTCGACGAGGGCCTCAAGATGGGCCTTCCCGAAGTCAAGGTCGGCCTCTTCCCGGGCGCCGGTGGCACGCAGCGCGTCATGCGGATGACCGACGGCCAGCAGGGCATGCAGTTCCTGCTGCAGGGCAAGACCCTGCGCGCGCCGCAGGCAAGGCAAATGAAACTGGTGGACGAGATCGCACCGGCGAAGAAGCTCGTCGCGGCCGCCAAGAAGATGCTGAAAGCCGGTCTCGATCCCGTCAAGGACTGGGACAAGAAGGGTTACAGGCTGCCGAACGGCAACGTCTATTCCCCGGCGGGCTTCCAGTTCTGGCCGGCGGCCAACGCCATCTACCGCCGCGAGACGTATGACAACTACCCGGGCGCGCGCTACCTGCTGCGCTCCGTGGTCGAAGGTCTCCAGCTGCCGATGGATCTCGCACTCCAGGTGGAAAGCCGTTACTTCGCCAAGGTGTTGCAGACGCCGGAAGCCGCCAGCATGATCCGCTCGCTGTTCGTTTCCATGCAGGAGTTGAACAAGCTGGCACGGCGTCCCGCCGACCAGCGCCCGAACAAGATCAGGAAGATCGGCATTCTCGGCGCAGGCTTCATGGGCGCAGGCATCGCCTACGTCACAGCACAGGCGGGCATTGACGTGGTCCTGATCGACCGCGACCAGGAAGCCGCCGACCGCGGCAAGGCCCATTCCGACGAACTGATGACGAAAGCCATCAAGCGCGGCCGCGCGACGGAAGAGGAAAAGCAGAAACTGCTCTCCAGGATCAACGCGACGGTCGACTATGACGCGCTCGCCGATTGCGATCTGGTGATCGAGGCCGTGTTCGAGGACCGCGAGATCAAGAAGGCGGTGACGGAGAAGGCCGAAGCGGTGATGAAATCCCGCGCGATCTATGCGTCCAACACGTCGACCCTGCCGATCACCTCCCTCGCCCAGGCTTCCAAACGGCCGAAGAACTTCATCGGCATCCATTTCTTCTCACCCGTCGACAAGATGATGCTGGTGGAAGTGATCCTCGGCAAGCGCACCTCGGACCGGGCACTCGCCATGGCGCTCGACTATATCAAGGCCATCAGGAAGACACCGATCGTCGTCAACGACAGCCGCGGTTTCTACACATCCCGGGTGGTCATGACCTATATCCGCGAAGGTCTGATGATGCTGGCGGACGGCGTGCCGGCGGCCATGATCGAGAACGCCGGCAAGATGGCCGGCATGCCGGTCGGCCCGCTCTCCCTTGGAGACGAAGTCGCGCTCGATCTTGCCTGGAAGATCGTCTCCGCCACCCGCAAGGACCTTGGCATCAAATACGTAGAAGGTCCGCTGGACAACATCCTGGAAGAGATGGTCGTCAAGCGCGAGCGTTTCGGCCGCAAGAACGGCAAGGGCTTCTACGACTATCACGGCAAGGACAAGAGCCTGTGGCCTGGCATTCCGGAAGTCGTCGGCCAGCCGAAACCGGCCGACAGCTTCAACATCGAGGAGCTGAAGCAGCGTCTTCTGGTGATGCAGGCGCTGGAGACTGCCCGCATTTTCGAGGAAAAATGCCTGACCGACGTTCGCGAGGCGGATGTCGGTTCCATCCTCGGCTTCGGCTTCGCGCCCTATAGCGGCGGCACGCTCAGCTATATCGACATGATGGGAACCCCCGCCTTTGTCGAGCTTTGCAAGAAGTTCACCCGCAAATGGGGTCCGCGCTTCAAGCCGAACAAACTGCTGCGCGAGATGGCAAAGGAAAACCAGACCTTCTACGGAAGATTTCCGCCGAAGGCCGAGGCCAGGCAGCAAGACGCAGCCTAAGAACAAACCAGATGCCGCCTCCTTTTACGGAGGCGGTATTGCTATTTTTACGGAGAAATTTTGAATAACTGTTGGCAATTTGCGACAAAACTTGATCGGCCGCGAGTTGTCATGCAAATTTTCAAGTATTGGGGAGGGCCTGGCTGGAGAGGTGAATGCCGCTTGAGGGGGAATGGGCGCGCGCGGACGTATTCCGCGTGTTGCGCGACATGTGTTCAAATGAAGATTTGGACTGGCCCCTCATGGCCCGCACTTACAACTTCGACCTTGCCAGCATCGAGGATCCGCAGGGCATCGTACCGATCCGCGCCTGGCACGCCGTCTTTGAGCACGTTGCGAAAGCCCTGGGCAACGACGCGGTCATGTTCGACCTCTTCAACAATGTCGACATAGGCTGCTTTTCCATTTTCGACTACCTGTTCGCCTGCGCGCCGACCTTGCGGGAAGCCTGCCAAGCCTGGGAAAAATTCAGCCCGATCCGCACCAATGCCTACCGCGTGACATTCGAGGAGGACGAGACCAGCGGTTATGTCGACTGGCCTATCCTGGAAGGCCGCGGTGAGTGGCGGCAGAACATGTTCGGACGGATCGGATGGGCGACGCAGCAACTGGAACATGCCCTGGGCATGAAGGTGCCGCCGATCATGATCGAACTGGCGACCACCGCTCCCCGGGACAAATCCGCCTTCCAGCAGAAATATCAGGGTCGGCTGAAATTCGGCGCGACCCACAACCGGATATCCTTCCCGCGCTCTCTGCTGTCTCGCCCCCTGCAGCGCAACGACGCCCATCTCTACAAGATCATCCTGCAGTCGGCCTCAAGAGAACTCGAATGGTTCGGCAAGATGGAATCGCCCATTTCCCGGATCGCCAACGAGGTTGCCTCGAACCTGTCCACGGGGGCCTGCACGCTGCCGGAGATTTCGGCCAGGCTCGGCATGTCGCAAAGAGGCATTCAGCGGCTGCTGGAGAAGGAAGGCACGAGTTTCCGCGCGCTCAGCGAGGAAATCCGCCGCTCCGCCGCCGAGCGGTATCTGCGCAACACGGAACTGCCGCTGAAGGAGATCGCCTTTCTCCTGGGCTTCGCGGAGCTCAGCACCTTTTCCCGCGCGGTCAAGATCTGGTTCGGCGTCTCGCCGAGAAAGGTTCGCGAGACCAGAGGCAAAGGTCGCCCCCGGGAGGTCTCCACCCCGCGAAAGGTGGTTGCCAAGGTGGAGCTGCCGGACAAGAAACCGGCAGCCGTCAAGGGCCCTGAATGACCCTGGAACACACCGGGACACCCGGGTACGAAACCCGGGCGGCGTACGCATTGTAATTCGCCGGGATTGTACCTAACTTGCAGGCAGCAATTGGAATTCAGCTTCGTTCAGGAGAAACACATGTCCGACACCGGCCTGAGCCGCTTTCTGGGAGGATCTCCCGCTCAGGTCTTGTTGCGGCTCGTTTTCCTGTCCTTTGTCGTCGGCATCATTCTGTCCGCGCTGAACATTTCTCCGCTCGACCTGATCAACAATGCGGTCGAATTCGTGCAGCGCCTCTGGCACATGGGCTTCCGCGCCCTCAGCCATCTTGGCAGCTACCTTGTCGTGGGTGCGGTCGTGGTCGTTCCCATCTGGCTGATCACGCGTATTCTCGCGATGGGGAAATCCCGCTGAAAACCTGCCTGGCCGTTCTGTGAAGCGACAGATGCCGGTCCGCCAGCTCGCCGATATCCGTTGAATAGCCGCCGCCCAGCACCCCCGCCAGCGGCAGGCCCCTTGCGCGCACCGTTTCGATCACATAGCGGTCCCGCTGCCTGAGCCCGTCCCGCGTCAGGGCGAGGCGCCCGAGCCGGTCGTGCACGTAAGGATCAACCCCTGCGTTGAAGAACACCAGGTCCCAGGGCCGGCTTTCCAGAATACTCGGCAGAACGCCGGCAAGCTTGGCCAGATAGGCCGTATCCCCCGTTCCGTCCGGCAGGCCGAGATCGAAATGCGAGGCAACCTTGCGGACGGGATAGTTCTTTTCCGAATGCATGGAAAAGGTGAAGACTTCCGGGTCTTCCCGGAAGATATCCGCGGTCCCGTCTCCCTGGTGCACGTCGAGGTCGATGACGAGAGCGTTGCGGATGGCACCGTCCGCCTGCATGACCCTGATGGCGACGGCGACGTCGTTGAAGACGCAGAACCCCGCGCCATGTGCCCGGCGGGCATGATGGCTGCCACCGGCGGTGTTGCAGGCAAGCCCGTGCTCCAGTGCCAGATAGCCGGTCAGAACGGTTCCGCCGGTCGCACACCGGGCACGAAGGGCAATGTCGTCCCGCATGGGAAATCCGATTTCCCGGGCAATACTATCCGGTACCCGAGCGTTGAACACCTGATCCACATAGGCCGGGTCATGCGCCAGGGCGACCCATTCGAAGGGAGCGGGTCTCGGCCGGTAGAATGCCCCGCCATCCAGCAGGTCTTCCGCCCGGATCAGGTCCGCGACGGCCCGGAACTTGTCCATGGGAAACCTGTGATTGGCGGGAAGGTCGGCGCAATAGGCCGGGTGATGAACGATCGGAAGGCTCATTCGGCGGACTATAGCCCGCCTTTGTTCGACGGGCAGCAATTTTGGCTACCCTCGAGGGATGTAGCGGAAGTGCCTGCGAATACCCGGTATGCATGGAAACCGATTGACGAACGCAGCGAAGCCCGACAAGAAAGTCTGCCTTCCACCACGAGCCTCCGATGTCCCACTTCAACGCCAGCAGCGATCCCTCGAACAAAGGCTTTGCCGTAACGCACCGGTCCGTGCTGGCCATCGCCGTTCCGATGACGCTCGCCTATCTGTCGACGCCGCTGCTCGGTCTGGTCGACATGGCGGTCATCGGACGCCTCGGCGATCCGGCTCTGCTTGGGGGTATCGCCCTAGGCGGAATTATCTTCGACCTGGTCTTCACCACCTTCAATTTCCTGCGTTCCGGCACGACCGGCATGACCGCCCAGGCCCTCGGGGCGCGGAACGAGGAGGAAATCAGGGCAACCCTGCTGCGGGCCTTCGTTCTCGCAGCGCTCGGTGGTCTGGTCATCATCGCGGTTCAGACACCCGTCCGCGACATCGGGCTCTGGTTTCTCGGCGGTAGCAGGGAGGTCCAGTCGGCCTCGGTCCGTTACTTCGATGTCCGTGTCTACAGCGCCCCTTTCCTGCTTGCCAACTACGCCATCCTCGGCTGGTTCATCGGCCTTGGGCGTGCGGGCACCGGACTGATGCTGCAGCTGTTCCTGAACGGGCTCAACATTGCCCTAAGTCTCTGGTTCGTGGTCGGACTCGGATGGAGCGTTGAGGGCGCGGCGTTCGCAACGGTCCTGAGCGAAATCTCCACGACGGCGTTCGGTCTGGTACTGGTGTTTGCAAGCGCCGGCAGGGGCGCCGGGCCGCCGGTCGCCATTGTCTTCCACCGGCGCCTGCTGGTGCGCATGATGACCGTGAACCGGGACATCATGATCCGCTCCTTCGCCCTGCTCTACGCCTATGCGTTTTTCATGGCCCGCTCAGCAGATCAGGGCGACACGATTCTGGCCGCCAACGCGGTGCTGGAAAAGTTCATCCTCGTTGCCGGTTATTTTCTGGACGGCCTCGCAACGGCGGCCGAACAGCTCGCCGGCCGGGCTGTCGGCGCGCGTTACCGGCCCGCCTTCGACCGGACGCTGAAACTTACCGCGATCTGGAGCTTTGCCATGGCCATCGGCCTGGCCGCGTTCTTCTATGTCCTGGGACCGGCGATGATCGCCTTCATGACGACATCACCGGAGGTCCGGGAGATCGGCAATCTCTATCTGATCTGGGCCGTTCTGGCGCCGCTCCTCGGCGTGCTCGCCTTCCAGATGGACGGCGTTTTCATCGGAGCGACATGGTCTGAGACCATGCGCAACATGATGTTGCTTTCGCTGGCCGTCTTCATTGCCGCCTACTACGTGCTTTTCCCCGTACTCGGCAATCACGGTCTCTGGCTGGCCATGGAGCTCTTTCTGGGCCTGCGCGGCATCACGCTTCTGGCCGCCTGCCGGAAGCGTGCCGCGCAGACTTTCGCCGCAACCTGAATTCGGCTCGTCAAGCAGTCTCCGCCGCCCAGGCCTCCACGTTGGCATCCCGTGCCTCGCGCAGGGAGGAGATCCCATGCATATCGAGTTTTGCGGCAAGGCCCGTCAGGATCTCGTCGATCAGGGATGCTCCCTTGAAGACCAGAGAGGAATAGAGCTGCAGCAGATCCGCGCCCGCGGTGATCTTGGTCCACGCCGTTTCCGCACTGTCGATGCCGCCGACGCCGATGATCGGCAGATCGGGGCCGGCCAGCTTGCGTGCCTTGGCGAGCGCGATGGTGGATTTGCGGAACAGCGGCCGGCCAGAAAGCCCGCCGGCCTCCCCGGCCAGGGCAGCCGACCGCAAGCCCTCCCGACTGATGGTGGTGTTGGACACGATCAGGCCGTCGACGGTCTTTGCAAGAACCTCTTCGACGATGTCCGACAGGTCCCCGTCGGTGACATCGGGTGCGATCTTCAGCAGAACCGGCA
>JBNKGB010000060.1:0-27973 GCA_050289605.1 Roseibium sp. | reverse complement strand
GAAAGACCGTCTATACCGGCCTGTTGAACGCCCGGGGCGGTTTCGAAAGCGACCTGACGGTGCTGCGCCTCAAGACGGACGAATACCTGCTCATCACCGGCTCCGCCCAGGCGATCCGGGACGCCGACTGGATCCGCAAGAACTTCACTCCCGACGCCCGTGTCTTCCTGACCGACGTGACCGGATCCTGGGCCGTGCTGGCGCTGATGGGCCCGCAGTCGCGGGTAGTCCTGTCCGCAGTCACGAAGGCCGACCTCTCGAACGCCGCCTTTCCCTTCGGTACGGTTCAGACGATCGACCTCGGTTACGCCACCGTTCTGGCCAACCGCATGACCTATGTCGGCGAACTCGGCTGGGAGCTGATCGTTCCGGTCGAATTCGCGGTCGGGGTGTATGAGGACCTCATGCGTGCCGGCGAGGCGCACGGCATCCGCGATGCCGGCTATTATGCGCTTGAGGGACTGCGCATCGAGAAGGGCTACCGTGCCTGGAGCCGGGAGTTGACGCCGGATATCACGCCTCTTCAGGCCGGTCTCGGCTTTGCCGTCGATTTCGATAAGCCCGGCGGTTTCATCGGCAGGGAGGCTCTCCTTCAGGCGAAGGCTGATCCGCTTCATCTGAACACGCGGGTCGTTCAGATGGTGCTGGAGGACGGGGCTCCCCAGCTGTGGGGCGGTGAATCGGTCCTGTGTGACGGAAGGGAGATCGGCGAAGTGCGATCGGCCGCATATGGACACACGCTCGGAGCCGCCGTGGCTCTGGTCCACCTTCACGCGTTCGAACGGATCACCGCGGACTTTCTTGCCGGACGGACGTGGGAAATCGACTTGGCCGGCACAAGGCTGTCGGCCACGGCGCACCTGCGGACGCCCTATGATCCCGCAGGCGAGCGTCCCCGTGCCGGATAGGAAAGCAAGAACAAGGCGTTCACCTCGCGAAAAATTAGTCGGGTAAGGAAATACCGCCCTTCCGGACAGCTCCTTAGGCTTCCTGAACCGTGCGAAACGTGGTTCTATTCCCGTGCCGGAACCGCCGCGCGAGCAGCCATAAGCTCAGCCTATGAAGTGGTAGACATAATCGACTTTTTTTGTGCCGATAACGTGCCAAACTGGCGGTCGACAAGGAAATTCGGTCGAACCTGAGCGTTTTTGACCGGTTTTCGAAAAATCAGTTGTGATAATGTGGAATTTGTGGGCTAATTAATGAAATCCAATCCCTTGAGCTGAAAAATGAACATTCACTCCCATAGAGAAGTTGAACTGTTGAATGTCTTGAAGAGGCTGGGGGGCTCGGCAAGGAACACGGACCTTGCCGTCGCGCTGGACGTATCGGAGGAAACGGTGCGCCGCGCCGTCAAGGCGCTCTCGGAAAGTGGTGCCGTCACCAGGGTTCATGGCGGCGTCTACCTTGTCGGCGCTGAAGGGGACCCGAGCTACTTCAGACGCATTACAAAGCACGAGAAGGAAAAACACCGGATCGCGGTGGCCGTCACGAAGCATGTGCAGGACGAGATGTGCCTGTTTCTGGATGTCGGCACAACGACCGCCTTCGTTGCCGAGGAACTGCGTGGCCATTCCAATTTGACCATTGCGACAAACTCCCTCGGCGTGGCCCAGGTCCTGGTAAATCACAACGGAAACAAGGTGCACCTGCTCGGCGGCGAAATGCAGCAGGACGAGCGTGGCACCTTTGGCTCGCTGACGGAAGCGCAGGCCAGAACCTTTGCGTTCGATCTGGCAATCCTGAGCGCCGATGCGCTCTCGGCATCCGCCGGTTTCATGTTCTCCAACGCCAATGAAGCGCAATTGGGCCAGGTCGTTGCCGAAGGCAGCGAAAAGGTCCTCATGGTCGTTGACCATTTCAAGTTCGAGACCCGTGCGCCCCATCGCGGGATCGCCCCGGAACACGTCGACATTCTGGTTACCGACGCGCAGCCAGGCGACGGCCTGGCGCGGGTCCTGGCGGAAGCGGGTGTGGAGATCGATCTCGCCGGCCAGAGCCTGAACGAGGGCGAGGATGACTGAGCCCGGCGCCCGTTCATTGTCATTGGCCGGCGTGCCCACGCAGGAGGCGCGTGGGCACTGCCTTGACCGTCCGGAAACCGGGTTCAGGGCCGGGAGAGGCCTGACACCCGTCAATTGGTGAGGAAACAGAACGCGGCCGCTCGCCAGACGAGCCGGTCGACCCAATCGACTTTTTGGCGCCGATAAGGTGCCAAACTGACCGCCGATAAAAGGAAACCCAGAATTTCCGTTGTCGCGCGACATTTCAGAGGAGAACACGATGAAGAAAACAACAACACTTTTGGCGTCACTTGCGGCAAGCTTTGTGCTGGCAGGGTCCGCGGTCGCCGAGACGGAACTGACGGTCTATACCGCCGTGGAGGCAGAGGACCTTCAGCGGTATGCCGAAAAGTTCAACGAAGCCTATCCGGACATCAAGATCAACTGGGTGCGTGATTCCACCGGGATCATCACGGCCAAGTTGCTGGCCGAACGTGACAATCCGCAGGCCGACGTGGTCTGGGGCCTGGCAGCCACGTCGCTGCTGCTGCTGAAGTCCGAAGGCATGCTGGAACCCTATGCCCCGGCCGGCGTCGAACTGCTCGACAAGAAATTCGTCGACGGCGACAACCCGCCCGCATGGGTCGGGATGGACGCCTGGGTTGCGGCGATCTGCTACAACACGGTCGAAGCGGAAAAGGCCGGACTGAAGCCGCCGACCTCCTGGAAGGATCTGGCCGATCCGATGTATGCCAACCAGGTCATCATGCCTAACCCGAACTCGTCCGGCACCGGCTTCCTCGATGTTTCGAGCTGGCTGCAGATGTTCGGCGAAGAAGGCGGCTGGCAATACATGGACGCGCTGCATGAAAACATCGCGCGTTATACCCATTCCGGGTCCAAGCCCTGCAAGATGGCGGCCGCCGGTGAAATCCCGATCGGGATCTCATTTGCGTTCCGCGGCGCCAAGTCCAAGGCTGCCGGCGCTCCGCTGGACATCATCGTCCCGAGCGAAGGCGTGGGCTGGGACATGGAAGCCTCGGCGATCGTCGCCGGGACGGCCAATATGGAAGCCGCTCAGAAACTGCTCGATTTCTCGATCACCAAGGAAGCCAACGAAATGTACAACACGGGTTATGCCGTGGTGGCCTATCCAGGTGTCGCGAAACCGGTCGAGTTCTTCCCCGAAGGTCTGGTTGACGCGATGATCGACAACGATTTCGAGTATGCGGCCAACAACCGCGCGGCCATCCTGAAGGAATGGCAGACCCGCTACGACAGCAAGTCGGAAGCGAAGTAATCCTTGCGGTTGGCGGGGGTCCTATGGCCTCCGCCTTTTCTTTTTTCCCCTCCCCTTTCAAACTGCCGGATGCCTGAACGCCATGAAGCACTTTGACGCAAGGACACCTGCCGTGACCAAGACCGACACCCCAGAACCGTTCTATCTGAGCATCGAGAACCTCTGGAAAGCTTTCGGAGGGTTTCTGGCGCTCAAGGACATTTCGCTGAACATCAACGAAGGCGAATTCGTCTGCTTTCTCGGCCCGTCCGGTTGCGGCAAGACGACGTTGCTGCGCGCGATCGCCGGCCTGGACCTCCAGACCTACGGCAGCGTGGAGCAGGGCGGACGCGACATCTCCGACCTGCCGGTCACCCAGCGCGACTTCGGCATCGTCTTCCAGTCCTATGCCCTGTTCCCGAACCTGACGATCGAAAAGAACATTGCCTTCGGCCTGGAGAACGCTGGACGCAGCAAGAGCGAAATCTCCGCCCGGGTCACCGAGCTCCTGGAGCTGGTCGGCCTGCCGGACCAGGGAAAGAAATATCCCGCGCAATTGTCCGGCGGCCAGCAGCAGCGCATCGCCTTGGCGCGCGCTATCGCGACCAATCCGGGCCTTCTCCTGCTCGACGAGCCCCTTTCGGCCCTCGATGCCAAGGTGCGCGTGCATCTGCGTCACGAAATCAAGGAACTGCAGCGCAAGCTGGGCGTGACCACGATCATGGTGACACACGATCAGGAAGAAGCTCTCAGCATGGCGGACCGGATCGTCATCATGAACCACGGGGTCATCGAACAGGTTGGCGCGCCGACGGAAATCTACCGCGAGCCCGCCAATCTCTTCGTCGCCGACTTCATCGGCGAAATGAACCAGATACATTCCACGATCACCGAGGGCGGCCGCCTGAGTATCGGCGAGAAGTCGTTCGCGTGCCACCAGCACGGCTTCAAGGACGGCGACCGGGTTATCGCCGCGGTCCGGCCGGAAGACGTGATCCCGCACCAGGCCGGTTTCGTCTCGGAAGACAACAACGACAACTGCATCGAAGTGCTGTTGCACCAGATGGAGTTTCTGGGGTCCTTCTGGCGCTGCCGCCTGAAGAACGACCGCTTCGGCGAAACCGAACTTGTCGCGGACTTCTCCATCAACGCGGTTCGCCGTCTCGATCTCGGCGAAGGCAAGAACATGGTGATCGAGCTGCCGGCTGACCGGCTGATGGCCTTCGTGCGTCCGGAGGGCAACGCATGAGCATGCTCGACACCTCTCCGGCAACAATGCCGGCAGGCCCCGAGATCAAGCCGAAACTGAGCCGCGACGACATCATAATGCGCGGCGGCATGATCGTGATCGCGCTTTACCTGGTGGTCAGCCTCGTCTTTCCGCTCTGGGTGATGCTGTCGAAATCCTTCTCCACCTACAGGTTTGACCTGTCCGCCTACGAGTTCCAGGTCAGCGACGCGGACGGGAAATTCGACGGCACCATCCTGACCGGCGCGCAACTCAACGCCAGCACCCAGGCCTATACGACAGAAGAACTCGGAGGCAGTTCCGACAGCCGGCTGGGCGTGACCAAGTTCTTTCCCGACTTCTCGTTCCGCAGCCCGGTCAAATACAAGATCCGGAACACCGTCGAAGGCGGCCGATTCCTGGTCGGCTCGACGCTGAAGGACACCACCGACTGGCTGGAACTGGACAGCAACACGTTCCGCCGCGTCCAGCTTCGCCCGACGAAGGCGCGGGGCTTTGACAACTTCGTCAACTATTTCTCAACGCCAACCCTCTTCAAGTCGATCGAGAATTCCCTGGTCATTTCGGTCATCTCCACGGTTGTCACCGTGACGCTGGCCTTCTGGTTTGCCTATGCGCTGAACCGCAGCTGCATGCGCTTCAAGGGCATGTTCCGGCTGATCGCCATGATGCCGATCCTGGTGCCCTCACTGCTGCCCGGGATCGCCCTGGTCTATCTCTTCGGCAATCAGGGCCTGATCAAGGAACTCTTGTTCGGCGCATCGATCTACGGCCCTATAGGCATCGTCATCGGCTCCGTGTTCTTCACGTTCCCGCATGCCTTCATCATCATATCGACGGCCCTGGCGATATCGGATTCCCGCCTCTACGAGGCGGCGACCTCCCTGCGCTCGACGCCCTGGCGGACCTTCTGGACCGTCACCATCCCGGGCGCCCGCTACGGCCTGATCTCGGCCGCCTTCGTGGTCTTCAACCTGGTGATCACCGATTTCGGCCTTCCCAAGGTCATCGGCGGGCAGTTCAACGTGCTGGCGGTCGACATCTACAAGCAGGTCATCGGCCAGCAGAACTTCGAAATGGGCGCCGTGGTCTCCGTGGTGCTGGTGGTCCCGGCGATCTTCGCCTTTGCCATCGACCGGATCGTGCAGTCGAAACAGGTCGCCCAGCTGTCGGCGCGTTCCGTTCCCTATTCGCCGACACCCAACAAGAAGTTCGACCGGATCTTCCTGGTCTACGCCTCGCTTGTGGCCCTGTTCATCGTCGGCCTGCTGGCCATCTGCCAGTTCGCGGCGCTGGTGAAATTCTGGCCCTATGACCTCAGCATGAGCCTCAACAACTACCAGTTCGACAAGATGGACGGCGGCGGTTGGGCGTCCTATTTCAACTCCATCGAACTCGCCGTGCTGACCGCCCTCATCGGCACGACCGTCGTCTTCTTCGGCGCCTATCTGGTGGAAAAGTCGAACGGCTTCCTGATGGGCCGGTCCCTGTTCCAGATGTTCGCCATGCTCCCCATGGCAATCCCGGGCATGGTGCTTGGGCTTGCCTATATCTTCTTCTTCAACAACCCCTCGAACCCGCTCTACGTGATCTACGGCACGATGGCGATCCTGGTGATCTGTACGGTGACCCACTTCTACACCGTGTCGCACCTGACCGCCGTGACCGCCCTGAAGCAGATGGACCGGGAATTCGAGAGCGTCGCGGCCTCGCTGAAACAGCCCACGCTGAAACTCTTCGCGAAGGTGACGGTGCCTGTCTGCCTGCCGGCGATCCTGGATATCTCCATCTACCTCTTCGTCAACGCCATGACGACGGTTTCGGCGGTGGTGTTCCTCTATTCGCCGAAGACGGCACTGGCATCGATTGCGGTGCTGAACATGGACGATGCCGGCGACATCGCCCCGGCGGCGGCCATGGGCATGATGATCTTCTACACCAATGCGGCGGCCAGAATCCTGCACCTGATCGCCTCGAAAGGCATCCTGTCCAGGACGCAGGCCTGGCGCAACCGCTAAGGCGGCACTGGCCGCCGGACCATCGAAGTCCTGACGAAAACCAGAACGAGCGAGCCCTGACGGCCCGCCCGTTCCTTGTTGCGGGGACTTTTGTCCGTCCGACCGGGGTCAGTCCGCCGAACTTTCAACCAGCCACATGGCCCCGGGCAGGCGGACGCTCTTTCCCTCGGTGTAGGGGGCAAGTGCCTCGCGCATCGATGCGATTGCCGCCGCACGCGTTTCCCCGGACTGATCGCGAAGCCAGCTGTTGATGGCACCGATCTTTGTCAGCTGCACCAGGGCCTCGTCCACGCCGCGGCCCGCAGCGATGTCAAGCGCAAGGTCCAGCTTCTCAAATCGTGGCTGCCCCCATCCGGCCGCCGTCAGGATATCCCCGATACGGCCGGGATCGGCGAAAGCGAACATGCCGGGTGCGCCGGGGACCGCCGGCGGTCTTGGTGGAATATGCGGCAGAACGGCCTGCATCGGCACCCGTGTCCAGTGATTTTCCGCAAGGTCTCGCCAGCAGACGAAGGCCATTCGGGCTCCGGGTGCGGCCGCCCGGCGCAGGTTCGCGAACGCCGGCACGGGATCCCCGAAAAACATCAGGCCGCAATTGGAGATCAGCAGGTCGTATTCGGCGACTTCCGCAGTTGCAGCATCGGCCTCGATCCAGTCGATATTCGAAAGACCGAGCGCTTCGGCACGTGCCGCGCCTTCGGCAAGCATAGGAGCGGAAATGTCCAGCGCGGCCACCCGGCCGGACGGGCCGACCGCGCGGGCCACCTCGAGTGTCGAGGTACCGCAGCCGCAGCCTACGTCCAGCACCCTTTCGCCGGCACGAGGCGCGGCGAAGGTCAGCAGCTTTTCGGTGACCGGCGCCAGAATGCTGTCGGTGTGGTCCTGCCGCTCCACCCAGGTTCGGCCTCCGATGCCGTTCCAGAAGGCAAGTTGATCGGCATTTGCGTTCTGCGGCTCCGCCATGATTGCTATCCCCGGTGACACTGACAGACACAATGCGCCAATTGCCGCCGGCAGGGAAGCGGTGGTTCTCCCCTGTGCATACGCCCCGGCGTCCTTCCCGCCGCGCGCCCCTTTCAGGGTCGTCAGGAACCCCGGCATGGGTGGACGAAAGCCAAAAGGACGGCTTATAGATGTCAGGATCCGCAGGTGTCCTGAAGACGGTCCGGGTCCCTGTCTGAAGGTGTCGTTCTGGTCCGTCCCGGAGTCGAATAAATGTCTGATTTTGGCTGGGCCGATGGAACCGGACTGGTTGGCTCGGTGATCATCATCATTGCCTATTACCTCGCCACCCATGGGCGTCTGCCCGCGGACAAGATGACCTTCAACGTCGTCAACGTCTTTGGCGGCATCCTGGTCATGGTCTCGCTGGTGGACCGGCCCAACCTGGCGGCGATCCTGATCGAGGCAATGTTCCTGTTCATCGCTGTTTCGGCCATCTGGCGAAACCTTGCGCTCTCCCGCAAGTCCCGTGGATAGTGGCCGGGGCGAGGCCGTCCCGCGCGCTCCTTCAACATATCCGACCTCCTGGCGGCCCCCACGCGGCCTCCTCTCGAGGGCACCGCTTTCACAGGGCCGGGCCTGAAACGGAGCCGGCAGCGGCAACCGATCCTTTTGTCGTCGCAACCGCCCATTCGACAAAGCCTTTCAATTTGGCGGGGGACGACGGAGTGATGGACACGGCGTTGCTGAGCGTTATCAGGCGCCGGCATTATCGTGGTCAGCTTGCGATCCGGGAGATCGTGCGGCTGGAGGAAAAGACGGGACGGGTTTCAACGCCCCTCGCCGCATGAGCGGTGCCTGGACCCTGGGGGGCGGCGCGCCATCCGGCCTCCGCCGCCTCGGCCCCAAAAGTCAGATGGCGTCGACCGCCTTTTGCAACATCGCCCGGACCTCTCCCGCAACTGCGATGAGACGGTCGTTTTCGACTGCGCTCATCGAGGCGACCGGATCGATGGCACTGACTTCCACGTCGCCATCGACTTTGCGCAGGATCACGTTGCAGGGCAGCATCGCACCGATCCGCGGCTCCATCTGGATGGCCTGATGGGCCATGTCGGGATTGCAGGCTCCCAGGATCAGATAGTCGTCCATGTCGGCATCAAGCTTCTTTTTCATGGTGGCTTTGACGTCGATTTCGGTCAGCACGCCGAACCCCTGGTTCGCGAGCGCCGCACGAACGCGCGTGACGATGTCGTCGAAGGAGGAACCGGCAAATCTGCGATTGAGCGTGTAGGACATGGAAATCTCCCTGCGTGTCAACGAAAGCTGGAATTATATATAGGCCTTTCAAAACGGCTTCGACCATGAGGAAATCCGGCTCGGCTAAACGGCTTTGTCACTGTTGCCGACGCGGCGCACGACCGGCCCGGAGCCATCGACCGCATGAATCGTCCGGCGCGGATCGATTCAAAACCTTCATTGGACCGGCAGGATGCCGCCCCTCATAATCGCCCAATGGAAAACGGACACGACTACATCCTTCTGAAACGGCTCGACCCGGGCCGCAACATGGCCCGCTTCTACGCCCTGTCGGTCGAGCCGACCCTGCTCGGCGGCTACGCGGTTCAAAGGACATGGGGGCGCATCGGCACCCGCGGCCGCTCGCGCCTGGAGCTCTTCGAGGAGGCTGCGTCGGCTGTTGCATGCAAACAGATGCTGACCGCCCGGAAGATCCGGCGCGGATATTGCCCGAGTTAGGCTGACAGGCGACCACCTTTCCGAATACCTCCTCCGTCCTTTCATCCGCACGCTGCGAGGGTTCGATGCCGCCGAGCTCCGGCAAAACCAATCAAAAGTTGCATTAGGTAAACGGATTATGACTTCCGACGGAAGTCGTTCGAGGCTCACCACGACCTGAAATTGTTCTTCTATCAAAAAGTGTGGTTCCAGAGCAGGATAGCGTCGGGCGCCGCCAACCCAACCACTCCTGATTTAATGACGCATAGTAATTTATACCAATAATAATTGTTACACCTGATTTTCAAATGATCATTTCGTATTTGTCACACTCAATGAATTCTTTACTTTGTGACTAAGTGAAAGTACCGATGGGTTAAGTTTTTGATATTCTTTTTCAGCAACAGTATTTTCCAATGGAGGAAAAGATGGCTGCTGAAAGTACACCGATTGCCCTAGAGGCAAAGCTTTATGAAGCGATCGATCAGTTCTCTTCGCTGAATGGGTTCGCCGGACCGAAAGGCCAGGATACAACCGGAGGCGAAGTAGAAGCAGCGCAATTCGGTGCGGCGGCGGTCCGGAGCGACAGCGCTCAGTCGGACATTACGTCCATTTCAAGCAGCGCCTCTCCCCATGCAACCGCAATGTCCGACAGCTCGTCCACCGACTGGATCTCCGCCGGGGACGGCACGGAGGTCTTTGCACAATCCTCTTCCTTCGCGCCCGCAAGTTTCCATGCCGCCTCCAGCGACTTCTCCGACACGGAACATTCTGCCTCCCAACCAGGTCAGGCCGAGCAGGAAAGCAGCGCGAACCTTGGCATTCAGACCGGATTGAATATCGGCTTTTCGGCCCCCGCTCCTTCCTCAGCCGCCCAGCAGGCTCTTTCGGGAACCGATAGCACAAAGGATCCAACGGACACGGGCGACAACGGCGGCTCACCTGCCGACGGCGGAGGCGGAAGCAATCCGGGCGACGGCTCGGGAGCTGACGTGGACACCGATCTGACGATCGACGCCGCCGCTGATCTTCCGGTCGTCGGCGAAGTGGTCGCGGATGTCGACGTTACGCTTGACCCGGTCGAGCAGGTTCTGGGAACGGACATTGACGTCGACATCGATGTTGTTTCGGATCTTCCGTCGACGGTCGCGGATGCGACGCAGGCCCTCACGAACACGATAGACAGCATCCTCGCGGATACGAACCTGCTGCTGGATACGCTGCTCGGCGGCAACGGTACGGATCAGACCGGCGATACCGATCTGACCGTTGACCTTATTGCCGATGCCCCTCTTGTCGGCGACCTCGCGGCCGATCTGGACGTCACGCTGGATCCGGTCGAGGATCTGCTCAACACCGATATCGACATTGACGTGGATGTAGTCGCGGACCTGGCGTCGACGATCGACGATACGACCGAAGTCCTTGCAGACACTGTCGCGGACACGCTGGATGATGCCGGCTCCCTGTTGGATTCCCTGCTTGGTGGTGATGGCGGCACGGATCAGACCGGCGACACCGACCTCACCGTGGACCTTCTCGCCGATGCCCCTCTTGTCGGCGACGCAACGGCCGACGTGGACGTCACGCTGGATCCGGTCGAGGATCTGCTCAACACTGACATTGACGCCGATGTGGATGTCACGGCGGATCTGGAATCCACGCTGGACGCGGCCGATAGCCTGCTCGAACCGCTGGACGGCGGCACCGATCTGACCAACGCCCTTGCGGGCGACGCGACCGATACCGGCGGCGATCTGCTCTCGGATCCGGTGGACACCCTTACGGACGTTGTTTCCGACACGACGGATACCTCCGCGTCCCTGCTCGATCCGCTGTTGGGGAGCGACGGCAGCACGGATCAGTCGGGCGACACCGACCTCACCGTCGACGCGCTTGCCGATGCGCCGCTTGCAGAAGAGACCGTCGTCGATGTGGACGCCACCCTCGATCCGGTCGAAGACCTGCTGAACACGGACATCGACGTCGATATCGACTCCACGGCGAATGCGGACAGTCTCTTGTCCGGCAACACGGAGCCGGTTTCCGATACTCTGGACGCGTCCCTCGACGTCAACGTCGACATGGACAGTGTCATCAGTCTCGACGGCAGCCTGACGACAACCGACGGCGGCACGACGACCGACGACCAGTCGACGACCATTCTTTCCGACTCGACGGCAACCGATCCGGTCGACGACCTGCTTAGCGGCGACACCACGCTCAATTCAACCCTGTCCGACGGTACGGATCTCCTCAGCAGCGGCGATGAGATCCTCCTGGACACGACCGTGGATGACAGCCTGACGGATCTCGTGCAGATCGACGCCCTGCTCGGCGACACCTCCGATCCGGTGGCCGACGCATCCACGACAACGGATGCAGACACCACGCTTCTGGACAGTGCCGACACGGTGAGCGACGGCAACGTAACGCTTGATGACCTGACCTTGCTGGACAGCACTAGCACCTCCGGCGACACCAGCCTCCTTTCAACAGACGCAACCATCGACGGCAGCAGCACGGATTCCCTCACGGATCTGTCCGGATCGCTCCTCGGCGGAGGCTCTTTCCTGTGAGACCACCAGAAAGAAAAGGTTGAGTCGTTTCAATCCATTGACAGGAGCGGGGCAGCACGATGGGGCATCGGAGAAGGTCGTTCAAACGTTTGCATAACGCCGATGCCCCAGTCGGCGATCTCCTGATTATGACCGTGGCCCTGAACATCCTGGGATTGACGGTCCCCATCTCTGCCCAGCTGGTTTTCAATCGCATTCTCCCCAACCCCTACTCCGCGACGCTGCCCGTCATCCTGGCTGCGGGGGTTGTGCTGGCAAGCCTGGAGGCGTGCCTCAGATTTTGCCGGTCGTACACCTTGTACAACGGTATCTACGTGCGCTCCACGGCACTGACGACCCGCCTCTTCAGCCAGCTCGTCCGTAGCGAGTTCGAGCCGGGGGAACGCGGAGCCGCCCGCAGTCTTGACTATTTCACCCGTATATCCCAGGTGTCGGAGAAAGCGAGCGGCCAAACGCTCGTCGCCATGCTGGAACTGATGTTCCTGCCGATCATCCTTTTCCTCATTTTGTACATCTCGCCGGTTTCCGGGGTTCTTGTCACCCTGTGTCTCGCTGGCGGGGTCTGGATCACCCTGAAACAGGCTACCAGGCTGCAGCGGACATCCAACCGGCTGAACCGGAAGGCGGAACGCCGCTACCGGTTCCTGCTGTCTGTGCTCGGGTCGATCCACCCCCTGAAGGCCCTTGCGATCGAAGACTACATCCAGCGCCGCTACGAGGCGATCCAGGCGGACATCGCCCGCACCAGCCTGACTGCTTCGAAGGCCGCCAACAAACTGATGAACGGCACCGTGCTTCTGAACCAGACGATCCTGGGCGTATCGCTTACCTATGGGGCCTTCGCGGCCTCGAACGGAGACATGACGCTCGGCGCCGTCGCGGCGATCGTCCTTCTCGGCGGCCGGCTGGTCGGTCCCATGCAACGCGCCGTGTTCATCCTCATTCAGTCCCGCGACCTGAGTGAAGCGGAGTCGACGCTTTCCGAGGCCTTCGACCTCAAGCCGCGCCGCGCCCTTGAAATCGATACGCGCAACGCGAACATGGAAGGAGAAGGCAGGCTCCAAGTCGAGGACCTCGTCTTCATATCCCAGCACGGCAACGAGCAGGTCCGCTACGGCCCCATGTCGCTCAGCCTCCAGCCGGGGGAAACGGTCGCACTGTCGGGTGCCGGCGAGGTTGCCCAGACCGAATTGCTGCGGTGCCTGGCGGGGATCAACGACCCGATGGGCGGCAGGATCCTGATCAACGGCGTCGATGCCAGCATGGTCGACCAGCATCTTCTGAACCGATGCATCGCCTACGTTCCCTCCCAGGCGCGAATGTTCAAGGGAAGCATTCGCGACAACATTACCCGGTTTGGCGAAGCCCCGCTCGACGAAGCCATGATGGTTGCCAACCTGATGTCCCTGAACGGTCCGCTTTCGGAGCTGCCCCGCGGCGTCGACACGCAGCTGACTGGGGAACTGAATGAAAACATTCCCGCCGGCCTCTGCCAGCAGATCGCCATTCTCCGGGCGCTTGCCCTTCGTCCACGCATCCTGATGCTGCACAATGTCGACCGCGGCCTTGACCGGCAGAGTTACGATCGCCTGCAGCGGTTCCTCGGCCGGCTGCAGGGGCAGGTCACGCTTCTGATCGTTTCCGACGACCGCAATCTGACCAGTGGAGCGCAACGCAGCCTGATCCTCACGGAGAACGGGCTCTTCCCCGACCATTCCAGAACCGAACGGCAGATCGCCGCCTACAGGAACCTGAGGCTGTGATGGACGCACGAACCCTTCAAGCCCGACTGGAACGAACCCTGGCCGGCGGCCTCTCCGGCAACAGGAAGCTTGAGCAGGAGGACCGGCAATCGTCCTTCCGGACGGGTATCGATGCCGTGGCGAAAGTGATCGCCTCTCACGGCAACGACCTTGAAGCAAGCCGGCTTTTCAGCGCGCTCACCTTGAGCTCCGGCCGTGATTTTCCGCTCAAGAAGGCCCTTGGAGCAATCCCGGTTTCGCGTCTGGACGGCAAATCGGAAAGCCTGCTGTCGGCAATGGCGAATCTGGGCTTTCTCGTCACCCGCAAAAGCCCCGCCTGGCTCGCAAAGACGGAAAAGCAACTGCCCGTGCTGGTGTCGGGCAAAAGGGGGCTTGCCGCCCTGGTGCCGAACAATGACCAATGGCTTTCGATCACGCCGCGCGGCAATGTTCGCGCGATCGACCGGGACGAACTGGCGAACCTCGATGCCGAAGTCTGGAGTTTTGAATTCGACAGCGACAAGAACCCGGTATCGGCGACATCGAGGGGTCACACGGGTCTTTCCTGGGTGGGCGCCGTCTTCTCCCGCTTCAAGGGCGTGATCCGGTCGCTGGTGGTCATCAGCGCGCTCCTGTCGTTCTCCAGCATCGCGCTTCCCCTCTTCGTCGCCGCCTTTTTCGGACAGGTCATAGGCCTTGGCGACCTGGCAAGAATGCCGGACCTGATCCTTGGACTGGTGCTTCTTACGCTGATGGACGCCTATTTCCTTCAACGCAGAGCCGAAATCATCACCTATGCCGCGAACCGGCTTGAATTTCTCATCAGCACCTCCGCGTTCTGGAAGATCCTGCAGGTCTCCCCTTCCCTTTCGGAACGCGCCCTGCCGACCAGCCAGGCGGCCAGACTGCGGTCCTTTGAAAGCGTGCGCGATTTCATCACCGGACCGGCCTTCGCCTCCGTGATCGACCTGCCGGTTGCCGTTGTCGGGCTCCTGCTTGTCGGTGTTCTCGCCCCTCCGATCGTTTTTGTCCCCCTGTGCGCGGTCGTTTGTTTCATCACAATTTTCCTGATTGCCCTGAGGCGCTCCAGCGTCCTGACCAGCATTGCCGCGGACGCCGCAACCGAGAACCAGAGACTGGCGATCGAAACCCTCGAAAAGCTTCAGACCATCCGCGACAATGGTCTGCAGGCCGCCTGGACTAGGCGGATTGGTCTGGCCGCAAGGCACGAACACAGGTCCCAGATGCGATTGCGCATGGTGGGTCTGGGCGCCGAGCTGGCCTCGACCTTCACCTTCACCGTTTCGATGATCGGCGTGCTGGCTGCCGGCGCACACCAGGTCTGGAATGGCGAAATCCACGGGTCGGTGCTTCTGGCGATCACCATCCTGTGCCTCAGGTCTCTTCTCCCGTTTCACACGATCTGCGTTTCGGTTCAGCGGTTTGAACAGATCCGCCGCAACCTGAAGCAGACAAATTCGCTGATGGACCTCGCCGCCGAAAGTGAAGACGAGCGTGAGAGCCACCAGATCGCACCGATAAGAGGGCGGCTTCACCTGGTGAACGTCGGGTTCAGGTCCACCGACACGCGGCCGGTTTTCGTCGGACTGGACATGGAAATCGCACCGGGCGAAACCATCGGCATCCATGGGGCGAACGGCACCGGAAAGTCGACGATCCTGAAGCTTATCCTCGGCATGCAGAACGTACCTCTCGGCACCATCAGGATCGATGGAGTGGATCTTCGCCAACTGCCCCTGACGGAGTTGCGCCGGCGCATTTCCTATGTGCCCCAGCGTCCCTGTTTCTTCCCCGGCACCCTGCGCCAGAACCTGGCATTCGCCAATCCGATGGCAACGGAGGCGCAGATGCGCCGGATCCTGGAAAGGGTGTCCCTGTCGCAGACGATCGCCGAACTTCCCTTCGGCCTCGACCAGCCCATCCACGCCAGGATCGAGGCGAATTTCAACAATGAGTTCAGATTTCGCTTCGCCTTTGCCCAAGCCCTTCTGGTCAACAGCAAGCTTGTGCTGATCGATGAATTGCCCAACTCGCTGATGAACGGCGACACCGGCGCACTTCTCCTGCGGCTTCTTCAGGAGATGCGCGGCAAGCGAACGGTTCTGTTCGTCACGCACCGTTCGGACTTCCTTGCCGAAGCCGACAGGATTATCGCCCTGCGCTACGGCAAGATCCCCCTCATTTCGCAACCGGACAGCAGCCTGGAGAGATCGGCATGATAGGGCTTCTCCGTCTTTACAACAAAATGGTCCGTGCAAACTTCCCTACCGGGCTCGTCCTGACCGACGACGTCGGCCAACCCACGCTGGTCGAGGAACGGATCCCGGCAAGATACGCTAGACTGATCGGCCGCGCGGCGGCGTCGGTCATCTTCATTGCCATTGCCTGGGCGGCCTTTGCCTCGATCGACGAGGTCTCGGTCGCGACGGGAGCGCTGATCCCTCAGGGATTCGAACAGACCATCCAGCATCTGGAAGGCGGCATCGTTCAGGAAATCCACGTGCGGGAAGGCGATATCATCGAGCGGGGCGCAACGCTGCTGACGCTGCGGGATGCCTCGACGCTCGAAGACGGTGAAACACTTGAACGCCAGAGAATGGACCTGAAGGGGCAGCTGGAGACCCAGCGGGCCCTTGCCTTGCAACGGAATCCGGACTTCAGCTTCATACCCGACGACTTCGCCATGGAGCGGATGAACAACCTGAACGCCCATAACGCCGCAATGTTCTCGCTTACGGCCCAAAGACGGGAATACGACAGCCAGATCAGCGAAGTACACTTCCTGCTGGATGCCGTCAGGGCGCAACTCGCCGGAGCCCGGGAGGAGCAGAGCCACGCCATTACGGAGGAAAAGCGATACAAGACACTGTTTTCCAAAGGTGTGGTCACGGAAGTTCAATACACCGAAAAACGACGTCTGCGCCTGCGTGCGGATGCGGAACTGGCCGCCCTTCTCGGCCGGGAGGGCGCCGCGATCGCCCGCAGCGAAGAGGTGGAGCGCCAGAAGGCCAGTTTCGAGGCGGCCCAGCAAGCGGCCCTTGCTCAGCGCATCTTGGAGATCGAAGGCGCACTCACCACTCTGGAAGGCACGATCCGCAAAAAGGACGGGCGCAGGCAACGGCTGAACGTAAAGGCACCCATTCGCGGCGTGGTCAAATCCCTGGAAGTGAAGGGTGCCGGCGCGGTGGTGGACCCCGGCGAAGTGCTGGCCGTCCTGGTGCCCCTCGACAAGCCTCTCCTCGCCGAAACCAGGGTGCCGGCCCGCCAGGTCGGTTATCTCAAGACCGGACAAACCGCGCACGTCAAGGTAAGCGCGTTCGATTACACGCGCTATGGCTGGCTGCCGGGACGCATCGAGAGCATTTCCCCGTCCTCTTTCCAGTCCACCGACGGGCGTTCTTTTTATCTGGTGCGGCTCGAGCTCGACACCCAGAGGCTTGATAAGGCTCCCAGCGCACTGCTGCTGCCGGGAATGGAAGTCACCGCGGACATCATCACGGGCCAAAAGACCGCCCTGCAATATCTTCTGACCCCCTTGCAGCGCACGCTCACGTCGGCCTTTGGAGAGAGGTAGCCCCATGACCTACCAGTCGATCGCCGGAATGAGCCTCTCAGCAGAGCAGGGCATGGGAACGCGGGTCCTTCTGGTCGAGGACGACCGTCTCTCGGCAGCCGTGCTGCAATCCGAACTGGAGAAGCTCGGATACACGGTGGAATGGTCGGAAAACGGCGCGGAAGCCTATGAGCTTTTCCGCGAGGACCCGGCCCGGGCGGATGTGATCGTCACCGACAGGATGATGCCGGTGTCGGACGGACTTGCCCTCACCCGGCGTCTCAAGGCGGATCCCGAAACAGCGGATATTCCGGTCATCCTGCTGACGGGCGCGACCGAGACCGGCGACATCAGCGCCGGGCTGGAGGCCGGCGCCTTCTACTACATCACCAAACCCGCGCAAAGCGACCTGATCCGGTCGGTTCTTGCGTCCGCCACGCGCGAGGCCGCCAGACGAAAGGCGGTAAAGAACAGGCTCGTCCATCATCAGTGTGCCTTTGAGAACGTCGACATCCTCAAGATGTCCCTGCACAAGCTGGAGGAAGTTGAACCGGTTGCGAGCCTTCTGGCCAGCATTCACAGGCAACCGGAAAAGATCATCCAGGGTATCTACGAGCTCCTGCAGAACGCCATCGAGCACGGGGTGCTTCGCTTCGGCTTCAAGGAGAAGGCCCGCCTCACGGCCGCGGGAGACTGGGAACGGTCGTTGCGGCAACGCGCCGGGCGAGCCGAATATGCAGGTGGCCGCGTGGAAGCCACGATGTTGAGGCGCAAGAACGGCCTCGTGCTGACGGTTGAGGACAACGGCCCGGGCTTCAACTGGCGCCCCTACCTGTCGGCAGACCCTTCCCGCGCGATCGGACAGAGCGGGCGCGGGATCGTTCGCGCCAGGTCGTTCGTCTTCGACAAGCTCGTCTACAACGAAGCCGGAAACAAGGTGACGGCCGCCTGCCTGACCGAGAAGGGTCACCGATGGTAGACCCCGCCGCCACGACGCGACCCCTTGTCCGAAACCTGAAGAGAAACCCCCATTACCTGGCAATTGCCACGATCGTAGGCGTTGCGATCGTGCTGGAAGCGTTTCTGGCCTCCAGCATCGTCAGTGAAAACCGGAAACACTTCCGGAGCGACTTATCCGGTTTCGTCCAGACGATTAAAACGCATGTTGCCGGTGCTGCGATCGAGGTCAAGGACCTGACAGCCCGGCAGCTTTCGGGAAATGAAGACGGACTGGTCGAAGAAGCCCAGGCGTCGTATATTTATCGGACAGGGCACTTTTACATCGGCGGCGGCGCATCCTCTCCTCCCCTTCCGGCAGCACCCGCAACCCTGCAAACGGATGTCTCCTTTTCCGGATTTCTGGACAGACTCACAGCCCGTCCGGGTACCCTGCAGACATTCTCCGCCGGGAGCTTTCAGGATTTCTTTCCCGGCCTTCAGCGTGAAAACATCGTCTTCGCACAGGCTACTCCCCTCGCCGGGGAGGAGGATTGGGGCCTGAGGCTTACCACGAGTTCCTCGAGGCGATACTTCGTCGCCTACGCCATCATCGATATGGGTGCTGCAATACGAAATGCGGAAACAAATCTGAAGCACACGAGCATCGAGGAAATTCGGTACGAGCTGAATTCGGGAAGCTTCAGTTCAACAACAATCCGCCGTGCGGATATCATCCCGTTTTTCCTGAAAGGCGCCGTCGAGACGGTATCGATACCCGTCGGCTCCGGCACATCCATCGAATTCGCCGTCAGGGAATATGACGGCAACATGCTGGTGCATCTTTACTTCATCCTTGGTTTCGTTTTGCTGGCGGTCATTTCGGGAGCCTTCCTGATCGGGATCAGGCGATCGGCCAGGAACCTCCGACGTGACCAGGCCAGGGCCATGAGAGAAGCGGTGGAGGCCAACAACGTCAAATCCGAATTCCTGGCGACGATGAGCCACGAGATCCGAACGCCGCTCAACGGGATCCTCGGACTGGCGGAGGTTCTGAACCGCTCGGAACTTACGCCTGCGCAGAAGCGCTACACGCACCAGATCATGTCCTCCGGCTCCATGTTGCTCGGCATTCTCAACGATATCCTGGACATGTCGAAGCTCGAAAGCGGCAAGATGGAAATCTCGCCCGAGCGCATCAACCTGCACGCTAAACTGCTCAAACTGGCCACCTTTTATTATCCGGTCGCCCGCAAGAAACAGATCGACCTCCATGTCCACGTGGACCATTCCGTGCCGGAATTCGCCGATATAGATCCGATGCGTATCCGCCAGGTCATAGGCAATCTTCTGGCAAATGCGATCAAGTTTACCGCGAAGGGAGAAGTGATCCTTTCGGCAAGGTTCGAAAAGTCCGATACCTGCCCGTCTCCCGCCAACGGCTGGTTGCTCGTGGAGGTGAAAGACACCGGAATCGGCATGGAGCAGAAGGAAATCGACAAGCTTTTCCAGCGCTTCGTTCAGGCCAATTCCAGCATGTCGCGCAAATTCGGCGGTACCGGGCTTGGCCTTTCCATCAGCAATCTGATCGCCAGGGCCATGGGTGGAAACATCCTGGTGCGAAGCACGCGCGGCGTCGGATCAACCTTCGTTCTCCGCCTTCCCATCGAAGGAAGCGCCCCCGTCTCCGTGAGTTACACCGGGACCGACCGTATCGCGGTCCTCACGTCTTCCAGAACGTCCGAACGATTGATCAGCAGCGCATTCGAACCTCTGGATCTTGCCTTGCAGACGTTCAGCTATGACGACAACACACTCGATCAAATCCTTGACGAATGTGAAGCCAACGGGCCGTTCCGTGTGGTGGTGTTCGATGAAGAGCACGATGTCCAGCGATCAGTCGACGACTGGCAGTCGCTGAAGGCACGCTTTGGAGAGAGAATTTCGTCGGTGATTGTCGGCGACAAACAGCTCTCCAAGAACTATGCCCGTTTCGACCGGGCAGTCATCAAGCCCTTCCTGCCCCTGCAGGTGGTGGAAACGGTCCTCGAACTGATCACGGGCGAGGACAAACATTTTTCCGAAATAGAACCGGCGGCTGCGTCCAATCCTCTCCATAACGCCTTCACGGGTTGCCGCATGCTGGCCATCGACGACAATCAGGTCAATCTGCTTGTCGTCGAGGAACTGTTCCACGACTACGGCTTTGCCATCGACACGGTCAACAACGGCCAAAAGGCTCTCTCCCGGATCGCGGCCAATTCCTACGATATTGTGCTCATGGACTGCCAGATGCCGGTGATGGACGGTTACGAGGCAACGCGGCGCATGCGGAAGATGATGTCGGAGGGCGTCACTGCGCGCTGCCCGATCGTGGCTATCACCGCCAATGCCCTCAAGGGCGACCGCGAAAAATGCCTGGCCGCCGGCATGGACGATTTCCTTGCCAAGCCGATGCAGGCAACGGCGATCAACGAAATGTTCGAAAGATTGCTGAAGGATCCGGAATTCAAGCGCCGCCTTACGCCGAAGGCCGGGCCGAAGCGGACCGCCGAAGTATATCGCCTTCCCGCCGCTGCTCCCGTTCCCGTGCCGGCGAGCAAGCCTGCCAAGGTCGAAGTTACCCCGCGGTCCGCGCAACCTGCAGCCGCCCCCCCGGCGATTGACGGCCAGGAACGGGTTCCCCTGATGGACCTTCGCGACTTCCAGCGAACCCGCAGTTCCATGAAAAAGTTCGACGCGCTCGTTTCCTTCTACAGGACGGATTCGCGCAATTACCTCGACATGCTCGCCAGGGCGATTGCGGAGGGGGCTCGGGATGAGGGTGTCCTGCCCGCCCATACGCTCAAGAGTTCAAGCAGGATCCTCGGCGCGACGGGCCTCGCCGCCCTTGCCGAGATCATGGAAAACAGGCTGAGAGGCCAGGAAGACATCCCGACCGCAGAACTGACGGCGCTCCTGGAAAAGATGAATGCCGCCCTCGCCGCAACCCTGGCGCAAATCGACCTGATGATGACCGAACCGGTCGAGAAGGCCGGATAGATCCATCCACCCGCCATACTGGCGGAAGTATTGGCCTGGTGGTGGTATTGGTCTTGCTATGGAACCGGTTCGTCAGCCCGCACGATTGAAACGCAATCCGGCGCCCGGTTTATGCGGGGTTTTCTTCGGAGCCGACGTCCCGGCGGTCTTCTGCTCCTTTTTCGGCAAGGCAGGAAGGTAAACCGGGGCGGAAACAGCAATATGGCCGGTGCTGCCGGTGGTCAGGCTTTCCAGGGCCCCGGTGACCGCAGCACCGCCGCCGATGGCGACCTGCAGACTGACATAATCCTTGCCAAGCTGGCGAAGGCTGTCAGCAAGGGCAAGACGCCCTTCGGACAGGGATCTTTCGGCGGCAAGAACATCCAGAATTATTCCCGTCCCCCCACGGTAACTTTCCCGGGCCAGTTTGCTCGCCTTCTCATAGGAACGCACCACCCGCTGATAGGCGAGCACCTGCTGCTGGCTGCGCTTGACCGCCACCAGGGCCGTTTCCACCTCTTCGACCGCGCGCAGGACAGCCTTGCGCCAGGCGAGGTACTGGTCGCGCGTATCCGCCTTGGCAATGTCGACATTCGCCCTGAGCCGCCCCCCGTCGAGGATCGGTGCCAACAGGGACGGTCCGAAGGCCCACAAGGCGGCACTCGCAGGATTTCCGGTCGCAATCAACGTGGAGGCGTCGATGTTTCCGGTGAGCGAGAGCGCAGGGTACAATTGCGCTTCCGCCACGCCGATTTCAGCCGCGGCCGCGGCGAGAAAAAACTCCTCGCGCCGAATGTCTGGACGGTTGCGCAGGAGGTCCGCAGGCACGCCCGGGGCCAGACTGCCGGTTGCCTTCGGTTGTGGCTGATGCCTGCCATTGTCCAGCGAGCCGGCAAAGCCGGTTGCAGGCCGGTCCAGAAGCGTGGCGATCCGGTTGGCCGACCGGTCGGCTCCCTTGTAAAACAGGGGAAGCTCGGCCTGGGCGGCGTCCACCTGTGCCTGTGCCTGCGCCACATCCAGATTTGTTGCGATCCCGGCCGTGCGCATGTCGAGGGTAAGATCGAGGGTTTTGCGGTAGGAGGCAATGTTCTGGTTTGCAACGTAGAGCGCCTGACGGAAGTATTGCAGGTCGATGTAGCTCGCCGTGAGATCCGCCAGATAAGCCAGGCGGACGACTTCCACATTGGCAAAAGCCGCCGCCTGCCGGGCTTCGGCGGCCTTGCGTTCGTTCGCGTAACGACCGAAGAGATCAATCCCGAGATTGAATGACAGCGACCCGGTGCCGCGCCCGCCCACCTTGTGGCGCCCCTGCGCATGACTGCCATAGCCCGCAAACCCGGCTTCGGCGGTCAGTTGCGGCCTTCCATCGGCACCCGCCCGCCTAAGCACCGCGTTGGCCGCGGCAAGCCGCGCATAAGCCTGACGAATGTCGAGATTGGCCTCAAGACCCTGGTCGATCAGACGATTCAGCTGGGGATCGCCGAATGAGAGCCACCACCTCGTCTGAGACGGTATGTCACCGCGCGACACGGATTTCCCCGAAGAATAGGCAAGTGGCAGCGCGATTTCCGGCGGTGGCGTCACTGTGCTGTTGCAGCCGGTCAGAAGGGTGAACCCTACGGCAAGTCCAGCAAAATTCCTTAAAGTGACCTCCGGCAACATTTCTCATTCCGACCAGAATTAAGTATACGTTATCCATAAACGACAAGTTTTAATTTAAAATTAAGCAAATTCTTCAAACACATATGGGTATTTCCTACAGATGTCAGTTTTACAGAACCGGGTTCCTGATTTTCGTACCGCGCGGCGAGAAACAGGCGGCAGCGATCGGGGACGGATCACAACAAGATTGTTGCAAAGACGGTTGCCGAGGCGTACTGCCGCAGGATGACGTTTTCATCATTTGAAAAAACATGACTTTGATTCCGCCCCAGGAGAGCACGTCCGTGTGCCCGCTGAACCGGACGCGCCGGAAACCTTCGCTGTCACTGCCGATCCTGCGTGCGTCCCGCGACCAGCATCACGCCGACACTCTGACCCTGGGCAACCTCTTGTCCGCGCTTGGCGAAACGTCCTTTGGCTGGGCCATCTCGCTGTTTTCGCTGCTGACGCTCCTGCCGCTTCCGCCGGGGTCGTCGCTCGTCACCGCCCTGCCGCTTCTGATCACGACCGCGCAGATGGTGCTCGGGTTTCCTCACGTGCGGCTTCCGGGGCCGCTTGCGCGGCTGCGTCTCAACTACGCCAAGCTCCGAAAAACCGTCCTGCGCCTGAGGCCGGTCACCCGACGGCTGGAACGCGTACTAAGGCCCCGCCACCAGCAGTTCTTCACGAGCAAGAGCGAACGCCCGCTCGGTGGACTGCTCTTCATAATCGCCTTTGCCCTGTTTCTGCCGGTGCCCCTCAGCGGATGGTTTCCCGCGGTTTCGCTCTTCATCGCCGGGGTCGGGATTGTCGAGCGCGATGGCGTCGTGACGGCTCTGGGCCTGTCACTGGGAGTCGCTTCGGTGCTCCTCACGGCTGCGATATTGACCATCCTCACGACAAATGCGGGCGTTATCCTTTCCTGAGCGGAGGATCAGACCGCGCCGACTTCAACCTGAAATGCCAGTTCGCGGCTGATGATCGCCGTCGGGGCGATCAGCCGGTCCATCATGAGAATGCCGTCAAGATGGTCGACCTCGTGCTGCACGAGTTCTGCCAGAGAAGCATCGAGGCGCTCAAACAGCTGCTCGTCGCCGTCCGGCGTCCTGCAGCGGAAGGAAACCGAGGCGTGCCGGCTCACGCCCATGCAGACACCCGGCAGGCTGAAACAGTCGTCCCAGATCGTCTGCCGGTCCGGCGAGGCCCAGGTGATCTCCGGATTGACGGCCACGAATTTCCCGAGCGCACAGTCGAAGGCGATTAAGCGGAACCGGGACCCGATCTGAGGAGCAGCCAGAGCGCGTCCGAAACCGGAGATCCGGCGCACGGTGTCGAGAGACTCCAGCAGATCGACGGCATCGGCGCGCCAGGACATATCGGCCGGTTCGACCGGTTCGGTTCGCATGCGCAGCCGCGCGTCACCGAATTGCAGGATCGGTCGAGCAACCATCGCGTTATCCTTCCTCCGGCCAAGAAAACCATGTTTTCAACTGCCGTTCCGTGAGATTGGCGCCGCCCAGAACGGTAGCGACACGGGCTCCCTTCAGATCCGCCGCCCGGGCAAGGATGGCCGCAGGCCCGACCCCTCCCGAAGGCTCGACGCAAAGGCCCCATGTCTGGTGGACGAAGCGCATTCCTTCCAGGATCTGGCTTTCGTCGATCCGGACGATGCCGTCGATGGTGTCCTCAAGCCATTTCAGGGCCGCGGGAACCGGCGTGCGCACCGCAATGCCGTCGGCGATGGTATTTGCCTCCGGCGTTTCGACGACCTTGCCCGCCTCCCAGGAAAGCGCCATGCAGGGCGCACCTCTCGCAACCACGGCGATGACCCTGGTGTGAGGCGATTGCGCCTTGATCCATGCGCCCATCCCGGCAGCAAGCGCGCCGTTTCCGAGGGGAAGGAAGAGAAAATCGAGAGCCTCCGCCTGATCGGTCAGTTCGGCGGCGATCGTTCCGGCTCCCTCCGCAATGGCGGCATCGGCCCCGTCTTCGATGAATTCCAGCTTTTCCTCAGCGGCGTATCGCCTTGCAAAGTCCTTGGCGGCGTCGAAATCTTCGCCGGCGAGCCGGACTTCCGCACCAAGGCTGCGCATGGCCTCGATCTTTCCCGGATTGGCGTTGACGCTGGCAAAGACAACCAGGGACCGGCCGTGCCTGGCGGCGTTGAATGCCAGACCCTGGCCGAAGTTCCCGGCGGATGCTGTGACCAATGGGGCGTCCGACCGCGGAGCCTTCGCCAGGAAATAACCGGTGCCGCGCCCCTTGAAGCTGCGGATGGGATTGTCCGTCTCATCCTTGGCGAAAAGGGAGAAGCCGAGTTTGTCCGTGGTCAGAAGCCGGGAGTTGAGGAAGATCGGATCGATCCGCTTTCGGGCGTCATCGATGTTGTGCGTTGAGAGCGGGAGTTGTTTTGTCATGCCGCGATGATAGATCAAAATCTTGCGGATAGTCCGCGTACCACTGAATATAGACGCGGAAATTGCGCGTGAAAGCGGGGAGGTACGCCTTGGACAGCGTCGATCATCACATCCTTTCGATCTTGCAGGACAACGCGGACCAGCCCGGCAAGACGATTGCCGAAGCCGTGGGCCTGTCGACCTCGGCCGTTGAGCGGCGGATCGGCAAGCTGAAGCGGGAAGGTATCATCGAGAAGATCGTGGCGGTCGTCAGCCCGACTGCGGTCGACAGGACTTTGTCCGTTCTCGTCGAACTGGAAATCAAGAACGAGCACCGCCACACGCTCGAGCAGTTCGACCGCTGGCTGAGCCGTGCGCCGGAGGTCCAGTCTTGCTGGTACGTGACCGGAGAGATGGACTATGTCCTGCTGGTCGCCGTGCGCGACCTTGCCGAATACAACGCCTTCATCGAACGTTTGATGTCGGACCAGAACACGCTGGTTCGCAAGTACAGGAGCCTCATTGCGCTCAAAACCGTGAAGAGGGGGCAAACGCTGCTGTTGCAGGACTGATGGCGGCTGCCGGGCCTGAGTCCAGACCCGGCACCTCTTCACGCCGATTGCAGAAGGGCATCGATCTCCGCCCGCGCCGGCATGGCCGGTGCGGTGCCGGTGCGGGTGACGGCAATCGCCGCCGTCGCGCAGCCGAAGCGCACTGCGTCGACCGGTTCGCGTCCCTCGGAAAGGGCTGTGGCGAAACCGCCGAGAAAGGCATCGCCGGCACCGGTGGTGTCGATCACCTTGCCCGCCGAACAGGCCGGGACGAGCTCGCTCCTGCCGGCCGTGTGATAAAGCGCGCCCCTTTCGCCGAGCGTGATGATGGCGGTGCCTGCCCCTCTTTGAAGCAGGATGTCGCCGGCCGCCCGGGCCTGGTCGTCGGTTTCAATGGGGTGTCCGACAAGCTCGGCCGCTTCCACCTCGTTGGGCACGATGAAATCGGCCAGGGCGTACATTTCGTCAGGAATGGCACGTGCCGGAGCGGGATTGAACACCGTCGTTACGCCCGCCTTCTTCGCAATGGCTAGAGCGTGAAGGGCAGCTTCAAGCGGCTGTTCGAGCTGGGTCATGAAGATGGCCGCATTCTCGATGTCGGACCGGTTGGCGTCGACGTCCTCGACACCGATCAGACCTGCCGCGCCGGGGGCCACGATGATGGCGTTTTCGCCATTGTCCTCGTTTACGAAAATGAAGGCGGCGCCGGTTGAAACGTCCTCCATCTGCATTACCCTGGCCCTGACCCCAGCCTCGGCATAGGCCGCCAGCGCCATGTCGCCGAAGGGGTCCTTGCCAACTCTAGATATGAGGGTGGATTTGCCGCCGGCCTTGGCCGCGGCAATCGCCTGGTTGGACCCCTTGCCGCCCGGGCCGAGGGAGAAGCCCGATCCCATCAGCGTTTCGGCGATATGAGGCAACCGTTTGGCCTTGTATGCGGTGTCGGCGGCAAAAATGCCGAGAATGACAATTCCCTGCCTGTTCATCTGACGACGTCCTCGATCGGGATGACGCCCTTGGTCAGAAGGAAGCATCCGTAAAACCTGAGTTCACCGGTCGCGATGACGCAATGGGCCTTCTTCGCGATTTCATAAAAGGCCATCCGCTCGACCGCATACATGGGAGCGGATTTTCCTTCTGCCCGGTCGACTATGGCCTGGACTTCCTGCTGGATCGGCGGGATCTCGTCCGGCTGGCCGATCACTTCCATGCGGCCCACGGATGGTTGCAGGGGCGTATCCAGCGGGAAAACCGAGAGAATGGCGTCGATTGCCTGCGGCGCCGGTATGTTTTCCATCGTCAGAAGCCTGCCGAGCCGTGTCTGCCGGGCAACGGAATCGGAGGGAAAATTGGCATCGGAAACGACCAGAACGTCGCCGTGGCCCATGGTGCTGAGCGCCTGAAGAATATCGCCGCTAAGTTCGGCTCGTATGCCTTTGAGCATTGATCCACCTCTCTTTTTTCTAACCGGCCGAGAGGCCGGATTTCCTGAATTCACACGCCCGTGGGTTCCCCATCCCGCCATGGCACCGGTCCTGTGGACCCTCGTTTGACGAGGGCACCGTCAATCATCTCGTCGCCGATGTCCGTGGCTTTGCTGAAAAGCAGCTCCACGGCCCGCCGCGCCAGCATGTCGGTCGGCTGACGCAGGGTGGTGAGACGCGGCACGACGAGATTGGCGAGCAGGATGTCGTCGAAGCCGGTCACCGAGAGGTCGCGTGGCACCTCGACGTTAAGGTCCCTTGCGGCACGCAGCGCGCCGATGGCCAGCTGATCGCTGGCGGCGGCAATGGCCGTTGGACGATCCTGGGGCGAACGCGACAGCAGGTCGCGGCCGATCGTTTCCCCTGATCCATAGTCGAACTTGCCGAAGACAACCTCCAGGTCCATCGAGGTATCGAGCTGTTTCATGCGCGTGACGAAGCCTTCCCGGCGCGCTCGTCCTGCTTCCGTATCGGGCGGGCCGGCGATGTAGGCAATGCGGCGATGACCTAGTTCGAACAGATGGTCGGCGATGAGGGCGGCGCCCCGGGCATGGTTGATCGACACCAGGGGAAAGGCTCCGAAACGCCGGTCAAGCGAAACGACCGGCACCGGGGACTTGAGATGCAGATCCGGATGTTCGCTTGAGGCGATCGCGATGATACCGCGCACGGAACGGTCCAGAAACGCCAGGACATGATCCTGTTCGGCCCCGCTGTCGTTGTGCGAGCTCGCGAGCATGAGGGAATGGCTGTAGTCCTGAGCAGCGCGCTCGACGCTGGCGGCCAGCTGGGCGAAGAACGGGTTGGTGATGTCCGGGATG